>JALYOC010000073.1 GCA_030857095.1 Myxococcota bacterium | reverse complement strand
CGGCCCGGGCGGTGGCCGCGTGGGTCATCTCGGAGGCGATCGAGGCGGCGGTCTTGCGGGCAGGCGCGTTGAGGGCCACCCGCTCCTCCTCGGTGTACTTGAGGTGGGCCAGTCGCACCGCGTCCGGCGGCAGCCGCAGCTTCTTCACGATTCCGAAGACCGAGAGAAGCTTGAGCACGTAGTAGGAGAAGTCCACCTCCCACCAGAACCAGCCCTGGTTGGCGGTGTTCTGGTGGTAGTGGTGGTTGTTGTGCCACCCCTCGCCGCAGGTGATGATCGCCAGCAGCCAGTTGTTCCGGCTGTCGTCGGTGGTCTTGTAGCGGCGCTTGCCGAACACGTGTGAGAGCGAGTTGATGGTGAAGGTGCCGTGCCACAGCAGCACGGTGCTGATGAAGTAGCCCCACACCAGCATCGACAGCCCGCCCCAGAAGTGCAGCCCCACCGCCAGCGCGATGGACGGCACCAGGTGGAAGCGGTTGAGCAGCCTCAACTCCGGGAAGCGGGCGAAGTCCTTGATCGCGTCAAAGTGGGTCGCGTCGTACTTGTCGCTGAGGATCCAGCCCACGTGGCTCCACCAGAAGGAGTCCTGGACGGGGGAGTGGATGTCATCCGGCTGATCGGAGGACCGGTGGTGGTGACGGTGATGCGCCGCCCACCACAGGGGGCCCTTCTGCGCCGCGGTGGTGCCCAGCAGCGCGATCAGGAACTGGAACACCCGGTTGGTCTGGTACGCCCGGTGGGCGAAGTACCGATGGTACCCGGCGGTGATGGCGAACATCCGCACGTAGTAGAGCGCGACGCACACCACCACCTCGCGGACCCCGACCCCGGTGTAGAAGGCCAGCAGGGTCGCGGCGTGCACCAGGAAGAACGGGATCGAGGTCCATTTCTGGATCGCGTAGCTCTTCTGGGGTGCGGTCGGGTTCTGGAGTTCGGAGGTCTGGGCGTTCAAGGCGTAGGTCCCCTCTGGTTTCAGGGACATGAACGCGCCGCACTGTCATCGCTGTGTCAGACGGGGGGAGAATCCACCCCGCCCAGCCAGGCAGTGAACCCCGCGTGGCCACGCAAGGGGGCCAGATCCGGATCCTTCGCCGCGTGCTGTACGTCCGAATAGCCAAGCGCTCGCGCCTTCTCCAGCATCGCCAGGGCGGCGGCCACGTCCCCCGCCTGGGCGTAGGCACAAGCCGCGTCGTAGGCCGCCTCGTCGTTGGGTGAGCGTTCCACCGAGTCGGTCGCCAGCCGGGCCGCGGTCGCGAAGTCCTTGCGGCCAAAGGCGGTCCGGGCGGCGACCAGCTCCGCGGCGGAGAGGTCCACTCCCGTCACCCGGGCGGCGGCCACGTCCTGTCCCTGCAGCAGCAGCGAGGCGGCCCACGTCTGCGCGGCGGCCGGGGTCCGGTGTTCGCGGAAGGCCAGCTCCCACAGCCCGGAGGCGCGGTGGTCGTCGCCGATCAGGGTAAACGCGGTGGCCAGTGCCTCCGGCTCCACCGGGGTCTTCCCGGCCTGGGCGAAGTGGTCCAGTGCCGCCCGGCCCTCTTTTCGGCGCAGCGAGATCCAGCCCAGCAGGTAGTGGGCCCGGGCCTGGACCGCGGCGGTGGTCTCGGCGTCCAGCACCGCCTGGGCGCGGGTCTGCGCCAGGTCCAGGTCTCCGGCGGTGAAGGCCTCCTGGGCGGAGGTCAACGCCTGCAGCGGTTCGGGGTCCTTGGGGGACCCTTCGTCCTCGCCGCGCAGATACGCGGCGGCGGCGCGCACCGAGTGGATGGTGCCGATTCCGAAGATGAAGATGGCGATGATCCCCAGGTTGTACTGGAAGCAGAGCAGGGTCACCCCCACGCCCACCGCGACCCCGACGAGCTGGGCGAAGAGGAAGCCGCGGCGTCCGAACATCCGCATCAGCACCGTGGTGGTGATCTGCGACCCATCCAGGGGCGGGACCGGGATCAGGTTCAAGATGGCCCAGGCGAAGTTGGCGAAGGCCAGGCCACCCAGCAGGTACTCCAGCATCAGCGGCAGCTCGAACAGCATCACCACCACCCCGGCCACCACTCCCAGCAGGCCGCCGGCGACCGGGCCGGCCAGCACCACCGCCACCTGCTTGTACCAGGCCAGGTTCGGGTCCATCCGGGTCTCGGTGTGCCCTCCCAGCCCTGCCAGATGGATGGCGGGCGAGTAGCCGAACGCCTGGGAGGTCAGCGCGTGCCCCAGCTCATGGACCAGCACCGAGACGAAGATGTTGAGCATCCAGCCGGCCACCGCCAGCGTGGCCACCTTGGCGTACTGGGGGGTGCCGGGGAGGGCCAGGGCCTCGCCGTCGACGGTGACTCCGTTCTGGACCCACATCCAGCCGAAGAGGGCGGCGATCAACAGGTGGCTGCCGTGGACAGTGACGGGGATCTTTCCAAGCTGGAAGCGAAGCACCCGCCCACACTAACGACCCTGGGCCCTCCTGGCAGCCTTCCTGCGCACAGAACCGCCAGGACCCAACTCGTGTTAGTGACGCTTCCGTCTTGTTGCCCATTGGCCCCTACACCCTGAAGAACCCGTTCGTGCTGGCCCCCATGGCCGGCGTGAGCGAGATGCCCTTTCGCACCATCGCCTTCCGGATGGGCGCGGCCCTCTGCCCCACCGAGCTGGTCAGCGCCCAGGGCCTGTTCCGCGCCAACGTGCGGACCTTGCGCTACCTGCGCTTCAACGCCGAGGTGGAGCGGCCGTACTCGCTGCAGATCTTCGGCGGCGAGCCGGACGTGATGGCCAAGGCGGCGCTGATCGGCAAGGAGAAGGGGGCCCAGATCATCGACATCAACATGGGCTGCCCGGTGAAGAAGGTGGTCAAGAACGGCGCCGGCTCCGGGCTGCTGTGCGATCCGCCCCGCGCAGGCGAGATGGTGCGGCAGATCGCCGAGGCCACCGGGTTGCCGGTGACGGTGAAGATCCGCTCCGGCTGGGACCACAACCAGAAGAACTACCTGCAGATGGCGGAGGTGCTGTTCGCCAACGGCTGCGCGGCGCTGGCGATGCACGCCCGGACCCGCTCCCAGGGGTACTCCGGTCAGGCGGACTGGACCCAGATCGCCGACCTCAAGCGTGCCTTCCCCAACCATCCGATCATCGGCAACGGCGACGTGAAGACGGCGGCGGACGCCCGGCGGATGCTGGAGACCACCGGCTGCGACTACGTGATGATCGGCCGCGCCGCGCTGGGCAACCCCTGGCTGTTCCGGGAGCTGGCCGGCGGGGATCCGGCCAGCCCCGAGGAGCGGGCGGGCGTGGTGCTGTCCCACTTCAAGGACCACATCGAGTTCATCGGTGAGGGGGTGGCGGCGGTGCGCTCCTTCCGCAAGCACCTGGCCTGGTACGCGCACGGGCTCCACGGGGCCTCGGCGTTCCGCAACACGGTCAACACCCTGGCCACCCCTGAACAGGTGGAGGAGTCGGTGACCCGGTTCTTCCGCGAGGCCAGCTTCGACCCCTCGGAGCAGGACGAGCAGGACGTGGACTACCGGGCGGCGCTGGGCTGAGTCGGAGAGCTGCCCGTCGCCGCGCGGCTGACAACCGGCCCCCCGCGTGCTTCCCTCTCGTGCGGATGCGCTAATTCCTGCTGCTCTGGTTCACCTCGTTTGCCTTTGCCTTTGCCTTTGCCTTTGCCGCGTTGGCGCACGGAACCGGTGCCGACGGTGAGCAGAAGCCCAAGGAAGACTGCCCCTCCCCCAGCGAGACCGTTCCACAGTCGGAGCCGGCCGCCGCACCCGCCGATGACGAACAGGCCTCCCCGATCAAGTCCGGCCCCCATCCGCTCAAGGGGAGGGCGACCACCCTCGATCGGGCCAAGATGCTTCCCGCCCAGCCCGTGCGCAGCCGCAACACGGTGACCTTCAACCCGCTGGCCCTGTTCCAGTCGCAGCTGGCGCTGGAGTACGAACGGGCGCTCAACGACTGGTTCACCGTCTACGTCTCCCCGCAGCCCACCTTGCTGCTCACCGCCGGGAGGCTGGAAGTAGGGCTGCTGGCGGAGGCGGGCGTGCGGCTGGTGTTGATCGGCAAGCCGCCCGGTGGCTTCTACCTGGGCCCGCTGGTGGCGGTGGCCATGAGCAGGGAGACCGCCAGCGGCGTCTCCACCCTCTCGGTCGCCGTCCCAGCGCGCCCAACGCGTTCCCGCTGCAGGCGCTGCCGAGGATCTCGGTGGGAGTCGCCTTCTAGCGGATTCGCCCCTTAGCGCTCGTCGCTCAGCGCCGCGAAATGTAGCCTGTCCCCTTTATTGGTGCGGCGCGTCGGTGGCGTCTACCCCGCGGAGAGGACCAGCGAGCCGTGGCGCACCGGCTCGGAGGCGGCGATGGGCGAGGGCGGCGGGGCCAGGATCCGCGAGGTGGCGGTCTGCCGGAAGTAGTTGCAGGCGGGGGTGGCGCGGCGCTCCAGGGTCTCGAAGTCCACGTGGTACAGCCCGAAGCGCGGGCCCCAGCCCTCCAGCCACTCGAAGTTGTCCAGCAGCGACCAGTACAGGTAGCCCTTCACGTCCACGCCCTTGGCCACCGCGTCCAGCATCTGGCTCCAGTGCTGGTGCATGTAGGCCGGGCGCCGGTCACCGACCCGGTCGTCCATCCCGTTCTCGGTGATCCACACCGGGAGGTTGTAGCGCTTCATCTCCATCAGGATCTGGGAGAAGCCCTCCGGGTACTGCTCCCAACCGATGTCGGTCAGCCCGCGCTGCAGGGGATCGCGGAACCTGAACTCCAGGAACGGCTTTCGGGCGGTGAAGCGCAGGTGGGCGCGGGTGTAGTAGTTCACGCCCAGAAAGCTCATCGAATCCCGGGCGCCTTCGATCCGCACCTTGGTGGAGGCCAACCCGGGCATGTTGATGCGCAGCTCGCCGGTGGTCAGCGCCTCGATGAAGGCGTGGTTGTAGTTGTGGGTGGCGATGTGGACCATCGCCCGGTCGATGGGGTGCCAGACCCGGTCCGGAGCGAACCACACGCAGTTCTGGGAGATGCCCAGCTCCACCGGGCCCAGCGCGGCGAACAGCTCCTCGCGCGCCGCCACGTGCGAGCGGGCCAGGTTGGCCAAGGCGGCCATCGCCTTCTTGGGGTCGGCGATTCCCGGCGGCATCAGCCCCTGCAGGTACCCGCCCAGCAGCAGCACCATCGGCTCGTTGAAGCTGATCACCATCGCGTCGGTGCCCCGGAGGATCCGGGTGCAGACCTTCACGTAGTCCCGGAAGACCTGCACCGACTCGGGCGTGTGCCACGGGGTCTGGGTGTGGAACCAGGTGGGGTGGGTGAAGTGGTGGAGGGTCACCACTGGACGCAGACCGGCCGCCTTCATCTGCAGCAGCCGCTCGCGGTAGCCCTCGATCACTTCTCCGTCGTACTGGCCGCGGGTCGGCTCGATGCGCGCCCACTCCAGGGAGATGCGGAAGGCCTGCGACCCGATGTCGCGCGCCAGCCTGAAGTCCTCCTGGTAACGGTTCCAGTGGTCGACGCCTCGACCACAGCGGGCATGGGCCTCCTTCAGCTTCCCCGCCCGCTCCCACTCTGCCCAGTCGTTCTCGATGCCGCCCTCCACCTGATAGGCAGACGTGGCGACGCCAAAAACGAAGTCCTCTGGAAAAGCACGCTCCGACATGGGCAAAAATCTAGGTCTGGAGTCCGGTGGCGGTAACCCCCTGGCGACAGATCTGCCGTCAGATTTGATCGGCCCAACGTCAGTTCTCTTGTCGAGTCAATTGACACACCAATGAGGCCCGCATACGATCTCCAACACTCCGCACCGCCCTAGCGGTCGCGAGTGACACCAAATAACGACCCAGGGAGGGATCGATGGCCGCGAAGAAGAAGACCGCTGTGAAGAAGAAGCCTGCCGCCAAGAAGGCGACTGCGAAGAAGGCCCCGGCGAAGGCCACCAAGAAGAAGTAGTTCCAGCGGTCGCGCTCGCGCGATTGAATTGAGGAAACGGCTCGGCGGAAACGCCGGGCCGTTTCTGCTTAGAGGGTCAGAATGTCGCTGCGGTACTCCGAGCTGGAGCAGCTGGTCACCGAGCTGAACGCCTCGCTCGCCGGAGTCGCGGTCCAGAAGGTCTGGTCCCTGGACGAGTCGGTGTGGTTCGAGCTTCGCCACCGGGGCCGCGACGGCTGGCGGTCGGTCTATCTGCTGGTGCAGCGCGAGCCGGCCACCGCCCGCATCTCGATCAGCGACGAGAAGCCGCCCGCGCTGGAGACCCCGCCCACCTTCCAGCGTTGGCTGCGGCAGGAGCTGGTGGCCGCCCGCCTCACCGGGCTGACCCTCTCCGCGCAAGATCGGATCGTCCGCCTCGCCTTCGTGGGTGAGCGCGGAAACCGTCAGCTGGTGTGCGAATTGACCGGCCCCGGCGGGGTGTTGGCCCTGGTGGGAGAAGAAGACCGCCTCTATGCGCACGCCGGGACCGCGACGGAGGCACGCCACCTGCGCCCCGGCGCGACCTGGCAGCCGCCTCCCGCGTCGCTGCCGGACTCGGCGCGCGTCCAACCCTCGCGGCTGCAGCCGGACCCCACCGCCGGGTTCCCCTTCGCGGAGGCGGTGGAGGCGCTGTTCGGCAAGCGGGAGAAGACCCAGCGGGTGGACCAGGTCCGCCGGACGCTGACCGCGCCGCTGCGCGCCAAGCGCACCCGCATCCTGCGCACCCTGGGGAAGGTGAAGGTGGAGGCCGCCCGCCGCCCCGATGCCGAGGAGCACCGCCGGCTGGGCGAGCTTTTGGCGCAGAACCTGTTCAAGGTCCCGCGCGGGGCAAAGCAGGTGACGCTCACCGAGTACACCGAGGAGGGGCCCCGCGAGGTGGAGGTCCGGTTGGACCCACTGCGGACCCCCAAGCAGGAGGTGGACTGGCGGTTCCACCAGTACAAGCGGCTGCTGCGCGGCTGCGAGGCGGCGGCGCGCCGGCAAGGAGAGCTGGAGGCGGAGCTTTCCACGGTGGAGGCGGAGCTGCTGCGGCTCGACGCGTTGACCGTCGAAGAGCTGGAGACGCTGGTCCCCCGCGCCGAGCGTCCGAAGAAGGGCGAGCGGCAGGTGGCCAAGCCGTACCGGGAGTTCCTCTCTGCGAAGGGGGAGCGGATCCTGGTGGGGAAGGGATCGAAGGAGAATGACACCCTGACCTTCAAGGTGGCCCGTCCGCAGGACATCTGGCTGCACGTGCGCGGGGTGCCCGGGTCCCACGTGGTGGTGCGGCTGGAGCGGGGCGCCGAGCTGCCCCAGGAGCTGCTGCTGGACGCGGCCCACCTGGCGCTCCACTACTCGCAGCGCAAGGGCGAGCCCACCGGCGAGGTCAGCTACACCCACGCCAAGTTCGTCCGCAAGCAGAAGGGCGCCCCTCCGGGCGCGGTGAACTACACCCGGGAGAAGACCTTCCAGGTCCGCTTCGAGCCCGCGCGGATCGACCGGCTGTTGAAGGCCCGCGACGCGGACTCCACGGAGCGGAACGGGTGAGCCACGTCTGTGCGCGCTGTCCGAGGTTGCTGGGGGTCTCTTGTTGTGAGGCTCCCGAAGGCCAGGCGCTGGCCACCCTGACCGACGAGGACGTGCGGCGGATCTCAGGGGAGACGCGGCTGTCCGCCGGCCGGTTCGTGGTGGACGAGTGGCTGAGCCCGGAAGAGGCGCAGGCCTATGAGGAGCAGCGCCCGCTCTTTCGCGGCTACTTCCGTCGGGGTTCCCGTCGTCGGACCCTCAAGGTAGAGAAGGGCGCGTGCGTCTTCCTGGACCGGAACAGCGGCTGTCGGCTCAGCGAGGCTGCCCGCCCGCTGGCGTGCCGGCTGTATCCCTTCCATCTGCTCCCGGATGGAAGCTGGTCCATCCTCCCGCCGCGGTATGGGGTCCTCTCCGAGGCACGGGAGGGTCGCGACGGGTGTCTGGCGGTGGAGGAGGCGGACGGAATGGAGGCGCTGCACGCGGCGTTCTCCCTATCGCCCGAAGCGCTCGAGAGCCTGGCTGCGGCCCTGCGAGCGGCGGTCGCCCGGCACGACCGGGGATAAGCCGTCTGGCGGACGGCGTCCGTTTCACCACCTTGAGTCGGCTGGCCAGCGATTTAGGATTGAACCTCGCTTGAGCACCGCACCGTTCCAGCTGACTTTGTTCGACGGCTCGCGCAAGGAGCCGGCGGCGGCCCCGCGGAATGCGGTCCGCACGCTGGCCGAGCGGCGGCAGCTCCTGGAGCAGGCCAACGCGCTGGCGTTCCGGCTCTCCCGGGAGCTGGCACTCTCTGTCCGGCTGTCGGTGACCGACAACCGCTCCACCATGGTCAGCTTCCGCCGCGCCTCCAACGGACTGCGGTTGCGGCTGCACCACATGTTCCTGGAAGCCCCCGAGCACGTGGTGCAGGCGATCGCCGACTACGCCGGCCGGGGAAAGCGCCACGCCGGCGACGTGCTGGACGACTTCATTCGCGGGCGGCAGCCGTTGATTCGTCAGCACCGGCACGACGGGGAAGGGGAGCTGGACCCCCGCGGACAGTGCTTCGACCTCCAGGAGATCTTCCAGACCCTCAACGCCCGCTTCTTCCAGGACGGGATCCAGGCCCGCATCGGCTGGGGCCGGATGCCGGGGAAGCGCCGCCGCAAGTCGATCCGGCTGGGGGTCTATGACCACCAGACCCGGGAGATCCGGATCCACCCTTCAATGGACCGCTCGGATGTGCCCCGCTTCTTCGTGGAGTTCATCGTCTTCCACGAGATGCTCCACCAGCTCTTCCCCAGCCCGGCCAGCCTCGGACGCCGCGTCCACCACCCGCGCGCCTTCCGCGACCGGGAGCGGGCCTTCCCGCTCTACGAGGCGGCGATCCGGTGGGAGCAGCAGAACCTGAGGTTGTTGCTCAGGGGGTAGCCGGCTCCTTCGCGTCTCCGGGTCTGGGCTTCACCTTCGGGACAAGTCGCCTCCGCGGCCGCTCCAGCCACCCGGAGCTCGTCAAGAACGCCCGCCCCCGGGGAGAGAGCTCATAGCCGACCTCGAAGCTCTGGGTGAGGCCCAGCCGCTTGAGCTTGACCACGTCCGCCTTGAAGTCCTCCTTCTCCCGCTTCAGGAGGTCCGCCAGATCGCCCGCGCGTCGCTGGGGGTGCAGCAAGATCAGCCTCAGGACGTCGGCGGTCCATGGGCGCGGCGCGGCTTCGTCGAACCTGCTCAGTCGGCGGGCGATCGCCTCCACGTCCTGCTCTGAGAGCGTGGCTTCGAGCGCCAAGGGGACGCGGTCCCCATCTCCACCATGATGGAACTCGATCCGGATCAGCTGGAGATCCTCGGGAGGAATTTCTCCCTCTCGACGGACGTATTCGCGGAACGCTTCGAGCGTCTCGAATCCCGCTCGTCGCACGTCATGTTGCGTCACATTCCCCAACGCCACCGCAGTCACCTGGTCGACCTCCAGCACCCCCAGGGGATGGCCGATTCCAAAGTCGATAGGTCACCGTGATGGAGCCGTCCTTGAGTCCTTCGTGAAACCGCTTCTGGAACAGCAGCATGGAGCACGAACCTTGGGGACCTATTGCCTTGACCTGCCTGACAGCGCCCCCGATTCTCAGAGGTACCTATGAGGAGAGCCAAGATTGTTTGCACGCTGGGACCCGCCAGCTACACCCAGGAACATCTGGAGGCGCTGCTGCTTGCCGGAATGGACGTCGCGCGACTGAACTTCTCGCACGGCACCCATGAAGCGCATGCCCAGTCGATTGAGCGGCTGCGCGCTGCGTCGCTCAAGGTCCGCAAGGCGGTGGGAATCCTGGCCGACCTGCAGGGCCCGAAGATCCGCACCGGCAAGCTGGAGGGCGGCGCCATCGAGTTGAAGGAGGGCAACGAGCTCTCCATCACCACCGATGAGACCTTCCTGGGCCGCGAGGGGATGGTCTCCACCACCTACGCGCACCTGGCGGAGGACGTGAACCCCGGGGACCGGATCCTCCTGGACGACGGGCTGCTGGAGTTGAAGGTCAAGAGCACCGACAAGAAGGGGTTCGTGACCACGGAGATCATCCACGGCGGCATCCTGAAGAACAACAAGGGCATCAACCTGCCCGGGGTGGCGCTCAGGGCGGACGCGCTGACCCCCAAGGATCGCGAGGATCTGATCTTCGGGATCAAGGCGGGCGTGGACTACATCGCGCTCTCCTTCGTGCGTCAGCCCAGCGACCTGGACAGCGCCCGCCAGGCGATGGCCGAGGCGGGGCGGCAGGTGCCGATCATCGCCAAGCTGGAGAAGCCAGAAGCGATTGCCCGGCTGGACGCGATCCTGGACAAGACCGACGGGGTGATGGTGGCCCGCGGTGACCTCGGCGTGGAGATCCCGCCCGAGGAGGTCCCGGCGATCCAGAAGGACATCGTCCGCCGCGCCAACCTGCGCGGGCTGCCGGTGATCGTCGCCACCCAGATGCTCAACTCGATGATCGAGCATCCGCGTCCTACCCGCGCCGAGGCCTCCGACGTGGCCAACGCGGTGTTCGACGGGGCGGACGCGCTGATGCTGTCTGGCGAGACCGCGTCTGGCCGCTATCCGCTGGAGTCGGTGCAGATGATGGACCGGATCATCCAGTCCGCCGAGTCCTCCATCCGCGCCCAGAAGCCCTCGAAGAACTTCTTCGAGCCCGCTCACATCCCGGCGGCGTTCCCGGACGTGATCTCCGGCATCGCCTGTCGCGCGGCGCGGGAGGCGGGGGCGCAGCTGATCGTGGCCTTCACCCTCTCCGGCACCACCGCCCGGTTGCTGTCCCAGAACCGTCCCCGGGTACCGATCGTGGCCTTCAGCCCCAACCAGGAGGTCCGCCGCCGGCTGACCTTGATGTGGGGCGTGGTCCCCCGGGTGCTGGAGCCGATCCAGGAGACCGAGGCCATGGTCCGCCGCGTTGAAGAGGAGCTGCTGGCCCGCGGTCTGGCCAACAAGGGCGACAAGGTGGTGATCGTCTTCGGCGCCCCGGTTGGGCAGCCCGGGAAGATCAACTCGCTGCGGTTGCACACCATCGGCGGGTAGCCGGTAGCGTCCCCGCAGAGACAGGCGGCCCGGCTGGGGAGACCCGGTCGGGCCGTTTGCCGTGCGGGCGGGGACGAGTGCGGCACGGCGTGGGTGACCCGTTCAGCCTCAGCGCAACCAGGCGAACGCGCGCTCCAGGTGGGCGGTCGCGTCCTCGAGGTAGAGCCGGCCGTGACCCATAATCATCCGTCGGGGCTGCCACTCCAGCAGTTGCCGGTAGCAGGCGCGGGCCTGGGGCTTGCGACCCCAGAAGCTCATCGTCAGGTCGCGAGGTGTCTGCCCCGGCCAGGTCGCACCCGCGGATACCGGCGCTTCCACGCCCCGATGGACGCGTAGTGGAAGCGGTTCGGCGAGACGAGGTGCTCGACGGGGCCCAGTGCATCCAGCTCGGCGAACAGCCCTGGAGAGGGCGCCGTGGGGGACCAGATCCACAGGCCACCCGCGCGCAGGCGGATCACCGCCATTCGCGTGGGAAACGGAAGTGAGACCGGACCCAGGCGCATCCGGCCCACCGGGCCATCCACCCACCAGACCCCGTCGGAGAGCGGCTTGAGGGTCGAGAGCGGAGCGTAGGGAAGAATCCCATCGCTCCAGTCAAGGAGGGGCTCACCCCGCACGCGCAGCTCCGAAGTCATGGCCCCCTCGTAGCCCCGGGAGGCAGTGGGGTCTACGGCCGCTGCCAGAAGGTTCACCGGCGAAACGAAGACTGGCAGCCAAGAAAGACACCTATGTCCTTCTCAGCGGCCAGTCCTGGTCACTGTCGGAGGTCGCCCTCGAGCTTTTCCGGAGCGCGGCCCGATCCCGTCCCTCAGACGCCTGTCCGGACCGCGAGACCAGGGGGCGAAGCCAACCCCTTGACCCGACTGTCTTCGACTGGCGCACGTCATTTGCAGCCGGCGAGCAACCCCCTTTCCTGAGGTTTCCCAATGCCCCGAGTTGCTCTTCGTCCCGGATTTTCCCTTGCGTGTCTGCTGATCAGCACCGCCGTCTCCGCGGCCGAGCCTGTCCGGATTGACTGCCAGACCACCAATGGCGCGTCGGGCGCCAACGCCCGAGCCGTCGTGATCAACCTTCCACGCCTGGCGGGAGCCGAGCTCAGTCCTACCTGCATGCAAACGATCGGCGAGCAGGTCGCGGTCGGCGTGCAGGTGATCAGCAGCGAGGACCGCGGCGCCGAACAACTCTTGAATGAGGAGCGCGGTGCGGAACTCTACGTCGCAGCGCTGGCTGGCGGAAAGGCTGCGACCCTGAAGACGATTCCCATGCCTCTCCTGGGGGGAGAGGAGAGGCTTTTCCGGATGAAGGGCGAGCTCTTTGGCCTGTCCGACGCGGAGATCCTGACCGCGCGCGTGCGCGTCTCCGGCCACAACGTGATCTTCCTGGCCGTCTATCCTGCTTCCAGGGCGAACAAGTATCGCCTCGCCGCCACGCGGATCTTTGAACAGGCTCGAATCACCATCCAAGGGGCGGTGGTGGAGGAGGCCCCCGGTGCGGCGGGGAAGGTCCGCCCGCGGAGGCGGCAGTAGGCCCTCCGGTCCGTCCCGACCCAAGCCGGACCCCCCAAAGCCCTACGGCTGCAGCGCCTTCCGCGGGATCTCCGCCTCCACGAAGATCTTGAACAGCTCCCCATCGATCAGCCCCAGGTCGGACTCCTTCTTGAGGATGTCCAGGGCCAGCGGGTGGGGGACGGCCTTCTTGTAGGGACGATCGGACGCGGTGAGCGCGTCGTAGATGTCGGAGATGGCCATCATCTTGGACTGCACCGGGATCACCTGCGCGGGGATGGAGCGCGGGTATCCCTTGCCGTTGAGCTTCTCGTGGTGGGCATAGGCGATCTCCGGGACGTTGCGCAGGGTGCGGGTCCAGGGGATCTGCGAGAGGAAGCGGAAGGTGTGCTCCACGTGGCTCTCGATCTCCAACCGCTCGGCGTTGGAGAGCGAACCCTTGGGGATGGAGAGCCGCTCCACCTCCAGGGGGGAGAGCATCGGCAGCGGGTCGCCGGCCGAGTCCAGGAAGGTCAGCTCCTTGATCGCCGCCAGCCGCTCGAAGCCGCCCTGGGCCAGCACGGTGGGGCGGTTGCAGGTGAGGATGAAGCCCAGCACCTCGTCCAGCTCGCGCAGCTGCGCGGCCAGCCTCTCCTCCGCTTCCGCCTCGATCTCAGGCAGCGCCTTCTCCCCGCGGATCCTCACCGCCTCCAGCCGCTGCTGGTAGCTCTGCAGCCGCCGGGACATGCGGGCCAGCTCGAAGCGCTGCTTGAGCACCTCCAGCTCGTGCGGGTACAGCTTCTCCGCCTTGACCAGCACCGGCTCGCGGACCCCGACCTTGCCGAAGTCGTGGAGCAGGGACGCGTAGCGGACCTCCTGGATCTCCTGGGCGGTGAAGCGCAGCCCCGCATACGGCCCGGTGCTGAGGTGTTCAGTGGCCTTGGCCAGCCCCACCGTCAGCGCCGCCACCCGGCCGGAGTGACCGGCGGTGCTGGGGTCGCGGGACTCGATCGCCACCACCGAGGCGGAGACGAAGCCTTCGAACAGCCGGCTGATCTCCTCGTGGAGCAGCGCGTTCTCCACCGCGGAGGCCGCCTGGCCACCCAGGGCCATCAGCAGATCCTCATCCTCGGAGGTGAAGGTCCCGCTGCGCTTGTTCAGCGCCTGGATTACCCCGGTGATCTCCCCGTTGGCGTCGTGCATCGGGACGCAGAGGATGGTGGTGGTCTGGTAGCCGTGCTGCAGGTCGATGCTGCGGTTGAAGCGCGGGTCGGCGTAGGCGTCGGGGATGTTGATCACCGCGCCGGTCTGCGCCACCAGCCCGGCGATGCCGGTGCCCACCGGGACGCGGATCTCCGACTTGGTGCCCTGGGCGATCTTGCTCCACAGCTCGTTGCGGTCGCGGTCCAGGATGAACAGCGAACAGCGGTCCGCATCCACCACGCTGGAGGCGTGCTTGAGGATCAGCGGCAGCAGCAGGTCCAGGTCGCGCTCGGCGGCCATCACCTTGGCAACGTCCAGGATTGACTGCAGCTTCTTGACCCGGTGGGAGAGGTCCGTGGAGGGGCTGTGCTCGGAGGGTAAAGGCACCAGGGACTCCAGTCAGAAGGGAGGCCGGGGTTGTACCACGAAGGCACCCTCGGCCTGGGGTAGCCGGGGAGGGGCGGCACCTTCGTCGCAGCGGGCAGCCTGGCTGCTCTCCCGCCGGGCGGGATCGGGGTAGCCGCGAACCCGCCCCGGACCTAAAAGGCGCGCCATGACCGCCAAGCGCCCGCTGATCGCCCCCTCCATCCTCTCCTGTGACTTCGGCCGGCTGGCCGACGAGGTCCAGGCGGTGGAGAAGGCCGGTGCAGACTGGGTGCACGTGGACGTGATGGATGGGCGCTTCGTCCCCAACATCACCCTCGGTCCGGTGGTGGTGGAGGCCGTGAAGCGGTCCACCCGGCTTCCGGTGGACGTCCACCTGATGATCGTGGAGCCGGAGCGGTACGTGGCGGACTTCGTGAAGGCGGGGGCGGACTACCTGACCGTGCACGTGGAGGTCAGCCCGCATCTGCACCGGACCCTGCAGCAGATCCGCCAGGCCGGCGCGCACCCGGCCGTGGTGCTCAACCCCTCCACCCCGGTCTCCGCGCTGGAGGAGGTCCTGGGCGAGGCGGACATGGTGCTGTTGATGAGCGTCAACCCCGGCTTCGGCGGGCAGAGCTTCATCCCCGGGACGCTGGAGAAGATCCGCAAGCTGCGGAAGATGATCGACGAGCGCGGCCTCAGGACGCTGATCGAGGTGGACGGGGGGATCAACAAGACCACCGCCCCGCAGGTGATCGCCGCCGGAGCGGATGTGCTGGTGGCGGGGAACGCGGTGTTCAAGGAGAAGGACTACGCCGCGGCGATCGCGGCGCTGCGCTAGCGGCTCCGCTCAGGGATCGCGCCAGCGTTTGAGTCGGAGCCGTGTCGGACGGGGACTGCGCCAGGGTCTGAAGCGGAGCCGTGTCGGACGGAGGGTTGCCGCACCGAGTGCCTCACACCTGCGGGTTCCTGCGTCGAGGGGTCGACTCGACCCGGGGGGTGATCGCCGACGTGCCGACTACTCGGCGCCCAGCCGGATGGCCACCTGAGGATGGCTGTCTACCGAGGGAGGGGCCGTCCAGCTGGTGGCAGACGCTTCCAGGAGCAGGCCGCACAGCCGGGCCACCTTGGAGATGAACACCGCGTCGAACGGCTTGACCACGTAGTCCTCAGCGCCCAGCTCCAGGCACTGGTGGCGGATGTACTGGTCTTCGTAGGCGGACAGCATCAGCACCTTGATGTCCCGGGTGGACGGGTCCTTCTTGAGCGAGGCCAGCAGGTCGCGGCCGTCGGTGCGCTGGTTCACGTCCAGGATGATCAGGTCCGGCTTGCGCTCGCGGGCCAGCTGCAGCACGTGATCGGATGTCGTGTCGGAGATGAAGGAGAGCCCCACCCGGCGCGCCAGACGCGCGAGCGCGGAGACAACCAGGGGTTCATCGTCGGAGATCAGGATCAGCGGAACGTGCGACATGGGGCGTGGTTCCATTCGTGGAAGGCGTCCAGGAACCTTCAGCAAGAGCCGATCCAGCGCCCGAGGGGAGCAAATCCAGTCGCTTGGCTCCAGACCCCCTGGGGTCCAGCCGACCCTGCCCTCGGTTTCGGGTGCAAGGAACAGGGTTCGGCATCCCCAGGTTGTTCCCCCACGACAGGGGCGTTGACGAGCGCGGGTCGGTCCGATAGATCCCCCGCCGCTTCGTCAGTCCGGGGGGAGGAATCCCGTCTTCCCCCTCAGTACGGACGGTCGGACATCGGGGAGTGGCTCAGCCTGGTAGAGCACTTGGTTCGGGACCAAGGGGTCGCAGGTTCGAATCCTGTCTCCCCGACCATTGGAAGCCCTCGGACTCACTGGAGAAATCCACGGGTCCGGGGGCTTTGTTTTTCGGGTTGTCGGAGGTCCGCACCACCGGCGCACCACGGGTCCCCCCTTCGGGGTCGGGAACGCCGGGCAGCCCGATGAAGCGAAGCTCCTTCAGGCCCCGCCGCCGGTCCTCCACGTCCAGGTGCCCGTAGACCTCCGACGTGATGCGCGGATCGGTGTGGCGCAGGATCTTCTGCGCCGTAGCGAGTGGGACGCCGTTCTTGAGGAGCAGGGTCGCCGTGGTGTGCCGCAGGTCTTGGAAGCGTACGTGCCGGGGCACGGGCTTCACCCACAGCTTCATCTCGCACTTGGGGCAGCGGGTCCGGTCGGACGATGAGCGACGTTCCTCGAAGCCGCAGCGCTGGCGGCGGCACTGCCTCCGGTGGCGAGAGTAGCCACGTCGAGAGCTCTACGCGAAGTGACGTCCAAGCCACTCGCGGATGACGCTGCGCGCGTCATCAAGGGACAGCCGCGGAGCCCAGAACATCGGCGCGATCACTGCGTAGGCATCTTGGAGGCCCCTCTGGTTCGGCGCCTCTGAGTTGAACGCAGGATGAGCTGCCGGCGCAACCCGCTTGAGTCGGAGCGATGGCGCCATCTGCTTCGCGGTCTCCTGCAGCGACTCCTCGAGCGGAGGCAGTTTCGCCTCCGCCTGGATGATCCGCGCGGCGTCCTCGTAGTGGCGGATGTACTCGCTCGGGTCGCGGTTCTTGTCGAACCGGGCTGCGATGGCGTCCAGCTTCTCGATCAACGTCACGCGCGGATGGACGCAACGACCGCGAGCTTGCGACGGTCAGCGACGATCCGGAGCAGCTGCGAGAACTCCGGATCCTCGTGGGGAAAGATCAATGCGTCTGCTCGACCACGGCGTCCACGAGGTGGCGCGTCTGCCGGGTGCCGTACTCGGACGCCGCGTCGACCAGCGCCTTGCGATGGAGTCGCTTCTCCTGGAGGGCCCTGGCGAGTCCGTCACCGAGCGTGTCGAGGGATGCTCCCACGCTGTCGTGGTTCTCGAGGAGGTCCACCGTGTACCACTCGGGAGTGGGCTTCTTGGGGAACCTCACCCGGCAGAGCCGGTAGGGCCGGCCTCCGAGAGTAAAAACGCCCGAGCGCTTCGTGTTGTAGACGAGGGGCATCGCGAACACCGCGGTGGAGCCGAGCCCGAGCGCGTTCCACTTGTCAGGCCCGGTGAAGACGAAGGGCGAGTCCTCGAGGAAGCCACGCATCAACTCATGGTCGGTCGGTGGCGTCGGACCGAACTTGCTCCTCTCGGGAGACACGTACAGCCCAGGGCCGAGCTGCGTGAGCACCCCTTCGCTGACGAGGCGCTTCGCCAGACGTGTCGGGTTGGCGGTCCACTGGGCGAAGTCCTTCGTCCGGTAGACCTTCCCTCGCTTTAGGTTGAGCGCTCTGGCCATGGTTGTTCCAAGTACGTAAGGTTCCGAAAAAAACATACCCAGTCACAAGCGGGAATGCAACCCGACGAGACGCGCCGACCCACAGGCCTGCGACGCGCTCTGGGTGCTTGACGAAGAATAAGCAACGGCTTATGAATAGTACATGAGAGCGGCCCTGGCCGAAGACAGGATCTTCCACGCGCTGGCGGACCCCAGCCGTCGGGCGATCTTCGAGTCGCTCACCCGCGGAGAAGCGGCGGTGAAGGACCTCACGGCACGCTTCGAGATCTCCCAGCCGGCGGTCTCGCAGCACCTCGCAGCCTTGAAAGACGCCGGCCTGGTGAACGGCCGCCGTGAGGGGCGCTGCGTCTACTACCGGGTGGAGCCGGCCGGGATGAAGCCGCTGATCGACTGGATCGCGCACTACCGCGCCTTCTGGACGGAGCACGTCGACCGCCTGGAACGACTGCTGGAGAAACTGGACGAATGAACCCCATCGACAAGACCGCCCCATCGCAGACCGGAACGATTGAGTTTGAGTTCGACCTGCCTCATTCGCCGGCGAAGGTGTGGCGCGCGCTCACCGACCCGGTGCTGCTGGCCGAGTGGCTCCTCCCCGTCGTCGGGCTCAAGCTCGACCCGGGGGCCGCGTTCACCTTCAAGACCCAGCCGTACCCAGGCTGGGACGGCCTCGTGAACTGCCGGCTCCTGGAGATCGAAGCGCATCAGAAGCTCAGCTACACCTGGGTCGTGGGCGACATGCTGGACACCGTGGTGACCTTCACGCTCGTGCCCACTGCTTCCGGGACGCGACTCTCCCTCGTCCAGTCGGGCTTCAAGCCGGAGCAGAAGCAGAACTCTGGTGGCGCGCGCTACGGCTGGAAGCTGATGGGCGGGAAGCTCGTCGCCCTGCTCGCGAGAAGCGCCTGAGCCGGGGAATCAGCGGTCTTGCCCCAGGCGGTCACGTCCCTGTGCCCGATCCACGTCGGGCATCTTCTCAAAGGAGGTCTCCTTGAACTGGAACAATGTGCTTCGGCAGTCCCACCGTTGGCTGTCCCTCGCCTTCATGGTGGCGGTCATCATCAACCTTGTCGCACTGGGAAGCGGGTCGCAGGCCATGTGGGTTGGCTTCCTGGCGCTGCCGCCGCTCATCCTGCTCCTGCTCACCGGGCTATATTCGTTCGTGCTGCCGCACGCCACGCGGTGGCGCAGCGGGCGACGCACCGACGCCCGGCCGGCCGTCCGATAGACGGTGGCCGCCGGTCAGCGCCTGCTCCCAAGTGGCGCGTCGAAGGGCTTCGCGCTGGGGCGCTACGGCGGAGGCTTGGGGCCGCCGAATCGCGACTGCAGCGATCACGGCAATTGCGGCGATCGTAGCGGGAATGTACGCAAGCGACATCCCCACCGCCGCGACCAGCGACGCAGGCAGGACGTGGAGGAGGAAGCTGCCCCCGGTCGGAGCCATCGCGAACATCGCCAGGGAGACGGCGAGCAAGACAAGGCCGGCCACCAGGTTCGGCTTGAACCCGAACCGGTTGATGATCCGGGCCGTCACGCCGACCATCAGCATCATGATCGTCGTAGTCATCGGCAGCAGCGCCAGGCCGCCGTCGAGCGCCGAGTAGCCCAGCACCTGCTGCAGGTACAGGTTGAGGAACCAGAGCGGGATCCACGCCGCGGCGAGGAGCGCGGTGACCAGCTTGCCGGCGGTGAGGTTCGGCGCGCTGAAGATGCGCAGCGGCACCAGCGGCTCCTTGCGCACGCGCTGGATGACGACGAACGCGCCGAGCAGCGCCGTGGCGGTCGCCAGCAGCGCGAGGGTCTGGGTCGATGCCCAGCCCAAGTGCTCGCCGGTCACCATCGCGTACACCGCGACGATCATCGAGCCGGTGATCGCCAGCGTGCCGAGGAGGTCGACGCCTCCGCCCTGGCGCTGACCCCGGCGGAGCCAGAGCATGCTCGCCGCGAGCACGGCGAGGCCGACGGGGACGTTGATCAGGAACGTCCAGCGCCACGACAGCCATTCGGTGATCACCGAGCGCAAAAGGGATCGCGCGTCCGGCCCCTCAAACGAAGTGCTCTTGGGTTCCTTACAGTTCGTCGGTTCGGGAAGGCCCCTGGACGTTCCTGGCACCGGAGCCGTTGGCCGAGTTCACCGCGCTGGCTGTCCCGGGTGCCGCGCCGCCAGGACCGCTTCGATGTTCGCCAGCGTCACGCCCTCGGCGCGCGCGGCCACGAGCAGGTGGTACAGGAGATCTGCCGCCTCCTCCGCGATTCGTGCAGGGTCGTGGTCCGCGCAGGCCACGACGAGCTCGGAGGCCTCTTCGCCGACCTTCTTCAGGCGGAGGTTGCGGTCGCCGAGGAGCTTGCCGGTGTAGCCGGACGGCTGGGCGGCGCGCTGGTCGAGGACGTTCGCCAGCTGCCTTAGCGCCGAGCCCTCCAGCACGGGCGCCTCGCCGAAGCAGGCGCGGTCTCCGGTGTGGCACGCGGGTCCGGCGGGCAGGACGACGGCCAGCAGCGCATCGGCGTCACAGTCGCGAAGGAGCGCGTGCAGCTTCAGCGTGTTGCCGCTGGTCTCGCCCTTGCGCCACAGGCCGCGCGTCCTGGAGGTGAAGTGCACCTCGCCGGTCTCCAGCGTGAGGCGGACAGCCTCGCGGTCTGCCGCGGCCGTCATCAGGACCTCACCGGTCTCCCGGTGCTGGACGATGACGGTCACGCGCCCGCCGCCCTTGTCGAAGTCGATCCGCTCCAGCGCGGCGACGCCCTCCAGACGGTGCGTCCTCATCGAGAGCCTCCCCCGGCCGCGTCGGTGCGGATCCGCAGGCCGCGGCCGGCGAGGTAGCCCTTTAGCGCGCGGACGGTGGTGGTGCCGTCGTGGAGGATGCCCGCCACCAAGGCCGCAGCTGCCCTCCCCTCGGTGAACGCCTCCTCGAGATGCACCGCAGAACCCGCACCGCCGGAGGCGACCACCGGCACCGAGACTGCCTCCGAGATGGCCCGCGTCAGCCCCAGGTCGTAGCCGCCGCGGACGCCATCCCGGTCAATGCTGGTGATGACCAGCTCCCCGGCGCCGCGCGCCACGGCCTCCTTTGCCCAGCTCACCGCGTCCAGGCCGGTGCGGGTCCTTCCTCCATGCGTGAAGACCCGGAAGGATGGGCCCTCGCGTTTAGCGTCGATGCTGAGCACCACGCACTGCGCGCCAAAGCGCTCTGCACAGGCGTTCAACAGCTCCGGGTTCGAGACCGCCGCCGAGTTCACCGCCACCTTGTCCGCGCCCGCGCGCAAGGCCTTCGCCGCGTCGTCCGGGGTCCGCACGCCCCCGCCGACGGTGAGCGGGATCCGCAGCCGCTCGGCGGTCCGGGTTACCGCGTCCCACAGCGTGGCGCGCGCTTCGGTCGTCGCCGACACGTCCAGGAAGACGAGCTCGTCGGCGCCCTCCGCCTCGTAGCGGGCCGCCAGCTCCGCGGGGTCGCCGCAGTCGCGCAAGCCCTCGAAGTTGATCCCCTTCACCACCCGGCCTCCCTTCACGTCCAGACAGGCGATCACCCGGTGCGCGAGCATCACGTCACCTCCAGTTCGACGGCGCCCTTGGTGCTAAAGAGGACGCCGCCCTCCGAGCAGGCGTCGCGCAGCGCCAGGCCCACCGCCTTGAAGGACGCTTCAATCAGGTGGTGCCGGTCGCGCCCGCGCAACCTCCGCACGTGCAACGTGATCCGCGCGTTCTCCGCCAGACTGCGTAGGAAGTGCTCGTACAGCGCGTTGGGCAGCTTGCCGCGGTAGTACGAGCGGCCCCCCACGTCGACCACGGCCTGGACCAGCGCGTCGTCCATCGGGATGATCCGTTCGCCATAGCGCCGCGCCGTTGCCGGGATCGCGTCCTTGAGGAAGAGTCCCAGCGAGATTCCGACGTCCTCGATGAGGTGGTGGCGAAGATCTCCGCGCGCGCGCAGTTCCAGGTTCAGGCCCGCGTACCGCAGCAGCGTCCCCAGCATGTGGTCGAAGAACGGAAGCCCGGTGTCGACCTTCACCGCCTCGCCACCCCGCAGCTCCACCTGCGTCTCCTTCGTCTTCCTGGTCAGCGTCTTCCCACTCATGCGAACTCCCGTGCGACGCTCTCCGCGTCCAATGCGCCCGTGTAGAGCGCCATGCCAATGACCGCCCTGGCCGCACCTGCGTCGCGGAGCGCGCGCAGATCGTCCAGGGTCGTGACTCCACCGCTGGCGATGACCGGAATCCTTGTCGCCGCGGTCAGCCGCGCGATCAGCGGAACCTCCGGCCCCGCAAGCCTTCCTTCGCGGTGCACCGCGGTGACCAGCAGCGCCGCGAGCGGCAGACCGCCAAGCGCCTCGACCACCGCGTCGATCTTCCGGCCGCTGCCGAACGTCCAGCCGCGGGTGACGACCTCGTCGCCGCGGACGTCCACCGCGACGGTGATGCGCCCAGCGGCTCGTGAGGCCAGCGCACGCAGCCAGGGTTCGTCCTCGATGGCCCGGGTCCCGACGACGACCTCGGCTGCGCCGGCGGCGAGCAGTGCTTCCACGGCAGCCTCGTCGCGGACGCCACCGCCCACGGAGATCTCCAGATCCGGGGCGCGCTCGAGCAGCGAGGTCACCACACCCGTGTTCGAACCGACGCCCATCGCCGCGTCGAGGTCGACGACATGCAGGGCGCGGAACCCGGCCTCACGCCAGCGCGCGAGCGCCGTGAGCGGATCCGGGATGCGGACACGCTCCGCGGCGTATTCACCGCCGACGAGCTGGACGCACGCGCCTTCGCGCAGGTCGATGGCAGGGACCGCCCTCATGAGGCCAGCTCCTGAAGCTGCGCGCGAAGGAACGCAGCCCCTGCAGCTCCGCTCTTCTCGGGGTGGAACTGGGCGCCACCGACGCGCCCCGCGCGGACCGTCGCGGCAAACCCAACGCCCTCGTGCGTCGACCAGGTCTGCACCACCGACGGGTCCTTTGGCAGGCAGACGAAGCTGTGCGCGAAGTACGCCCACCCGTGACCGCCGCTCACCTCGTTCCAGCCCATGTGCGGAAGCCGCTGCGTCCGGAGCCGCACGACGTCGCCGGCAATCAGGCCCAGGCCCGGGCCGGGCCCTTCCTCGCTGCGATCGAACAGCAGCTGCATGCCCAGGCAGATCCCGAAGACCGCCATGCCGTCGGCGACCGCGGCGCGCACCGGGTCGCGGAACGGCGCGAGCCGCTGTGCCGCGTGACCGAACGCACCCACACCAGGAAGAAACAGCAGCTCACCCGGCGAGAGGTCGGACAGGTCGGCAGAGATCGTGACCTCCTCGGCGCTCTCGCGCAGGACCCGCAGCAGCGAGTGGAGGTTCCCTGCGCCGTAATCGAAGACGCGAATCTTCATGCGGCCCTCCGGAGAACGGCATCCAGCGCGGCCAGCGTCTCTTCCATCCACGGCCACGGGCCGCAGGTGATGCGCAGCGCATCGCCAATGCCCGTGAGCCGGGGAAGTGCGCGGACGCGGATCCCCCGCTGGGCCAGGGCCTCGCTCACCGCCGTGGCGTCTGCGACTGGGACGAGGACGAAGTTCGCCTGTGACGGGAGCGGCGCGAGGCCCAGCGTCTTCAAGGAGAGGAGCAGCCGCTCGCGGACGGTCCGTGCCTCTTGGGCCTGGGCGCGCATCCAGGAGACGTCAGAGGTGACTGCGGCCGCGGCGGCCGTCTCTGCGAGGGTGTGGATCTTGTACGGCCCTCGTGCCTTGGCGACCGCGGCGATGAGCTCCGGGGCTCCGATGGCGTAGCCGACGCGAAGTCCGGCCAGCCCGAACGCTTTGGACAGCGTGCGGGTGACCAGCACGTTGCTGCGCTGGAGCGCGAGCGCCGCGTAGGTGACGTCCGAGAACTCCGTGTACGCCTCGTCGATGACCACCAGGCCGCGCGCGCGGTCGACCAGCTGCCGGATCGCTTCCGCCGAGACCACCGTCCCGGTGGGGTTGTTGGGCGAGCAGAGGTAGGTGACCTTGGCCTGCGTCGCCAGCAGTGCCTCCACGTCCAACTCGAAGCCGGCCGCGAAGGGGAGGGTGCGCACCTCGGCGCCCTGCACCGTCGCGAAGACCGGGATCATCGAGAAGGTGGGATCGCTGCACGCCAGCACCTCTCCCGGTTCAAGGAAGGCCCGGAAGGTGGCGTCCAGCACATCATCGGAGCCACACCCGGTGACGATGCACTCCTCCGGGACGCGTGCGTAACTGGCCAGCGCCTGCTGCAGTCGCGGCGAGTACGCCTGCGGGTAGCGCCGCAGATCGAACGCGGCGGCCGCGAGCGCTGCGGTCGCCGCGGGCGGGACGCCGAACAGGTTGGTGTTGTCGGAGAGGTCGATCCGCGCCCCCGACGGTGCAGGCAGGTAGGGACGCAGGTTGGACAGCGCCGCGCGCGCGAGCGTCATGACGCGCTCCAGGCGGCCGCCGCGGCAGCGTGGGCGAAGAGCCCCTCGGACTCCGCGAGGCACGCGGCGTCGGCTGCCAGGAGGGCAGCGCCCGCGCGGGTCACCCGCTGGTACGGCGTCCACCGGTAGAAGTCTCCGGCCGAGAGCCCCGAGTAGGCGCGCGCCAGGCCGCTCGTCGGCAGCACATGGTTCGAGCCGGTGAGGTAGTCCCCGAAGGCGACCGACGAGGTGCGTCCCAGGAACACCGTCCCCGCGTTGCGCACCTTGGCGAGCGCCGCCTGGGGGTTGCGGACATCGAGCAGCAGGTGCTCCGGCGCAAAGGCGTTCCCGAACGCGATGGCGGCGTCGAGATCGTTACAGGCGAGGATCGCGCCACGACGTGCGAGGGCGCTGCGGATGATCTCCTCGCGTGGCGCCGAGGGGAGCAGTTGGTTGAGACACTCCCGGACGCCCGCGGCGACGGTGGCGGGTGCAATCACCACGACCGCCGCCTCCGGATCGTGCTCCGCCTGCGCGAGCAGCTCCCGGGCGATGGCCGAGGCGTCCCCGTCGTCGTCTGCCAGGGCGAGGAGCTCGCTGGGACCCGCGGGCGAGTCGATCGCGACGCGGTCCACCACCAGGAGCTTCGCTGCCGCGACGTAGGCATTCCCCGGGCCGACGATGCGGTCCACGCGTGGGACCGTCTCCGTTCCGAACGCCAGCGCTGCGATCGCGCCTGCGCCGCCCACCGCAAAGACGCGGTCGACCTGCGCGATGGCAGCCGCGGCCAGCACCTGCGGCGCCGGCGCTCCACTGCGCCCGGGCGGGGTGCACAGCACCACCTGCCCCACCCCTGCGACCCTGGCGGGCACCGCGCCCATCAGGACGCTGCTCGGATAGGTCGCGCGGCCCCCCGGCGCATACACGCCCACCGCGCCAAGCGGGTCGGCGCGTCTTCCCACGAACACCCCGGGTTCGATCTCCAGCTCGAAGCCGGACGGCCGCTGCGCCGAGTGCACCTTGGCGAGGTTGGCCGCCGCGCGATCCAGTGCACGCCGCACCTCCGGCGCCAGCGCGTCCAGCGCGCGGACCAGCGCCGCCCTCGGGACCTCCAGCGTGGTCAGCTCCACGCCATCGAAGCGAAGCGCCTGGGCGCGCAGCTCGGCGTCCCCCCGCAAGGCAACGGCGTCGACGAGCGCCGCCGCCGCCGCTCGCACCCCGGCATCCAGGGGCCCGGTGCGGCGCAGCAGCGCCTCCCGGTCAGGCGACGACAGCGCACCCAGCTCGCCTACGAAGCGGAGCGCGATCATGGAACCAGCCTCTCGATCCGGGTGAGCAGGATCCCCTCGCAGCCCAGCCTTCGGAGCGAGTTGATGGTCCGGTACACGGAGGACGTTGCGACCACCGCGTGCACGGCGACGAAGCGGCCACCATCCATCACGTCCACGACGGTCGGGCCATTGATGCCCGGGAGGACCTCGCGGATCTCCGCCAGCTTCTCCTTCGGCGCGTTCGCCATCAGGTAGCGGCGACTGCGCGCGCGAACCACCGAGGACAGCGCTGAGGCGAGATCCTCGATGCCGCGTGCCTGGTCGCCGCCCACCTCGGCTCGCGTGACCAGGCGAGCGGTGGACTCCAGCACCCCTGCGAGCTCACGCAGGCCGTTGGATTTGAGCGTCGAGCCGGTCGACACGAGGTCGACGATCACCTCGGCGACGCCCAGCCGCGGGGCGACCTCGACGGCGCCGCACATCGGGACGACGCGCACCCTCTTGCCCAGCTGCTCGAAGAACTGCGCGGCCAGGCGCGGGAAGGCCGTGGCGACTGCGGCACCGTCAGGGAGCGCGGAGAGGTCGGTGACCCCATCCTCGCGTCCGGCGACGACCAGGCGGCAGCGGCCCAGTTCCAGGTCGACGACGGTGCGAAGCTCCCGCGCCGACTCGCGGACGAGGTCCCACCCGGTGACACCGGCATCCGCCGCGCCGTCCGCGACGAACACGGGGATGTCCTGCGCGCGCAGGAACAGGAGTTCGAACTCATCTCCGACCACTGCGGTCAGCGCGCGCGCGCCGTGCAGTGAGATGGGGAGGCCGGCGTCGGTGAAGAGGCCAAGCACCTCCTCGGAGAGTCTTCCTTTGTTGGGGACGGCGATGCGAAGCATGGGTGACCTGGGGTGCGGGTGGACTGCGAAGCCGGACCAGGTCGAAGGGGCGCGAAAAGCGAAGAGCCCGTCGGACCTGGGGGTCCCGGCGGGCTCTCGGCGCTGCGTGCTGTCTCGTGGTTTCGCGTCAGGCGATCACACGAACATGCACACGCCGGATCCCGTGGGGACCGTGGCGATGATGCTCGAGATGATGCAAGGACGTGATCAAGAGGAATGAACGCTAACCACGGAGCGCGGCGATTGCAACCCGCCGTCTGCGGAGCCCTGCGGCACAATCTGCGCTGCGTCACCCACCCTTTCGAGTGAGTTCCTTGTTGCCTCGACGAACAGTCGGTGGGCCTCGCTGGTGCATTCGTCTCTCGGCTGCAGGTGGCCGGCAATGATGAAGGCGGAGTGATCGGTCCGCTTGAAGGCGAAGCCGGCCCCTTGAGGGACAGCCCTTTAGGCGCGCCTTTGGTCGGTCACTCTTCGACCGTCACGCCGTGCCAGAACGCGACGAAGCCGGTGATCTCCTTCGCCGCTGGCTTGGGGTCGGGGTAGTACCACGCGGCGTCGCGGTTCACCTCTCCGTTGACGACGACGTCGTAGTAGCTGGCCTGACCCTTCCAGCCGCAGGTGGTGTGCGTGTCACTCGGGCGCAGGTGCTCGCGCTTCACCGCGGCTGCGGGGAAGTACACGTTTCCCTCGATGCGTTCGCAGTGCTCACTCTCTGCAACCACAGCTCCGTTCCAGATGGCCTTCGGCATCGCTGTTCTCCTTCAATCGGCCCGCATCACCGGCCTAGGCGCAGGCGGTAGTACACCCAGAGGCCGTTGAACGCGGCGAAGATCCCAAACACCGCCCAACCGAAGGGGGGGCCACCCTGGATCATCGACAGCAGCAGGCCGAACACCGCGGTGCCGGACCAGAGGACCTTCAGGTTTAGCATGGCCCGGAAGGACTCGATGGGCCCGTTGCGGCCTAGCCAGGACTCAATTCCGATCCCGAAGAGCGCGGCACAGACCAGCCGCGTGGAGATGGGGTCCACGTGCTCCCACCCAAGCAGGAGGAGGAGCTGCGGTGAGATGAAGAGGGGGACGGCGACGACCACGTCTGCCAGGAAGTGGACGACGAACCACCGGCGCAAGCTCCTGGGCACCTCTGTCAGTCGCTCGGCATGGACCATGGGGCTCCCCTCCTAACACACAACTGTATTGCGACTCCGGCGGCCTCGCGCCTGTTCGCGTCGCCGCGGTGTAACGGAATGCGCGCGGCGGCGTTTCCGGCTGTGAGGCGGCCACCGGGCTCGGAATCCGGCGGTTCCGCCCCTCTCGCCTCGTCGCGCTGTGAATCGGGAAATAGACAATGTGTCTGCTGGTCGCATTGACCCTCGTTCGCGCCGCGTTCAGATGCTCCCTCCCATGAGGCGCGCCCCCCTCGCCGGCCGCCTCCTCCGAGCCGGCTCGCTGTCACTCGTCCACATTCCACAAGGTGTCTCCATGTCCCGACTCGTCCTCGTGCTTGCCAGCGCGTTTGCCCTCACCTCGTGCGCCTCAGATTCCAGGCCGCTCTCGCCACGGTTCGACCCTTCGAATCCGGATGCGCCGGAGTCGGCTCCGATCGTCGCCTCCAACACCCTGTCGCCGACTGGCACCTCCCGGACCTCGTCGGCGGCGCATGAAAACCACGACGCGGGTGACGCCGGAACGCATCAGGTCTTCACCTGCCCGATGCATCCCGAGGTGCGGTCCGACAAGCCGGGGAGGTGTCCCAGGTGCGGAATGAACCTCGTCCCGGCAGTGCCGGGCGCCTCAGACGCGGGGACGGCGGATGAGCACCAGCACCACGGAGGGACGCCGTGAGGGTCGGTGCCTGGCTGCTGGCGTCGGCGCTTATCAGTGGCTGCGCGACCATCCGCCCGGAGCGCGGGCACGACGAGGTGGCAACCCTGGTGAAGGAGCGAGCCGGGGCGGACACAGGGTGGGCCGCGGGATCTCCCGAAGCGGAGAAGGTCGCGGAGCGGGTCGATGTCCTCCTGCGCGATGGCCTCACCGCGGATCGCGCGGTCGAGATCGCGCTGGTCAACAACCCTTCGTTGCAGGCGACCTACGAGGAGCTTGGTGTCTCGCAGGCCGACATGGTGCAGGCGGGACTGCTCACGAATCCTTCGCTGGAGCTGAGCCTCGGCTTCCCCCTCAGTGGCTCGGCGGGCATCAACGAGCACGAGTTCTCCATCGTCCAGGAGTTCCTGGACCTCTTCATGCTTCCGCTGAAGACGAAGGTCGCCAACGAGCAGTTCGTCGCGGACACCCTTCGGGTCGCGCACGAGGCGCTGACCACTGCCGCCGAGGTGCGAAAGGAGGTGATCGAGCTTCAGACGCTTCAGCAGTTGCTGGAGTTCCAGCGGATGCTGCGGACCGCCGCGCAGGCTGCGGGTGACCTCGCGGTGGCGCAGTACCGGGCGGGCAACATCACGGACCTCGAGGTGGCGGCCCGCCGCGCCGACGCGGAGCAGGCACGCGTGGACCTTGCCCAATCGGAGTTTACGATCGTCGCCACACGGGAGAGCCTCAATCGGCACCTCGGGCTGTGGGGGCCAAGAACGAGCTGGAATCTCAAGCAGAAGCTTGCGGAGCTTCCCAGGGCCGAGCCCGAATTCGAGCGGCTTGAGTCCCTCGCGATCCGGCAGCGGCTGGACATCGTGGCAGCGCGGAAGCAGGCCGCGTTGATGAGGCAGGGCGCGGACCTGGCGAGGACCTGGCGCTGGTTTGGCCGGGTCGAGGTCGGCGCGCACACCCACCAGGATGCGGACGGGCCACGATTGTTGGGGCCCACCCTGACGCTTGATCTCCCGCTCTTCGATCAGCGCCAGGCGCTGATCGCGAGACTCGAAGCACAGCAGCGTCAAGGCGAGCGGCGGTTGGCCGCGCTTTCGGTCAACGCCCGGTCCGAGGTGCGGGAGGCCCAGGCGAACCTGGCCGCGGCGCGCCAGTTGGTGCTCCACCTCAAGGACACGGTGATGCCGCTTCGGGAACGTGTCCTGGAGCAGGCGCAGCTCCAATACAACGGCATGCAGATCGGGCTGTACCAACTGCTCGAGGCCAAGCGCGACCAGATCGGCTCCTCCCGGGACCACCTGGAGGCGCTGCGGCGCTACTGGGTGGCTCGTGTCGAGCTGGAGCGAATCGTTGGAGGAAAGATTGGCCCCGCTACCAAGGAAGAATCCGATGACCACCCGAACCACTGACCTCCACCCTGTCGCCTCCACCTGTGACGATGCTGCGGACGGGACAGCCGGCCCAGTCAGCCGCCGGAGCATCCTGTCTGTCGGTGCCGCCCTGACCGGCGGCGCGCTCCTGCTCGCGCGTCCCGCTTCGGCGCAGACCTCGGAGGTGCCGGGGGCGGCCCGTCCACGCGCGGGGGCCGCCGCCGCGTCCGGAAGGCCCTTCGCCAAGCAGGACTGGCAACGACCAGGGTTGCCCAAGCGCGACTATCAGCCGGTGGTCGTCCCCAACGGTTCGAAGCTGCCGTGGAAGGTGGTCGACGGCGTGAAGGTGTTCCACCTCGTCGCCGAGGAGGTGGAGCACGAGTTCGCCCCCGGGCTCAAGGCGCTGTGCTGGGGTTACAACGGCAGTGTCCATGGTCCGGTCATCGAGGCTGTCGAGGGTGATCGGTTCCGCTGCTACGTGACGAACCGGTTACCGGCAGGGACGACCGTCCACTGGCATGGGCTCCTGCTGCCCAATGGCATGGACGGCGTCGGGGGGCTGAACCAGAAGGTCATCCCGCCGGGGGAGACGTTTCAGTACGAGTTCACGCTCAAGCAGGTGGGGACGTTCCAATACCACTCCCACCACGACGAGATGACCCAGATGGCGCTGGGGATGACCGGACTCTTCGTCATCCATCCAAGAAGGCCAGTGGGCCCGCGGATCGACCGCGACTTCGCCTTCATGCTCCATGAATGGAAGCTGGATGCCGGTGCTCGCCGGCCGGATCCGAACGAGATGATCGAGTTCAACCTGCTCACGATGAACGCGAAGGCCTTTCCGGGCACCGAGCCGATGGTGGTGCGCAAGGGTCAGCGCGTTCGAATCCGGATCGGCAACCTCAGCGCGATGGACCACCATCCCATCCACCTGCACGGCTATCAGTTCATGATCACCGAGACGGACGGCGGGCGGATCGCCGACTCCGCCCAGTGGCCAGAGACGACCGTGGTCGTGCCCGTCGGGAGCACGCGGACGATCGAATTCGTCGCGGACGAGCCGGGGGACTGGGCATTCCACTGCCACATGACCCACCACGTGATGAACCAGATGGGTCACGGCTTCCCGAACATGATCGGCGTGGACGCCGCGGGACTCGACGCAAAGGTCCGGACCCTGCTGCCCGGATACATGACGATGGGCCAGACAGGCATGGACATGTCCGAGCACCTCGGCCACATGAAGATGCCACCGAACAGCATCCCGATGGTCGGCGCCAAGGGGAAGCACGACTACATCACCATGGGCGGCATGTTCACGGTGCTCAAGGTCCGTGATGCCCTGCGCAGCTACACCGATCCAGGTTGGTACGAGAACCCGCCGGGAACGCTCGCTTCGAACGCCGCAGCTGAAGCCCTTCGGCGGGATGGCATCAATGTCGAGGCGCCCCCGCGCGGCGATGCCGGCGAAGACGTCCGCTTCGGCTGAACACCTGGGTCGACGGCTGCTGCCCTGCCGGCCGGGGGGGCTGCGGCCGCGTCACTGCCTCCACCGCGGGGAGCTAGATTCCGAAGCTTCGGCTGACCAGGTCGAACTCGGGGGAGGTTCCGATGGCCTGGAGGTCAGCGGGGGCGGCGCGGCGACCGGATGCGAGAGCACCCACCGACCTCAGCAACGCGCCCGCCTGCTGCTCGGTGAATGCCCGCTGTAGCGGCTCGAGCCGTGCTCCGAACCACTGGACGAGCAGGGGCTCGAGCTCCTCGCGCTCGAAGGGGATGGGGATCACGTCCTGCTCCGTGCGCCGCAGGCTCCACCATCGCCGCGGCGCCACCAGCGCGCTCACCGGCGGGGGCTCTCGCGGGAGCAGTTCAAGGAAGGCCGCTCCGCCCCGGGACGGGAACATCGCGTCCACGAGCACGACCTGAGGCTTGATCAGGGCGGCGAGCGCCCTCGCCGCGGTCTCGCTGGAGGCCCCGACGAGGAGAACGCCCCAGCCTGCGAAGGCCCCGTGCAACGAGGCGAACCGTGCCGCCCGGGTGGTCGCATAGAGCGCCACCGGTCTGTCCTCGGACGCCCCGGCCTGCGGGCCACTGCGTGGCTCGGCGCGCCGGCGCAAGCGCTTGGCCCGGTACATCGCCTCGTCCGCGCGCTGGAGCAAGGTCTCGGCGGTATCGGCGTGCCGCGCCACGGCCATCCCAAGCGAGACACCGACCCCCAGCCCTCCCAGCTCCTCTGACACCGAACGCTCGAGCCGAGTGGTCATCTCCCCGGCGCGCTTCCGGTTCGCGTCCACCAGGAGCGCCGCGAACTCGTCGCCCCCCAGACGCGCGATGGCGTCAGCACGCCGCGCACTCCCCAACAGAATCCGACTCACCTCCTGGAGCACCTCATCGCCACGCGCGTGGCCGTGGACGTCATTCACCTGCTTGAAGCCGTCGAGGTCGAGAAAGAGCAGGATCAGAGAGGTGGATCGTCGCTGGCGGAGCTCATGGCGGAGGACGGTGTGGAAGTGCGCCCGGTTCCACAGGCCGGTCAGCCCGTCGGTGGTCGCCGACGCGAGCAGCGCGTCGAGCACCGGTGCGGAGAGCACCCGCGGGGGGCTGGCGGACCCCTCGTTCATCAGCAGGTCGAGGGCTGCCACCCGCAGATGCACCGACCGCCCGAGCCGGGTGGCGACCACCCTCCGGTGGGCCACTGCGCGGGTCCAGAGCGCGCGGGCGGCGGCCTCGTCAAGGTCGGCAGCCGTCCCCACCAACCCGTGGAGCAACGACGCGTACGGCCTCGGGGTCTGGAGCGCGGTCGTCCCCACCAACCGGGCGAGCTCCGCGTCGGTGCGGACCCGCGCGAACAGGTCGTCGGACCAGACCCCGCTCTGGACTGATGGGCCGGCTGCTCTTTCTCTGCGCTTGGACATATTCGGGATGTTCCGGGATGCAGCAGCGACCGCCGGACCGGGCTGGATTGCCCGGTGTTTCTACAGCCTTTCTCTGCGAGTCCAACCCCCAACGACCGGTACCTGGGGCCCTGGTCTATAGTCATGGTCTGACCGGCACGATGTGCGGTAGTCCTCTCGAAGGATGAGCGCGCCCAAGCTGCTGGTGGTGGATGATGACGCAAGCGTGCGAGACGGGCTGTTCGAGTTCCTGGCCCTGGACGGGTTCGAGGTCCAGGGGGCGATCCACGGGTTGGATGCGCTGGAGCGGTTGCAGGGGGGGTACCTTCCGGATGCCATCCTGCTCGACCTGTCGATGCCGGTGATGGACGGGCGCGAGCTGCACCGGGCGCTGCAGCGCAATCCCTTGTGGTCGTCGATTCCGATCGTGGTGGTGGCGGCCCTGCCGGAGACGGCGCCGATCGGGGTGGACGCGATCATCCCCAAGCCGTTCGAGATCGATCACCTCCTCCAGGTGATTGGCAACGTGATCCGGATGCCCCGGGAGGGGTGCACGGTCCTGGTGGTGGAGGACGACGAGGACATCCGCGAGGCGGTGGTGGAAATCCTCCGCGACCATGGCTTCCAGGCGCACGGGGCGGAGCACGGGCAGGACGCGCTCAATCTGCTCAGCGGCGGGCTGCGGCCGGAGGCGATCGTCACCGACCTGATGATGCCGGTGATGACCGGCTGGGAGCTGTTGTCCCGGGTGGTGGCCACCCCCACCCTGGCCGAGATCCCGGTGATCGTGATGTCCGCCGCCACCGCCAAGCTCCCCACCGGGCGCCCGCTGGCGGGGGTGGTCCCCAAGCCGGTCAACATGGACAGCCTGCTGCTGCTGGTGCGCCGGGCGTGCGGACGGCGCCAGACGCCCCGCTGAAAGACGCGGTCTTGCTCAATCCCACCGGGTCGGGTGGGATGCGGGCAGCACGATGAGGCCCTCTTCGGGAGACATTCTTCGCGAGAGCCGGATCGCCGAGCTGTTCCTGGCCCGGGTCCGGACCGCCGGCCTGGACGTGGCGCCGCTGCTGCAGCGCTTCCAGCTTCCGCCCGCGGTCGGCGCGGGCGAGCCGATCCTGCTCCCGCTCTCCACCTTCTGGGAGCTGTCGGAGGCGGTGGCGGAGACGATTGGCGATCCGGAGCTGGGCGCCACCACCGCGCTGGGGGCGGGGCGGGGCGCCTACGGGCTGTGGGAGTACGTGGGCCGCAACGCGGGCACGCTGGGCGAGGCGCTGGAGCGGTTCGTCCGGCACCGCTCCTTGAGCGACCCGAACTTGAAGTACTCCCTGGAGGTGAAGGGGAGGGAGGCCCGCTATTGCTTCCGGGTCCCCGGTCAGCGGCTGGGGCTGGGCCGGCACGGCAACGAGTTCAGCCTGGTGATGGTCAAGCATCTGGCCTGCGACTACGTGCGCTCGGAGCTGACGCTGCGGAGGGCCTGGTTCTCCCACCCGCGCCCGGCGCGGATCGACGCGCTGACCTCGGCCTTCGGCTTCGAGCCGGTCTTCGATGCCGGGGAGAACGGGATGGCCTTCGACGCGGCGCTGCTGGAGCTGCCGGTGGCCTCCGCGGATCCGGCCCTGCACTCGCTGCTCACCCGGCAGCTGGAGGCCCGGCTGACCTCCGCTGCCCCTCCCGCAAACTTCGTGGCGTTGGTGGAGGCCCGGGTCCAGGAGACGCTGCAGCAGGGGGGGCGGCCGGCGGTGGAGCGGATCGCCGAACAGTTGCACATGAGCGGTCGGACCCTGCAGCGCCGGCTGACCGAGCACGGGACCTCGTTTTCGGCGGTGATCGACGAGGCACGCAAGCGCGTCGCCTGTGTGGCGGTGGCCGAGAACAAGCTCTCCTTGAGCGAGATTGCCTTCCTGCTCGGGTACTCCGACGTCACCCCGTTCACCCGCGCCTTCAAGCGCTGGACGGGGGGGACGCCCCAGGACGCGCGCCGCGGCCGCTGAGCTCCCGGAAATGTAGCCTGTCCCCTTTATTGACCCGGTGCGGCAAAGGTGGCGTGCATTGTCGTGCCTTCTGTCGCGATTGGTGACCGGCGGGGCCGGACACTCGCAGGCATGTTCCAGCAAGATCCCGTCACCGCCTATGCGGTGCCGTTCTTCGTCCTCTTCCTGTTCCTGGAGCTGTGGGTCCTCCGCCGCCAGCAGCGGGAGCTGTACCCACGCGCCGATGGGGTCGCCAGCATCGGGCAGGGGATCCTGGCCATCCCCTTCGATGTGGCGCTGAAGGTCGTCGCCTTCGCGGTCTTCAGCTGGCTCTACCAGTTCCGGCTGTTCACCCTGGACCCCGCCAGCGGGTGGACCTGGGTGGCGCTGCTTCTGGCCGATGACCTCGCCTATTATCTCCACCACCGCTCCTGCCACTCGGTGCGGCTGTTCTGGGCAGGCCACGTGGGGCACCACTCCTCACAGCACTACAACTTCTCGGTGGCGCTGCGACAGGGAGTGGGAGAGCGGCTGCACAAGCTGCTGTGGTGGCTGTGGCTGCCGCTGGTCGGCTTCCCGCCGCTGGCGATCCTGACCATGATGTCGGCGAGCCTGGTGTTCCAGTTCTTCCTCCACACCCAGACGGTGCGCCGGTTGGGGCCGCTGGAGTGGGTGCTCAACACCCCCAGCCACCACCGGGTCCACCATGGGTCCAATGTCCGCTACCTGGACTTGAACTACGGCGGGATCCTGATCCTCTGGGACCGGCTGTTCGGGACGTTTACCCCCGAGGCCCCGGAGGAGCCGGTGGTGTTCGGGCTCACCCATAATCTGGAGACCCGCAACGCGATCACCATCGCCACCCACGAGTACGTGGCCATCTGGCGGGCGATGCGGTCCGCGCCCTCCTGGGGCGACCGGCTGCGCTACCTGCTCAGGCCTCCCGGGTGGTCCCACGATGGCAGCACCCAGACCGCGGCGCAGATGCGCGCGGCGGCCTCCGGGCCGACGTCGGTCTCCAGTTCAGCTCGGGCGGCGGTGCCTGCCGGTGCCCTGCCTCGCCGGGCGGAGTAGGCGCGACCGGGCCGGCCGGAGCGCGTAGGGCGCATGGCCTGGACGACACCGTGGCCCGGGCTACACCGGAGTCTGAAACAGCCGGCCCACTCCGGCGGTGGCCAGCATCGCCACCGAACCCCAGAAGAGCAGGCGCAGCGCGCCGCGGAGCCGGGGGGCGCCTCCGGTGTGGGCGGCCAGCGCTCCGGTCAGGGCCAGGCTGGCCAACGTCAGCACTGTGGTGACCTGGCTGAGCCTTCCCTCCGGCGCCAGGAACACCCCCGCCAGCGGCAGCAGCGCCCCCACGGTGAAGGCGGCGGCGGAGGCCAGCGAGGCCTGGATCGGCCGGGCCCTCCTGGACTCGGTGATCCCCAATTCGTCGCGGGCGTGCGCGTCCAGCGCGTTGTGGGCGGTCAGCTCCTCGGCCACCTGCTGGGCCAGGTGCTGGGAGAGGCCCCGCTTCTGGTAGATGTCCGCCAGCTCGCGCAGCTCCAGCTTCGGGTGCTGGGCCAGCTCGCGCTTCTCGATTGCCAGGTCGGCGTGCTCGGTGTCCGCCTGGGACTTTACGGAGACGTACTCCCCGGCGGCCATGGACATCGCGCCGGCCACCGCGCCGGCGATCCCGCTGGTCAGCACCGCGGCGGGAGTGGCCCCGCTGGCCGCCACCCCCACCACCAGGGCGGCGGTGGAGACGATCCCGTCGTTGGCGCCCAGCACCGCGGCCCTCAACCAGCCGGCGTTCTCTGATCGATGCCGCTCACCGTGGGCCGCATGCTGCATCGCAGTCACTCCTTGATCCGGTAGCCGGTCTTGAAGATCCAGGCCACCACCCCCAGACAGAGGGCGAAGAACACCAGGGTAAAGCCCAGGCTCTGTCCCACGCTGACGTCCCCCTGGCCGTAGAAGCTCCAGCGGAAGCCGCTGATCAGATAGACGACCGGGTTGAACAGGCTGACCTGGCGCCAGAACGGCGCGCCCACGTAGGCCACCACCAGCTCGGCGTAGGACATGGGCGCGGAGAGGATCTCGTAGATGGTCCCGGTGAAGCGCGGGAAGTAGATGCCGATCGAGGCGTTGGAGATGCTGAGGGTCGTCCACGTCCTGGAGGGCCACCTGGCCGGAGGCGTAGGTCTTGCTCAGCCCGGTGATGGAGATGATCGGTTCCACCCGGACTTGCTATCTCAAGTCGGGCCGGTAGCGGCACCCCCTTCTCCGTGACCCTGCCGCGGGGCGCGCCTGTCGGCTAGAGGTGGTGGGTGGAGGCCCGGGTCGCCCGCTCCAGCCGGGTGAGCAGTTCGTGGCGCTCGGCCTCGATCTCCCGGGCGCTGCGGAAGCCCAGCCGACGGAAGACCTCGAACGGCGGGCACCAGCCGACCAGGGAGTGCAGCAGCAGGAAGCTGATCTGGGTGCCGAGCAGGTAGCGCCAGCCCTTGCCCCGGCGAAAACCCAGCGCGCCCAGCACCGCCAAGCTGGCCATCAGGGCCCGGTCCAGATCCCACTCCGCGTCCAGCTTGCCCAGCCGGTCGCGCAGGGCCTCCTCGCCGCCCGCGGTGGCCAACCGCACCTCCTCCTCCAGCCGGGCGTCGATCTTGTCCCGCACCTTCCGGGTGGTGCGGTTGCGCAGCCGATCCGGTTCACGCAGGTCCAGGTGGTCCATGGATCGCAAGATACGGATCGGCCCCGGAAGCGTCAGCTGCCTGCCTGCTGCCCTGGCGTAGGTCCGGGGCCTCCTGCGTGACTGCGGGGAGCTCCGCCGTGCCTTGGAAGACATTGCGGTTCTTGAACAGGATGAAGACGCCCATCACCACCAGCAGCACCGAGAAGGCGCTTTTGAGCCGGGCCTGGGAGACGTGGTGGGAGGCCCAGGTGCCCAGCAGGATCCCTCCCACCGCGATGGTGGTGAACACAGCCAGCTGCGCCCAGGGCACCTCCACCTGACCCTGATAGCCGGCGAAGCCCACCAGTGAGTTGAGGGAGATCACCACCAGGCTGGTCCCTACCGCCTGCTTCATCGGCAGACCCGCCAGCAGCACCAGGGCGGGGACGATCAGGAAGCCGCCTCCCACCCCGGCGATCCCGGTCAGCGCCCCCACTGCCAGGGCGGAGATCCCCAGGATCAGCGGCCGTGACCGGGGCACCACCGGGACCGCCTCCAGCGCGGGGAGCGGGCGGCGGGCGTTGCGCTGCATGAAGAAGGCGGCCACCAGCATCACCGCAGCGAACAGCACCAGCTGCACCGCCCCTGGGATGAAGGCGGACAGCCGGGCGCCTCCGTAGGTGCCCAACATCGCGACCCCGGCGAAGGTGGCCGCGGCCTTGAGCTTCACGTTTCCCCGGCGCCATTGACTAATTGCGCCCACCAGGCTGGTGACCCCCACCACCGCCAGCCCCAGGGCGATGCCCTGCTTGGGGGAGAAGCCCAGCGCGTAGACCAGGATCGGCACGGTGAGGATGGAGCCGCCCCCGCCCAGCAGGCCGAGGGCCAGACCGATCAGTCCGGCCAGTGAGAACCCGAGCAGAAGGGGCATCTTGTTAGCGGCGGGCGGCCGGAGCCGTCTGCGCCTCCTGGTAGGCCAGCACCCCGCCCGCCAGGTTGTAGAGGCGGGAGAAGCCCTGGGCGGCCAACCACCGGGCGGCGTTGGCCGAGCGCTGCCCGGAGCGGCAGATCAACAGCAGCGGGGCCTCCCGCGGCCAGTCGCGGGCGGCCTGGGACAGGGTGGCCAGCGGGACCAGCTCCGAGCCTGGCAGGTGGCCAAGCGGGCCCTTGAACTCCGAGGGTTCGCGGACATCAATCCGACGGACTCCGGTCACCTGGGAGAGCTGGGAAATCGGCAGGTCTTGATAGGGCAAAGGTTGCAAAGGCGTCCTCCTTGACAGGTGAGGGCCCAGGAGGCGCCAAGAGGATTCGCGCTACGAGTGCAGCGGGGTGGTGGGCTCCTCCTGCGCGGGCAGGGGCGGGGCGTCGCGGGAGAGGCCTGCGGCGGCGTAGACCGCCGCCTCGTCCAGGGTCTCGTGCTCCAGCAGGCGGGTCACGATCGAGTCCAGGCGGTGGCGGTTCTGCGCCAGCACGGTCTTGGCCTGCTGGTAGCAGTCGTCGATCAGCAGCCGGACCTCCTCGGCCACCGCGTCCAGGGTGCCTTCGGAGACGCCCATCATCCGCGGGTCGCCCTCCAGCGGGAAGATCGACACCGGGCCGATCCGTTCGGACATTCCCCAGCGGCCGACCATGGACCGGGCGATGCCGGTGCAGGTCTCCAGGTCGCTCTCCGCCCCGGTGGTCACCACCCCGAACACCAGCTCCTCCGCGGCCATCCCGCCCAACGCGCCGATCATCCGGCCCTTCAGATAGCTGGAGTCGTAGCCGTAGCGGTCTTGCTCCGGGGTGGAGAGGGTCACCCCCAGCGCCCGTCCGCGGGGGATGATCGAGACCTTGCGCACCGGGTCCGCGCCCTTCTGCAGCATCCCCAGCAGGGCGTGGCCCGCCTCGTGGTACGCAGTCCGCCGGCGCTCGGCCAGCGGCATCACCACGTTGCGCGCCGCGCCCAGCTGCACCTTCTCCAAAGCGTCGAACAGATCCTGCGCGCCAACCTGGGTGTGCTTGCGCCGCACCGCCATCAGCGCCGCCTCGTTGATCAGGTTGGCCAGCTCCGCGCCGGTCATCCCCGGGGTGGACCGGGCCAGCTGGTCCAGATCCGCGTCCGGCGCCAGGGTGACGTTGCGGGCGTGGACCTTGAGGATCTCCCGGCGGCCGACCTGGTCCGGGGCGTGGACCATGATCGTCCGGTCGAAGCGGCCGGGCCGCAACAGCGCCGGGTCCAGCACGTCCGGACGGTTGGTGGCCGCCAGCACGATCACCCCCTCCGCGCCGGAGAAGCCGTCCATCTCGGTGAGGATCTGGTTGAGCGTCTGCTCGCGTTCGTCGTGGCCGCCCATCGCCCGGGGGCCGCCCCGGGCCCGGCCGATGGTGTCGATCTCGTCGATGAAGATGATCGCCGGGGCCACCTCCCGGGCGGCCTGGAACAGCTCGCGGACCCGGCTGGCGCCCACGCCCACGATCATCTCGATGAACTCCGAGGCGCTGGCGGAGAAGAAGGGCACCTTGGCCTCTCCGGCGGTGGCCCGGGCCAGCAGGGTCTTGCCGGTGCCGGGCGCTCCGGAGAGCAGCACCCCCTTGGGGGCCCGGGCGCCGATCTCCCGGTACTTCTCCGGGGCGCGCAGGTAGTCCACCAGCTCGGTGATCTCGTCCTTCACCTCGTCGATCCCGGCCACGTCCGAGAAGGTCACCCGCACCTTCTCCGGATCCACCGGCTTGCGCTTGCCGCCGCCGGAGAGCATTCCGCTGATCCCCGCCTGCTGCCGCTTGAACATCCACAGGTAGAAGCCGACCAGCAGCAGCATCGGGGCAAAGGAGATCAGCAGATTCAGCAGCGCCCCCCGCTCGGCCACCACCGGGGTGGCCTTCACCACCGCGCCGTGCTTCTCCAAATTCGCCAAGAGGTCGTCCTGGGCGAACACCGGCCGCTCGGTGGCGAAGCGCTGGTAGGTCTTCTTCTCCTCGCCGGGGTAGGGCCGAACCTCCTTCAGCTGGCCCTGGATGCTCTGGCCGCGGGCGAACAGCTCGGTGACGTTGCCCGCCTCCACCTGCCGGGTGAACTCGGAGTAGGAGATGGTCTGCGGCCCGTTCATCCGGTCCTGGATCGTCAACAGCCCGAAGATCACCGCGTAGGCGATCAGGAACCGGGTGGCGAAGGTCCACCACTTGCGTCCCTGGGGAGGCTGTCCGCCCTTGCTGCCGGGGGGCAGCCCTTCGGTCCGCCAGGGACGGTCGGGGGCTCGCTGGGGCGGCTTCTGGGAGGCCTCGGACGCCTGGTCCGTCTGGGTGGGCTCGGTCATCGTTGGGTTCCAATAACGCCGGGTGGGGCCGCGCTCATCTGGATCGGGCGGACCGGCCGCCTAGGTCCACCCGGGCGAGTCGCTGCCGGGGAAGGACTCCAGCGACGCTTCCAGCACCACGTCCCGGGTTCCATCCGGGCGCAGCGACTCTCCCGGAGAGATGTCCCACTGCCCCGCCCCCGGACGGCGGCGGACCGGTGGCCTGCGGCGGGGCGGTCCCAGCAGCAGGACCAGCACGGTGGCGGCGGAGAGCAAGGTCCACAGTGACCCACTGGATTGGCGTCTCATGCCCCCAAAGATAGGCACTGCGGACGGAACTGCCCCGCCCTCCCGCCAGTGGCCAACAGTTCCTACGCTTGGAGGATGAAGGCCGAACAAGCCACCGATCCGGTCGCGTTCCACGGGGAGGGCCCAGTCTGGTGCCCGAGTTGGGGTGGACTGCGCTGGGTGGACCTGCTGGCCGGAGACGTCCTCACCCTGGCGGAGGATGGCTCGGTCCTCCGGCGGCACGTCTCCCAAATCCTGGCGGTGCTGCGCCCGCGCCGGGGGGGAGGGGCGGTGCTGGGGCTGGAGCGGGGCTTTGCCCTGGAAGCTCCAGGTGGCGAACTGACCCGGTTGGGAGCGCTGTGGTCGGGGGAGGACCTGCGGATGAACGAGGGCGGCTGCGATCCGGATGGTCGCTTCTATTGCGGGTCGATGGCGTACGACCAGCGGGAGGGGGCCGGGGCGTTGTACCGGCTGGATCCGGACCTCTCGGTGCACCGCATATTGGACAGGGTGACTATCTCCAATGGGCTGGAGTGGAGCCCGGACGGGACCCGCGCCTACTACAACGACACCGCCACCCAGCGGATCTCGGTGTTCGACTACCAACTGTATGACGGGCTGACCTCCCGCCGGGTGCTGGTGGATCTCTCCGCCGAGGAGGCCAGCCCCGACGGGCTGACTGTGGACGCCCAAGGCGGGGTGTGGGTGGCGCTGGCCGCGGCCGGAGAGGTGCGCTGCTACTCGCCAGAAGGTGCGCTGCAGGCGGTGGTGGAGGTCCCGACCAGGAAGGTCACCGCCTGCGCCTTCGGCGGTCCGGGACTGCGGACCCTGTTCATCACCACCTCCCAGGAGGGACGGGCGCCGGGGACCGATCCGCTGGCGGGCGCACTGTTCCGGGCCGTCCCTGGGGTGGCCGGGCTGCCGGTCCGCGAATTCGCCGGCTGAGCCTGGAAGAGAATCCCCAGCAACCTGGGTGGGTTGCGACCCGGCGAGGTGAAGGTTGCGCGTTAATTAGTAACTAGTTACTTAGCAACCCTGCATGGCCCGCCCCCGCCAGATCAGCGACGAGCAGATCCTCTCGGCCACCCGGGAGCGGGTGTTGGCCCAGGGCCCCAACGTGTCCCTGGAGGTGGTGGCGGAGGACCTGGGGGTCACGGTGCCGGCGATCCTCAAGCGGTTCGGGTCCCGGCGGGCGCTGATGCTGGCCGCGTTGACCCCTCCCGAGCCGGAGTGGATCGCCTTCCTCAACCAGGGTCCGCGCCAGGCGCCCCTGGAGGAGCTGCTCCAGGAGATGTTCCTGAAGATCCTGGCCTTCAACACCGACGCCATCCCCTGTGTCATCGCCCTGCGGGAGAGCGGGATCGCCACCAAGGAGTTCCTGGGCCGGGACCCCACCCGCGGGCACCGGGCGCTGGTGGGCTGGCTCAAGCGGGCCAGCGCCCTGCGGTTGATCACCGCCACCGAGCTGGAGGGGATCGCCTTTGCGATCTTCGGCGCGCTGATGGGCCGCGCGTTTACCGCCCACCTGGTCAACGCGCCGCTCTCCGAGCGTGACCGCCAAAGCTACGCCCAAGACCTGTCGCGGGTGTTCACCCGCGCACTGACCCCCTGACCGCCATTCCCCCCAAGAAGCGACCCGCCCGTCATGAACCGACTGTTGATCCCCGCCGTCCTGCTGCTGCTGTCCGCCTGCAAGGGCGCTCCCTCCGAAGCCAACGCCCCGGCCCCCAAGCCGGCGCTGGCCCCGCCCGCGGTGAAGGTGGAGACCGCCGCCGTCGATCACCGCAAGATGCCGCGCTACCTGACCTTGACCGGCAGCGTGCTGGCCGAGCGCCAGTCGGAGGTGGCCGCCAACGTCGCTGGCCGGGTGGCGGCGACCTACGTGGAGCGCGGACAGCCGGTGAAGGTGGGGCAGGTGCTGGCCCGGGTGGACTCCAAGGCCGCCGGCTTCCAGGCCGCGGCGGCGGACGCCCAGTCCCAGGCGGCGGAGACGCAGGTCCAGCAGGCGCGCCAGGACTGCGCCCGGGCCGACCAGCTCTTCTCGCAGGGCGCGCTGCCCAAGGCGGAGTACGAGCGGCAGAAGACCCAGTGCACCGCGCAGCTGTACAACGCCAACGCCGCCCGGGCGCAGGCGGACCTGGCCGGGAAGCTGGCCGGGGACACCATCATCCGGGCCCCGATCAACGGGGTGGTGGGCGAGCGCTACGTCAACGTGGGCGAGTACGTCCAGCCGATGTCCAAGGTGGCCAGCGTGTACACGGTCAACCCGGTGCGGGTGAGCATCAGCGTCCCGGAGGCGGTGGTCAGCCAGATCCAGGTCGGGCAGCAGCTGGAGATCAACGTCTCCGCCTATCCGGACCGGAAGTTCCCGGCGGTGGTGCGGTTCGTCAGCCCGGCGCTGCGGGCCACCACCCGGGACCTGGTGGTGGAGGCGTTCGCGGACAATGAGGACCAGGCGCTGCTGCCGGGGATGTTCGCCACCGTGCTGCTGCGCACCGGGGAAGAGGAGCAGCCCACCGTCCCCACCGGGGCGATCCGGATGGACGGGACCACCCGCCGGCTGTTCCTGGCGCGGGAGGGGACCGCCTACGAGATGGTGGTCCGCACCGGCGTGCAGCAGGACGGCCGGATCGCGGTGCTGGAGGCCCTGGCCGCCGGCGACAAGGTGATCGTCAAGCCGCCGCCTGGGCTGCGTGACGGCAGCGCGATCACGGTTCAGTAGCCCACCGAGAGCAAGAGAGAACGAACTTCCATGCAATGGCTCGCTGAAGTGTGCGTCAAGCGGCCCGTCTTCGCGACGGTGCTCTCGTTGGTCATCCTGATCGTGGGCGGGGTCTTCTACACCCAGCTGGGAGTGGACCAGTTCCCCAAGATCGATCTCCCCGCGGTGGCGGTGCTGACCATCCAGCCCGGGTCCTCCCCCGAGGACGTGGAGCGGGAGATCTCGGACAAGATCGAAGGCGCGGTCAACACCATCTCTGGCGTCGATGAGCTGCGCTCCATCTCGTCGGAGGGGGTGTCGCAGGTGATCGTGATGTTCAAGCTGGAGAAGGACCCGGACGTGGGGGCCCAGGAGATCCAGCAGAAGATCAACGGGATCCTGCGCGAGCTGCCGGCGGGGATCGATCCCCCGGTGGTCCAGAAGTTCGACCCCGACGCCCAGCCGATCTTGTTCATTGCGCTCAACGCCAGCCAGGGCGGGAACACCGGGGAGACCGGCGGGGTGCACAAGCAGGCGGACGTGCGTGAGATCACCGACGTGGCGGACCGGCTGGTCCGGCGGCGGCTGGAGTCGGTCAACGGGGTGGGGCAGGTGGTGCTGATCGGCGGGCGCGCCCGGCAGATCAACGTGCTGGTGGATCCGCTCAAGCTGCGCTCGCTGGGCATCTCCGCCAACGAGGTGGGCAACGCCATCCGCAGCCAGAACCTCACCCTCCCCGGCGGCCGGGTGGAGACCAGCCGCGACAACCTGACCCTCAAGGTGGAGGGGCGGGTGGAGTCTATCGACGCGCTGAGGGCGGTGATCGTCCGGAACCAGGATGGCCGGGTGATCCGGCTGGATGAGGTGGCCACGGTCGAGGACGGGGTGGAGGACCTGGAGAGTTCCGCGATGTGGAACGAGGACCGCACCGTGCTGCTGGCGCTGCGCAAGCAGTCCGGCACCAACACCGTGGCGGTGGTGGACGCGGTCAAGGAGCGGCTGGCCGAGGTGAAGAAGGAGCTGCCGCCTGGCTACAGCATCGCCATCCAGCGGGACGGTTCGGCGGTGATCCGAACCGCCACCCACGCGGTGACCGAACACCTGATCCTGGGCGCGCTGTTCGCCGCGATCATCGTGCTGATCTTCCTGGGAAACGTGCGCAGCACCGTGATCGCCGCGCTGGCGATCCCGACCTCGATCATCGGCACCTTCGCGGTGATGAAGCTGGTGGGCTACACCCTCAACAGCATCACCCTGCTGGCCCTGGCGCTGGCGGTGGGCATCGTGATCGACGATGCGATCGTCGTGCTGGAGAACATCTTCAAGCACATCGACGAGAAGGGGATGGATCCCAAGGAGGCGGCCATCGCCGGGACCCGCGAGATCGGGATGGCGGTGCTGGCCACCACCCTCTCCCTGATCGCGGTGTTCCTGCCGATCGCGTTCGTGCCCGGGATCCCGGGCCGCTTTCTGGCCAGCTTCGGCGTCACCATGAGCATCAGCATCGCGGTGTCGCTGTTCGTCAGCTTCACCCTGACCCCGATGTTGGCGGCCCACTGGCTGAAGCGGAAGAAGGCCGGCGACCACAGCAAGACGATGCTGGAGCGGCTGGTGGACGTGGGCTACCGCCCGGTGGAGCGCGGGTACGGCAAGCTGCTGACCTTCGCGATGCGGCACCGCTGGCTGATCGTGGTGGCCTCGGTGCTGACCCTGATCGCCACCGGTCCGCTGGCGATGGCTGCCAAGAAGGGCTTCCTCCCGGTGGACGACCGCGCCCAGTTGGAGCTGATGGTCCGGCTGCCGGAGGGCCGCAGCGTGGCCGCCACCGAGGTGGTGGGCCAGCGGGTGGCCCGGCTGATCCGCGAGTACCCGGAGGTGGAGGCGACCTTGATGACCGTGGGCGACGACCCGGCCAAGACCCCCAACCAGGCGCGGATCTTCGTGAAGCTGGTCCAGCCCGACCAGCGGTCGGTCACCCAGGAGCAGTTCAAGGACGTGCTGCGGCAGAAGATCATGCCCACCCTCCCCAAGGACCTGAAAGTCCTGGTAGCGGACGTGAACGAGTTCGGCGGCGGGCAGGCCACCCAGCGGATCCAGCTGCTGCTGGCGGGGCCGGACCTGGAGCTGATGACCCGCGCCAACGACAACATCCTCAAGCGGATCAAGGCCATCCCCGACGCGGTGGACGTGGACTCCACCCTGATCACCGGCAAGCCGGAGCTGTCGGTGCGGATCGACCGCGATCGCGCCGCGGACCTGGGGGTGCAAGTGATGGACGTGGCGATGGCGCTGCAGTCGCTGGTGGCCGGCCAGAAGGTCTCCACCTACTCGGAGGGTGGCGAACAGTACGATGTGGTGCTGCGCGCCACCGAGGAGTACCGGACCAGCGAGGACGCGCTGCGGCTGTTGACCGTCAGCTCGCGCAAGCTGGGGATGGTCTCCCTGGCGGACGTGGTGACCATCACCCCCTCCTCCAGCCCCACCTCCATCCAGCGCTACCAGCGCGAGCGGCAGGTGACCTTCGTGGCCAACGGCAAGCCGGGGGCCAACGAGGGCGCCCTGGCCGAGGCGGTGGAGAAGGCGATCACCGATGAGAACCTGCCGGCCGGCTTCGCGATCAAGCCGCAGGGCACCACCAAGCTGATGAAGGAGACCGGGATCTCGTTCGGGCTGGGGCTGCTGGCCTCGATGGTGTTCATGTACCTGATCCTGGCCGCGCAGTTCGAGTCCTGGCTGCACCCGGTGACCATCCTGCTCACCCTGCCGCTGACCCTCCCGTTTGCCATCCTCTCGGTCATCCTGATGGGCCAGGCGCTGGACCTGTACAGCTTCCTGGGCATCTTCGTGCTCTTCGGGGTGGTGAAGAAGAACGCCATCTTGCAGATCGACCACAGCAACGGGCTGCGAGAGAAGGCGGATCCGCTGGCGGAGGCGGCGCTGCGCGGGCTGGATCTGGGCGGTTCGCACGCCCTGCTGCGGCCGAGGCTGGTGGCCGCGCTGGCCGGGCAGCTGACCCCCGATGCGGTGGACCGGGCGATCAAGAAGGCCCAGGAGGGCAGCGCGGACTCGTTGCGCCGGCAGCTCCTCAAGGAGGTCCGCCTCAAGGCGATCCTCCAGGCGAACAAGGACCGGCTGCGGCCGATCCTGATGACCACCCTGGCGTTCGTGGCGGGGATGATCCCGCTGGTGACCGCCACCGGCGTGGGCTCGGGCTACAACCGCGCCACCGCGGGAGTGGTGGTGGGGGGACAGGTGCTCTCCTTGCTGCTGACCCTGGTGGCGGTGCCGGTGGCCTACTCGCTGTTCGATGACATCTCGCTGGCCTTCGGGCGGCTGCGCGCCCGGTTCAGGCGCGAGGAGGAGGAGGTGGATGACCACGGCTCGGGTCACCTGGGCCTGGTCTCCGACTCCGATGTGGAAGGAGCGTCCAAGTGATTCGCGCAATGATCGTCTTGCTGGCGGTGGTCTCCACCGCGGCGCCGGCCGCTACCCTCAAGGAGGTGCTGGCCGCCTCCGAGCAGCACAACGTGGATCGGCAGATCAGCGCCCAGCAGCGGCTGCGCGCCGCCGCCGAGTTCCGCCAGGCGTGGTCGATGATGCTGCCCTCGCTGACCGCGCAGGGGACCTGGACCCACAACCAGCGGGTGGTGGAGTTCACCCTGGCCCCCGGCACCGACCCGATCGTGATCACCCCCCAGAACCAGCTGGATGGGATCCTCCGGGTGGAGCTGCCGCTGATCGACACCGGCCGCTGGTTCCGGGCCGCTGCCTCCGGCGCGCTGCTGGACGCGGCCGGGTACCGGGATGCGGCCACCGGCGAGCTGATCACCCGACAGGTGGCCACCACCTACTATGGATTTGCCGCCGCGCTGGCGGTGCGCTCCTCGGCCAAGCGGTCGTTGTCGGTCTCCGAGGCCCAGCACAAGCTGCAGGAGATCCGGATGCGGGCGGGCGCAGCCACCGAGTTGGAGGTGCTGCGGGCGAAGGCGGAGGCGGAGCGGGCGCGGCAGATGGTGGCCGATTCAGAGGCGCTGGTGGCCAACACCCGCCGGTCGTTGTTCACCCTCTCCGGGGTGGACGTGGGCGACTCTGCCTCGCTGCCCCCGGACAACCTGGTCCTGGAGGAGAGCGTGGAGGACCTGCAGGAGGGATCGCTGAAGTTGCCGGTGGTGAAGGCTGCTGAGAAGGACGCGGCCGCGGCGTCGATCCTGGCCACCGCGGCCCGCTTCGCCCTGGTGCCCAGCGTCACCGCCAACTTCACCGAGCGGCTGACCAACGCCACCGCCTTCGCCGGCGAGGCCGACACCTGGACCGCAGGGGTGGGGCTGGTGTGGCGGCTGGACGCGGCCACCTTCTTCGGCTGGGACGCTCAGGACGCGCAGGGGCAGATCGCCCGACTGGCGGCGCAGCGGCAGAAGAACGCGTCGCGGGACCAGGTGTACGGGGACTGGCAGCGGCTGAGCGCGGCGATCAAGAAGGTCACCGCCGCCAAGGCCCAGGTGGAGGCGGCCGAGCGCGCCGCCCAGGTGGCGCGGGATCGCTACGACGCCGGCGCCGCCACCCAGCTGGAGGTGATCCAGTCGGAGCGGGACCTGTTCTCCGCCGAGGTGAACCACATCCAGTCCCGCACCGAGCTGGCCTCCACCCACGTCGGGCTGCGGCTGAGCGCCGGGCTGCCGCTCAAGCTGGAGGAGTAGCACCGACCCGCGCCCGTCCCCGCGAAGCGGCTCCCGGGAATCCGGCCCCCCTAGTGCAGGGGGCTGCTTCCCTTGGCCTGCAACAGGTCGCCCTGTTCGTCGTGCTTGTCCAGTGGCTCAGCGGGCGGGGGGAGGGGTGGAGTGGCGACGGCCCGCCGGGGAAGGTGCACGGTGAAGGTCGTCCCTTCCCGCTCGGTGGAGGTGACCTCGATCATCCCCTCGTGAGAGAGGACGATCTGCCGGGCGATGTAGAGCCCCAGTCCGAGGCTGGTGGTGCCGGTGTCACCGTTCTCCTCATTGCGGGTCATCGGCTCGAAGATGTGGCCAATGAGGGAGCGCGGGATGGGCGGCCCTTGGTTGTTGACCTGGAGGGTCACCCCTCCGCCCTCCTCCCGGGCGGACACCTGGATCGGCCGGCCTGCTGCCCCGTACTGCAGCGCATTGCCCACCAGGTTGGAGAGGACCTGGGAGAGCCGGTCCGGATCCCATTCCCCGGTCAGCGTCCCCTCCGCGCTGAACTCAAGTGGCCGCTCGGGGTGGAAGGCCTGCAGCTCGGCGACGATCTCCACAGCCAGCACCTCCAGATCCATCGGTCGGGGGGTGATCGGGATCCCTCCGCCCAGGCGGGACCGGGTCAGGTCCAGCAGGTCCTCCACCATCCGCTGGATCCGGCCTGCGCTGGAGAGGACGCGGGCCGCGGCCCTGGCCCTCCTTTCCTCTCCGGTGGCGGTGCTCATCATCGCCGCGGACATCATGATCGCGCCCAGCGGATTGCGCAGGTCGTGACCCAGGATGGCCAGGAACTGGTCCCGGGTGCGGTCCATCACCACCATGTAGCGGTTGGTGGCCTCCACCAGCGCCTCGTCGATCGCCTCGTTGAAGCGGGTGATCCCCCGGACGTCCGCGCCCTTGGACTTCTCGTATTGGAGCAGCACGCTTGCCCGCAGCGCCCGGTACTCGGCGACCAGCTGGCTGAGGCTGAAGCCATCCGCGATCCGCAGCGCGGCGTGGGCCTTGCCCACCTCCTCCATCCGGTGTTGGCCACCGCGGCCCTTCGACTTCTCCGCCTGTTCGGCCGGGTTCTGGGGAAGCTTCAGGTCGTCTTCGATGGCGGTGAGGAGTTCCTCCGCGTGGTCCCGGAGGGAGATGCTGGACATTCCCACAGCGGCCGGAAGCAGGGTGGAGGCGAACGATTCCCATTGGTCGATGATCTCCTGATGGTGGCCCCGGATGAACTGGCTCAATTGCATCGGACGTCCCTTCGTGCGCGGAGGTGAAGTACTCCTGGGAAGGTGATCACTCAGCGTCCGCGTGGCCGGTGCCTGGCCGCTGGACGCGGGACCGAGGGGACGTGCGCCTGGCGATTGGTCAATCCCTTTGGTTGGAACACAAACGTCTGTTACCCAGTGCGCATGCCGGGATACAGCGTCGGGTTGCCACGTCTGCACAAAGAGGCCGGAGAGCGGAGGGACTTCCTGCCTCCGTTGATCGAGTTTCTGGATCGGGTCGGCGCGGAGTCGATTCTCATCGAGGAGGGCTACGGGTCGGGGATGGGGATTCCCCTCTCCGACTACCTGGCCGCCTCCCCCCGGTGCCGGGTGGGGACCCTGGCCGAGTGCTACGCGCAGCAGGTGGTGGTGGCGCTGCGCTGTCCGGACGAGGCCCTGCTGCGAACCTTGAAGCCGGGCACCACCCTGCTGTCGATGCTGCACTTTCCCACCCGCCCGGCGCGGGTGAAGTTGCTGGCAGACCTGGGGCTGCACGCGGTCAGCCTGGACTCGGTGAAGGACGACCTGGGCAACCGGCTGGTCCAGAACATGGCCTCGGTGGGCTGGAACGGGATCCGCGCGTCCTTCGGTGAGCTGGCCAAGACGCTGCGCGACTTCTCCGAGCCCCGCCGCCGGCCGATCCGGGTCACGGTGCTGGGCTCGGGGGCGGTGGGCGGGCACGCGGCCCACGCGGCGATCCGCTACGGCGATCCGGCGCTGCGCTCGCGGCTGACCCGTCAGGGGGTGCCGGGGGTGGAGGTGACGATGATCGACTACGAGCTCACCGGGGACGAGCGCTACATGCTCACCCGGCTGGAGCACACCGATTTGCTGGTGGACGCCACCCAGCGGCCGGACCCCAGCCGGGTGGTGATCCCCAACGACTGGGTGGCGGCGCTGCCCCAGCACGCGGTGGTGCTGGACCTGGCGGTGGACCCCTATGCGCTGGACGGCAACCCGCCCTCCACCAAGGGGATTGAAGGGGTGCCGGAGGGAAACCTGGACCGCTACGTGTTCGGCCCACAGGACCCGGCCTACGACGCGTTGGATCCGCGCGTCCGCCACCACCACCGGCGCACCGCGCTGAGCTGCTACTCGTGGCCGGGGGTGGAGCCCAAGCCCTGCATGGAGGTGTACGGCGCGCAGATCGAGCCGGTGCTGCGGGCCCTGGTGGCCACCGGGGTGGAGAACCTGGATCCGGACAAGGGTCCCTTCTACGAGCGGGCTACCGCCCGCGCCGAGCTGAAGCACTGGAGGAAGACGCATTGAAGAAGACGATCAGTCTTCCCCGCATGCACAAGGAGGCGGGGGAGCGGCGGGACTTCCTGCCGGAGTTCGTGCTCAAGCTGGTCACCCTGGGGCACCGGGTGCTGATCGAGCGCGGGCTGGGTTCGGGGATCGGGCTGGAGGACACGGCCTACACCCGGCTCTCGCCGCTGGTCTCGGTGGGCGACCGCCAGGAGGCCTTTCAGCAGGACGTGGTGCTGGTGCTGCGCACCCCGGAGGTGGAGGAGTACGAGGCGCTGCTGCGGCCAGGCAGCATCCTGATCTCGATGCTGCACTTCAACACCCGCCCCCGGCGGATCCGGAAGCTGCAGCAGATGGGGGTGGACGCGATCAGCCTGGACTCGCTGACCGATGATCAGGGCCAGCGGTTGGTGGAGAACACCCGCGCGGTGGGTTGGAACGGACTGGAGACGGCGTTTACAGCGCTGGAGGAGGACTCTCCCGGCCGGCTGGCGGCGGGCGGTCCGCCGATCCGGGTCACGGTGATGGGTTCGGGCGCGGTGGGGAAGAACGCGGTGGAGGCGGCCACCAAGTATGGCTCGCGGGCCCGGGCCGCGGAGTGGGGCCGGCGCGGGGTCCCCGGGGTGGAGGTGACCACGGTGGGCCGGACCCTGACCTGCGACCCGGAGTATCTGCGCGCCCGCTTCGCGCAGACCGAGATCCTGGTGGACGCCACCCAGCGCCCGGACGCATCCCGGCCGTTGATCCCCAACGAGTGGCTGGGGTGGCTTCCGCCCGACGCCATCGTCTGTGATCTTGTGGTGGACCCCTACGTCCCCAGCGGGACCCCGCCCACGGTGCGCTCGCTGGAGGGGATCCCCCGCGGAGACCTGGACCAGTGGACCTTCCGCCCAAACGATCCGAAGTGGATGCGCACCATCCCCGAGGGGGTGCCCACCGCCCAGCGGCGCACCACCGTCAGCTGCTACTCCTGGCCGGGGATCCACCCCGAGGACTGCATGCGCCACTACGGCCAGCAGCTGTGGCCCATCTTCCAGCGGCTGCTGTTGCGCGGAGGGGTGGAGGGGCTGGAGGAGGGGTCGGAGACCTTCCTGGACCGGGTGCTGAACCGCGCCAGCGTGCGCAGCTGGACCCCGGGGGACGCGGACCACCCTCCAGCCAGGGTGTAAAAAAGTTCGGGTTTCACGATCCAGACTGACCGCTTGGGGACAAATGCCCCCACAGCGGTGCCATGTGCGCCGCTGTCAGGGGGAGCACCCACATGTGGAACCGGCGTCTCGGGCTGGTCGTGGCAGTCACCGCGTTGTGGACCGCCGGCTGCGGCGACGGCCCCTCCGCGGCCCGGGCCTGGGGCCAGGTGCGCAGCGCGCTGGGCGCTCCCTCGGTGGACGCGTTCACTCCTGCCTCGGGCGGGGTGAACACCACGGTCACAGTCACCGGCAGCAACTTCACCGGGGTGACCTCGGTCCGCTTCAATGGCACCGAGGCCAGCGTGGTCACAGTGGTCAGCGACACCCAGCTGACCGCGCGGGTCCCCGCCGGGGCCACCACCGGGCCGCTGTTGGTGTCCCATCCCACCGAAGGGGAGGGGGTCTCCGCCGGCGCGTTCACCATCCCCGTCTCCACGCCCCCGGAGGTGACCTCCTTTGCGCCCCAGTTCGGGCCTCCGGGCACTTCCGTCACCCTGGAGGGACTGCGCCTGGACGCGGCCAGCGTCAGCTTCAACGGGGTGCCGGGCACCGTCACCTCCAACACCGCCACCCAGTTGGTGGTCACCGTGCCGGCCACCGCGAAGAGCGGCAACCTCATCGTCTCCACTGCGCAGGGGAACGCCGCCACCTCCAGTCCGTTCACCGTGGTCCCCGCGGCCGCCCCCACCCTGGACTCCTTCTCCCCGGCCTCGGGGACGGTGGGGACCACGGTGACTGTGAACGGGACCGGCCTGCATACGGTGAGCGAGGTGCTGTTCAACGGACTGCCGGCGGCTCCGCTGGCCGGCGCCAACGAGACCCGGCTGTTCGTGCGGGTCCCCTCCGGCGCGCAGACCGGGCCGCTCGCCGTGCTCAACGCGGTGGGCTCGGCCGTCTCCGGGACCTCCTTCACCATCGCCCCGCCGCCGGAGCTAAGCTCGGTGTCTCCGACCTTCGGAGAGGTGGGCACCACCGTCACCCTCACCGGGGTGAACCTGCAGGGCACCAGCCAGGTCCGCTTTGGGAACAACAAGGTCGCCACCGTCACCCCGATCAGCGCCACCGAGGTGCGGACCACCGTGCCGCCGGCGGCCAGCTCCGGGCCGCTGACCCTCGTCACCGACCACGGCAGCGCGGTGACGGTGGGGCAGTTCTCGGTGGTGGCCGCCGCCGCGCCCACCCTGGGTGGCTTTGCCCCCGCCTCGGGGAACCCGGGCACCACGATCACCGTCACTGGAGCGAACTTCACCGGCACCCTGAGCGTGGCGTTCAATGGAAGGGAGGTGGGCTACTCGCTGATCAGCGACACCGAGCTGCGCTTCAACGCCCCCGCCGCGGGCAGCGGGCCGATCCGGATCACCAACACCCAGGGCAGCGCCACCTCCACCACCGACTTCACCCTCACCGTGGTCACGCCCGCCCCGGCGCCAGTGGTCAGTGGCTTCTCACCCCCCAGCGGGATCAGCGGTTCGTGGGTGACCGTCACCGGGGAGAGGTTCACCGGCGCCACCCAGGTGACCTTCAATGGCAAGGGCGCGGTGTTCACGGTGGTCAGCGACAACCAGCTCTCGGCGGTGGTCCCCTCCGGCGCCCAGAGCGGACCGCTGCGGGTGCAGGTGGGAGGCCAGAGCGGGCTCTCCGCGTCCTCCTTCGGGGTGGAGGGAACCCGCGCGCCGGAGATCCACTCGATCAGCCCCACCAGCGCCGCCGATCCGATCACCGTCTCCGGCGCCTACTTCACCGGCACCACCCGGGTGCAGTTCAACGGGGTGGAGGCCCGCAACTTCACCCTGCTGGGAGATGGCCAGCTGTTGGCCTACCTCCCCCTGGGAACCTTCGGGACCGGCAAGGTCTCGGTGACCAACAACCAGGGCACCGCCACCTCCGCCGAAGACTACGTGGTGTTGCCCAGGCCGACGGTCTCCGGGCTCAGCCCCACCTCCGGTCCACCGGGGACGGTGATCACCTTGACCGGCGCCCAGCTGACGAACACCCGCACCGTCACCCTGTCGAGCCGGCCGGCGCTGTTCAAGGTGCTCAGCGACACCCAACTGGAGGTGACGGTCCCCCGTGGAACGCCCCAGACGGTGACCGCCAACATCACCACCCCGGTGGCGTCGGTGACCACCCCGGCGTTCACCGTCACCGGCGCCGCCGCACCCCAGCCCACGGGGATGGAGCCCCGGTTGGGGGTTCCGGGGACCATCGTCTACCTCTACGGGAGGGACTTCTCCGGGGCCACCGCGGTGTCCTTCAACGGAGCGCCCGCCGCGAGCTTCTCGGTGATCTCCGACGGCTGGATCTCGGTCCCGGTGCCCCCCGCCGCCACCACCGGTCCGGTGGGGGTGTCCACCAGCGCCGGGACTGGCGCCTTCGCTACCGCGTTCACGGTGATCCCCGCGCCCCTGCTCACCGGCTTTAGCCCCACCGTCGGCGAGGCCGGCACGCCGGTGACCCTCTCCGGCAGCGGGTTCACCGCCACGCAGGGGGTGACCTTCAAGAACAGGACCGCCAGCTTCACGGTGGTCAGCGACACCCAGCTGATTGCGTATGTGCCCTCCGGCGCGGTCAGCGGGCCGATCACCGTCTCGTTGGGCGGCACCACCAAGGCGACCAGCGGGACGGACTTCACCGTCCAGAGTTCGTGTGTCCCGGTGGTGGAGGGCCTGTCCCCGGATCGCGGCGGCACCGGCAACTTCATCACCGTCTCCGGCCGCTGCTTCACCGGGTTGATTGAGGTGCGCTTCAACGGGAAGCCCTCCACCACGGTGAACGTGGGCTCGGATGGTTCGCTGTCCGCGCGGGTGCCGGCGGGGGCGGGGACCGGACCGGTGAGCGTGGTGAACAGCCTGGGCACCGGCAGCTCCGTCGCCGACTTCACCTACGTGCCGACGCCGGTGCTGGCCGGCTTCTCCCCCTCCAGCGGCGGGGCGGGGACGGTGGTCACCCTGGGCGGCACTGCGCTCTCCACCACCTCCAGCGTGCAGCTCAACAACCGGACAGTGGCGTTCTCGGTGGTCAGCGACGGTGAGCTGACCGTCACCGTGCCGCTGGGCGCCTCCACCGGCACCTTCCGGGTCAACACCCTGGGCGGGAACCACACGCCGGAGGCGGTGTTCACCGTGCTCAGCGCCGCACCGCCCACGGTGACTGGCTTCTCGCCCGGCAGCGGCGCCGGGTCCTCCACGGTGGTGGTGGACGGTACGAACTTCACCGGCGCCACCGCGGTCCGCTTTGGCGGAGTCCCCGGCACCAACCTGGGGGTGCAGAGTGACACCCGGCTGTCGATCACCGTGCCGGGCAACGCCCCCAGCGGGCCGATCACCGTGGTGAACACCGAGGGCGCGGCCACCTCCGCGGCCAGCTTCACCGTGATTCCCCCGCCGGGGCTGTTCCAGTTCTCCCCGGAGCGGGGGACCCCGGGGGACACGGTCACCCTGGAGGGCAGCGGCTTTTCCGGCGCCACCGCGGTGCGGTTCTCCGGGAGCGACGCTGAGTTCACGGTGGTCAACGACGGTCGGCTGACGGCGATCGTTCCCCCGGGCGCGGTCAGCGGGTCGCTCTCCCTGCAGGCCCCGGGAGGGTACGCCGGCAGCTCCCGCAGCTTCACGGTGCTGTCCCGGGCGGCGCCGGTGCTCACCAGCCTGACCCCCGGCTCCGGTGCCCCCGGATCCCAGGTGATGGTGGAGGGCCAGCACTTCACCGGCCTCACCGGGGTCACCTTCAACGGCCGGCCGGCGAGCTTCTTCTCGGTGGTCAGCGATACCCAGGTGCGGGCCTATCCTCCTGCCGACGTGGAGTCCGGCCCGGTGGCCGTCACCAATACGGTGGGGACCGCGGTCTCCTCCACCCCCTTCCTGGTCCTCGCCCCGACGGGCCCCAACCTCTCCGGCTTTGCTCCTTCGCAGGGGGCGGCGGGGACGGTGATCACCCTCAGCGGCTCCGGCCTCTCGGGGACGAACCGGGTCCGCTTCAACACCCAGGACTCGGCCAGCTTCACCGTGCTCAGTGACACCGAGGTGACCGCGGTGGTCCCGCTGGGCGCCAGCAGCGGGAAGCTGACCGTGTTTGCTCCCAACACCGCCACCAGCGCTGACAGCTTCACCGTGCTCGGTTCGCAGGTGCCCACCGTGACCGGCTTTACCCCCAGCAGCGGCGGGAGCCAGACCCGGGTCACCGTGCAGGGGACGGCCTTCACCGGCGTGACCCGGGCGTCGATCGGCGGGTTGGCCGGCACCAACCTGACAGTGTTCAGCGATACCTCGCTGAGCTTCTATCCGCCGCCTGGCGCCACCACCGGTCCGATCTCGGTCCTCAACTCGCAGGGGGAGGGGACCTCGGCGGACAGCTTCCTGATCCTCCCTCCGCCGGAGATCTCCAGCTTCAGCCCCGCTGGCGGTCCGGTGGGGACGGTGGTGACGGTGACCGGGTCGGGCTTCACCGGCGCCACCGTGGTCCGGCTGGGGAAGAACACCCAGACCGTTTTCACCGTGGACAGCGACACCCAGCTGACGGTGGTGGTGCCGCCGGCGGCGGTCAGCGGCACGGTCGGCCTGGCCACCGCTTCGGGCTCCGCCTTCTCAGTCCAGGCGTTCACCGTCCTCTCAGGCGGGGCGCCCACCGTGACCGGGTTGAGCCCGTCGCGGGGCGCGAGCGGGGCGTATGTCCTCCTCACCGGCACCCATTTTGTCGGGCTGACCGGGATCGGGTTCAACGGCGTCCCCGCCGCCCGCTACACGGTCCACAGCGACACCCACGCGGTGGCGCAGGTGCCGTATGGAGCCACCAGCGGGCCGGTGCGGGTGACCAACACCGTCGGCACCGCGCTCTCCGCCGGATCGTTCACCGTCGACCCCGGCGGGACCCTGGCCGGCTTTAGCCCGGCGGGTGGACCGGCGGGGACGGTGGTCACCGTGACCGGCGCTGGCCTCACCGGCACCCGGGCGGTGTCCTTCGCCGGAGGGCTGGCCACGTTCACTGTCCAGAGCGACAGCCAGCTGGCAGCCACTGTTCCGGCCGGCGCGGTGACTGGCCCGATCACCGTCGAGGCTCCGGGCGGGTTGCTGACCAGCGTCGGGCGGTTCGCGGTACCGTCGGCCAGCGCGCCCCAGATCACCGGTCTGGGTCCCTCCCAGGTAGGGGTGGGCGGGACGGTGACCGTGTGGGGCCAGCACTTCGCCGGCGTCACCGAGGTCCGGATCAACGACGTGCTGGCCGAGTCCTTCGTAATCACCTCCGACCAGGAGCTGCGCGCGGTGGTGGCCACCAACGCCAGCAGCGGGGTGATCTCGGTCACCAACAACGTGGGCACCGCCGTCTCCGGCCAGGCGCTAACGGTGATTCCGCCTCCCTCCGTGCTGGGCTTCACTCCCTCCAGTGGGGCAGTGGGGTCGGTGATCACCGTCACCGGTTCCGGGTTCACCGGCGCCACCGGGGTCAGCCTGCTCACCACCCTGAGCGACATCCGCGCCACCTTCACCGTGGTCAGCGACACCCAGCTGACCTTCCTGGTCCCCGAGGGCGCGGGCACCGGACGGATCCGGGTGAGCGGCCCGGGTGGCCGGGCGCACTCCAGCACCGCCTTCGTGACCGAGCCCACCGGAATGCCGGTGGTGACCGCCCTGCAGCCCTCCTCCGGAGACGTGGGCACCCTGGTGCTCCTCCAGGGGGCTGGGCTGGGCGCCGCCACCGGGGTGCAGTTCAACGGGCAGCCAGCGGAGATCGTCTCCGGGCTCAGCTCCGATTCGGTGCTGTATGCGGTGGTCCCGTCCGGTGCCACCACCGGGAAGATCTCGGTGACCAACGCGCTGGGGACCGGGCTCTCCCCCGGGGACTTCACCGTCAGCAGCGGCGTCGCGCCCACCATCACCTCGGTGTCCCCCAACCCGGTGCGCCGCGGGCAGGTGGTGACCGTGCAGGGGGCGCGCCTCCTGCCGCTGGGCGCGGTGCAGATCAGCGGCGCCGGAAGCGGGGTCGAGCTTCGGGGAGCCACCGAGACCCAGGTGCAGTTGCTGGTCCCGCCCGATGCCACCTCCGGCTACGTCTACCTGGTGACCAGCTTCGGGGGAGCGCTGGCCCCGCTGACGGTGGAGGAGCCGCCCGCGGTGCACCGGCTCACCCCGTCCTCGGTGCAGGTCAACCAGGGGACCACGGTGACTGTGCGCGGCGCGCAGTTCCGCAGCGGAGCCACCGTCCGCTTCGGCGGGGTGGCGGCCGGTTCGGTGACCTTCGTTGGTGACACCGAGCTGACCGTGGTCCCGCCGGTGAGCGGAACTCCGGGGCGGGTGGACGTGGAGGTCTCCAATCCCGGCGGCCTGCAGCACGTGCTCCGGGAGGGCTTTGCGTATCTGGGGACCTCGGCCGGACCGACCTTGGCTTCGGTCACTCCCAACTCCGGGCCCGCAGCGGGCGGGACCTCGGTGACCATCACCGGGACCGGCCTTGTGGACGGGGCCACGGTGTCGTTCGGGGGAATCCCCGCCTCGGCGGTGGCCTTCGTCGACGCCACCACCTTGAGCTGCACTACCCCGGCGCTGCCTCCCGGCGCGACCTCGGTGACGCTCCGCAATCCGGATGGGCAGCTGGCCACGCTGGCCGGCGGCTTCACTGCGCAGGCACCGCCGGCGGTGGCCTCGGTTTCCCCGGTGAGCGGCAGCACCAACGGTGGCACCGCGGTGACGATCAACGGCAGTGGCTTCCTGGCCGGGGCCTCGGTGACCTTCGGTGGGGTGGGCGCCAGCGTGACGGTGACCAGCTCCGACCGGCTGACCGCGGTCACCGGCGCGCATCCGGCCGGAGCGGTGGACGTGATCGTCTCCAACACCGACGGGCAGTCCTCCACCCTGATCGCCGGGTACAGCTTCGTGGCCCCCGGGTCGCCCACGGTCAGCGCCATCTCGCCGGCCACCGGGCCTTCCACCGGCGGCACCCCGGTGACGATCACCGGAACGAACTTCGTCAGCGGCGCGGAGGTGAGCCTGGGAGGGGTGGCGGCCAGCTGGGTGACGTTCTTGGACTCCACCCGGCTCACCGCGGTGACCGGGGCGCACGCGCCCGGGGCGGTGAACGTGGACGTGTCCAATCCGGACGGGAGCGCGGCCACCCTTAGCGGGGGTTTCGTCTACCAGCCGGAGCCTGGGCCCAGCTTCACCGGTCTCTCCCCGACCCGCGGGCCCACCCTGGGCGGAACCGTGATCACCCTCAGCGGCGGCAACTTCAAGACAGGGGCCACGGTGTTGTTGGGCGGGACCGCCGGCACGGTGGAGACGTTGAGCCCCTCCCAGATCACGGTCACCACCCCGGCGCGGGGATCGATTGGTGCGGTGGACGTGGTGGTCACCAACCCGGACGCGCAGAGCGCCACCCGCAGCGCGGCCTTCACCTATGACTGGGGCGCGCCGCCTGCGGTGACAGCGATCAGCCCGTCTGCCGGCCCTGCGGCGGGTGGAACCGCGATCACCCTCACCGGCACCGGCTTTGTGGATGGGGCCACGGTGACCATCGGCACCCAGCAGGCCAGCTCGGTCTCGGTCCTGGGGCCGACCCAACTGACCGCGATCACCGCCGCGCACCCGGCCGGCACCTTCGCGGTGGTGGTGCGCAACACCGACCAGCAGACCGGCACCCTGAACAACGCGTTTACCTACCAGCCGCTGCCGGTGCTGACGGTGACGTCGGTCAGTCCCGGCAGCGGGCCCAGCTCCGGGGGGAACAACGTGACCGTGGGCGGGACGAACTTCGCGTCCGGCGCCACGGTGCGCTTCGGCGCGGCAGAGGCCAGCGCGGTCACCTGGATCAGCGACACCTCGCTGTCGGCGGAGGCGCCGCCCCAGGCTACCGGCACGGTGGACGTGACGGTGACCAACCCGGACAGCGAGAGCGCCACGCTCTCCCAAGGCTACCTCTATCTGGCGGCGCCGGCGCCGACGTTGAGCGCAATCACCCCGGACAGCGGGTCCACCAACGGCGGCACCCTGGTTACGATCAACGGCGCGAACTTCGTGGACGGGGTCACGGTGCGCTTCGACGGGGTGGAGGCCACCGCGGTGGTGTTCGGGAGTGACTCCTCGATCACCGCCACCACCCCGGTGCACGCCGCCTTTGCGGTGGAGGTGGTGGTGACCAACCCCGATGGTCAGCAGGCCTCCCTCTCCTCCGGCTTCACCTATCTGGCGCCGCCTGCTCCCAGCCTGACCTCGGTGACCCCAGCGGTCGGTCCGGCCACCGGCGGGACCTCGGTCACCCTGGACGGCGCGAACTTCGTCGACGGCGCCACGGTGCGCTTTGGCGAAGTGGAGGCCACCGGGGTGGTGTTCGGCAGCGCCACCTCGCTGACCGCGCAGGCCCCGGGTCAGCCCGCCGGCACGGTGACAGTCACCGTGACAAACCCGGATGGGCAGACCGGCGTGTTGGCGGCGGCGTTCACCTATCAGGCGGTGCCGGCGGTGACCCTGGGCGCGGTGAACCCGGCCAGCGGTTCGACCAACGGGGGAACCGACGTCACCCTCACCGGGACCGGCTTCGCCGCCGGGGCCACGGTACGCTTCGGTGGGGTGGAGAGCACGCAGGCGGTGGTGGCCAGCGAGAGCTCGATCTCCGCCCGGGCCCCGGCCCATCCCGCCGGCGCGGTGGACGTCTCGGTCCACAACCCGGATGGCAGCGTGGCCACCCTGGCCGGCGGGTTCACCTATCTGGCGCCGCCCGCCCCGGTGCTCTCCAGCGTTAGCCCGTCCAGTGGGGCGATGGAGGGTGGGTTGGCGGTGTCGCTGACCGGAGCCAACTTCGTGGCGGGGGCGACGGTGACCTTCGGTGGGACTCCGGCCGCGGGCCTCAACGTGGCCAGTGACACCGCGATCACCGCCATCACGCCCCCCGGCGCATCGGGAACGGTGGAGGTCCGCGTCACCCACCCGGACGGGCAGTTCGCGTCGCTGGCCAGCGGGTTCACCTATGAGGCGCCGGCTCCGGCGAGCTGTGGTGGCTGCGCCAGCGGTGGTCCGGGCCTGAATCTAGTGGGGGTGTTGGCCATCGTGACGCTGCGGTGGCGGCGCCGCCGGGGGGGAATCGACTAGGCGGGGACCCGCTGCTGCGCGACGACTTCGCGTTCGCCACCCGGGACGAGCTGATCCCGGAGATGGTACGCAAGAGCGAACCGGCGGCGATCAGGAAGCTGGGGCTGGAAGCGCGCCCAGGGCGCGGGAGCAGCAGCATGACGCAGTGGCGCGAGGTGGTGATCGTCAGCGCGGTGCGGACCCCGATCGGCAAGCTGGGCGGGGCGTTGGCGACGGTGCGCCCGGACGATCTGGCGGCGCGCGTGGTGGCGGAGGCGGTGGCACGGGCGGGGGTGGATCCGGCGGAGATCGAAGAGGTCTTCCTGGGTTGCGCCAACCAGGCAGGGGAGGACAACCGGGACGTGGCGCGGATGGCGGTGCTGCTGGCCGGCTTGCCGCAGCACGTGGGCGGGGTCACCGTGAACCGCTTGTGCGCCAGCGGGCTGACCGCGGTGAACCAGGCGGCGCGCGCGATCCGGGCCGGCGAGGGCGAGGTCTACGTGGCCGGCGGGGTGGAGAGCATGACCCGCGCGCCCTACTCGCTGCCCAAGAACCCGGTGCCGTTCGGGCCACCGGGAAACAGCACCGCCTGGGACACCTCGCTGGGCTGGCGCTACCCCAACCCTCGGATGGAGGCGCTGTTCCCCCTAGAGGCGATGGGAGAGACGGCGGAGAACATCCAGGAGCTGTCGCAGACGGGGGGAATCAAGGGCGGGGTGATCTCCCGGGAGGAGCAGGATCGCTACGCGCTGCAGAGCCACGCCCGGGCGGTGGTGGCGATCAACGCCGGCCACTTCCGCCGGGAGCTCGTCCCGGTGGCGGTGCCCCAACGCAAGGGGGACCCGGTGCAGGTGGAGACCGACGAGCACCCCCGCTACCGGAAGAGCGACGCCGGCTACGCGCTGGACACCACCCTGGAGCAGCTGGGCAAGCTGCGGCCGGCCTTCCGCAAGGGAGGGACGGTGACCGCGGGCAACGCCTCGGGGATGAACGATGGCGCCGCCGCGCTGGTGCTGATGTCCGAGAAGCGGGCCCAGCAGCTGAAGCTGCAGCCGCTGGCGCGTTGGGTGGCGTCGGGCGCGACCGGGGTGGATCCGCGGGTGATGGGGCTGGGGCCGGTGGAGGCCACCCGCAAGGCGCTGCGCCGGGCCGGGCTGACTGTGGGCGACCTGCAGCTGGCGGAGCTGAACGAGGCCTTCGCGGTGCAGGCGATCGCGGTGCTGCGCGAGCTGGAGCTGAGCGAGGAGATCACCAACGTCAACGGGGGGGCGATCGCCCTGGGACACCCGCTGGGCTGCTCGGGGGCGCGGGTGCTGACCACCCTGCTGTGGGAGATGCGACGCCGGGCCGAGGCGGGCGAGGCGATGCGCTACGGCCTGGCCACCCTCTGTGTGGGGGTAGGCCAGGGAGACGCCACGGTGGTGGAGCTGCTGCGCTGACCCACCGCCGCAGGCGCCACCCTGAAGGAGGTGCGGGCCAAGACCGCCGCCTCCTTCGTGGACCGCTTGGCGGGGGCGCTAGCAGCTGTACTGGGCGCGCCAACGGCCCATCGGGGACTCGGAGCAGGCCGGCTCGCCGGGGTCACCGCAGTTGCAGTCATCGTCGGAGGTCACCCCGTCGTCCTTGAGGAACTGCACGCATGACTGGACGCACGCCTCGCGCCCCGCGCCGGTCGCGCAGCGACCCGGGGGAGGCGTCTTCAACCGGCGAGGTGTTCGAAGACCGTCCGGGCGCCGAGGGCGATCAGGATCACCCCGCCGACCACGTCCAGCTTCCCGCCCAGGTGATCGCCGAAGCGGCGGCCGGCGAAGACCGCGAGCAGGGACATCAGGAAGGTGACCGCGGCGATCACGCTTATCGCCAGCAGCAGCGGCAGGTCCATCACCGGCAGGGTGATCCCTGCGGCCAACGCGTCGATGCTGGTGGCCACCGCCAGGATCAGCAGTGGACGGGGATGGAAGGGATCGGTCGGCGGGCCGACGGTGTCGCCTTTGTGCTGCAGCCCCTCGCGGATCATCTTCGCGCCGATCAGCGCCAGCAGCGCGAACGCCAGCCAGTGATCCCAGGCGGAGATGTACCGCTCGAAGCGGGTGCCCAGCAGCCAGCCTATCGCCGGCATCAGTCCCTGGAAGAGGCCGAACAGGGAGGCCAGCAGCAGCGCGTCCCGCCAGCGGACCTTGGTGGCGGTGAAGCCGGTGGTCAGCGCCACTGCGGTAGCGTCCATTGCCAGTCCAACCGCGAGGAGGGGGAGGGCGGTGATCATCGCGGGGGTTCATACCCGTGGACGGCCCGGAAGCCGAATGCCACGCCACCGTTGATCATCCGCACCCACTTCCCCGAACGGCGCGCGCTGTCGCGAGTACGCGGCGCTTCCTTCCCGGGGTGGGGAGGCTCAGCAGTTCCTCCGCTCGTGGGCAGGGCCCCGTTGTTGGGGCGTGAGGTTGTAGGCGGTGTTGATCAACCCCACGTGGGAGAAGGCCTGGGGGAAGTTCCCCAGCATCCGGCCAGCCACCGGGTCGTACTCCTCGGAGAGCAGGCCCACGTCGTTGCGCAGCGTCAGCAGTCGCTCGAACAGCGCCCGCGCCTCCTCCTCCCGGCCCATCAGCGCGTAGTTGTCCGCCAGCCAGAAGCTGCACAGCAGGAACGCGCCCTCGCCCCTGGGGAGACCGTCATCACTTTCCTCGGTGATGTAGCGACGGACCAGCCCGTTGTGGAGCAGCTCCCGTTCGATGGCCTGCACGGTGGAGATCACCCGCGGATCGGTGGCGGGCAGAAAGCCCACCAGGGGCATCAGCAGCAGGGCCGCGTCCAGGGCCTCGCCACCGTAGACCTGCGTGAACGCGCGCTTCTTGGGGTGGAAGGCCTGGAGGCACAGCTCCTCGTGGATGCTGTCTCGGATCGCTCGCCAGCGTCCCACCGGGCCGTCCAGTCCGGTCTGCTCCACCGCCTTCACCGCCCGGTCCAGCGCCACCCAGGCCATCATCTTGGAGTGGGTGAAGTGCTGCCGTGGTCCCCGGACCTCCCAGAGGCCCTCGTCGGGCTCCCGCCAGTGGTGCTCGAGGTAGTCCACCAGGCGTCGCTGCAGATTCCAGGCGCTGGGATCCAGCGGAAGCCCCGCCCGGCGACCCTGGTGCAGCGCGTCCATCACCTCCCCGTAGACGTCCAGCTGCAGCTGGTCCACCGCTTCGTTTCCCTCTCGCACCGGCACCGAGCCGGCGTACCCGGGCAGCCAGTCCAGGGTCAGCTCGGGCAGCCGTCGCTCGCCCTCCACGCCGTACATGATCTGCAGCTGGGCCGGGTCCCCGGCCACCGCCCGCAGCAGCCAGTCCCGCCAGGCGCGGGCCTCCTGGTAGAAGCCGCCCAACATCAGCGCATAGAGGGTGAAGGTGGCGTCGCGCAGCCAGCAGTAGCGGTAGTCCCAGTTGCGCACCCCGCCCAGCCGCTCTGGCAGCGAGGTGGTGGCGGCGGCCACGATCCCTCCCGACGGGCTGTAGGTCAGCGCCTTGAGGGTGATCAGCGACCGGGTCACCGCCTCCCTCCACGGCCCCTGGTACGAGCAGGTGCCCACCCAGCCGCGCCACCACGCCTCCGCCGCGGCCACCGCCGCTGACGCGTCCACCGCGGGGGGCGGGGGCTGGGTGGAGCGGTGCCAGCTGAGGACGAAGGGGACCTGCTCTCCTGCCCGGACGGTGAACTCCGCCACGGTGGTCAGGTTCTCGCCGTGGGTCGGCACCGGGGTGCGCAGCACCAGGGCGTCGGGTCCACCCACCGCCCGCAACATCCCGTCGGTCTGGGTGACCCAGGGGACCACCCAGCCGTAGTCGAAGCGGATGACCAGCTCCAACCGCATCCGGACCTCTCCCTCTACGCCCTCCACCAGCCGGACCAGGTTGGGGATCTCCTCGTCCGGAGGCATGCAGTCCACCACCCGGACCTTGCCGCCCCGGGTCTGGAAGGTGGTCTCCAGCACCAGGGTGTCCGGGCGGTAGCGGCGCTGGCTTTGGCCACCCTGGACCGGAGCCAGGCTCCAGCGGCCGTGGTGGGGGTCTCCCAGCAGCGCCGCGAAGCAGGCCCCGGAGTCGAAGCGCGGCAGACACAGCCAGTCAATGGAGCCGTCGCGGCCCACCAGTGCGGCGGTCCGGGTGTCGCCGATCAGCGCGTAGTCTTCGATGGGTGTCGACATCCATGGCCTCCGTCCAGACAGGATCGTGGCGGTCGCCTCCCGGCGCATCACGCCCGCCCGGACACCGAACGTCCCTGGGAGCGGACCTTTGGGCAACGCCAGGGCTGACCGACCTCGCCCCGAAGCAACAGCCGCTTCACTGATCGCAGGCGGGGCAGGCGGGCGTCCGCTCCTGGGGAGCCATCCGACGGAGAGTCCCCATCCTTGGGTCGAAAGGCACGGAAGGGACCGTGACCGGAACCACAGGAGCCTCAGATGGTGAAGCTGGCGATCATCATGGGCAGCACGCGGCCGGGCCGGGTCAATGAGCAGGTGGCGAGGTGGGCCTTCGAGTTGGCCAAGAAGAAGGGCGGCGCCGAGTTCGAGCTGATCGACCTGAAGGACCAGGGGCTGCCCCTGCTGGATGAGCCGGCGCCCCCCGCCTCCGGCAAGTACACCCAGCCCCACACCAAGGCCTGGTCAGCGAAGATCGCCCCCTTCGATGGGTTCCTGTTCGTGACCCCCGAGTACAACCACGGCATCCCGGCGGCGCTGAAGAACGCCATCGATTTCCTCTACGCCGAGTGGAACAACAAGGCGGCGGGCTTCGTGAGCTATGGCAGCGCCGGCGGGGTCCGCGCGGTGGAGCACCTGCGCGACGTGATGGCCGAAATCCAGGTCGCCGACATCCGGGCCCAGGTCCTCTTGTCTCTGAGGGAGGACTTCGAGAACTACACGGTCTTCAAGCCGCGGACCCACCACGAGAAGGGATTGGAGACCCTGCTTGGCCAGCTGACCGCCTGGGCCGGTGCGCTGCAGGCGCTGCGCAGGTAACGACGCCTGGGGTTCGCGCCGAAGGACGCTAGAGCGGGTTGGCGCCCAGGTAGGCCAGCAGGAAGTCCCGGAAGGCGGTGACCTTGCGGGGGACGTGCTCGGTGCGGGGATAGACGAAGTAGAGGTTGCCGGCGGGCTGGACCCAGCTGGGCATCACCCGCACCAGAAGGCCGGCGGCCACGTCCTCCTTGGCCAGGAAGGTGGGGAGGATGCACAGCCCCAGCCCCTCGCGCACCGCGCGGTGGGCGAAGAGCAGATCGTCGGTGAACAGCCGGGGGTGGGTGAGGATCCCGATCTGCGAGACCTTCATCTGCCTCAGCACGATCCAGTCGTGGGTGCCCGCCTCGGAGGCGTTTCGCGGCTGGCCCCGCCGGGCCACGTAGGTGGGCGAGGCGTACAGGCCCGCCTCCAGGGCGCTGATCTTCCGCGCCATCAGGCCGGAGTCCGCCAGCTTCTGCGCCACCCGCAGCCCGGCGTCGAAGCCCTCGCCGACCAGGTCCACGAAGCGGTTGGTGGGGCGGACGTCCAACACCACCCCCGGGTGGCGGGTGGAGAACCCGGCCACGATCGCCGGCAGCAGGTTCAGCCCCATGTCCACCGGACAGGTGATGCGCAGCTCGCCAGACGGCTCATCCTCCTGTTCGGGCAGGCTGCCGGTGAGGTCGCGCAGGGAGGCCACGATCGGACGGGCCTTCTCGTAGAAGGCGGTCCCGGCGGTGGTCAGCGCGACCTTGCGGGTGGTGCGGTGGAACAGCTGCACCCCCAGGGCCGACTCCAGCGAGGCGATCCCGCGGCTGACCGAGGACTTGGGCAGCTCCAGCCTCCGCGCCGCCGCGGAGATGCTCCAGGTCTCGGCCACAGCCACGAACACCGGCAACAGGTTGAGGTCCGGCTTTCGGCTCATGACCCCGTTATGCCACCGCTCCACATCCGGAACAGGTCCCGGCCGTTCGGAGGTCAGACGGCGGTCGTGGAACGGGGGATCGTTGCCGGATCTGCAACGCAGTCGTGCGGTACCGGCCCTGGCGCGGTCACCCGCCGGGCTGCATGGTTGTCACATGAGCAGCAAGAGGATGCCGGTGGCGTTTTTGCCCCATGGTGGCGGTCCGTGGCCGTTCGTGGAGATGGGCTGGGACGACCCGCCCGGATTTGACGCGCTCAAGGGCTATCTGCGCTCGGTGGCGAAGCTTCCCCCGACCCCACCCCGGGCGATCCTGGTGGTGTCCGCGCACTGGGAGGAGGCGGTGCCCACGGTGATGACCGCGGAGAGGCCCCCGATGTACTTCGACTACTACGGGTTCCCGCCCGAGTCCTACCAGCTGACCTGGCCGGCCCCCGGGGATCCGAAGCTTGCCGCGCGGGTGCGACAGCTGCTGGAGGGCGCGGGCTTCCAGACCGCGGAGGACTCCCAGCGCGGGTCCGACCACGGCACGTTCGTGCCGCTCAAGGTCACCTACCCGGAGGCGACCCTCCCGGTGCTGCAGCTGTCCCTCAAGGCGGGGCTGGATCCGGCCGAGCACCTGCGGATGGGCCGCGCCCTGGCGCCGCTGCGCGAGGAGGGGGTGTTCATCGTCGGCAGCGGGATGACCTTCCACAACCTGCGCGCGTTCATGGATCCGCGCTCCCGGCCGGTGGCGGAGACCTTTGACGCCTGGCTGCGCGAGGCCACCACCGCCGAGCCGGCTGAGCGTGACCGGCTGGACCCGCGCCCCGCGCCCAGCCCAGCGGCCTGGACGCCGAAAGTTGATCTAATCAGCAAACCGCCGCGCCTCTCCGGGGCGGCGGCCGGCGGGTTAGATCCAGGTCATGATCCTCGACCTCCATCCGACGCTGCGGGAAGGGCAGAAAGAGGTGGTGGTGATCGGCGGAGGGTTCGCCGGGCTGGCCGCCGCCAAGGAGCTGGCCGGGTCGTCCCAGGTCCACGTGACCCTGGTCGACCAGCGCAACCATCACCTGTTCCAGCCGCTGCTGTACCAGGTGGCCACCGCGGGACTGAACCCGGCGGACATCGCGGTGCCGATCCGGGCCCAGTTCTCCGACGACGCCAACGTCTCGGTGCACCAGCGCCGGATCGACCGGGTGGATCTGGAGCAGAAGTTCTTCCAGGCCGGCGAGGTGCGGAGGGCCTACGACTACCTGATCATCGCCGCGGGCGCCTCGCACAGCTACTTCGGCCATCCGGAGTGGGAGGAGCGCGCGCCGGGGCTCAAGACCGTGGAGCAGGCCACCGAGATCCGGCGACGGATCCTGGGTGCCTTTGAGGCCGCGGAGAACGAGTCAGACCCCCAGCGGCAGAAGATCCTGCTGACCTTCGTGGTGGTCGGCGGAGGTCCCACCGGAGTGGAGTTGGCGGGCGCGATCGCCGACATCAGCCGTACGGTGCTGGTGAAGGACTTCCGGCGGATCAACCCCGCCAGCGCCCGCATCCTCCTCGCCGAGGCCGGACCCCGCATCCTCCCGGTGTTCCCGCCCGGGCTCTCCCGCCAGGCGGTGGACGATCTCCAGACCCTGGGGGTGGAGGTGATCACCGGCGCAATGGTCAGGCAGATCGACGAGCAGGGGGTGCTGATCGGCGACCAACGGGTGGCCGCCGCCAACGCCTTCTGGGCGGCCGGGGTGCAGGCCGAGCCCCTCTCCCGATCCCTGGGGGTGGAGCTGGATCGCGCCGGTCGGATCCCGGTGGGCAAGGACCTCTCCCTGCCCAGCCATCCGGAGGTGTTCGCGGTGGGGGACATCGCCCACGTGGAGCTGGGACCAGGAGAGCTGCTCCCCGGGGTGGCGCCGGCGGCGATCCAGGCCGGGAGGACCGCGGCCCGCAACGTCCTGGCCTCGGTGAACGGCCAGCCGCGCGAGGACTTCCGCTACCGGGACAAGGGCACCATGGCCACCATCGGCAAGCACAAGGCGATCGCCTTCCGCGGCCGCTGGCAGATGGCCGGCTTCCTGGCCTGGGTGGGCTGGCTGTTCGTCCACGTGCTGTACCTGGTGGGCTTCAAGAACCGGATCACAGTCTTCTCACAGTGGGTGTGGAGCTACCTGTTCTCCCGCCGCGGCAGCCGGCTGATCACCCAGTCCGACTGGCGGCTGCTCCCGGGCGGACCGGCTAGGGGAGATCGACCTCCAGGCTGAGGTCAAAGGACAGGTCCGAGGAGGTGGACGAGACCTGCTTGACGATCACCGCCACCGTGTTGGTCCCGGCGACAAACGCCCCAGCGGGCAGGGTGAGGGTGACCTCCTGGTTCTCCGCCGCGGCGGTGGCGTAGCTGGAGTACGCGGTGCTGCCCACGTTCCTGGACGCCACCTGGGTGCCGTTGACCCAGATCGCGAACCCATCGTCGTAGCGCACAGTCACTGTGGCCCCGGTGGGCGCGGCGGCGGCATTGAACTGGTGCCGGAGGTACACCGAGGGCCGGTTCCGTCCCAGCAAGGTGGCCTCGTCGTCGTCGCCATACCCCAGCTCCGCGTTGCCCAGATCCCAGGCCGAGTCGTTGAAGCCAGGCGCGATCCAGGCGGTGCCCTGATCCGGACCCTGGTCCAAGAAGCGCCAGGCGGCCCCGCGGGTGATCGCCACCACCTTGCGTGGACCTATGGGCGGAGGGGCTCCGGAGCCGGTGGAGAGCGTCAGCTCCGCGTCGAAGGAGAGGTCGCTGGAGCTGCCGCCGGCCTGCTTGACCACCACCGTCACCAGGTTGGTCCCGCGAACGAACAACCGGGGATCCAGGGTGGCGGTGGCCAGTGAGTTGTCCTCGGAGGAGGTGGTGGCCCAGTCCCCGTGCGCGGTGCCGGCCAGGTTGCGGGACAGGGCCAGGGCGCCGTTGACGTACAGCGCGAAGCCGTCGTCGTAGCGGACGGTGACCGAGGCCGCGCCCACCGTGTCCGGGACCTCCACCGGGTGGCGGAAGTAGACGCTGGGCTGGGACGGGCTGGTGCGGGTGAGCAGGGTGCGCTCGTCGCCGTCGCCGTAGCCCAGCTCGCCGGCGCCGCCGCGCCAGGCGGTGTCGTCGAAGGAGGAGGTGTTCCAACTGGCGCCGGGGTTGGCGCCGCTGTCCTCGAACTTCCAGTAGGCGCCAAAGGGGATGGCCCTCCAGGTCTCGGAGGAGGTGACGGTGAAGGGGCCGTCGCTGACGTCCGACATCCCGCCGCCCATCATCCCGTCAGAGACCCGGAACAGGGCGCGGGTGGTCTCCACCGCCGGCACGGTCCAGCTGTAGCTGCCGGTGTTGGGGGCCATCTCATCGATGGGGGTCCAGCTGGTCCCCAGGTCGGTGGAGTACTCCAGTCGCACGCTCTCGGCGGTCTCCCCGTGCCCCATCCAGCTCACGCTGCCGGTGGTGCCGGCGCGCAGCTGTTCTCCCCCGTTGGGACTCAGCACCAGGAACCCCACGTGGGGCGTGGTCCCCACGTCCAGGGTCAGCGCCAGATCGAAGGACAGATCCGAGGAGCTGGTGCTGGACTGCTTGATCATCACCGCCACCACGTTGTGCCCGGCCATGAAGCGCTCGGGGGGAAGGGTGACCTCGGTCAGCTCGTTGTCCGCGGAGGAGGCGGTGGCCAGCGCGGAGAAGGCGGTGGAGTTGACCCGGTGGGCGTAGACCTGCACCCCGTTGACCCACACCGACACCCCGTCGTCCTTGAGCACCTTGAGCCGGGCCAGGGTGGGCGCGGCGTCCAGCTGCAGCGAGTGGCGGAAGTAGATGCTGGGCTGGCGCGGCGAGGTGGCCAACACCTGGGTCTTCTCGTCTCCGTCCCCATAACCCAGCTGGGCGCGGCCCAGCTTCCACGAGGAGTCGTCGTAGTCCATCGCGGTCCAGCCGGAGCCCAGGTCCTGGTTGCCGTCGTGGAAGCGCCACTGGGAGCCGAACGGGATCACCAGCTGCTCCGGACCCTCCGGGGGCGGAGGGGGAGGAGGCGGCGGCGCGGCGTCGCCGCCCAGGCGGATCACCCGGGCCACCGAGGGCACCCCCTGGGCGTTGAGCAGGAACATCAGGTAGTGGCCTGGAGGCACCAGGTCCGGCCGGGCGGGGGCGGTGAGGTTGAGCAGCCCCGAGCCCCGGGTGAAGGTCAGCTCGGCGAAGCGCTGGTTCTCGTTGAAGGAGTGGGTCACCGATCCCAGCCGGACCCAGGTGACCCGGGCCACCAGGGAGGGATCGGGGGTGGCCACGGTGAAGGCCGCGCCGTACCCGACCCCGTCGGGAGAGGAGGAGAGGACCGGGCGGGCGCCCTGGAACAGGTAGGGCGGGGAGAAGACCTGCATGTCGGTCTGGCTGCGGCTGGAGGCGGAGAGCACCCGCCCGTCCGGCAACAGCAGCCCCACGCTGTGGTAGCCGCGGTAGGCGGAGGCCGGGGCCAGGGTGGTCCAGGTGCCTGTGGCCGGGTTCCAGCGTTCGGTGGCGAAGACCGGCCTCGTGGGATCATCCAGGGGGCTGCCGCTGTGGCCGCCGGTCACCAGCACCGCCCCGTCGGGGAGGAGGGTTGCGTTGTGCTGCCGGCGGACAAAGCGCATCGGCGCGGTCTGGGTCCAGTTGGGGGAGGCGACGGACAGGTCCAGGGTCTCGGAGCTGTTGGTGGGGGGCGAGCCGCCGCCGGTGATCAGCAGCTTCCCCGGCTGGTAGCTGACCGCCGATCCGTAGCTGCGGTTGGTCCCGGAGCGGGTGCGCGGCCCGTTGATCCAGCGGCCGGTGCCGGAGGTGTCCAGCCACTGGCCCAGCGAGAAGGGCCCGGCCATGAACACCCGCCCGCCGGGGGCCAGGAACATCCACGGGTAGTAGGGCAGCGACTGCCGCGCGCCGGTCAGATCCCGCCAGCGGTTGATGGCGTGCTCCCACACCTGGGGGATGGCGTTGGAGGTGCCGTTCTCCGCGGCGCCCGCCACCACCACCAGGTCGCCGTTCTCCAGGCCGGTCACGGTGGGGTACCAGCGGCCGGCGTTCATGTCCGGCAGCCGGATCAGCTGCTGGCTCCAGGGGTCGAAGAGGCTGGCATCGGCCAGTCCGTGGTCGTCGCTGATGTGACCGCCGGCCAGGAGCAGCCGGCCGTCGGGGAGGTAGGCGTGCCCGGCGCAGAAGATGTTGTAGGGCGCGTCCGGAAGCCGGGTGAGCACGTCGGAGGACGGGTCCCAGCTGTACATCTTGGCCCCGTCGGCGAACTCGGAGGAGAACATCACCTTGCCGGTGGGGAGCAGGTGGGTATGCACCGCGGAGATCGGCCAGTCCACCACCGGTGACCAGGCTCCCATCACCGCCCGGTCCTGCGCGGCGCCCACCACCGGGAGCACCAGCAGGCCCAACGCCAACGCACCCCAGCGGTTGTTCATATGCACCGTGCCTTCCGCGACTGGCCCAGGGTGGGGACGCCTCCTTGCCCGGCACAGTGGACGGTGGATGTTCGGAGTGTTCAGCGGCCAGGCGCGGGGCGGTCCTCCTTGAGGACAGCGGCACTTCGGCGCGGGGATGGCCACCCTCTGCGGAGTCCCTTTTCGTGCGCGCACCCATCCCACCCGATCGCTGGAGCCCCGCCGCCGAGAAGGGACAGCCGCTGTCCGAGCTGGAGGTGGAGGGCCGGCGCGCACGCTTCGGGGACAACCTGATCGTGGAGGGGGTTCACCGCTCGCTGTGGAGGCGCATCCGTCAGACCGCGGCGGATCCGATGCTGTGGTTCCTGGTGGTGACCGGCGGGATCTACCTGGCGCTGGGCGAGCGGCTGGAGGGGCTGACCCTGCTGCTCTCGGTGCTGCCACTGACCGGGATGGACGCCTTCCTGCACCGCCGGACGCGGGCCTCCACCGAAGGGCTGGAGTCCCGCCTGGCGGCCACCGCCCGGGTGAGGAGGGACGGCAGCGTCCAGCCGCTGCCGGCGGCCCAGGTGGTGGTGGGGGACCGGGTGGAGGTGGCGGCCGGAGAGCTGGTGGCCGCGGACGGAGTCTGGCTGGAGGTCCAGGGACTGCAGCTGGAGGAGTCCTCGCTGACCGGAGAGGCCTACCCGGTGCATAAGGCCGCGGTGTGGCCCGAGGGGCTGACCGGCCCCGGCCCGTGGGCGGTGGACACCTCGCAGTGGGGCTTTGCCGGGACGCGGGTGCTCACCGGCAGCGGAAGCCTGCGGGTGCTGAACACCGGCGCGGACAGCCTGTACGGGCAGATCGTCCGCTCGGCGAGGGCGTCCGGCCAGGCCCGCACCCCGCTGCAACGGTCCATCGCCTCCCTGGTGCTGGTGCTCTCGGTGGTGGCCCTGGCGCTGTGCGTGGTGCTGGCGGCGGTGCGCTGGCTGCAGGGGCACGGGTGGGTCGACGCCTTGGTCAGCGCTGCCACCCTGGCGGTGGCCGCGCTGCCGGAGGAGTTCCCGCTGGTGTTCACCTTCTTTCTGGGGGCGGGCAGCTACCGGCTGGCGCGGCGGCAGGCGCTGGTCCGCCGCGCGGTGACGGTGGAGAACGTGGGCCGGGTCTCCACCATCTGCGCGGACAAGACCGGCACCCTCACCGAGGGGCGGCTGCGGCTGACCCGGGTGGTGCCGGCGGAGGGCTACGCGCCGGAGGAGGTGCTGACCATCGCCGCGGGCGCCGCGCGGGCGGAGAGCGGCGATCCGCTGGACGCCGCCTTGCTGGAGGAGCTCTCCCGCAGGCAGCTCACCGTCCCCTCCAGCAAGTTGCTGGCCACCTTCCCCTTCACCGAGGAGCGCCGCCGGGAGACGGCGGCCTGGGCCGGGCCAGACCGGATCTGGGTGGTCACCAAGGGGACCCCGGAGCTGATCCTCTCCTTGTGTGGCCTGACGCCCCCGGCAGTCCAGGGATGGATGGAGGAGGTGGAGCGGGTGGCGGGCACCGGGCAAAAGCCGATCGGCTGCGCGCGGCTGGAGGTGGACCCGGCGCACTGGCGGGGCGGGGAGCCGACCCACGGCTTCATCTTCGCGGGGCTGCTGGTGTTCGCCGACCCGGTCCGTGCTGGGGTGGGGGAATCCATTGCCCGCTGTCGTGCCGCCGGGCTGCGCACTGTGATGGTCACCGGCGACCACCCGGCCACCGCGCTGGCGGTGGCGAGGGAGATTGGCCTGGGCGGGGACTCGCCCCGGCTGGTGCTGGGCTCGCAGTTGGAGCAAACCCCGCCCGCGGACCTGCGGGAGCTGGACGTGGTGGCGCGGGCCCTTCCGGCGCAGAAGTTGCTGCTGGTCCGGGCGCTGCAGGAGGCGGGGGAGTCGGTGGCGGTCACCGGAGACGGGGTGAACGACGTGCCGGCGCTGCAGGCCGCCGACGTGGGGTTGGTGATGGGAGAGCGGGGGACGCGCAGCGCCCGGGAGGTGGCCTCGATCGTCCTGCTGGACGACAACTTCCGGACCATCGTGGGGGCGATCGCCGAGGGGCGGCAGCTGTTCGAGAACCTGCGCGACTCCTTTGCCTACCTGTTGCTGATCCACATCCCGCTGGTGTTGACCGCCGCCTTCCTGCCGCTGGCGGGGCAGCCGCTGCTGTACCTGCCGCTGCACATCGTGTGGCTGGAGCTGATCATCCACCCCACCGCGATGCTCAGCTTCCAGGCCCGTCCGCCCGACGGACGCCTGCTGCCGCGGGCGCACCGCAGCCGCTTCTTCTCCACGGCGGAGTGGGCGGTGATCGCCGCCTCTGGCGCCTTGACCACGGTGGCGGTGACCCTGGCCTACCTCCGGGCGCTGGGTCCGGAAGGAGGGGTCCTCCACGCGCGGGCTATGGCGCTGACCACCCTTGGGATCTGCAGCGCCTGCTTCGGCGCGCTGCTGTCCCGGCTGCGCACCCGCGCCTCCCGGATCGTCGCGGGGGGGACGGTGCTCTCCACCCTGGTGCTGCTGTATCTGCCCCCGGTGCCCCGGCTGTTCCACCTGCAGCCGCTGCACCTCGACGACTGGGGCTGGGTGCTGGCCGCGGCCGCGATCTGCTGCCTGCCGCTGGGGCTGCGGGGCCTGGCGGATCGCCGCCGACGGTTCGCCTGAGCTCAGGCCCCGGTGGCCTGGAGGGATCGCCCACCAGCGGGCCCAGATGATCGTCAGCGAAGGGTGCGCCTGCGTACCAGCCTCCGCACCAGCTTGGACACTTCCAGTGCGCTGACCGGGATCAGCCCCAGCAGGAACGCCTCGAAGAACAGCGCCGCGTCCAGCGGGCCCAGCTGGAACAGCTCCCGGGTGAAGGGGAAGGTGTGCAGGGCCAGCTGCAGCAGCAGGCTGATCCCCACTACCCCCAACAAGAGCAGGTTGCTGAACACCCCCACCTCGAAGAACACCTTGGTGGGCGAGCGCATGGCGAACGCGCGGAGCAGCTCGGCGAACACCAGGGTGGTGAAGGCCACGCTGCGGGCGGTGGCCTCCCCGTGGGGCAGGGCCTCCACATAGGCGGCCAGGATCACCCCTGCCTCCAGCAGGCCGATCAGCAGGATCCGCAGCCACTCACCCCGGCTGAGGAACGGTGCATCCGGCCGGCGGGGCGGGCGGTCCAGCAGGTCCTGGGAGGGCGGATCCAGCACCAGCGCGAGGGCCGGCAGTCCGTCGGTGACCAGGTTGACCCACAGGATGTGCAGTGGCAGCAGCGGCAGGGGCAGCCCGGCCACCGAGGCCGCGAACATCAAGATCAGCTCGCCAGCGTTGCCGTGCAACAGGTACAGCAGCGACTTCTGGATGTTCTCGTAGATCCCGCGCCCCTCGCGGATCGCGGCCACGATGGTGGCGAAGTTGTCGTCGCCCAGCACCAGGTCGGACGCCTCGCGGCTGACCTCCGAGCCGGTCTGGCCCATGGCGATCCCGATGTGGGCCTCCCTCAGCGCGGGGGCGTCGTTCACCCCGTCCCCGGTCATCGCCACCACCTCTCCGCGCTCCTTCCAGCGGCGGACGATGGCCACCTTCTCCTCCGCGGTGACCCGGGCGTGCACCCGGTCCTCCACCGGTTCTCCCGGCTGGAGGATCCCCATCTCCCGGGCAATCGCCGCCGCGGTGGTGGGGTGGTCGCCGGTGATCATCACCGTCTGCACCCCGGCCTTGCGGGCGGCGGCCACCGCTTCAATCGCTTCGGGGCGGGGCGGATCGGCGATCCCGATCAGCCCCACCAGCTCCAGGTCCTCCTCGCGCGAGGTCCGCCCCACCGCCACCCCCAGCACCCGCAGGGCCCGGGCCGCCATCTGGGAGTTCTCCTCCAGCGCGCCCTTGGTCCCGCTGCGGCACAGGGGGACCAGCAGGTCCACCGCGCCCTTCACGTACAGCTGGCCGTCCGCTCGCCAGATCGACATCCGCTTGCGGGTGGAGTCGAAGGGCAGCTCCTCCACCCGGGGCGCCTGTGCCTCCAATTCTCCCCGGAAGATGCCCTCCGCGGCGGCCGCGCGGAGGATGGCCACCTCGGTGGGGTCGCCGATCCCCTGGTCGTTGGCGTCCAGCTCCGCGTCACAGCAGCCGGCGCCCACGGTGAGCAGCCGGCGATGGTCCGGTCCCCACAGCTGGCGGACCTCCATCACCCCGGTGGTCAGGGTCCCGGTCTTGTCGGTGCAGATCACCGTGGTGGTGCCCAGCGTCTCCACCGCTTGCAGCCGGCGCACCAGCGCCTTGCGCTTGGCCATCCGCTGCACGCCGACGGCCAGGGCGATGGTCACCATCGCCGGCAGCCCCTCCGGCACCGCCGCCACCGCCAGGGAGATGGAGGAGAGCAGCACCTCCAGCGGCGGGTTGCCGTGCCACAGCCCCAGCGCGGCCACCGCGGCCACCACCCCCAGCGCCAGGAACAACAGCAGCCGGCTGAGGTGGGCCAGCCGCCGCTGCAGCGGCGTCTGCGGGTCCTCCACCGAGGAGAGCAGGTGGGCGATCTTCCCCAGCTCGGTGCGCATCCCGGTGTGCACCACCACCGCGCTGGCGGAGCCGGTGGCGATGGCGGTCCCCAGGAACACGGTGTCGGTGCGGTCGGCCAGGGCGGCGTCGGCCGGGGCGGGGGTCAGCGCCTTCTCCACCGGGGCGCTCTCTCCGGTCAGCGGCGCCTCGTTGGTGGTCAGCAGGTGGGCACGCACCAGGCGGGCGTCGGCGGCCACCACGTCCCCCGCCTCCAGGATCAGCAAGTCCCCTTCCACGACCTGCTGGGCGGGGAGGAGGACCGAGTGGCCGTCCCGCACCACCCGGGCCCGGGGCGCGGTGATCGATCGCAGGGCCAGGATCGCCTTCTCGGCCCGGTACTCCTGCAGAAAGCCGATCACCGCGTTGAGCACCAGGATGGTCCCGATGGCGATGGTGTCCGCCACCTCGCCCAACACCCCGGAGACCGCGCTGGCCGCGAGCAGCAGCCAGATCAGCGGGGAGTTGAACTGGGAGAGCAGCACCCCCAGCGCGGAGCGGCTCTCGCCGCGGGTGATCTCGTTGCCACCATCCCGGGCCAGCCGGGCGGCCGCCTCGGCGGCGGTCAGCCCGGGGGGGGCCGTTGCCGGCCAGGCCGGGGGAGGCGAGGCCGGATGGGACCGGGCCGGGTCTGGCGGCCTCCTCCCGCATTTCAGCCCCCCCGGGGTCGGACCAGCAGAAGCGGCCGGTGGGTCAGCTTGAGCACCGCGCCGGTGACCGAACCGAAGAGGGTGGTGGCGATCGCCGAGCGGCCGTGGGTGGCCATGCACACCGCGTCCACGTTCAGCCGCTCCGCCGTCTGGTGGATCAGGGTGGGCTCGTCGCCGCCCACCAGCACCTCGCAGGTGACCTCCCGGCCCATCCGCTGTTCGGCGGAGACCAGCTCCCGCAGGCCCCGTTCCAGAGCATTCCGCTCCTCGGGGGAGGTGCGCGAGCCGGTGACATAGAGCAGGTGCACCATCCCGCCGGGGGCGGTCATCGCCAGCGCGTAGGGAAGGGCGGCGTTGGCCAGCGGCGAGAGGTCGGTGGTGACCAGCACCCGCTGGAAGCTCCGCGTCGGCAAGTGGCTCTCTGGAGTGGTGCCCGTGGGGATGGTGGCCACCGACATCGGCGCCAGGCGCAGGGTGTGATGCGAGACCGACCACAGCTTGGCCACCCCGCGGCGGTGGTGGGTGCCGACCACGACCAGGTCTGCCTTCTCCTGCGAGGCCAGGGTGACCAGCGGATCCGCCTGCCGGCCGATGCTGGGGTGCAGCAACACCCGGACCGGCGGATCCTCCGGGCCCTCCTGCACCCGGGCCAGGATCTCGCGGCTCAGCGCCTCCTGGATCGCGGCGGGGATCTCCTCGAACACGTACGGCGAGGGCAGCCCCAGCCGGGCGCTCTCCTCGAAGGGGGAGAAGATGTGGGCGGCCAGAAGCTCGATCGGGCCCAGCGCCCGGAGTCCCTGGAGCCACTTGCGGACCGCCCCGAACGCCGAGGTCCGGTCCACCCCGACCAACACCCGCAGCGGGCGCTCACCCCGGACCCAGGCGCGGAACGGCTCGGCGCTGCGAACCACCAGCAGTGGGCATCCGCATTGATTCGCCAGCCGATCCAGGTGGCCGCCCAGGCCCCCGAACGAGGACTCGCCGCGGTTTCCACCGGCGACGATCAGCGACACGTCACGGTGCTTGGCCAGCTGGGAGGTGACGTCCGCCAGCGAGCCGTCCAGCAGGATCGGCTCCACCTTGGCGCCCAGCCTGGTCAACCGGTCGGCCTCGGTCTGGAGCACAGAGCGCATCGCCGCCCGAAGCGAGTCGCCTCCGGCGCGCGCAAGCGATTCGCCCAGCACGTGGACCAGCAGCAGTGGCTCGCCCCGAGCCCTGGCCAGCTCCGCGGCGCCGGTGGCTGCCAGGGTGGCGCGGTCCGAAAAGTGGGTGGTGCACAGGATCGCCATAATAGCCTCGCTTGCGGGTTCGGCTGCGCGATCAAGTTGTGCATCCCCCGTGCCCCCTCCTTGGCGTCGTCCTGCCCTCCTGGGGACCAGGCAGGCACGCAGGAGCTGCGCGAGGGCCAGGGGAGTGACCGTTTGTGCGCGGACCCCCGGTCCAGCGCACTCGGCACGGCGGATGCTTAACTCCTATGTGGGCGCGACTGCCCTTTTCGAGAGGAGGTGGGTCATGGACCGGCACGCGCACCTGAGGGGACTGTTGGAAGAGGTGGAGACCGCGATCACCGTGCATGCGTGTCGGCCCGCAGCGCGGGAGCGGATGAAAGAGGTGCGCGCCTCGCTGCGGCGGGTGCGTCCCTTCCACGCCACCGGCAATGAGGCCTGGCTTGCGTTGTGGCGGATGGCGGATGAGCTGGAGCGTTCGCTGGGCCGCGAGGATGTGCTGGCCGCCGGGCGGGTGCTCTCGGATCTGATGGACGGGCTGGCGCTGTTTCCGCAGGAGGCCGGGCCTCCGGAGGAGGCCGCCGGCGCCCCCTGAGGCGCTACTGGATCAGCCGTGCCAAGGAGAGGTCCGCCACCACCGGGATGTGGTCGGACAGCTCCACCTGGATGCGTTGGGCGTCGGAGGGCACCGACAGCGGCTGGTCGGCGAACACGTAGTCGATCCGGTGGCTGATCCCGCCCAGGAACGTGGGGCCCTCCGCGTGCTGACCCACGATGTCCAGCAGACCGGCCCGCATCAGGTTCCTTGAGGCGGTGTCGGTGGGAGAGGCGTTGAGATCCCCGGCCACGATCAGCCCCTGCCCGGTGCTCTTGCCCACCGCCCGGATCAGATCGCGGGTGTTCTCCGCGTTGGCCCAGGGGAAGACATCCGCGTGGGTGTTCACCACCCGGACGAAGCGATCCCCCACGCACAGCTCGGCGTCGATCGCCACCCGGGGCTCGAAGGCCCCGGCGGCCTCCAGCTCGATCCGGCGCACGTTCTGGAAGGGCAGGCGGGAGAGGAGCGCGATCCCGTACTCGCCGCCCTCGCGCTCCAGGGTGGGGGCGAACACGAACTCCGCGCCCAGCCGCGCCGCCAGGGCAGCGGCCTGATCCATCCGGCCGGATCGTTCCACCCCCACGTCCACCTCCTGCAGCGCCACCACGTCCGGGTTCAGCGACTCCAGCAGGGTGGCGATGGCGTCCACGGAAGAGGAGAGCCCGGCGCGGATATTGAAGCTGACCACCCTGAGGTTGGGACCTGCGGGCGGCGGGCCGGAGCACGCCTGCAGACGCGAGGTGGTCAGCGTGTCCGGGCGGGGCCCGCAGCCGGAGACGGCGACCACCGCGACAACCAGGAGCCCGCAGGATGAGATTCGCACAGACGCCATTGTTGCCGACGGGGCGGGAATTGCGCAAAGCGTGCGGTGGTGTGCGCGCGGTCGCAACTAGAACTCCCAGCCCACCTCGGCGCGCAGCCGCGTATCCAGCAGGTCGGCTTGGAAGTCCCAGGCCCGGCTGGAGCGCCCGGTGGCCTCCAGCCACAGCCGCCCGCGCAGGCCGTTGGGGATGGCGTGGCCGGCCCACAGCGCATAGGAGGAACGTCCGTCGCTGAGCCTTCCGGCGAGGCCGGCCAGGGTGATCCCCCGCACCGCCAACCCCAGCTCGGCGTCGCCCACCCGCACCTCCATCCGCGCCGCGGCCCGCAGTCCGTAGGCCCAGTGGTAGCCCTGCTCGGCCAGGACCGCCGGCAGCCCCGGGCGCTGGGGGCCACCGACTGGCCAGGCCAGGTTGTCCACCGCGGCGAACACCGGGTGCAGTGAGCCGGTGGCGCGCAGGGTCCAGCCCGCGCGATAGACCGCCAGGTGTCCGTCCAGTCCCAAGGGTCCGCCCTGGCCCAGGCGATCCACCGAGACCTTCAGCCGGCGCTCTTCGTGGCCGTAGGTGGCGCTGAGGCCGAGATGACCTTCGCTGCCGGAGAGCTGTCCCTGGGGCTCCCGCGGGGCCAGCCCGGAGGTCCCCCCCACCGCGCGGAACACGTAGGCGGCGTAGACCACCTCGCTGTGCAGCGATCCCTCCAGCAGCCCGGCCACCCCCACCCCGAAGCCGGCCTGCAGCCGGGTGGCCACCGGTCCCAACAGGATCCCATGGTCCATCCCCGGGCGGCCGTAGCTCTCGCGCATCACCTGCTCGGCGGAGAACTCGGTCCAGCTGGCCAGGCGCGGCAGGACCTGGCCCTCCAGCTTCTCCGCGGCCGCGCCCACCGTCAGCCGCAGCCGGTGCCAGCCCACCCGGCTAAAGCCGTTCTCGTCCAGCAGCCGGGTGGTGGGGGGCCGGCGCGAGCGCAGCGGGGTGATGCTGCCGGGTCCGGCGAGCAGCATCGACAGCAGCCGGTTGGCGGGGGTGTTGGCGCTGCGTTCGAAGAACAAGGACAGCTGGTACAGCGGTTCGCCCAGGGCGATCCCGCCGATGGGGGTGAGGAGCAGATCGTTGAGGCTGACGATCTCCCGAAACTCGGGGATGTACTCCCAGCCGGCGGTGGCCGCGCTGCTGGCCAAAAAGGCGCCCAGCATGCCCAACCTGTGGCCGCGGGCGCTCAGGTAGTAGAGCATCCCCGCCGCCGGGTGCCCGGGCGAGTTGAGGTGCAGCGAGTTTTCGTCGAAGGCGTAGGGCTCGAGGGTGAACAGCTTCCGCCGCACCGTGTCCCAGCTGTAGTCGTAGACCCAGTCCGGCCCGTTGACCGCGGTGTCCAGGTTGTACCAGACGGTCCCCGCGGCCAGCAGCGCGCCCAGCTCCAGGGCCAGGTAGCCGTAGTCGGGGCCCAGGGACGCCTCGCCGGGGAACATCCCCCGGGTGTCCAGGGCCGGGGCCAGCCCCACCCGCCGTCCCAGCGCCTGGGCCAACAGCGCGCTGGCGCGCGGCTCCTGTTCGTGGCGCGCGCCCGGGGGGATGGTCCACACCAGCTGGTTGCCCGTCTCCCCGGCGCTGCCCGCCCACTGCTCCAGCCGCAACAGCAGCGAGCCATCCGCCAGCTGTTCCAGCGAGACGTGCAGCGCGAAGCGGCCGGAGCCACGCGCCGCCTGGAGCGCGAAGTCCCCGGAGGGGGTCCCCACGCGGGAGCAGTCCCCGGGGGATTTCAGCGTCGGCAGCGGTGGGAGCGCGTGCAGCAGCACCGCGCACAGCGCCTCGGTGTCCGCCTGGGGGGCGCTGAGGACCGAGGCCCACACCTCCTCGCCGGGCTGGGGAGCGGCCAGCGGTGGGGACCCCCAGGCTTCTGCGGACAAGACCAGCAGCCCCACGGTCAACACCCGTGCAACCGATGCGCCGCTCGGCGGCACGCCTGCTGGGCCTCCCTGGCACAGCGGATGCTGATTGTTGAGGTCGAGGAGGCGAGGCATGCAATCCATTCTCATTGGACACGACGGTTCCGCGTCCGCCAAGCAGGCCGTGCAGTTTGGAGCCCAGCTGGCCAGGGCCTACGGGGCCCGGGTGATCCTGCTGCACGCGGTGCGGCCCACCGCCATTCCGGGAGACCTGTCGGGACAGCTGGTGGCGGACCTGACCGGCCAGCAAGTCCGACATGCGCAGGAGCAGGTCAACCGCGAGGCAGACGCGCTGCGGGCTGGCGGACAATCCGCCGAGGCGGTGGTGGTGGAGGGGGAGGCCGCCTCCTCGTTGGCGGAGTACGCCAAGGACACCGCCGGGACGCTGCTGATCCTGGTGGGGGCCCACGGCAAGACCGCGGTACAGCGGGCGGTGCTGGGCAGCACCACCTTCCGGCTGATGCACCTCTCCCCGGTCCCGGTGCTGGTCTGGCCGGCGCAGGCCACCGCCCCGCGGGCGTTGGACGGGCTGCGGCGGATCCTGGTCCCGGTGGACTTCTCCGAGGCCTCGCTGCGGGCGGCGCGCACCGCCGCCGAGCTGTGCCGGCGGGTGGGGGCCCGGCTGGAGCTGCTGCACGCCTGGACCCCGCCGTGGTTCCTGGCCTCCGAGCTGCGGCTTGCCTCCTCCGGGATGTCGATCCTGGAGTATGGCGAGCGCGAGGCGAATGCCGGGCTGGCGGCGTTCGTCCGCGCCGCCGAGTTGGGGGAGGTGCTCGCTCGCACCCGGGTGCTCCAGGAGGCGGCGGCGCCCGCGATCTTGAGGATCGCCGCCCAGGAGCCCTTCGACCTGGTGGTGATGGGGACCCACGGGCGGGGGACGCTCAAGCGGCTGTTCCTGGGAAACACCGCGCACAAGACGGTGGCCCACGCCCAGTGTCCGGTGCTGGCGGTGCCCGGCCCGGAGGACGCGGTCTGGCAGGCCGGAGAGACGACCGCCTAGGAGGCCTGGGGTGAACCCGATCCAGCTGACCGGAGTCCACAAGCGGTTCGATGACACCCCGGTCTTGCGCGGGGTGGACCTGCACGTGGGGGAGGGCGAGACCCTGGCGCTGTTGGGGAGGTCCGGCTCGGGGAAGACGGTGATCTTGCGGCTGGTGATGGGGCTGCTCGCGCCGGACCGGGGCCAGGTCCGGGTGCAGGGTCGGGATCTGGCCACCCTGGGAATGGGGGAGCGGGAGGCGGTGCACCGCGATCTGGGGGTGCTGTTCCAGGCCGGGGCGCTGTTCGACTCGATGACCGCGCTGGAGAACGTGATGTTCCCCCTGACAGAGCGCGAACACCTCCCGGTGAGGGAGGCGCGCCGGCGGGCGGTGTTCGCGCTGGCCCGGGTGCGGCTCTCCTCCTTCGAGGACGCCTACCCGGCGGCGCTGTCCGGAGGGATGCGCAAGCGCCTGGCCTTCGCCCGGGCCATCGCCCACACCCCGAAGATCCTGCTGCTGGACGACCCCACCGCGGGGCTGGATCCGCTGACCACCCGTTCGGTGCTGGAGATCATCCGCGGGGGACGCGAACGGGAGGGGGTGACCACCCTGATCGTCACCGGGGATCCCCGCTGCGCGTTCGCCATCGCGGACCGGATCGCCTTTCTGCACGAGGGGCGGATCCTGCTCACCGCGCCGCCCGCGCAGCTCGAGCGGTCCACCGACCCGGCGCTCACGGCCTATCTGCAGCGCTGGCTGCTGCGAGAACAGTGGCAGGTCCCCGCTTCCGCGCCCCCGCCGGAGCGCCCGGCAGTGGCCGAGGCCCACGCCCCGTGAGGGGCTATTGGGAGGAGAACCGGTCCTGGAAGGGGGTGGCGCCGGGGGTCCGGAACACCCGGTGATCGGGGTTGGCGGCCAGGTGCTGCAGCAGCTTGAACACAGTCTCCACCTGCTCCTCGGCGCCCAGGGCGGAGGCCAGCTCCTCGGCGGTCCGGGCCCCGGCGCCGCTGCGCAGCGCGGTGAGCAAGCGGGCCTGCAGGGCGATCACCGCGGTGGCGGCCTTCTTCCCCGCCTCCACTCCCGGCTGGTGGTAGGCGTTGATGTTCACCATCGCGGCGTAGAGGCCGACCGCGCGCTCGAACAGCGCGATCAGCGCCCCCAGCGAGCGGGCGTTGACCTCGGGGAGGGTGAGGGTGATCGACTCGCGGCCGTTCTCGTACAGCGCCTGCCGGGTGCCCACGAAGAAGCCGAACAGGTAGTCGCCGCTGGTGACGTCCGGCTCCACCTGCAGCGAGCCCCCCTGGCGGTCCTTGAGCACCTCGATGAAGGTGGCGAAGAAGTTGGGCACCCCGTCCCGCAGCTGCTGGACGTAGGCGTGCTGATCGGTGCTGCCCTTGTTGCCGTAGACCGCCAGGCCCTGGTTCACCACCCGGCCGTCCAGGTCCTTCTCCTTGCCCAGCGACTCCATGATCAGCTGCTGCAGGTAGCGGGACATGAACAGCAGCCGGTCCTTGTACGGCAGCACCACCAGGTCCTTGGCGCCCCGGCCCTGGCCGGCGTAGTGCCACATCGCGGCCATCAAGGCGGCGGGGTTCTGCTTCACCTCCCGGGTGCGGGTCGCCTCGTCCATCCGCCGGGCGCCCTCCAGCAGCCCGTCGATGTCCAGGCCCTGCAGCGCGGCGGGGAGCAGCCCCACCGCGGAGAGCTCGGAGGTGCGGCCGCCGACCCAGTCCCACATCGGGAACTGCGCCAGCCAGCCTCCGGCGGTGGCGACGCGGGCCAGCTCGCTGCCCTCCCCGGTGACCGCCACCGCGTGGCGGGCGAAGTCCAGCCCGGCCCGCTCGTAGGCGGCCTTGGCCTCCAGCATTCCGTTGCGGGTCTCCTTGGTGCCGCCGGACTTGCTGATCACCACCACCAGGGTCTGCGCCAGCGCGCCCCCCAGCTGCTGCAGGGTGCGGTCGAAGCCGTCCGGATCAGTGTTGTCGAAGAAGAAGGGCCGCAGCCTGTCCGCGGCCGAGGTCAGCGCGTCGGCCACCAGCTGCGGCCCCAGCGCCGATCCGCCGATGCCAATCACCAGCAGCTGGGTGAAATTCTCCCCCCGCTGGGGACGCACAGTGCCCTCATGGACCCGGGCGGCGAAGGCGCGCACGTCCCGGACCGCGTCCTCGATCGCCGAGCGCAGCGCCGGCTCCGGGGCCAGCTGCGGGGCCCGCAGCCAGTAGTGCCCCACCCTGCGCTGCTCGTCCGGGTTGGCGATGGCCCCTCCCTCCAGGGCGGCCATCGCGTCGAGGGCCTTCTCCAGCGGCCCCTTCAAGCGGATGAACAGGTCGTCGGGGAAGGACATCCGGGAGATGTCCAGAGCGAAGCCGACGCTGTCGACGACGCACAGGTGCTGCTGGTACCGCTCCCAAAGCTGGCGCGTGGTGGGGCTCATGAGGGGTGCGACTCTTAGCCCGAAAGCGCAGCAGGCGCCCCGGGCCACCTCGAAAGGGGGGGCACCCAGCGTCGCGGGGCGGGAACGCGAGCCCGATCCGGGCTATCACCCCGGGGGAACATGAACCTGCCCGCACCGTCCCTGGAGGGGCTGACGCCCCAGCGGCTGGAGGACCTGGCCGCCGCCCGCTTCGAGCTGGCCACGCTGGGCTTCAACGAGGCCTCGCTGCGGGAGCGGATGGGGCTGCCGGAGAGCTCCGAGTCCAGCTGGTATCTGGCCGAGCTGCTCTCTCCCCACCTGGTGCTGCCTCCCGAGGGGGCCACCGCGTTGGATCTGCTGATCGGCCTGTTCCTGGTGGGGGGCAGCGTTCCCCGCAACTGGCTGGAGGCGGAGCTGTCCGCCGAGTCCTTCGCCGCGCTGGTGGAGGCCGGGGTGTTGGCGGTGGACGGTCCCCGGGTCCAGGCCTCGGTGGCGATGGTGCCGGTGTTCGACCTGCTGCTGTTGTGCGATCGCCGCTCCCGGATGGGGGCGCGGGACTTCGTGTTCTTCCCCGATCACTCCACCGCCGCCACCGCCCGCTTCCTGGCCCCGCATTCGCGGACCGGGAGGCTGGCGCTGGACGTGGGCACCGGGTCCGGCGCGCTGGCGCTGAGCCATGCCCGCAGCGGACGGTTCCAGACGGTGATCGGCCAGGACCCCAACCCCCGGGCGGTGCAGATGGCGCGGGTCTCCGCGGCGCTCAACGGGCTGGCGGTGACCTTCGAGGTGGCGGGGGCCGAGGCGCTGGCCCAGCGGCCGGCGCACCAGGTGGACCTGCTGACCTTCGTCTTCCCCCAGCTGTACACCGCGGGGTTCACCGAGGCGATCTCGATCATCGCCGAGCGGGGGGACGCGCTGTTGGATGAGGTGTACGGGGCGCTGGACCGGGTGCTGGCCCCCGGAGGCGAGGCGGTCTTGTTCCACCAGACCCGCGCGCCCTCGCGCACCGAACTGGTGCGACGGCTGGGGGAGATCCCCGGCACAGCGCCGCTGCGGCTGGTGTGGACCGCCCTGCCCAACAAGCTGGCGGGCGCCGAGTTCGGCCTGGCCTGGGTGCGCCGGGACGGCCCCGCCCCGTTTGTGTACGTGGAGAGCGAGGCGATCGAGCCGGGTCTGGACTCGGTGGCGTCGCGGGTGGCGGCGCTGCAGCGGCTGGACGCGCCGGACTGGCTGGCTGCCCGGGTGGCGCTGCGGCCGCAGCTGCTGGTCAGCGAGGTGTGGGGGGAGTCGCAGGGACGGCTGCGGCCGGAGCGGGCGACGCTGATCGGCGGACGGGTCTACGGGGAGTCGCTGCTGCGGATCCTCGCCCGGATCGACGGCCAGGGGCCGCTGTCCGCCGCGCTGGGCGAGGACGACTCGGAGCACACCCGCGCGGAGGTCCGGGAGCTGGTCGCGCGCGGGGTGCTGTTGCTGCGCTAAAGCCGGCTACTGCGCCAGATAGCCGCCGTCGATGGCGTAGTAGGCCCCGCTGACGAAGGAGGCCTTCTCCGAGCTGAGCCACAGCACCAGCTCCGCCACTTCGCTGGCCTCGCCCAGCCGGCCGATGGGGTGCATTCCGGCCAGCGCCTTCATCACCTCGGGGGTGAGGTTCTTGTCCAGCAGCGGGGTCTTGATGAAGCCGGGACCCACCGCGTTGATCCGGATCTTCTGCGCCGAGTACTCCAGCGCCGCGTTCTGGGTCAGCCCCACCACGCCGTGCTTGGCCGCCACGTAGGCCCCGGAGCCCTTGAACCCCACCTGGCCGAGGATGGAGGCCATGTTCACGATCGCCCCGCCGCCCGACTTGAGCATTGCGGGGATCTGGTAGCGCATCCCGTAGAAGACCCCGGAGAGGTTGATGGCCAAAACCTTGTCCCAGCCTTCGATCGGGTACTCGCCCACCGGCGCCGAGGGGCCACCGATCCCGGCGTTGTTGCAGGCGATGTGCAGCCCGCCGAAGGTCTTCACCGCGTGGGCCACCAGCGCCTCGTTGTCCTTGGGGCTGGAGGTGTCCGCCTTGAAGAACACCGCCTTGCCGTCCTTGGAGGTGATGGCGGAGACGGTCTGGGCGCCGCCGCTTTCGTCCACGTCGGCGACCACCACGCTGGCCCCCTGCGCGGCGTAGTGAAAGGCGACCTCCCGGCCGATGCCGGAGCTGGCGCCGGTGACGATCGCCACCTTGTCCTTGAGCAGCTTCATGATTTTTCTCCCGAGGGATTCTGCGATCCGTCCCCTTGGAAGGTGGGTTGCATGAAGCACGCCCGCAGCGGTCAGTGCGGACGACCGCTCGCCGCCGCGCTGGAACTGCATCCAGGCGCAGCGGCTGCGGGGCCGACTAGGTGGGGCGTTCCAGCTTCCCGTCGGGGCGCAAGGCGAACCGGCCCTCGTCGATCGCATGCACCGGCGCGTTGCTGGGCCATTTCCATCCGCCGAACCCGGTGCGCTGGTAGTCGGCGAACGCCTGCTGGATCTCCTGGCGGGAGTTCATGACGAACGGGCCGTACTGGACCACCGGCTCGTTGATCGGCCGTCCCTGCAGCAAGAGCAGCTCCGCCCCGGTGGAGTCCGTCTCCAGGGTGACCATCCGCTCGGCGCGCAGCTCCACCGCGGTCTTGGATCCGATCAGCCGCCCGCCGACCTTCAGCCCGTCTCCACGGAACAGGTACAGCATCCGGTTGGACCCGGCGGTCCCGGGGGGGAGGGTGAAGCTGGCGCCGGGGGTGAGCTTGAGGGTCCAGATTCCCACGTCGCTGTCCGGGCGCGCCGCCCAGGAGCTGGGAGGCGGCGGCTGGGGCGAGGCGTCCCCGAAGCGTCCGGCGATCACAGTCACCTCGGTGGTGCGTCCCTTCGCGTCGGTCAGGGTGCGCCGCGGCACCGACTCGTTCCAGAGCATGGCGAAGTGGGGCTCGGCGAACTTGTCGGCGCGGGGGAGGTTCAGCCAGATCTGGAACAGCTCCAGCGGGTTGTCCGAGTCCTGCTTGAGCAGGGGGAACATCTCCGAGTGGTTGATCCCCTTGCCCGCGGTCAGCCACTGCACGTCGCCGCCGCCGTAGCGGGCGGTGGCGCCAAAGGAGTCGGAGTGATCGATCAGCCCCTGGCGGACCACGGTCACCGTCTCGAAGCCGCGATGCGGGTGCTGGGGGAAACCGGGCACCACGGTGCCGTGGTACATGTTCCAGCCGTCCTTGCCGGCGAAGTCCTCGCCCAGCGAGCGCCCGGTCAGCGGCGCAGCCGGTCCCAACTGCGCGTTGGCGGCAGGATAGGCGTCGTCGTGGTGCACGCAGAACAGGAAGGGATCCAGCGTCTGCCAGGGGAAGCGCAGCGGGCTGGCGCTGATCACCACGTGGGGCTCTTGCTTCGTCTGGGTCTTCATCGTCTCCCTTTCGTTCTCGCTGGAGGTCTTGCTGCAACTGGCCGCGGCGCCGGCCACCGCCAATCCGGTCAGTGCGTCCCTTCGATTCACCAGGCTCATGCGCCCCCTGCCTTTCGGACCGTCTTTCTGGGCGGGTCGCCGAACTGCCGGCCCCACACGTCAATCGCCTCCACCACCTTCCGGAACCCGGCGCCCCTGGGCGTCAGCCGGTAGGCGACCCGGACCGGCGGCCCGGCCTCCACCTCGCGCAGCAACAGGCCCTTGGTCTCCAGCTCCTTGAGCCGGGCGCAGAGCGTCTTGTCGCCAATCCCCTCCACCCGGATGGCCAGCGCGCTGTAGCGCATGGGCCCGTCCTGGAGGACCGCCAGCACCAGCCCGGTCCACGGGCGGCCAAGCAGATCCAGGGCCGCCTGGATGCTGGGACAGAGCGGGTCGAGGTCTTTTCCCATCGTGGAGGAGAGGACTAATGGGCGCCGGATTTACTTTCCACGGGAAAGTGAGTCTCCTTGGGGAAGTGACGTGGAGCGACAGATGCACCCCGCCCGGGCACGCGGTATGAGCACCCCGCGATGAGCCACCTGATCCCTGCGCGCAGCGGACGTCCGGACAAGGACGTCATCTTCTCCCTCAACGCCGAGGCCACCCGCCGGAGGACCGCCGGTGAACGGGTGGTCAACGCCACCATCGGGGCCCTGATGACGGACGACGGGAGCCTGGCGGTGCTGCCGTCGGTCACCCGCACCCTGGCCCGGGTCCCGGCGGAGGAGTGGGCGGCCTACGCGCCCATCCCCGGCACCCCGCGTTTTTTGGAGGCGGTGATCGCCGACACCTTCGAGGGGCATCCCGCGCTGCGCGAGGCGGCGGTGGGCGTGGCCACCCCGGGCGGCACCGGCGCCTTGCGCCACGCGCTGATGAACTACCTGGAGCACGGGCAGGCGCTGCTGACCCCCAGCTTCTACTGGGGCCCGTACCAGACCCTGGCCGACGAGCATGAGCGCCGGGTCGAGACCTTCAACATGTTCGACGCCCAGGGCCGGCTGGATGTGGCCGCGCTGGAGGCGAGGGCCGGGCAGCAGCTGGCGGGGCAGGGGCGGGTGCTGATCTTCCTCAACGATCCCTGCAACAACCCCACCGGGTACTCGCTGTCGCTGCCGGAGTGGAGCTCGGTGGCGGACGCCTTGATCCGCTTGTCGGCGAAGGGACCGGTCACCCTGCTGGTGGACATGGCCTATTGGCGCTACGGCGCCGCCAGGGATCACCGCGCCTTCCTGGGGGCGCTGGGTCCGCTGCTGGGCAATGTTGCGCTGTTGTTCGCCTGGAGCGCGTCGAAGACCTTCACCCACTACGGCCTGCGGGTGGGCGCGCTTTTGGCCTGCGAGCCGGACCCCAAGGACAAGGCGGCCACCGCGGCGGCGCTGGCCTACGCCTGCCGGGG
>JALYOC010000060.1 GCA_030857095.1 Myxococcota bacterium | reverse complement strand
TCGCTGTACACCGGCCGCCAGGGCGCCCCCAGCGCCGCGCTGTCCGGGGTGTTGCCCCGGCTTCCGCCGATGGTGCGGCGGCGGGTGCTGGCCAGCGGGGTGGCCACCGTGGAGAAGGAGGAGGCGCGCCGGCTGCAAAGCTACCTGCGGGCCACGGTGAGGCTGACCGGGGCGCTGTACCGCGGCGGGGTGAAGGTGCTGGCGGGCAGCGACGGGATGGCCGGCTTCACGCTGCTGCGCGAGCTGGAGCTGCTGCAGCAGGCGGGGCTGCGTCCCGCCGAGGTGTTGAAGGTCGCCACCCTGGATGCCGCGGAGTGGATGGGCCGGGGGCGGGAGCTGGGCAGCATCGAGGTCGGCAAGCGCGGCGATCTCCTCCTGGTGGAGGGGGATCCGCTGGCGGACATCTCGCAGCTGCGTCGGGCGGCGCTGGTCTTCTATGAGGGCGCGCTGCTCCACCCGGCCGCGCTGTACCACGAGCTGTCGATCCAGCCGGTGGAGGTGGGCCAGCCCGCCATCCTGGGAGACGCTCCGTCGCTGGGCAGGGTCGCCCCTATCCCGGGAGTCGGCGCCGGGGGTAGATAGGCCCCATGCGCCAGAACAACTTCATCGGGGGCCAGTGGGTTCCCCCCACCACCGGCACCTGGGCTCCCAACCGGAACCCGGCCAACCGCGACGATGTGCTGGGAGAGTTCGCGGTAGGCGGCAAGCGCGACGCGGAGCTGGCGGTGGAGGCGGCCAGGGCGGCCTTCCCGGCCTGGGCGGCCACCCCGGCGCCGGCGCGGGGGAGGATCCTGGCCAAGGCGGTGGACCTGTTCCGCGCCCGGCTGGACGAGATCGCCCACACCCTCTGCCGGGAGGAGGGCAAGACGGTGGCCGAGGCCCGCGGGGAGATCCTCAAGGGGATCATCCTCTTCGAGTTCTACGCCGGCGAGGGCTTCCGCCTCCACGGCAAGACCCTCCCCTCGGAGACCCGGCAGCAGCTGACCTTCACCTTGCGCCAGCCGCTGGGGGTGGTCTCGCTGATCACCCCCTGGAACTTCCCCTTCGCCATCCCCGCCTGGAAGAGCGCCCCCGCCCTGGTCACTGGCAACACGGTGGTGATGAAGCCGGCCTCCAACACCCCGGCCACCGCCTGTCTGATCGCCGAGGTCCTCCACCAGGCCGGACTACCCAAGGGGGTGTTCAACCTGGTGATGGGCCCCGGCGGCGCGGTGGGCAACACCCTGGTGGACCACCCGGACGTGAAGGCGGTGTCCTTCACCGGCAGCAACAGCATCGGCATGGCGCTCAATGAGCGCTGCGCCCGCCGCGGTCTGAAGGTGACCGCGGAGATGGGCGGGAAGAACCCGGTGATCGTCCTGGAGGACGGCGACCTGGACCTGGCGGTGACCGGGATTTTGCAGGGCGCGTTCGGCTCCACCGGGCAGCGCTGCACCGCCACCTCGCGGGTGATCGTCCAAAAGGGCATTGCCCAGCAGGTCACCGAGGCGATGGTGGCCGGGGCCCGCAAGCTGAAGGTGGGCAACGGGCTGGAGGCGGGCGTGGAGATGGGCCCGGCGGTGGACGAGGCGCAGCTGAAGACCGACCTGGAGTACATCCAGATTGCCTTGGACGAAGGGGCGCGGCTGCTGTGCGGCGGCAAGCGGCTGACCGGCGGTGCCTACGACGGCGGCTACTTCGTGGAGCCCACCGTGTTTGCCGGGGTGAAGCCAGGGATGCGGATCCACCAGGAGGAGGTGTTCGGTCCGGTGGTGGCGATCGTCGAGGTCTCCGACTTCGAGGAGGCCCTGGCGGCGGCCAACGCGGTGGACTTCGGGCTCTCCGCCTCGCTGTACACCCGGGACGCCAACACCGCGATGCGCTTCGTGGAGCGCAGCGAGGTGGGGATGGTGCACATCAACAACCCCACCATGGGCGGCGAGGCCCAGCTGCCGTTTGGCGGCTGGAAGACCACCGGGGTGGGCGAGCGGGAGATGGCCGAGGAGGGCGCGGAGTTCTTCACCCAGCTCAAGACTGTGTTCTTCGACTACACCGGCGCGGCGCGCACCTCGAAGATCTACTAGCGATGGGCGAGCGGATCCTGATCGTCGGCGGAGGCGGCATCGGCGGGGTGATCGCCTCCAACCTGGTGGAGCAGGGCCACCGGGTGAGCCTCGCGGTGCGCCGCAAGGAGATCGCCCAGCGGATCTCCGAGCACGGTCTGGTGCTGCGTGATGAACACGGCCAGCGCACCATCCGCGGCGAGCTGGAGGTGCTGCTGGATCCCCCCGAAGGCGGCGAGTTCGACTTCGTGCTGCTCACCACCCAGCCCAACCAGGTGGAGGAGGCGGCCCGTGCCACCGCGGGGTTGCTGGGCGCACACGGGGTGATGGTCTGCTTCCAGAACGGTTTGTGCGAAGAGCGGGTGGCGCAGGTGGTGGGTGAGGACCGGGTGCTGGGGGCGGTGGTCTCCTGGGGTGCGTCCACCCACGGCCCGGGCAGCTACGAGCGGACCTCCGCCGGCGGCTTCATGCTGGGCCGGCTCAGCGGCGCGGAAGACGAGCGGATCGGCCGGCTGGCCCTGCTGTTGGAGTCGGTGGGACCGGTGGACACCACCTCCAACCTGCGCGGCGCCCGCTGGAGCAAGCTGGCGATGAACGCCGCCATCTCGTCCCTGGGCACCATCGGCGGCGAGCGGGTAGGAAGGCTGCTGGTCCACCGCTTCATCCGCCGCCTGGCCCTGGAGGTGATGACCGAGGCAGTGGAGGTGGCCGCCGCGGAGGGCGTCACCCTGGAGAAGGTCTCCGGCACCGTGGACCTCCACTGGATCTCGCTCAACTCCGCCGAGCGCCAGTCCCCCGGCTCACCCTCCCTGGTGGCCAAGCACAGCCTCCTGCTGGCGGTGGGCGCCCGCTACCGCAAGCTTCGCTCGTCGATGCTGGCGGCCATCGAGCGGGGGCGGGAGCCGCCGATCGACTTCCTCAACGGCGAGGTGGTGGAGCACGGCAAGCGGCGCGGGGTCCCCACCCCGGTGAACGCCGCGGTGGTGGACCTGGTCCGGGCGATCGCCAACAAGCAGGAGACGTCCAGCCTGGAGACGCTCAAGCGGCTGTACGCGGCGACGCGCCAGACCTGACCTCCAAGCGCCCAGCAGCTTCGTCCAGCGACCTTCCGGCGGAGGGCTGGACCAAGGAGCCGGCGCTCACTGGCGGTCCGCCCTGTCCGTCTCAACCTTCTCCCTGGCCCCGCTCATTTCCGAAATGTCTCTCGTGGAGGAGCCTCGGGCGAACCAAGGAGAAACCCATGAGAAGGACACTAGGAAGTCTGTTGGGGGCGCTGACGCTGTTCACCTCCGCCGCCTACGCCGGAGACATGTCGGCCAAGGCGTCTACCCGCAACGAGGCGCTGGACGCGAAGTCGGAGAAGAAGATCGAGCCGTTAAGGCAGCAGTTCGAGGCGGGCTGGAACAAGCATGACGCCAAGGCGCTGAGCGCGGTGTTCGCCGACGACGCGGTGGTGATCAATCCAATGGGCCGCGTGGCGCGCGGGAACTCGGAGATCCAGCAGCTGTTCCAGGACGAGCACACCGGAATGATGAAGGGCACCAACCTCACCGCGAAGATCACCGACGTGAGGGAGATCGCCCCCGGGGTGTTGTTCGTGGATCAGCGAATGTCGATCGCTGGGGTCCAGGACCCCAGCGGGAAGATGCCCTCCAACCAGGAGATCCACGCGTCGATGGTGATCAGCCAGAAGGGCGGCAGCTGGAAGGTGAAGGAGGCCCGGGCGTTTGCGGTCCAGCCTGAGCCCCCGCAGGGCGTGGGCGGCGCGGGGATGACCCCGGAGTCCACCGGTGAGCCGATGCCGGTCCCTGCTCCGGCCCCGGAGGATCAGCCGATGGAGGAGGACAAGCCCACTTCCCCCACCTACTAGGCTTCCCCGCCAACGCTCCCACCCCCCGGGAGGAGGAGGGGAGGACCCGGAGATCAGGGCGGATGTCCGGCGGCCGACGCCGGCTCCGACCTGCGATCCGGTTGCCGGAAGGGCCGGAGATCCTCACTCTGGGTCCCAGCACCCCGAATGGGCGGGGTCGAAGGTCAGAATGCTTGGGGAGAAGGCGCGGACACCGACGGCGGTGTTCCGCGCCTTCTGCTTTTTCGCCCGCAAAGTCAGAGGGCGGACCCCGCTGTGGAGCCCGCCCCCTTCACTTCAAACCTTCGCCGGAGCTACTCCGGGCAGGTGACCGACGAGAACTGCACGGCGAAGGGGTGGCCCTGGACCGGGTTGCCCATCTCGTCGTACTGGGTCTGGGACACCAGGCACTGTCCCGCGGCCACGGTGATCGGCGCCACGCCGGCCTCGTCGGTGGAGAGGGTCAGGGTGCCTTCCAGCACCCGCTCACCACCGGGGAAGCCGGAGACCGAGTCGTACGGCTGGTGGCGGTAGGAGGGGCCGTTGGTGCCGCCAGCAGTGAAGCTGACGGTAAGGTTGTCCTGCCGGGCCCACTCGGGGACGGTCTGGCCGTGCGCTTCCAGCGGGGTGTAGTTCAACGCCACCGCCACGTTCAGCTGGCTGCGCACCTGGAACACCGGGCGGGCTGCCAGGTCACGCTGCACGTGCAGGTCGAAGTGACGGCCGGAGGCGGAGTTGATGTCCACCGACGCCACCTGCACGTCGTCCACCTTGATGAAGCTGGTGACGTCGCCCAGGCCGATGTTGCTGACCAGCATTTCGGTGGCGCCATCGTGGGTGTCCAGGGCGAAGGAGGCCCCGCCCATCCGCACCGCCATCTGCGCCACGCTGGGGGTGCTGGTGCCGGTGACCTCGTCGTAGATGTAGAACGTGTTGGGGAAGGAGTAGTCCAGCTGGGTGGCGTTCAGCTCCAGCAGGATCCGGCTCTCGGCCTCAATGAACTGGAACCGGGTGATGTCGTTGCCGGCCGCGGCCTGCAGCGACCAGAGGGCGCCGCCCGCGTCGGTGTACTGCACCGACACCGCAGAGAGGATGGACTGGGAGAGGGTGAAGTCATGCTCCCCGGTGCCCCGGGTGGCGCGCAGCTCGATGATCCCTTCCATGGTCTGCGGCAGGCCGACCAGCTCGCCGGCGGTCACGGTGGACACGTAGACGATCGAGGCGCGGATCTCCGCCAGGTTGCCGGTGAAGGCCACGAAGGTCTTGGACATCTGGAAGCTGAACGGCTCGTTGCGATCCGGGCCCACCAGCAGGGTGACCAGGATGCTGTCGTTGGGGCGGGTGGCGCGGAGGCGGACCTCGAAGTGATCGAAGGAGGCCACGCAGGCCGGATCCACCGGGGTGGTGCCGTCGGTGCAGACGTCCTCGCCGGTGATCCGGAAGATCACCGCGTCGCCGGTGCGCTCTTCCACGTTCTCCTCGGTGAAGATGCGGGTCTCCAGGAAGGCGGCGATCTTCTCACCGGTGGCGATCAGCTCCGCGTCGTGGGTGGGGACCAGCTTGTTCATCGCGGTGGTGGGCAGGTTGAGGCGGGGCAGCTGCACCGAGGGCCGCATCGGGGGCAGCGCGTCCAGCGGCATCAGGCCGGCGGAGGCCACGGTGGCCAGGTCGCTAAGCTGGGTCATCCCCTCCATCGCGGTGGTGGAGTTGCCGGCCTGGGCGGCGGACAGCTCCACCGTCTTGCGGACCGCGCCGGAGACGTCTTCCACCGACGGGGGCCCACAGCCCACCGCCACCATCGACGACAGCGCCAGAGCGCCAAGAAGCTTGATTCTCATGATTGGTTCCCCCTCCCGAGGGCAGTTTCCGGGGTTTTGAACGCCAGGGTTGCAGGCGTGCAGCACCGGCGCATGCAGCAAGCGGGGTGCCGACGGTAACCCGCTGGTCCGAAACGGGTTTGCCAGCACTTAGCACAGTGGAGGGCATCGGATCGCGACAGGCCTGTCAGGGTTCCGCGCTGTCGGCTGCGCACCCACCGGCGCCCGCCGCGCAGTCGGCTACACAGAACGCAGCGCGTCAGCCGGGCCGGATCAGCCCCCGTCGGCGACGAAGAGCTGGGTCAGGGGCACCACCGTCCCCCCGGCATTGGGTGGGGCGGAGGTCTTCTCGTAGTCGGGGTGCGAGACATACAGCCGGCTGCCCTCGCCCGGCTCCACGTGCCGCAGTTGGAAGCGCCCCTCCCGGTCGGTGCGGGCCGCCCCCCGCTCCACGCTCAGCGACCATTTCTCCCTCGCCCCGGTCGGCTTCAGATCCACCAACGCGCCGGGGATCCCCGCCCCGCTGACGCCGTCCACCACCCGGCCGGCGACGGTCTGTCCCCGCACCAGGAGCACGTCTCCCAGGTCCAGATCGTCAGCGCCCAGCTGGATTTCGCGACTCCACTCCGCGTGGTCGGGGGCCCGGATTGTCGCGTGCTTGCGTCCGGAGATGGGCTCCTGGAAGCGTCCGTCGGTGGACTGGACCGACACCCCGTTGACGGTGAAGCGGGTCAGCGGCTGGCCCTCCGAGCCCAGCACACGTCCGCTCAAGCGGGGCAGCCGCCGAACCACCAGGCGCGCCTCCTTCTCGCCGGCCCGGGCCCGGATCTCCAAAGGCTCGTAGCCCTTGGCGCGGGCGTGCAGCGCGAAGTGGCCGGGGCGCAGGTTGCGGATCTCAAAGCGCCCCTCCCCGGAAGTCTGGCCCTCTCCGAACGGTGACCCCGCCTCCAACAGGGCCACCATCTCATCGACCGGGGGAGCGGCTCCCCCGGAGAGCCCCTCCAGCAGCGCCTGCACCCGGATTCCCTCAGCGGGCCGCCCGTGCTGGTCCACCACCACCCCCCGGATGCTGGCGCCCGCCTTGAGCCGCACCGTCAGCTCTCCGTCGAAGGGCAACACCACCCGGGTGGCGCCCATCCGCATCGCCCGCTGGCCACCCTCCTCCTTCTCCACCAGCGCCGCCACCAGGAAGGCCCCGGGCTCCAGGCCCCCCACGTGGAAGGCCCCGCCGGCGCCGGACTCGGTCACCCGCTCCAGATCCTGATCGGGTTCGGCTCCCTTGCCGGGGGCCACGGCCATCACCCGCGCCCCCTTCACCGGGCCTCCCGCTTCGTCCAGCACCCTGCCCCGAAGCTGCAGCCCGCGCTGGAGGACGACCCGAAGCTCCGGGGACGGCGCGGTGGGGGTGCTGGCGTGGTCGCGAAACCCGGAGTGCTTGGCGGTGAACCGGACCGGGCCCGCCGCCACCTCCAGGGTGAAGCGACCGTCGGCGCCGGTGGTGGCGTCGTCTCCCCCCTTGAGAGAGACCGCACCCACCACCTTGGCTCCCTGAACTGGATCGCCGTCCTCGTCCACCAGCACCCCGGAGAGCGCCGCCGCGCGCTCTAGCTTCACCTCTACCTGCGCCGGCTGGCCGAGGGAGATCAGCGTCCTTCGGGTATTGGAGGGCGCCAGGTAACCCTCCGCGGCGGCCCACACCGTGGCCTCACCGGGGAGGAGGGGATCGATCCGGAAGTTGCCCTCCGCGTCGGAGACGGTCTCCCGGGTGGGGTCCAACCCCGGAGCCTCGACGCTCACGCTGACCTGTGCTCCCGGGACCGGCGCTCCGTCCTGATTTCGCACCGTGCCCATCAACACCCCGCCCTCTTCCAGCCGCAGCAGCAGCGGCGGATTGGGCTTCTGGGGCTGGAGGTTCAGCGCCGCCTCCCCGGTGTCCCTCCCCTCGGTGGCGCGCACCGAATAGGTCCCCGACCGCAGCCGGTCGAACGAGAACCGACCGGAGGCGGCGCTGCGCACGGTGTCGGTGCGGTGCATCCCGGAGAGGACCACCTCCGCCCCCTCCACCGGGACGTCGTCGCGCAGCACCTGTCCTTCGATCCGCAGCGGGGTCGCCAACTCCAACACCAGGGCCTCGCCCGGGGTCACCTCCTTGGCGTTGGGCAGCAGCGCGCCCAGGCTGGCCACTACCAGTTGCGGATGGGTGGGCAGCGGCCCCAGGGAGAAGGTCCCATCGGCGGCGCTGAGCACGTCCTGGTAGCGGCCCAGCTTGGCATCCACCACGGTGACCACGGCCCCGGCCAACCCGGCGCGATCCCCGCCCACGATCTTCCCGGTGAGCACCCAGCCCTCCTCCAGGGTCACCTCCACCGTCCGCTGGGTGCCGCTGACCTCCTCGGTGGCCACGCCCCGCTCCGAGTCCGCCCACACCCGGTAATCGCGCGCCTCCAGACCCCGCAGCACGAAGGAGCCGTCCGCCGCGGAGGTGGTCCGCGCCAACACCTGGGGTTCTCCCTCCCGCGCGGCCACCCGCTCCAGCAGTGCCCCGGGGGCCTGGGGACAGCTGCCGTCCAGCGTGTGGGGCCGGCAGGAGTCTTCGCAGACACAGGGAGCCCCGGAGAGGCGGGGGGGAGACGCGCGCGCGGTGACCGAGAGCAGCGCTCCTCCCACCGGCGATCCATCCGGGGCCAGCACCCGCCCCTGCAGTTCCAGGGCTCCGTCCGCGGAGAGTTCCTCGCGAGGGGGAGGCCGGGCGGCGCGATCCCGCATCGACTCCACCAGCTGTCGGGACTGTTCGGCCGGCTCCGGCGGCACAGGCTCCTCCCGGAGCAGCCAGAGGATGCCCGAGAGGAACGCCAACAGCCCGACCGCCAGGAACGCGAACCGTCTCAAGCCTGCACCTCGGGGAACAATGCCATCACCGCTGGGAGGAAAAGCGGCTCCGGGGCGTTACGCAAGGGGCGCGGCGCCGGACCGCTTAGGGGTGCCGCAGGCGAAGCGGGTCTGGCGTAGCCCGCGACCCGCTGCCGCTGGACTCAAGAGGCCCGGGCCTGCCTCCCGCTCACGCCGCCATTCGCCGACCCCGCTGCGCGGCCTGCTCGGCGATCATCACCCCGCGCACGTGCTCGCGCAGCGCGGCCACGTCCCCGTTGAACGCCGAGGGGTGGATGGGATCCAGCACCTGCACGTGGCAGTGAACGCGATCCCGGAGCACGAAGCCGTGCTTGGGCAGGCTGCGGGCGGTGCCGGTGAGGACGACTGGAATCACCGGGCAGTTGTTCTTCACGCTCAGCTGGAAGGCGCCGTCCTTGAAGGCCTTGATCTCCCCGTCCGGGGAGCGGGTCCCCTCCGGGAACATCAGGATCGGCACCCCGCGGGCCAGCCAGCGGTCGCAGTCCGCCAGCATCTTCACGATGCTCTCTTTGCTGCCGCGGACCAGCCCCACGTAACCGTTGAGGGTCATGTTCCAGCCAATGAAGGGCACGTTGAACACGCTCTTCTTGGACACCCACTTGAAGGGACGGAAGAGGCCGAACAGCACCAGGATGTCGCCCAGCGACTCGTGGTTGGCCACCAGCACCGCCGGCCCGTTCCAGGGCAGCTTCTCCCGCCCGAACACCCGCAGCCTCCAGAACGGATTGACCGCGAAGTACATCGTGGCCCAGGCGCAGGTGTACAGGTGCAGCAGCCGGCGGTTGCGATCGAACGGGTAGCCCAGCGCGAACAGCACCACCGCGCCCAGGAAGAGCACCGCGGAGCTGGTGGCCAGAAAAGCCCAGAAGATGACCGAAAACGCGCGCTGCCAGAGTCCCGTCATGAGCGGCACGCTACGCTTGCTGGAGTCCACCCGCGAGGTCCGCATGCTCGGGAAACCCAAGAAGCCTCCCCGGAAGTCCCCCAAGCCACCGAAGAAGGAGGGGCGGCTCACCATCCAGCCGGTGGGTAAGCCGTGGGCCCCCAAGAAGAAGCCCAGGAAGTAGCGCCCGGCCGGGCTACGCTTCGCGGCTCCGTGGCCCGCAAGCAGCTCAAGCTCGACGAGTTCCTCCCCTATCGGCTGTCCCTGGCCTCCAACGCGGTGAGCCAGGTGCTGGCCCGCGCCTACGAGTCCCAGCACCACCTCAAGATGCACGAGTGGCGGGTGCTGACGGTGCTGGCGGAGGTGAAGCAGGCCTCCCAGCAGCAGCTGGTCCAGCTGACCAAGATGGACAAGGTCACCATCAGCCGCGCCGCCCGGGTGCTGGAGAAGCAGCAACTGCTGCGGCGGATCACCAGCGCCACCGACGCCCGGTCGCTCGAACTCTCGCTCACCCCAAGGGGCTGGGACCTCTACCAGCGGGTGGTGCCCACGGTGCGCAAGCTGGAGGCCCAGGTGCTGGCCGGGGTCTCACCCCGCGAGCTGACCGAGCTGAAGGCCACCTTGCGCAGGCTCGAGGCGGCAGCCGCCGGGGTGCTCGCCCGTCAGGTGGGCTGAGGGTTGGGTCCCGGGGTGCACACCTTCACCCCGCGGAGGGTTGCTAAATGGTTACGAAAGATACTATCCGGTTGGTTGCAATTGCTGCCAACGCGCGGTGAAAGGAGCAGGACGATGAGCACCTCCGAGCAGAACCCCCTGGGCCTGGACGGTTTCGAGTTCGTGGAGTTCACCTCCCCCCAGCCGGAGAAGATGGTGGAGCTGTTCGAGCGGCTGGGCTTCACCGCCTTCTCCCAGCACCCCCAAAAGCAGATCGTCCGCTTCAAGCAGGGGCGGATCAACCTGCTGGTCAACCGCGAGCCTTCGGGCCAGGCGGCCAGCTTCCGCGCAGTGCACGGCCCCTCCGCCAGCGGGATGGCCTTCCGGGTGGCGGATCCCCGCCGCGCCTATGAGCTGGCGCTGGAGCGCGGCGCCAAGGCCGCGGACCCCCAGGTGGGTTCGCTGGGCGAGGGCGCGTATGTGATCGAGGGGATCGGCGGCAGCTACCTGTACCTGGTGCCCGCGCGAGGTTCGCTGTACGCGGACTGGAAGCAGCTCCCCGGCGCAGTGGAGGCGGAGGCCAAGAACTCGATGGGGCTGGACCTGCTGGACCACCTGACCCACAACGTGCGCCGCGGCGAGATGCGCACCTGGTCCGGGTTCTACAGCCGGATCTTCGGCTTCCAGGAGCAGAAGTACTTCGACATCAAGGGCCAGGCCACCGGGCTGTTCTCCCAGGCGATGATCGCCCCCGACCAGGCGATCCGGATCCCGCTCAACGAGAGCCAGGACGACAAGTCGCAGATCGAGGAGTTCATCCGCCAGTACAACGGCGAGGGCATCCAGCACCTGGCGCTGACCACCCCGGACATCTACGCCACCATCGAGAAGATGAAGCGGCGGGGGATGGTGTTCCAGGACACCATCGACACCTACTACGAGCTGGTCGACCAGCGGGTCCCCAACCACGGCGAGGACCTGGTGCGGATGAAGGCCAACAAGATCCTGATCGACGGCTCGGTGCAGGAGGGGCTGCTGCTGCAGATCTTCACCGAGAACCTGTTCGGGCCGATCTTCTTCGAGATCATCCAGCGCAAGGGCAACGAGGGGTTCGGCAACGGGAACTTCCAGGCGCTGTTCGAGTCGATCGAGCTGGATCAGATCCGCCGCGGTGTGATCAAGGTCGACACCTCTTCCAAGAAGTAGCGCCTTTCAAGGGGCACGCGATGACCGGCTACATCTCCGGGTTTGGCAACGAGGTGGCCACCGAGGCGGTTCCCGGCGCGCTGCCCGAGGGCCAGAACTCTCCGCAGCGGGTGCCGTACGGGCTGTACGCCGAGCAGTTCTCCGGGACCGCGTTCACCGCGCCCCGGAAGGAGAACCGCCGCAGCTGGCTGTACCGGCTGCGCCCCTCCGCCAGCCACCCGCCGTTCCGGGAGGTCGACAGCGGGCAGCTGCGCTCCGGGCCGTTCACCGAGGCGCCCGCAACCCCCAACCGGCTGCGCTGGAGCCCGCCGGCCCCGCTCTCCCAGCCCACCGACTTCCTGCAGGGGCTGGTGACGTTTGCCGGCAACGGTTCGCCGGCGGTGGGCGCGGGGATCGCCCTCCACCAGTACCAGGCCAACCGGTCAATGGTGGACGCCGCCTTCTTCAGCGCCGACGGCGAGCTGCTGCTGGTCCCCCAGCACGGCCGGCTGCGGGTGGTCACCGAGCTGGGGGTGCTGGCCCTGGCTCCCGGGCATATCGGCTGCGTCCCCCGCGGGGTCCGCTTCCGGGTGGAGCTGACCGACGCTGCCGCCGGCGGCTACCTGTGCGAGAACTACGGGGTCCCGTTCCGGCTGCCGGAGCTGGGGCCGATCGGCTCCAACGGCCTGGCCAACGCCCGCGACTTCCTCACCCCTGTGGCCGCCTTCGAGGATCTGGATCGCCCCACCCGGTTGATCCAGAAGTTCCAGGGGCGGCTGTGGGAGACCACGCTTGATCACTCGCCGATGGACGTGGTGGCCTGGCACGGCAACCTGGGGCCGTACCAGTACGATCTGGCCCGCTTCAACACCCTGGGGACGGTGAGCTTCGATCACCCGGACCCGTCGATCTTTACGGTGCTCACCTCCCCCTCCGAGCAGCCCGGAGTGGCCAACTGCGACTTCGTGATCTTCCCCCCACGCTGGATGGTGGCGGAGGGCACCTTCCGGCCGCCCTGGTTCCACCGCAACGTGATGAGCGAGTTCATGGGGCTGGTGAAGGGCACCTACGACGCCAAGGAGGGCGGGTTCGCGCCGGGCGGGGCGTCCTTGCACAACTGCATGAACGGCCACGGGCCGGACAAGGCCAGCTACGAGAAGGCGGTGGCCGCCGAGCTGGCGCCCCACAAGCTGGTGGACACCCTGGCCTTCATGTTCGAGAGCCGCTGGGTGCTGGCCCCCACCCGCTTCGCGCTGGAGTCCCCGGCGATGCAGCTGGACTACGACGCCTGTTGGGCGGACTTCGTGAAGGCCAAGGTCCCCTCCCCGGGGAAGAACGCCTGATGGAGCCTCGCGCTCGCGTCTTCCAGACGCCGGCCGGAGTGGCGCTGTGCCTGTTGAACGACCTGGCCGATCCGGGCGCGCGGAACTTCGTGCTGGAGATCGACCAGGCCTTCTTCCACGGCTTCGTGGTCCGCCTGGGAGACCGGGTGCACGGGTACGTGGATCGCTGCCCCCACCAGGGCCTGCCGCTGGCCCAGCAGCTGGACGCCTACCTCACCAAGGATCGCACCCTGATCGGCTGCTCCTGGCACGGGGCCCTGTTCCGGATCGAAGACGGCGCCTGCGTGGGCGGCCCCTGCTCCGGCGCCGCCCTCACCCCCTGGCCGGTGGCGGTGGAACGCGGCGTGGTGCGCACCGGCTGAAAAAGGGGACAGGCTACATTACCGACACGGTGCGTCATAAATGTAGCCTGTCCCCTTTTTCGCGGTGCGTTCGTACCGTGCAGTACGCCCCTTGTCCGGGCCGGTTCAGACCGGCTTGGCCAAGTTCTCGAAATGATGGAGATCAGGTCCGGCAGGCACTTTGCTCTCTGCGGAGGCATACTTTCCAGCTTCGAGGTCTCCGATGCGCGCTCCCTTCCTTATCCTGGCCTGTTTCGCCCTCCCCGGCCTCGCCGGCGCGCTTGAGCCCACCCCCGTCTCTGCCGAGGTCCAGGCCCAGGTGCTCCAGGCGCTGGAGGAGGAGGTCCAGCTGCCGGCCACCCCTCCCACCCTTCCGGACCAGGCCTCGGACCGGGCCCGCGAGGTCCATCAGACCACCGCCTTCGGCAAGAGGGGTCAGCAGGCCCGCGCCGAGGCCGCCAGCGCCGCTCGCGACGAGGCCCGCGCCCGGGGCCGGCGCGTGCCCGCGAGGCGTCCACCCGCTCCAACGGCCAGGCGGGTCGCGGGCTGGATCAGGCCGGCACCGCCCAGGGGAAGGCGGACAGCAACCGCGCCGCCGGACGGGCCCGCGCGGAGGAGGCCCGGGGCAACGGGCCCTCCGAGCTGCCCCGCCCCAACGGCCGCTGAACGCTGCACCCTCCCCTCCCGGGGCCTTCGGAAAAGGTGGCGGGTCCTCGTATCCGGCGTGGCATCTTCGGCGTCCCGTGAAGCCGTACGCGCTCCTGCTCGCACTTCTGCTCTCTGCGTCCGCCGCGCAGGCCGCCGAAGATGCCAACGCCCATCTGTTGGCGGGCGCGCGGGCGTTTCGCGCCCAGGGCTACCAGCAGTCGGTGGTGGAGTTCCGGGTGGCGCTGACCCTGGGCGCCGGCCCCCAGGCCCGCTGGTACCTGGCCGCGGCGCTGCAGAAGACCGGTCGCACCGATGAGGCGCTGGCCGAGTTCCTCCGCGCCGAACAGGAGGCTCCCTCCTCCCGCGACGCGGTGCTGACCTGGTACGAGGCGGTGGCCAGCCACGAGGCCCGCCTCTACGCCCGCGCCGATCGGCTGCTGTCCTCCATCCAGCGCGCCGGCCCCAAGCTGCAGGAGCAGGTCCGACAGCTGCGGACCCAGCTGGCGCCGCTGCTCTCCGCGCCGGCCACCCCCGGGGTGCTGGAGTGGTACCTGCAGCGCGGCCGGACCCGCGAGCCGGCGGCGGTGGCCGCGCTGTACCTGGAGGAGGCGCGCGGGCTTTCCGCACGCGCGACGCCCGACGCGGGGACTCCGGCGGTGAAGGGATCGATGCCGCAATGAGCCCCGCGCTGCTGCTGCTCTCGGTGCTGATGGCCAGAGATCCCTGCGATCCCGGCCCGGCCCTGCCCGCGGACCCCGGCAGCGCCCAGGCCTACTTCGCGGTCGCCGAGGAGGAGCTTGCCCGCGGCCAGCCGGAGGCGGCGCGGCTGGCCCTCCGGGAGGCGGTGCGGCGGGACCCTTCCGATCCAAGGCTGCAGCAGGCCTGGCGCAGCGCCTGTGCGGAACCTCCCGGGGAGGACGCGGGCCTTCGTCAGCTAGAGGCGGGCGACTGCCGCGCGGCGATCCTCTCCTTCGCTACCGCGCGCCGGCAGGTGGCCAACCCCTCGCTGGCCCTGCTCCAGGGAGTCTGCCACTACGAGCTGGGAGAGGACGCCCAGGCGCGGATCGCCCTCACCGAGGCCCTGGGCTCCCCCGCGGAGGCGGAGACCGCCTCGCTGTATCTGGGCCTGGTGGCGATGCGGGAGGGCCGGGCGGAGGAGGCCCAGGCCTCACTGGTCACCGCCGCCGCCAGCAGCGACCCGGGGACCGCGGAGGCGGCCCGCACCCTCTCCCGGGCCAGCCGGCAGTCGGCCCGCCTGGCGATCACCGCCGGGCTGGAGCTGGGCCATGACTCCAACGCGTATCTGCTTCCGGATCGCTCCGGGGACACCGGCTTCCCCGATCAGCCGGTGGCGCTGAGCCTCTCGGCGGTGCTCCGGCCCCTTGGCCCCAGCGGACCCTTCCTCCACGGCACCCTGCTGTACCGGGACCTGCGGCTGACCCAGGTGTTCGACGTGCTCCACGGCGAGGTGGCGGCGGGCTGGCAGTGGGGCCAGGGCGGCCGGTTCCTGCGCGCCCAGGGAGCGGTGGACCTGATGCAGTTGGATGGCCAGCCGTATGCGCAAGGCTACCGCGCGGATCTGGGCGCCGCCCACGGCTGGGGTCCGGTGGCCGTCTGGGCCAGCTATTCGGTCCGGCTGGAGCGGATCCTGGTGCTGCGCTACCAGGACTACACGGGCCTCTCCCATCGGGGCGCGCTGTTCGGCCAGTGGTGGTGGGGAGGCACCGGCCTGGGGTTGGGCTACCGGGTGGAGCGCAACCAGACCGACGCCGCCGAGCTGCGCCAGACCGAGCACGGTCCACGGCTGGAGCTGCGGCTGGGGGCGGGCCAGGGCCGGAGGCTGGTGCTGGGAGGCGGGGTGCTGCTGCGGCAGTTCGACCAGGAGGACTCCAAGCTGGGCGCCCGGCGCGCGGACCAGCTGCTGGAGGCCACTGCTTCAGCCGAGCTTGATCTGAACTCCGCCTGGCAGCTGCAGCTGGGGCTGTCCGGACAGAAGGCCTTCTCCAACCTGGAGGCGTTCGAGTACACGCGCTGGTTCGCCACCGTGGGACTGAGTGGGACGGTCGTCCCGTGGTGAGGCCCGGCGCCACTGCCGCCGCGAGCCGCCAGCGTGGGAAGGGACTCTCCTGGTGAGACACCCGCGCGCCGCCGCCTTGATCGTCGCCGCGCTGGGGCTGGCGGGGGCGTTGGCGGTGTTGCTGGTCCTGCACCGGTCCGCGGCCGCCAGCGTGGAACGGGCGCTGGAGGAGCGGTTGATGGCCGCCGGGCGCACCGCTGCCTTGCTGCTGGAGTCCGGGCCCGCCACCTTCGAACAGCTGGCTGCATTGCGCGAGGCCAACGCCCTGGAGGGAGCGTACGTGGTGGACGGGGCGTTGACGGTGGAGGCGGACGCGCTGGGGGCGCCGCCCCACCCCGCGGACCTGCTGCGGGTGGACGCGGACCGGGTGGCACTGGCCCTGACGGGCACCCCCTCGGTCTCCGCCTCCTATGGAATCGGTGAGGTCACCGTGCTCACCGGCTACTTCCCGCTGCGCGAAGACCGGGTGCTGGCGCTGGAGGCGGGAGACGCCTTTGCCCAGGCCCGGGCCGGGCCCACCCGGGCGCTGCTGGTGGGGCTGCTGTTGGCGCTGGTGACCGCGGCGGCCCTGGGCGCGGTGGCTGTGTTCTGGGCCCGCTTGGAGGGGGCGCGCCGGGAAGTGGAAGCGCGCGCCGCCCGGGCGGAGGTGGTGTCCCGCATGGCGGCCATCGCCGCCCATGAGATCCGCAACCCGCTGGCGGTGATCCGCGGCACGGTGGAGCTGGTGGACGCCAGGCACCGCGACGCGCTGCCCGAAGGCGTGCCAGCCTCGCTGCAGGACGTGCTCTCCGAGGTCCAGCGGATGGCCCAGCTGACCGACGACCTGCTGGACCTCTCCGCGGATCGCGCGCTGCACTCCGCCCCGCTGGACCTGGGTCCCCTGGTGGAGGAGACGGTCCGCGCGGTGCGATCCGCCCATCCGGGGGTCGGGATCCGGCTGCAGTCCTCGGCGGACCCGCTGGAGGTGGAGGGGGACCCGGCAAGGCTGCGTCAAGTGCTGGGCAACCTCCTGGAGAACGCGGTCCAGGCCCAGGGGGAGGCAGAGATCCAGGTGCGGCTGGAGCGCCGCGGCGCCCAGGCGGCGGTGGAGGTCCGGGACCAGGGCCCCGGGGTGCCCCCCGAGCTGCAAGAGCGGATCTTCGAGCCCTTCTTCACCACCCGCACCCAGGGCACCGGCCTGGGCCTGGCCCTCTCCCGCCGCCTGGTGGAACGCCACCGCGGCCAGCTGACGCTGATACCCACCGAGCGGGGCACGGCCTTTCTTCTGACCCTCCCCCTAAGGACGCAATGACCATGGCGCAGGTACTGGTGGTGGACGACGAGCCCAAGCTGGGCCGGGTGGTGAAGGAGGCGCTGGAGCTGGACCGGCATCAGGTCACCCGCTGCCAGGGCGGACGCCAGGCGCTGGTGGAGCTGGCGGCGCGGCGCTTCGAGGTGGTGATCACCGACCTGAAGATGCCGGAGGTGGATGGGTTGGACGTCCTGAGGGAGGCGAAGAAGCAGCGCCCCTCGCCGGAGGTGATCGTGATGACCGCCTACGGCACCGCGGAGAGCGCGGTGAACGCCATGAAGTCCGGCGCCGCCGACTATCTGGTCAAGCCCTTCGCCCTGGACGAACTGCGCCTGCGGGTGCGAAGGCTGGCCCAGTCCCGGGAGAGCGAGGAGAAGAGCACCCGCTTCGCCGAGCGGCTCCGCCCGGACCTGGTGGCCCAGAGCCCCGGGATGCGCAAGGTGCTGGACGCGGCCCGCCAGGTGGCGGCCACCGACGCCACGGTGTTGCTGCTGGGGGAGAGCGGCACCGGCAAGAGCCAGGTGGCCCGCTTCATCCACTACGAGAGCCACCGCGCCGCGCTGCCCTTCGTGGAGGTCCACTGCGCCGCGCTGCCGGAGACCCTGCTGGAGAGCGAGCTGTTCGGGCACGAGAAGGGGGCCTTTACCGGCGCGGACCAGCGCAAGCAGGGACACCTCTCCAGCGCCGAGCGGGGCACCCTGTTCCTGGATGAGATCGGCGAGGTGACCCACGCCACCCAGGTGAAGCTGCTGCGCTTTCTACAGGACCGGGAGTTCGTGCCGCTGGGCTCCACCGAGCCGCGCCGGGTGGACGCGCGGGTGATCGCCGCCACCAACCGCGACCTGGAGGCGGCGGTGAAGGAGGGGACCTTCCGGGAGGACTTCTTCTACCGGCTCAACGTGTTCGCCATCCACGTCCCCGCCCTGCGCGAGCGGCGGGAGGACATCCTGCCCATCGCCGACCGCTTCCTTGCTCGAAGAGGCCTGCCTTCGGGGAAGCTGTCCCCCGAGGCGCGCAGCCTTCTGGGCTCCCGCAACTGGTCGGGCAACGTGCGCGAACTGGAGAACGCCCTGGAGCGCGGGCTGATCCTGGCCGGCGAACACGAGGTCCAGCCGCTGCACCTGGAGGTCCAGGGGGCCCACGCCCCGGGGGGCAGGGATCCGGGAGAGCTGCTGGTGGACGGCTTCAACCTGGACAGCTTCAACCTCTCGCTGATCCACGCCGCCATCGCCCGGGCGGGAGGCAACAAGACCGCCGCCGCCAAGATGCTGGGCGTCACCCGGCGCCGCCTCTACTCCCTGCTGGAAAGCCTGGGCGAAAAGACCGCCAGCGAGGAGCTGTGACGCACCGAGACAATAAAGGGGACAGGCTACATTTCAGACGCTGTGCGACGATAATGTAGCCTGTCCCCTTTTTCGCCTCTGCGCGTTATTCGGCGTCGGGCTGCTTGGAAGGCTGGGCCGCGTCGAAGGCGGGGAGGGCTTCGCAGGCCTGCTCCACCCGCAGGGCGGTGGGAAAGCGGGAGACGTCCACCCCGAAGCGCCGGGCGTTGAACAGCTGGGGGATGAGGCAGGCGTCGGCCAGCGAGACCTGATCTCCCACCGCGTACCTGCCGGCGGTGCCGGTCAGCACCGCTTCCACCGCGGTCAGCCCCCGGTCGATCCAGTGCCGGGCCCACGCCTGTTCGTCGGCCTTCAGCTCGGCCTTGAGGTGCTTGAGCACGCTGAGGTTCTGCAGCGGCTGGATCCCGGAATTGATCATCTCCGCCACCATCCGGGCCTGCGCCTTCAGATATGGGTCCTGGGGCAGGATCGGCCTATCCGGGAACCGCTCCTCCAGGAACTCGATGATCGGCAGCGACTGCGCCAGCCGCCGCACCTGCCCCTCCTCCTCCCACTCCAGCAGCGGGACGCTGCGCATCGGGTTCAGCCCGCGGTACCAGTCGCTGTTCTGGACCCCGCCCTCCTTCACCAGGTGCACCGGCTGGTACTCATGCGGGATGGCCTTGAGGTTCAGCACCACCCGCACCCGCCAGGTGGCGCTGCTGCGGAAGTAGCCGTAGAGCTTCATCTACCGACCCACCACCTTCTGGGAGATCTTCCCGAACACGCTGTGTCCCTGCTCGTCCAAAGCCTCGATCTCCACCCGGTCTCCGTACTGCAGGAAGGGGGTCTTGGGTCCGCCCTGTTCGATGGTCTCGATCATCCGCTGTTCGGCCAGGCAGGAGATCCCGCGCGCCCGGTCGTGGTTGGAGACGGTGCCGCTGCCCAGCACGGTCCCGGCGGTGAAGGCGCGGGTCTTGGCGATGTGGGCCAGCAGGTCGAAGAAGGAGAAGTGCATCTCCGGGCCGGCGTCGGTGTCCCCCACCACCTTGCCGTTGAGGGTGGTCCGGACCCGCATGTGCAGCCGGCCGTTCTTCCACTTTCCGCCCAGCGAGTCGGGGGTGACCACCAGCGGGGAGAAGGCGGTGGCGGGCTTGCCCTGGAAGAAGCCGAAGCCCTTGGCCAGCTCGGCGGGGATCAGGTTCCGCAAGGAGACGTCGTTGGCCAGCATCACCAGCCGCACGTGCCTCTCCCCCTCCTCCTTCCGGGTCCCCTGGGGCACGTCGCCCAGGACGACGCACACCTCGGACTCGAAGTCGGCGCCCCAGGCCGGGTCCTCCAGGTACAGGTCCTCGGTGGGGGCCAGGAAGATCCCGCTGCCGCCCTGGTACACCAGCGGGTCCGACTCCAGGGTGGGGGGCGGCTCGGCGTTGCGGGCCTTGCGGACCAGGCGCACGTGGTTCAGGTAGGCCGACCCGTCCACCCACTCGTAGGCGCGAGGCAGCGGGGAGAGCAGCAGGGAGAAGTCCAGCGGCTGGCCGGGAAGCTGGCCTGCGTCCAGCTGGCGGGATAGCTCCTGCAGCAGGGGTTCGGCCCGGGCCCAGTCGTCCAAGGCTGCCTGCAGGGTGGGGGCGACCGCGGTTCCAGGGGTGCAGCGGGCGTTGTCCCCGGAGACGACCAACAGCTGTCCGTCCCGGGTTCCATCACGGAGGGTGGCTAGCTTCATGCCGCGTTTTGACCACGGCCCCCGCCACTGTCAATGCCCGCCTCCGCCCGCTAGCATCCCAGGCGACTTGGCTGCATCCCCTCCCATCGAGCCGATCGCCAGCGTGCTGGTCGTGGACGACGACGCGCTGATGCGCCACAGCGTGCAGGACGCGCTGACCGCCGAAGGCTTCCAGGTGGCGATCGCCGACAGCGGCGCCGCGGCGCTGAAGCTGGCCCGGGAGATCCGCTTCGACGTGGTGCTGTGCGATCTGCGGATGGTGGGGCTCTCCGGGGAGGACACCCTGGCGTCGCTCAAGGCGATCGATCCGGAGATCGAGGTGGTGATGGGCACCGCCTACGCCAGCGTGGACAGCGCGGTGGAGTGCATGCGCCGCGGCGCCTTTGACTACCTGATCAAACCCTACGCGCCAGACGCGCTGACCCGGGTGATCCGCCGCGCCCTGGAGTACAGCCGGCTGCACGGGGCGGTGGAGCTGAGCGACGCGGCGCGGGCCATTGCCCTGGTCCCTCCCGCGGAGCTGCCCAGCCGGCTGCCCCAGGTGGCCCAGGAGCTGTTCCGCTCGGATGCTGCGGCGCTGGTGCTGCAGCGGGACAACCAGCTGGAGGTGTTCTTGGCCCAGGAGACCGGCCCCTCGGTGTCGCTGGTCCGAGGGCTGGCGATCCGGGGGCTTCAGACCTCGGCCCCCTTCCGCTTCGTCTCACCCCGCGATGAGAACCTGGTGCTCCACGAAGGGGACGACGCCTTTGCCGCCGGGCTGGTCTGTGCGCTGCGCACCGCCCAGCGGACCGAGGGCGCGCTGGTGCTGCTGCGAAAGCAGGGCTCGCCGCCGTTCTCGATCGCGGTGGTGCGGCGGGTGATGACCTTTGCCTCGCTGGGTGCCCTGGCGGTGGCCGCGGCGCGCACCGGACCGCCCAGCGGCAAGCAGGTCCCCGAAGCGGTGGGCCGGCTGCTGCGCGAGGCCCGGCAGGGGGTGGCCATCCTCTCCTCCGCGGGGCTCACCGGACCCGGCCAGAAGGAGACCCTGGACCGGCTGGGCACCGTCGTCAGCGCGCTGGAGAAGCTGCTGATCTGAGGGGCGCCGCATGCAACGGAGGGCGGCGTGACTTGTGGAGAGGCGCGCGGTTGGTTACGTGGGGATCCCGATGCGCCGGCGCGACCTGCTGTTCATCCTGCTGCTCCTGCTGGCCGTGGCGGGCGTGGTGCTGGCCGTCTACCGGCTGGTGGAGCGGGACCGCGACGCGCTGTTGCGCCAGCTGGAGACGGCGCGGATGGCCCAGCTGGAGGAGGCCTCCCACCGCTTCGCCGACGACCTGGACGACATGGGGGATGACCTCCGCTTCGCCGCCGAGCTGGTCTCCCGGGGTGGCCCGGCCAGCGCGCACCAGAGCGAGCTGAGGGCGCTGATTGAGGTCGTCGGTCAATACAAGGCGATCGCGGTGTTCCCCCAGGACGCCGAGCCGCTGACCGTCTGGGATCGCCGGGTCACCTCCGCGGTGCGCTCCTCTCCGGTCCGCCAGGCGCTGGCCGAGCTGGCCCGCCAGGCCCTGGCCCGTCCCAGCGGGACCATCGTCACCTCGGCGCCGGTCGATCTGGCCGCCGGGGGAGAGCACCGGGTGTTCGCCACCGCGGCGGAGGGCGCGGACGGGAAGGTGGCGGTGGGGGTGGTGGTGGACGTGGCACCGCTGCTGGACTCCTTCCAGTTGATCGCCAAGCAGGAAGAGACCCGGCTGTTGGTGTTGGGTGCCGCCGGCCGGCCCACCAGCGTGAGCGACGGACCGCTGGCCAGGCGGGTCCTGGATCCGGCGGGGGACCACGCACTTCCCGGGTTCGCCGCCGCCCTGGGGCGGATGAGCGCACACCAGCGGGGATGCGAGCTGCTCCCCGCCGAGGAGGCGCTGTCGCTGGGGCTGGGGCGGGAGCAGGCGATGCTGTGCTACCTGCCGATCCGGGTGGAGGGCGGCAGTCCGTGGGCAGCGGCCACCCTGGCCTCCACCGCGTCGCTGACCGCGCCGCTCAAGCGGGTGGCGCTGCGGACCACGCTGGGCGCGGCGCTGGTGGTCGCCTTTCTGGGGGTGCTGGCCGGCTACGTGGGGGTCGCCTCCCGGCGGGCGGCCGCGCTCACCGAGAGCCGCCGCGCGGCCGCCCGGCTGGCGGTGCTGCACGAGCGGACCCAGCGGATCCTGGACCACATCCCCACCGGGGTGCTGGTGCTGGGGGAGGACCTGACGGTGAGGGAGCTGAACCGCGCGGTGCAGAGCCGGGTCCCGGCTGCCCGCCCGGGGGGGACCCTGGAGGCGGTGTTCTCCCTCTCCCCCGCACCGGTCACCCAGACCCTGACCGACCTGGTTGCCCGGGCCCAACAGATCCAGCAGACCCAGAGCCTGTGGGGCGAGCACCTCGCGCTGTTTGGTGCGGAGGGCCAGTTCAACGTGCACGCGGTGCCGCTGAGCGGGTCGGACCCCCAGACCCGATCGCTGCTGGTGCTGGAGGACATCTCCAACGTCCGGGCGCTGGAGTCGCAGCTGGTGCGGGCGGAGAAGCTGGCCACCATCGGGATGCTGGCCGCGGGCATCGCCCATGAGATTGGCACCCCGCTGGGGGTGATCCGCGGACGGGCGGAGTATCTGGAGGGGAAGCTGGGGGAGGGACACCCCCACGCCTCGGGGCTGCGGATCATCGCCCAGCAGATCGATCAGGTGACCTCCACCATTGGCCAGCTGCTGGACTTCTCCCGGGTGCACCCGCCGCGGGCCACGCCCACCGAGCTGTACCCGGTGGCGGCGGGGGTGGCCGAGCTGCTGCGGATCGAGGCGGAGCGGCGCTCGCTGTCGCTGCGGCTGAAGCTGCCGGCGCGGCTGCCGGCGCTGTGGGCGGATCAGGACCAGCTGCGTCAGGTGCTGGTGAACCTGATCCTCAACGCCTTTGACGCCAGCGCCCGGGACGGCCAGGTGACGGTGACCGCCGTTGCCTCCGAGGCCCCCCAGTCCCGGATCGAGCTGAGGGTGGCAGATCAGGGCTGCGGCATTGCGCGCGACCAGCAAGCCCAGGTGTTTGACCCCTTTTTCACCACCAAGAAGCGCGGCCAGGGCACTGGACTGGGGCTGGCGATCGTGGCGCAGATCGTCCGCAACCACGGCGGAGAGGTGTATCTGGAGAGCACCGAGGGGACCGGGACCACCGTCCGGGTGCTCTGGCCCACCGCACCGGAGTCCAACCATGCCCCGCTCTAGTCCCTGTGTCCTGGTGGTCGACGATCAGATCGAGATGGCCCGGCTGCTGGCCGACGACCTGGGCGAGGCCGGCTACACCGTCACCCTCAAGACCCGCGGCGCCGACGCGGTGGCCGCCCTGCGGACCGGAACCTTCGATGTGCTGCTCACCGACCTGCGGATGGAGCAGGTGGACGGGTTCGATGTGCTGGCCGCGGCCCGGCAGGCGGACCCGGCGCTGCCGGTGATCGTGATGACCGCCTTTGGGTCGATCGACACCGCCATCGAGGCGATCAAGCGCGGCGCCTTCCACTACCTGACCAAGCCCTTCCGGCTGGAAGAAGTCCGGCTGTTCGTGTCCCGGGCCCTGGAGGAGCGGGCGATGCGGGCCCAGGTCCGGTCGCTGCGGCGGGCCACGGCGGACCGGTTCTCCCTGGGGCAGATGATCGGCCGCAGCCCGGTGATGAAGTCGCTTTTCGAGCGGATCGAGCGGGTGGCGGCCACCTCGGCGCCGGTGCTGATCCGGGGAGAGAGCGGGACCGGCAAGGAGCTGGTGGCGCGCGCCATCCATCTGGAGGGCGCCCGCAAGGAGGGCCCGTTCGTCCCGGTGAACTGCACCGCCCTGCCGGCGGCCTTGCTGGAGAGCGAGCTGTATGGCCACCTCAAGGGTTCCTTCACCGGCGCGGGCTCCACCCGCCGCGGCCTGTTCGTGGAGGCAGACGGAGGGACCCTGTTCCTGGATGAGATCGGAGACATGGCGCCGGAGCTTCAGTCCAAGCTGCTGCGGGTGCTGGAGGACGGGGAAATCCGGGCGGTGGGAGCGGATGCCCCCCGCCGGGTGGACGTGCGGATCGTGGCCGCCACCCACCAGGACCTGGAGCGGGCGGTGCAGGAGGGCCGGTTCCGGGCGGACCTCTTCTACCGGCTCAACGTGGTCCCCCTCTCGGTACCCCCGCTGCGGCAGCGCCGGGAGGATCTCCCGGTGTTGGTCGCCCACTTCCTCTCCGCGCTCAAGGCCCGCTCCCCGGCCACCCGGCTAGATGGCTTCGCTCCGGAGGCGATGGCCCGGCTGGTCCAGTTCTCCTGGCCGGGCAACGTCCGCGAGCTGGAGAACTTCGTCGAGCGCTGCGGGATCCTCTCCACCGAGCCTCTGGGCACCCTGACCCTGGTGGAGGAGGCGCTGCCCCGGGCCCTGGCCGCCCACCCCCTGGCGGTGGCGCAGCGGGAGATCGTCCCCTTGCGCGAGCTGGAGGACGAGTACATCGCCTGGGTGATCAACGAATGCGGGGGCAACAAGAAGCGCGCCGCCGAGCTGTTGGGGATCGACGCCTCCACCATCCACCGACGGGAGAAGGACCGGGACCGCCGCGGCTGACCGACCGGCCGCTTCTGCGGGAGGGCGTGCAATTTGCCCGCTGGCGGCTTGCAGGTTGCCGCTTGCGGTGGGCCCCCGGGAACCGGCTCCCCTGGGAGAAGCGCCGGGCACGGGAGTTGCTTTGGCGGGTAGGCATGTCGACCCCACTACGCCCCTTGAGTGTCCTCCTCGGTCTCCTCCTCGCTTCCGGCGCCTGGCTCGGCTGCGCGGCCAAACCGGCGGTCAGACCCTCCGAAGGCAGCGTCTCCGCGTCCGACCCGAAGGCCAGGGCCCCCTCGCCCCAGCCGGAGGAGCGCGCGCCGCAGTCTGACGAGGAGTCACTGCAGGCTGCTCCGCTGTACTTCGCCCTGGACTCCTCGCTGTTGCTGCCCTCCTCCCAGGAGGAGCTGGCCCGGGTCGCGGAGCGGCTGCGGCGCCACCCGGAGGTTCGGGTGCGGATCGACGGGCACACCTGCGAGCTTGGAACCACCGAGTACAACCTGTCGTTGGGGATGAAGCGGGCCCAGGCCACGTTGGACTACCTGCGCCGGCTGGGCGTGGACGCGGGCCGGATGGAGAGCCTCTCCCTGGGAGAGGAGCGCCCCTCCGCGGAGGGCGACGGGGAGGAGGTGTGGGCCAAGAACCGCCGCAGCGAGCTGACCTTCAGCCTCTCTTCCCTTGAGGCCCGGCGGGAGTGAGGACCGACGTCGGCTTGGTGCGACTGCTGGCGGAGGAGGAGCCGGTCCGGACCCTGCTGGGAGACCTGATCCTCGACCGCGGCTGGCGGCTGGAAGAGGAAGGCGCGCGGACCCGGCGGACGGTAGTGGTGGCGCAGGTGCTGCGTGGGCGGGGAGTGCTCCGGGCGCTGTCGGAGGCGCGGCTGCACCATCCGGGATCGCCGGTGGTGTTGGTGCTTCCCGCCCCGGATGATCGTCTGCAGGAGCAGGCGATCCGCCTTGGAGCCTGCTGCTGCTACGCGCTGGGACGACCGGTGGCGGAGCTGTTCCAGGCCCTGGAAGTGGCCTGGGCGACCGGGCCGACGGACGAGGAGAGGACCCGATGATTGGCCCCCAGTTGGACGCGGAGAAGCGGCACCTGATCCTGGGCCGGCGGCTGATCGCGCTGGAGGAGATCGAAGGGGTGGAGCTGGACTCGGTGCACCCCAACCTGACCTTGGCCCTGCTGAGCCTCCTGGTGGGGGGAGTGCTCGGGATCCCGGCGCTCAACTTCCTGGGGGACTCGCCGGAGCGGGGCGGCGTGGTGGCGGTGGGGATCGTGATCGCCGCGCTGCTGGTCTTCTCGGGCATCTACGGGTTGATCGGCGCCGCGGACCGGTACCGGGTCTGGCTGCGGCTGGGCGAGGGCCGGCTGACTGTGTTCGTCACCGCCGACCAGGCCTTCGCGGAGGTGGTGCTGACGGACCTGCGCAAGTGGGTGGGGCCTCCGCGCGCCGTCCCGCTGATGCTGGTCCGCCCAGAGGCGGAGCGCGAGGTGGCCTGAGTCTTTTGGAGCGCCGCGTCAATAAAGGGGACAGCAACTGTCTCAGTTTTCAAGGGCAATCGCGGGCAGATCCCGGTTGCCAGGGTTAGTCGTCGGTTAGGCGGGCAGAGCCAGGGAGGCATCCCAGGGTTTGCCCGTTCGGACCATCGCATTGAGGATGCACAGCAGCCGC
>JALYOC010000023.1 GCA_030857095.1 Myxococcota bacterium | reverse complement strand
CTCCTCGCTGCCGCTGGAGGCCGCCCCGCCCGAGGCGGAGCGTGCCGCGCTGGCCGCCGGCGGCCGCACCCTGATGCGGGTGGCGCTGTCGGTGGAACGCGGCCTGTTCTCCGCTCGCGGCGACCTGTTCCGGGTCCGTCCCAACTTCTGGTCCGGCGTCTCCGGGACCCGCTCCGGTCCGGGGGCGGCCCTGGCCAGCTCCACCGAGGTGGACGCCCACGCCCTGGCGCTGGCCGCCCCCCTGCTGGACTCGCCCTCCGGCACGCTGCCCCCGCTGCGGCTGTTGCCCTCTGCGCTGGTGCTCTTGCCCACCCCCACCGCCGCCCTGGCCGCCGCGGATCTGGACGCGGATGGACGCGACGAGGTGGTGGTGCTCACTGACCGGGAGCTGCAGATCTTCTCCCCCACCGGCACCTTGTTGGCCCGCCGCAGCCTGCGCGAACTGCCCGCCACCACCACCCCCTGCCGCGAACCCTACGGGGTGCTGGCGGTGGCCGGCGCGAAGGTGGCCTACTTCTCCGGTCGTCAGGGCCGCGGCGAGTGGGTGGAGCTGCAGGGACGGCAGCTCCATCCGGTGGGCCCGCTGGCGCAGCCGGTGGTGGCCGTGGGGATCTCCCGCCTGGAGGGGACCTGGACCCCGGGGCAGAACACCTTCCGGGTTCCGCCGCTGCCCGCGCCGGTGGTGCATGCGGCCACCTTCCTGGGGGCCTCGGGGTCGCAGTTGCTGGCGGTGATGCCGGATGGAACCGGCAGCTGGCTGTGGCTGGATTCGTCCCGGGCGCCGGTGCCCCTGGCCTCCCTGGGTGCCGCCAGCACGCTGGTGGACCTGGATGGAGACGGCCACCCCGAGCTGGCCACCACCTCCGCCGACTTCCTCCCCCGCCCGGACGCGATCCGGGTCACCGACGCCGGCCAGACCGTTCTGTGGGAGGTGCCCCTGGAGCGGGGACGGATCCTCCAGCTGATCCCCGCGGACCTGGACGGGGATGGCCAGCCGGAGCTGGTGGCCGGGGTCTGGTTGCCTGACGGCACCGCCGAACTCCGGGTGCTGCGGAGGGCCGGCCCCTGAGCACGCTTCGTCTGCTGCCGCTGGCCGGTGTCGTGCTGGCGCTCACCGCCCTGGGCGCCTCGCGTCCCCGCTACGGCGGCGAGCTCCGGGTGGTGGTGGCGGGCAGCGCCGCCCCGGAGGAGCCGGCGCTGGCGGACACCCCGGCGGACGCGGCCCTCTCCTGGCTGACCGCGCCGGCGCTGTGCCGGCTGGACGCGAACCTGCGCCCCGTCCCGGTGCTCACCGGCGAGGTGACCCGGCTGGGGCCGCAGCGGTTGCGGATCGACCTGGGCGGGCCCCGCTCCACCACCCCCACCCCCGCCGCGATCGCCGAGCGCTGGGAGCGGCTCTCCCGGTTGGCCACCCTCTCCCCCTACCGGGCCCTGCTGTACCCGCTGCGCGACGAGGGCCGGCGGCTGACCGGGATGGCAGGCGCCGACGCGCTGGAGCTCTCCTTGGCCTTCCCCTGGCCGGACCTGGAGCGGTCCTTGTGCCACCCCGCGCTGGGGATTTTGGGCAACCACGGGGCGTTTTTGGCCAACCGGGCGCGCACCACCCTGGTGGCCAACCCCGCCCACGCCGCCGGCCGGCCGTTCGTGGATCGGCTGCTGCTGGCGGTGGCCAGCGAACGGGACGCGGCCCGCCGGCTGGAGCTGAACCAGGCGGAGGTGCTGCTGGGCGCCGGCGAGGACAGCTCCCCCGCGCCGCCGCCGGCGCTGTACGCCACCTACCTGGCCTACCGCCCCTCCCGGGTGGGGTCGGGCCTGGGCCCAAGCGTGGAGGCCGCCATTGATCGCGCGGATCTGACCCGCTACTTCGTCCGCGCTCCGGCGGTCCCCATGTCCGGGCTGCTGCCTCCGGCGCTGATGCCCCAGCCCACCCCGGCCCGGCCCACCCCGCCCGCCCCCGATAACCGGGACGTCACCCTGCTCTACGACGCCGGCCTGGATGATCAACGCGCAGTGGCCGAAAGGCTGCAGGTCAAGCTGCACGACCGCGGCTACCGGGTGGCGCTCAAGGCCCTGCCCCGCGGAGAGCTGCGCCGCCGCTGGTCCCAAGGTGACTTCGATCTGATGCTGCACGCGGTGCTGTTGCCGCCGCTGCCCGGCCCGGCCTTGGCGGTGGTGCTGGACCTGGCCGGCCGCCACGATCTGCTCCCCACCGAGTTGCGCCCGATCGGCGCCCTGTCCGACCCGGCCGAGCGCGACGCGAAGGTCCGGCAGCGGGCCGGGGCCCTGCGGGAGACCCTGCCGTTGATCCCGCTGTACGCCCAGGGCCTGGCGGTGCGCGGCACCTCCCAGATCCCTCCCCCGGCCAGCGACGGCCAGGGGCTTCCCCTGCTGGACGACCTGTTCCTGGTGCGCTGACCATGCGGCTGCGCACCCGGCTGATGATCGCGCTGTTGCCGCTGGCGGTGGTCCCGCTGGCGATCGTGCTCCCGGTGGCCCAGGCCAACCTGCGCCGCACCCTCTCCCGGGAGCTGGAGGGACGGCTGGAGGCGGCCCACGCCGCGGCGGCCGCCGCCCTGGACAAGCGCGCCGAGGAGATCCGCCGATCGATGGACGAGCTGGCGGACAGCGCCGCGCTGGAGGAGGTGGCCCGGGCCCTCCACGGCGGGGCTCCCCCCGCGCGGGTGACCGGACAAGCGACGCGCCTGATGAGCGCCCGCGGGCTGACCGTGCTCTCGCTGTTCGACGCCCAGGGGATCACCGTCTCCTCCGGGCACGTCCCCGCCCGGGTGGGGGATCCGGACCCGCGGCTGTTCGCCGTCTCCCGCCGGGAGGATCCCGCCCCCTCCTGGGCGATGGTCGAGCGCCGCGACGCCTCGGGGGTCCGCGAGGTCCCGTCCCTGGTGGCCGCCCGGGCCGTGGACTACGGGCGGGTGCGGGTGTGGGCGGTGGGAGGCGCGTACCTGGATGCCGCGCTGGCCCGCCACCTGGCGGGGCTGACCGGCACCCGGGTGGAGCTGCTCTGGGCCGGCCAGCCGCTGGAGTCCGCCGGCAGCGCCGCGCCGCCTTTGCTCTCCCGGGTGCTGCAGCTGGGAGACGGGGTGGGCGTCCGCCTGTCGATCAGCGGCGCCGCCCAGCGGGAGGCGGAGGCGGGGATCACCCGCGCCTTTCTGGGTCTGGCGGTGGTGGGGGTGCTGTTGACCCTGCTGTTGGGCTTCTACGTCGCCCGGCGGATCAGCCGTTCGGTGGAGGCGCTGACCGCCGGGGCGCAGCGGGTGGCAAGCGGAGATCTGGACGCCAAGGTCACCGCCCGCGCTTCGGGCGAGGTGGGGGAGCTGATCGGCGCCTTCAACCAGATGACCCAGCAGCTGCGCACCCAGACCGAGCAGCTGGTGGCCTCGGAGCGGATCGCCGCCTGGCAGGACGTGGCCCGCCGGTTGGCCCACGAGCTGAAGAACCCGCTGACCCCGATCAAGATGTCCCTGGAGACCCTGCTGGCGGCCCGCGAGCTGAACAGCCCCCGCTTCGGGGAGCTGTTCGGGGAGAGCGCGACCGTGATCCTGGAGGAGGTGGAGCGGCTGCGCCGCACCATCGACGAGTTCTCCCGCTTCGCCCGGCTGCCCAAGCCGCAGCTGGAGGTGGTGGCGCTGGAGGGCCTCCTGGGACAGGTGCTGGCGCTGTATGCCGCGCCCCGCGCCGGGGTGACCGTGGTCCCCCAGCTGCAACCGGGAGTCACTGTGCGGGCGGACCACGACCAGCTGACCCAGGTCCTGCTGAACCTGATCAAGAACGCCGACGAGGCGATTCCCGAAAGCGGCACGATCTGGGTGCGCGTCATGACCCGGAGCGGGCAGGCGCTGATCGAGGTGGAGGACACCGGCCCGGGAATCCCGCCCGAGGATCGGGCGCGGGTGCTGGAGCCCTACTTCACCCAGAAGGAGGGCGGGACCGGGCTGGGCCTGGCCATCGCCGCGCGCATCTGCCAGGAGCATGGCGGGGCGCTGGAAGTGGACGGCGCAATCGGCAAGGGCGCCCTGATGCGGGTGGTCCTGCCGCTTTGGGAGGCGGTCAGTCCCTGACCGGGGTGGCCTTCAGCGCCGCCTTGCCGTCCTTGACGTAGACCTGGAAGCGGACGGTGCGGCAGTTGTACTTCTGGACCAGCTGCTCCCGGTTCTTGCGCAGCTTCTGCACGAACTTGTCGTAGGTCAGCCCGTCCGAGGCCTCGCCGCACTTCTCGCGGGTGGAGACGAACTCCCGGAACACGTCCTGGAAGTGGGGATCCTCGGCGGTCCCGGTGCCCATCGCCGTCGCCACCGAGGGCGGAATGGTGGAGACCGGCCGGGTGGGAGGCTCGGGCCTAAGTTCGCCACCGGACCGGGCGCTGGCCGCCAGCAGTTCCTGGGGAATGGCCGCCACCCGGGTGGCATCCGGGTTGTCGTCGTACGAAGCCCCCGCGTAGGGGTCCACCGCGGGCGCCGGCACCGAATAGCCGGCCGGATAGGCCCGGGTCTGATCCTGCTGCGGGCCGGCGGTGTCGGGCACGGTCTGGGGGGCCTCCCCGAACAGGTAGGCCGGATCCTGGGAACCGGGAGGCGGCTCTGCCGGCGGGCTGTTGAACTGGAAGGCGATGTCCGCCAGCGGCGGCTCACCGGTGTGCTGCTGCACGTCCCGGGAGTCGGCGAAGGGAGCGTCCGTGTCCGGCGCGTACTGGGGGGCCTGCAGCTGGCCGGTGGCCTCGGCGCCGCCGGGGAAGTTCCCGGTGGCGTAGCCGGCGTGCTCCAGCCCGGTGGCGCCCCCGGCCTCGGGGGCGGCCTCCGCCGCGACCGGGGCGGCCTGCGGTGGAGACGGGGCCTCGGTCTCCTCGGCGGTCACCGCCCGCGGCCCGCGGCCGATCCACACCAGCCAGATCAGGCTCAACAGCAGCAACAGCCCGGCGGCAGGCAGCGCCACCTGCTGGTAGGAGGCCAGCGCGCTGGAGAAGCCCCGGGTGCTGGCCACCGCCACCACTTCGTAGGGCGAACCCTCCACCGCGTCGCGCGACCCCACCAGCGAGGGTGCGTCCGCCAGCGAACCTTCGGAGAACAGCGGCAAGGAGAGCCCCACCCACCGGGTCGCGCCCGCGCGCTCCACCACCTTGGCCTCACCGGCCGCCAGCGTGGGCGCGGCCTTGGCGGCCACCTCGCGCTGTTCGCCGGCCATCGCCACCACCCGGGTGCCGTGCAGCAGCGCCACCGAGACCAGGCCGCTGCCCGCCACCGCCTGGTCGAAGGCCTCCTGCGAGGCGCTCAAGGGCAGTCCCAGCGCGCCCACCCAGGTCGCGGTTCCATTCGAACCCACCGCCAGCGGGAAGGTGACGAAGGCGTGCGGCACCCCGTCCACGTCCACCAGCTCCGCGCGCCCCGCCGCGGCCAGCATCGAAGGATCGCCCTCCGCCTTCGCCCCGTCCGGGCGCAAGAAGGTGCCACCCTCGGCGTTGCCGGCGCCCACGATCAGTGAGGCCCGCAGCCCCTCGGGAGCCTGCTCACGGGCCAGCGTCCCCAACAGGGCGGCGCGTTCGGCGACCGGAGCGCGGGCGATCTTGGACAGGGCGGGGGTGGGGGCCAGCTGCAGCGCCATCATCGCCAGCTCGGCGCGGCGCTCGGCCACCGTGGCCCGAACGGTCTGGGCGGCGGCCCGGGCGTGTGCCCCGGCCTGCTCCACAGCGCGGGCGGTCCAAGACGGACTCACCAGCAGCAGATGGCCCAGCCACAACGCCAGCACCAGCAGTGCAAACAGGAGGAACTTGAGGCGAACCATCGCGTCCTTTGCCGGGGTGGAGGGGCCCGGCGCTTATAGCCGCGCCCCCCATACCCATCAAGAACGCCAGCCGACGATCTCCCTATTGGTCCGGGAGGTTGGAGCGCCCGGTGCCTACCCGCGCCGCCTTGGAGACCTGATGTTCCTGGTGTCTGTCTGCTTGCCCACCCGCCAGGCGCGAAGCCCACCCGCCAGGCGCGAAGCCCGCCCGAGGCCCAGCACTTAGATTGTTCCGACGATGCCTGAACGCAGGCACAGATTGCTGATCGTGGACGACGATCTGGACACGCGGGAGCTCCTTGCCGAGGCGCTGTCCGACGAGTTCGAGGTGATCGCCGTGGGGGATGCCCAGGCGGCGCTGACCGCCCTGGAGACCTTCGCGGCGGACGTGGTGCTCACCGACGAATCGTTGCCAGGGATGCGCGGAGCCGAGCTGGCCGCGGTGCTCAAGCGGCGCCCGGATCCGCCGCGGGTGATCCTGTTCTCCGGGCACCTGACCATCCCCGGCGCCGAAGCGGCGGACCTGATCTTGAGAAAGCCGCTGGACCTTCCAGAGCTTCACCAGGCGGTCGCCACCCAGGCGCTACATTGAGTCAGCCCGGAGCGAAGCGGGAGTGCTAGCGTCGTTCCGGTTGGGGGCACCTTCGCGGAGGCGGGCATGAAGTATTGCGGCGAATGCGGCGCTGAGTACCTGGATACGGTCACCGAGTGCGCGGACTGTGGGTCCCAGGAGATGGTGAGCGCGGAGGAACTCAAGACCCGCGGCATCCCCAACCCCAGCGAGCGGGACACGCGCAGGTTCGTGCGCGCCGGCAACGCGGAGGACCCGCTGAGCGCCGAGCAGTTCGTCCGGGTGCTGGAGCAGGAGCGGATCGCTGTGTTCGCCCGGCCCCGCCGCGGCGGCTCGGTGGATGCCTTGACCACCGCCAGCTCCGTGCCCTGGTGGGAGATCCTGGTCCCGGAGGAGTCCCTGGCCCGGGCCAGCGAGCTGATCACCCAGGAGCAGGCCCGCATCGAGGCCTCCTCCGAGGAGGCGGGTCGCGCCGCCGAGGAGGAGTCCCAGGCCGGCCCGGAGTCCGGGGGCTAACGGCCGCTTTACGGCGGTGAGGAGTCGGCCACCGTTGGCGCGTCACGGGGCAGCACCTCGAACAGGCGGATCCCGCTGACCCGCCACCTGGCGTACTTCGAGTTCCGGATCAGGAAGGTCTCCAGGTCCTCGTCCACCACCCGGCCGTAGCCGTTGCGCGCCGCGTGGCGCAGGTAGGTCCGCTTCTTCTTCTGGACCACGAAGCCCAGGTGGGTGATCCGGGTGGCCTTTTGCGGCAGGTCCTCGCGCACCACCAGCAGCAGCGTCCCGGAGGGGATGGCGCGGGCGTGCTTCATCACCTTGTCGATCGGCAGCAGCGGGAAACGGAACCGCCCCACCGCCTGGCGCGGGGCGGGCAGCGCCAACGACCGGGAGGATTGGGACTGCCAGGTGCCGGGGGTGAGGACCTTCTGCGCGGTCACCACGTCCGGTCCGCCGTAGGTCCGGGTGACGTCCTGGACGAAGCGCTTGGCCGCGTTGTTGGGCAGCCACTGCACCTCCATCAGGTGGTTGCGATCCTCGTAGGTCGCCTGCTGGTGGTAGCGGATCTCCCGGAGCAGGGAGGCCGCCTCCGCCGCACCGCCGGCCAGGCTCAGCGCCAGCGTCTCCTCCACGAAGGTCAGGCAGTCCACCGCGTCGTAGCGCTGCAGCGGATCCGGATCCGGCAGTTGCCCTTCCCCCTCGCCCAGGGGTGACACCTGGTAGGGGGTGTCCAAAAAGCGGCGACTGACCTCCAGCAGCCGCTGCGGCAGGGGCTGGTCACCCAGGGAGGCCAGCGTCTCCTCGCGCGCCTGCGGCGTCAGCGCCTCCCACCGCTCCCGGGCGGGGATGGCGGGCGGGGGGGCCGCCGGCGCGGCGGAGAGGACGATCCACAACCAGAGGGCGTTCACTGCCGGGTCGCCCCGATCCCGTTGCGCAACAGCACCTTCTTGCGCTCCGAGTCCGCCAGGTGAAGCTTCTCCAGTTCGGTCTCGATGGCCAGCTTGGCGTCGCCGCGGGCCTGGTGGGAGGCCACCACCATCCAGTCCAGCATCTGACGATCCCCGCCCTGGAAGAGGATCCGCGCCGCCGCCGCCGCCAGCCGACGGTCGGGGCTCTCCAGCAGGGGACGCAGCTCTGCGCCCACCCCTCTGGCCGTGGCGCCCTCGAACAGCTCCAGGCCGTGGCGCCGCTCGTAGCTGTCCTTGGAGGCCAACAGCCGGCGGGCAAACTGGAGGCCGGCGGGGGCGCCCAGCAGGCACAGTCCGCGGGCGGCGGCGAAGCGGGTGCTCTCGGAGGAGGAGGTGAGGAACTTCTCCAGCGCGGGGCGCGCGGCCCGGTCTCCGCTCTGGCCAATCGCCACCAGCAGGACAGCGCGCACCTCCGGCTCTCCCTCCACCTTCACCGCCTGCAGCAGCGGCCGGGAGACCTTCGGCTGCGCCATCTGCCCCAGGGCCCGGGCCGCCTCCCGGCGCACCGGCATCGATGCGTCAGACAGCAGCGACACCAGCGTGTCCGCGGCCCGGCTCTTCACCCGGGTCAGGCCCTGCACCGCGTACATCCGCACCACCGCGTCCTCGTCGGAGGTCAGCTTCACCAACGTCCCCTCGGCGGAGCGGACCGCCAGCAGACTCAGGGCAAAGGAGAGGTTCCGGCGCTGGCTGTCTTCGAACGCGGTCTTCAGGGCGCGAATCAACACCTCGTTGGCGTACTCTTGTTCCCCCAGGTAGACGATCCGGGCGGCGGCGGACTCGGTCCCTCCCCCCCCGGCCGCCACCTGCGCCAGGGCCCGGTCCACCTCGGCGCGGCGCTGGGCGCGCTTCTCCCCTGTCTGGGTGGCGCCCGCCCCGCAGGCCACCGCCAGCGCCAGGACCACCGCCCGTCTGCACCCGGTAAGAAGCCGCACGGGTCGCAGGATAGCCAGCAATCCAACCCCTGGAAAACTCAGACTAAAAATTGACGGAGCGGCGACCGGGCTGGTACGAAATCCCGACCTGTCGCGTCGAGGAATCCGCATGCTTTGTCGTTCGGCCCGTTTGATCCTCCCGGGTGCCCTCCTCGCCGCTCTCACGGCGTGCGGCCCCGTTCAGTCCACCGCCTTCCTGCTGGATGCCGAGGTCCAGATCGAAGCGGCCCGAACTGCCCAGGCAGACAAGCTGGCTCCCTACGAATGGACGCTGGCGAACCTGTACATCCACAAGGCGCGCGAGGAAGTCGGGTACTCGGACTTCGAAGCCGCGGTGGACTTCGCCCGCAAGGCCTCCTTGAACGCGAACGAGGCGCGGAAGGTCGCGATGGGCGCGGAGAACAAGGACGGCGCCTCCCCCTCCGAGACCCCTCTCCCTTGAGCCGCCCGATGACCATCCCCCGACTGTTCCCCGCCGCGCTGGCGGCGGCCGTGCTGGCCAGCTGTGTCACCGGCAGCAAGATCCGCGCAGACACCGAGGTCGTCCAGAACGAGATCGAGAAGGCGGAGCGCAAAGGCGCCCGCAAGTGCGCGCCGCGCGAGCTGGCCACCGCCCGTGCGGAGCTGGACTTCGCCAACGCAGAGCTGTTCCAGGGCAACAGCTTCCGCGCCCGGGACCACATCCAGGCCGCCGACGCCGCGGTGAAGAAGGCGACGGCCCTGTCCAAGGACTGCGGCCCCAAGCAGATCCTGGTCCGCGAGCAGGAGCAGCCGCAGGACAAGCGCCCCCCGGTGGTGGTCCGAATCGAGGAGACAGACACCGACAACGACGGAGTCCCGGACAAGGACGACCAGTGCCCGGACCGCGCCGAGGACAAGGACGGCTTCCAGGACGAGGACGGCTGCCCGGAGAACGACAACGATCAGGACGGGGTGCTGGACGGCAACGACAAGTGCCCCACCCTCCCCGGACCGTTCTCCAACCAGGGTTGCCCCACCGAGGCCCCCAAGGACGAGGATGAAGACGGCGTGGTGGACGCCATGGACAAGTGTCCCGGCCAGAAGGAGGACAAGGACGGCTTCGAGGACGACGACGGCTGCCCGGACCTGGACAACGACGGCGACGGCCTGATGGACGTGGCGGACAAGTGCCCCAACGTCAAGGGGCCAATCCGTGAAGAGGGCTGTCCTGTCACCGACCGCGACGGAGATGGGGTGGACGACACCGTCGACCGCTGCCCGGGTGAACCCGAAGACAAGGACGGCTTCCAGGACGAGGACGGCTGCCCGGACCTGGACAACGATCAAGACGGGGTCCCCGACACCGCCGACAAGTGCCCCAACCAAGCCGGGGTCGCGGTGGCCGCAGGCTGCCCGGTCGATGATCGCGACCAGGACGGAGTGCCGGACGACAAGGATCGCTGTCCGCTGGACGCCGAGGACAAGGACGGCTTCCAGGACGAGGACGGCTGCCCGGACTACGACAACGACCAGGACGGGATGCCGGACAATCAGGACAAGTGCCCGAATGACTCCGGCCCGATCCAGAACCAGGGCTGTCCGGTCACCGACCGCGATCGGGACGGGGTGGAGGACTCCCAGGACAAGTGCCCCAGCCAGGCCGAGGACAAGGACGGGTTCGAGGACGAGGACGGCTGCCCCGACCTGGACAACGACAAGGACGGCGTCCCCGACACCCAGGACAAATGTCCGAACGACCCCGGTCCGGTCGAGGCCCAGGGCTGCGCCGACGTGGACCGCGACGCGGACGGGGTGATGGACCGCCTGGACAAGTGTCCGACGGTGGGTGAGGACCGGGACGGCTTCGAGGACGACGACGGCTGCCCCGACCCGGACAACGATAAGGACGGGGTCCCGGACGTGGCGGACAAGTGCCCCAACGACATCGGGCTGGTGGAGAACTTCGGCTGCCCGGACGCGGACAAGGACGGGGACGGCGTGGTGGACCGCCAGGACAAGTGCCCGGAGGAGTTCGGGCGCGACGGCAAGGGCTGCCCCAAGAAGTACAAGACTGTGGTGGTCCAGAAGAACCGGATCCAGATCAACAAGCAGATCCTGTTCGGCACCGGATCGTCCAAGATCGTGGGCCGGGACTCCCAGGCGGTGCTGGCGGATGTGGCCCAGGCGCTGCAGGACAACCCCCAGATCAAGAAGATCCGGATCGAGGGGCACACCGACTCCGCGGGCGCGGACGCCACGAATTTGAGGTTGTCGCAGAGGCGGGCGGACGCGGTGATGGCCGCGCTGCTCCGGGCCGGGGTGGATCCAGCCCGGATGACCGCGGTGGGCTTCGGCGAGGCCCAGCCGATCGCCTCCAACGCCACCAGGGCCGGCCGCGCCGAGAACCGCCGGACGGAGTTCAACATCGTCGAGCAGTGACCCGCGGGCGGGGCCAGGCGGCGGGGACCTCTCCCCCGCCGCAACCCTCCGCGGTGGCTTGGGGTGCCAAGGGGTCGGCACCTTCTGCAGGGCCTGCGTGCCAAAAGTGCACGGGGGGCGCCGGGGTCGGTGACGGCCTCGCCCCAAACCGGCGATGGCACGGCGTTCGCTAAAGGAGGCTGCTTCTCTCCTTTCGAGCCACCTCCTTGAACGCCCCGCGATCCCTCCCTTCCCCGCCGACCGAGCTGCCTCCCTACGATCCGAACGAGGAGCGCCGGAGGTTCTTCGAGCGGCTGATCCTGGCCACCGCCCTGCCGGGGGTCGCCGGCGCGGTGAACGCCAGCGGCTTTTTGGCGGTGGGGACGTACACCTCCCATGTCACCGGGCTGGTCGGACGCTTCGGTGACGAGTTGGCCCAGGGCCGGGCCACCTCCGCCTGGCCGGCGCTGGGGCTGGTGGGGCTGTTCCTGGTGGGCGCCATCACCGCCACCGGGCTGGTGGAGCGGGCCCGACGGCTGGCCAAGGCCCGGTATGTGGCGCCCCTGCTGCTGGAGTGCGGGGTGCTGGCCAGCTTCGCGCTCTGGGCCTCGGCGCACCCGGGCAGCGCCGGCTTTACCCTCACCGGACTGCTGTGCTTCGCGATGGGGCTTCAAAACGCGCTGGTGACCAAGATCTCCGGGGCGGTGATCCGGACCACCCACCTCACCGGGATCACCACCGACATCGGCATCGAGCTGGTCCGCTGCTACGGGTGGATCCGGGACGAGCTGCGCCGCGAGCGCAGCCTCCACCAGTCCTACGCGCTGGGCCGCTCGCTGCTGGGCGGGCAGGAGTGGAAGAGGCTGCGGCTGCACCTGGTGGTGTTCTCCTCCTTCCTCTCCGGCGCGGTGCTGGGGCCGGAGCTGTTCCTGGCCTTCGGGCAGTGGGCGATGATCGCCCCCTGCCTGACCCTGATCCTGCTGGCGGGGTTCGATCTGGCGCTGGGGATCCGGGGGGCCACCGAGCCCCGCGTCACCCCGCCGCCGGCCCCGGAGGCGACGGTGATCCCCTTGGGCGCCGGCCGCCGTTAGGCCCCCCGGTTGCGCAGGCCTCCCCGGGGTGCAGAAATGGCACCCCGCGATGCCCAAGCCCCCTGCCCGTCCGCTGTCCCGTGCCGCCTTGGAGGCCAGCGCCGCCGGCCAGGCGGGGCTGATCGGCAACTCACCGCCGATGCGCCAGCTGATGGCCAGGCTGGAGAAGATCTCCCGCTACCGGGCCAACGTGCTCTTGTTGGGGGAGAGCGGCACCGGCAAGGAGCTGATCGCCCGCGCCCTGCACGCCAAGGGGCCGCGGGGAGCCCAGCCGTTCGTGCCGCTCAACTGCGCCAGCCTGGGGCGGGACCTGCTGGAGAACGAGTTGTTCGGGCACGAGCGGGGGGCGTTCACCGGGGCCCACGAGCGCAAGCAGGGCCTGTTCGAGCTGGCCGACGGGGGCACCCTGTTCCTGGACGAGATCGCGGAGATGGAGCTCTCCACCCAGGCCAAGCTGTTGCGGGTGCTGGAGCGCAGCGAGTTCCGGCGGGTGGGTGGGACCGGGAAGGTGAAGGTGGACCTGAGCCTGATCGCCGCCACCAACCGCAGCCTGCCCGACGCGATCGCCGCCGGGCGGTTCCGCGAGGATCTCTACTACCGGCTCAAGGTGGTGACGGTGGTGGTGCCCTCCCTGCGCGACCGCCGGGAGGACATCCCGGCGCTGGTCGAGCACTTCGTGGCCGACTTCAACCGCCGCAACGGCCAGAAGCTCACCGGCCTCTCCCCCGCCGCGCTGCAGCGGCTGTTGGAGCACTCCTGGCCGGGCAACGTCCGCGAGCTGAAGAACACCGTGGAGAGCGCCGCGGTGCTGGCCACCTCCAATACCGTGGGCCCGGAGAACCTGGACCTGGGCCGGACAGTCCCGCCCACCACCGCGGCGGAGGGGATCCTGATCCCCTTTGACTCCACCCTGGCGGAGGCGGAGCGGCTGATCATCGCCGCCCAGCTGCGTCGTTCCCGCACCCGCACCGAGGCCGCCGGACGGCTGGGGGTGGGGCTGCGCACCCTCTACAACAAGCTGCGCCAATACGGCCCCGGGTTTCCCGGGCTGGGGGAGTAGCTGGGCTATGCTTCCTCCCTTCCCAGGGGGGAACGCAGGTTGAGCACCACCGCCACGCCCGACAGCCACGATCCGGGGCCCAAGCTGCGTCAGCGCATCCTGGACTTCGACTGGGCCCACAGCCCGCTGGGGCCTCGCGCCGCGTGGCCTCCCACCCTCCAGGCGGCGGTGAACATCGCGCTGGGGTCGCGCTTCGGGATGGGGATCCTGTGGGGAAGGGATCGGGTGCAGCTCTACAACGACGCCTACGTCCCGATGCTGGCCCAGAAGCACCCCGCGTCCCTGGGACAGCGGGCCCGCGACTGCTGGACTGACATCTGGGATCAGATCGACCCGATGTTCACCGCGGTGGAGCAGACCGGGGAGGCCAACTTCCTCACCGACCAGCTGATGTTGATCAACAAGCGGGGCCGGCCCGAGGAGTGCTACTTCACCTTCTCCTACAGCCCGATCTTCGGGGACGGCGGGAAGGTGGACGGGATCTTCGTCACCGCGCTGGAGACCACCCCCGGGGTGCTGGCCGAGCGGCGCCAGCACACCCTGCAGCAGATGGCCCAGGTGGTGACCGAGGGCCTCTCCCCCGCGGAGGCCCTGGCACGGTGCGCGGCGCCGCTGGCCGAGAACCCTTCGGATGTTCCCTTCTCGGTGATCTACGTGGTGGAACCAGACTCCCGCTCGGTCCGGAGGGTCTTCCAGCAGTGCCCAGGTCAGCCCGCGCTGGGGGCGCCGGAGACGTTGTCCCTGGATCCCGCGAATGCTTCCCCCTGGGCCCAGTCGCTGCGGCAGGTGCTGGCCCAACGCCGGCCCCTCCACCAGAGGGTGGAGGGGATCGACCGGGAGCTGCTCTGGCTTCCGCTGTGTGTTCCGGGGGAAAAAAGTCCCTGTGCGGTGCTGGGGGTGGGGATCTCCCCGCTGCTTCCCTGGGAGTCCGACTACCAGTTCTTCCTCCACCGGGTGGGCGAATCACTGCTGGCCGCCCTGACCCGGGTGGCCGCGGTGACCCGCCTGGTCCAGGAGCGGATTGAAGTCCTGGAGCGGATGACCGACGGATTCTTCGCCACCGACCGGGACTGGCGGGTCACCTACGTCAACGCCGCCACGGAACGGTACATGCAGCTTCCCCGCGAACAGCTGGTGGGACGCCGCATCTGGGACGTGGTCCCGGCGCTGGAGGGAGGCGATATCCACCAGCGCTACGCCCGGGCGATGCTCACCCAGGAGGCCGACGAGTTCGAGAGCGCCGCCACCATCCGCGGCCAGCTGGCGCGGATCTCCGTCTACCCCGCCGCGGAGGGGATCTCCGTCTTCTTCCGGGATCTCTCCACCCTGCGCGAGGCGGAGCGGCGGGTGAACGTGGCGGCGGCGCGGCTCAAGGAGGCCCACCGGCTGACCGCCGCCCTGGTGCACAGCGCGCCGGTGGCGATCGTCGCCTGCGACCCGGAGCTTTTGGTTACCAGCTGGAATCCCGCCGCCGAGCGGCTGTTCGGCTGGGACGCGGCGGCCGTCGTGGGCCGCCCGCTGCCGATCCTCCCCAAAGACGAGGAGGAGGAGGAGGAGGCCCGCCAGCGGATCCGGCGCGAGTTCCAGACCGGAATCCCGGTGGACAGGGTGGAGGTGCGCCGCCGGCACCGGGACGGGACCCAGCTCTATGTCCTGCTCTCCAGCGCCCTGCTCTACGACGACCTTGGCCAGGTCAACGGCCGGGTGGCCTTCATGGTCGACCTCAGCGAGCGCCGGAAGCTGGAGGAGCAGCTGCTGCACGCCCAGAAGATGGACGCCATCGGCCAGCTGGCGGGCGGGATCGCCCATGACTTCAACAACCTGCTGGCGGTGATCCTGGCCAACGTCCGGATCTGCGGCGCCGCCTTGGCTCCGGACTCCGAGGAGCGGCAGTGCGCCCTGGACGCGCAGAACGCCGGCGAGCGCGCGGCGGTGCTCACCCGGCAGCTGCTCACCTTCAGCCGCCGGCAGACGGTGGACACCCAGCCGTTGCAGGTAGACGCCGCGGTCCGCGCCGCCGAGCGGATGCTGCGCCCGCTGATCCGCGCCGACATCCAGCTGGTCACCCGGCTGGACTCGGGGACCCACTTCATCCTCGCCGACCCCGGCCAGTTCGAGCAGGTGCTGGTGAACCTGGTGGTCAACGCGCGGGACGCCATGCCCAAAGGCGGGCAGCTGACCCTGGCCACCTCCCTGCTGGACCTGCCAGAGCTGATCGGCAGTCTGCGCCCCGGCCGCTACGTGCAGTTGGAGGTCTCCGACACCGGCACCGGGATGGACGAGAGCATCCGGCGGCGGGTGTTCGAACCCTTCTTCACCACCAAGCCCCAGGGACAAGGGACCGGGCTGGGCCTGGCCACCGCCTACGGGATCGTCAACCAGTGGGGCGGTTCGATCCGGGTCCGGAGCACGGTGGGGGTGGGCACCACCTTCACCCTGCTGTTTCCGGTGGAGGAGCAGGCCCGCGCGCTGGCGTCCCCCGCCGCCGCGGCGGCCCCCTCTCCGGGGGGCAAAGAGACGCTGTTGGTGGTGGAGGACGAACGTCTGGTGCGGGTGGCGGTCCGCCGACAGCTGGAGCGCGCCGGCTACCGGGTGCTGGAGGCCGCCAACGGGGTGGAGGCGCTGCGGTTGTTCGAGGAGCGCGGAGAGGAGATCGCGCTGGTCCTCAGCGACCTGATGATGCCGTATCTGGGTGGCCGCGAGCTGGCGGCCCGGTTGGAGCAGCGCTGGCCCGGGGTCCGGCTCCTGTTCATGTCCGGCTACGACCGGGAGGGCGCGGAGAGCGGGATCCAGGGGCTGCTGGAGGTCGACCTGCGCAAGCCGTTTGCCCCCGCCCAGCTGCTGGAGGCGGTGCGGCGGCGGCTGGATGGTCCCGGGCACCAGCCCCGGGAACGGGAACCGGCCTAGCCGCGCACCCGGCTGCGGGCGGCATCGCTGGCGGCCCCCTCGCTCTCGATGGGGGCGATGGGGTCCAAGGAGAGGGTGGAGTAGACCTCGTGCTCCTTGGCGGAGGCCTGCACCGCCTCCACCCCGGTCAGCAGATCGTCCAGGTGCTCACCCAGCTGATCCGGGCTGGCCATGGTCAGGATTTGATCGCGCAGCAGCCGGACCGAGTTCTCGATCAGGTTCATCTGTCCCCGGGCCCGGGCCAGGAAGTTCTGGATCTCCTTCATCATCTCCATCCGCTTGCCGATCACCGCCGCGTTCTTCCGCGCGATGTCCGCCGCAGCCGGATCCTGGAGGTTCTTGATCAGGTTGTTCTGCACGTCCTGCTGCCGCTGCAGGTCCCGGGTGTCGGTGGAGGCCAGGTAGGTCTCGGCCCGCACGCAGGCCGCCGCCAGGTTCACGAAGTGGGTGTTCAGCTGGTTCATCTTGTCCAACTCCGGCTGCAGCACGATCACCTGGAAGCTGGGGTTCTGCTGCATGTCCCGGCCAATCTCCTTGCGCAGCTCATCCAGCGCGTGCGCCCGGGCCCACTCCCGCTCCGGGAGGGTGTCCATCAGCTTGGCGATCTTCTCCCGCTCCTTCTTCTCCCGCTCCTCGCGGGCCTCGCGGTTCACCAGCCGCTGGAAGGGCCTGCTGTCCGGGCCGAACAACAGCCACATCGTCTCCAGGCCCAGCGCCACCGCGCCGATCACATACTCCCCGGTCATCAGGCTGGCCGCCGCCGCCCCGCCCAGCAGGGAGAGGTTGTAGGCGTTGAGGAAGGCCGCCTTGAGATAGCTGGGACGCTGGTCCATTTCGTTCGCTCGCCGAGAGTGAGGGCCCTACAGCCCCAGGCGGACGTTCCCCTTCACGTCCAGCTTGTGGAGGACGTCGAGCAGGTGGTTCTCGACCTCCTTGAAGCGCGGCGACTGCTTCACCATCGGCGAGCGGTCCTCGAAGTGGGGGACCTCGATCCGGTGCAGCACCTTGGCCGGGCGGTGGGAGAGCACGTAGATCACATCCGCCAGGTACACCGCTTCGCTGATGTCGTGGGTCACGAACAGCGCGGTGTTGTCCTGCTTCTTGAGCACATCCAGGATCAGGGTCTGCATCCCGAAGCGGGTCTGGGGATCCAGCGCCCCGAAGGGTTCGTCCATCAGCAGGATCCTGGGGTGGTTGATCAGGCTGCGGGCGATCGCCACCCGCTGCTTCATCCCGCCGGAGAGCTGCTTGGGGTAGGCGTCGGCGAAGTCACGGAGCCCCACCTGGGCCAGGATCTCCAAGGACCGCTTCTTCCGCTCCTCCGCGGGGACCCCGGCCAGCTTCAGCCCGTACTCCACGTTCTTGCGCACGGTGAGCCAGGCGAAGGAGGTGTAGCTTTGGAACACCATCCCCCGGTCGCGGCCGGTCCCAAAGATGGGCTGCCCGTCGATCAGCAGGGTGCCCGAGTCCGGGGTGTACAGCCCGGCGATCGCCTTGAGGATGGTGCTCTTGCCGCAGCCAGACGGCCCCAGCACCACCGCCAGCTCCCCCACCCCCGGCTTGTTGGCCAAGGTCAGCTCCACGCCCTCCACCGCCTGGACCACCTTGCCGGCGCGGTCCACGTAGCTCATGAACAGGTCGCGGATCTCCAGCTTGGGGACCGAGCCGGCGGCAAGGCCACCGGAGGCCGCCTCCGCCTGGGGCAGCGGGCTGGCGCTGGGGCTGATCGGCTCAGACATCGGCTTCCCTCCAGGGGAACAGCAGGCGGTTGAGGCCGCGAATCACCAGGTCGGTGGTGATGCCGATGATCCCCACCACCAGGATCCCGGCGAAGGACCAGGCCGGCTTGGTGTGCTGCTCGGCCAGCCGCAGGATGTAGCCGATGCCGTGCTGCGCGTTCACCAGCTCCGCGAGGATGATGTACGTCCAGGCGATGGCGTTCATCACCCGGAAGCTGTCGAAGATCTGCGGCAGCGCAGAGGGGATCAGCACGGTGCGGATCGCCTGCCAGCGCGAGGCGCCCAGGGTGAACGAGGTCTGCACCAGCTCGTCCGGCACCGCCCGGATCGCGTCCACCACCACCGGCAGCAGGAACACGAAGGTGCCCAGGAACAGAAAGGCGATCTTCTGCTTCTCCTCGATCCCGAACCACAGGATCAGCAGCGGGATGAAGGCGGTGATCGGCAGGTAGCGCATCGGCGCCACCACCGGCTCGAAGAAGCGGTTCACCGCCTCGAAGCTCCCCATCGCGATCCCCAGCGGGATCGCCACCGCGATCGACAGCCCGAACGCGATCAGGATCCGCACGGTGGAGACCCACACCGCCCCCAGCAGGTCCTTCTCGAAGATCAGGTACAGCAGGCTGCGGATCACCTCATCCGGCGGGGGAAGGAAGAAGTGGGAGACCAGCGGCTCCACCTTCCCGTCCCGGGTGAGGGTCACGTAGCTGAGCAGACACCAGGTCACCAGCACCCCGGCGATGGAGGCTGCCCCCAGCAGGCGGCCGGTGGTCTCGGGGATCCGCGAGCGCAGCCCCCACAGCGGCAACGGCGCGCGGCGCCGGGTCACCGGAACGGGAAGAGGAGCGTTGGACATGGGCGCCTTTACGGCTGCGGGGTGTTGAGGACGACCTTGATGTCGGTGCGGCGGTTGAGCGCGCGGCCGTCCTCGGTGGTGTTGGAGGCCACCGGGTTGGAGGCGCCCTTGCCCACCGCCACGAACCGCTCCTCGGGGAGCTGGAAGTTCTGGATCAGGTACTTCTTCACCGACTCCGCCCGCTTCTGGGAGAGGGTGAGGTTGGTCTGCGCCCCGCCACGGCTGTCGGTGTTGCCCTCCACCTGCAGGTAGGTGTTGCCGAAGGCAAGCATGGTGTCCCCCAGCGAATCGAGGGTGAAGTAGCTGCCGGGCATGATCTCATCCGAGCCGGTGGTGAAGTGGATGGAGAGGCTCTTGTTGACGATCGCCCGGTCGGTGGCCTTGGGCTTGCCGGCAAACGCGAAGCTGTCGGCGACCTTCTGGTCCTTGTACTGGTCGGCCAGGGCGGCCACGAAGCGGGAGTCCATCCAGTCCTTGGAGTCCACCGCCTTGGAGACCACGCCCTTCTTCCGCCAGATCCGGAAGGCGGAGTCGAAGATGGAGGCGAAGTACGGCTTGGGGCCGGAGAGGCCGAAGAACTGGGCGTTGTCCGCGAACGCGGTCAGCTTCAGCCCGGAGAGCATCCCGGACACGTCCTCCTCCGCCAGCTTCAGCGCGTCCCCCACGATGGCGTTGGTGCCCTGGGGATCCTCCTTCATCACCGAGATCGCGTCGAACCAGCCGGCCACGAAGGCCTGCAGCGAGGCGGGGTACTTCTCCACGATCTCCTGCCGGGCCACCAGGGTGTCGGCGATCACGTGGGTGGCGTCCTGGGTGGAGACCAGGATGTGGGCCTCGCCCTCCCGGGCGGCCACCGCGCCGGAGAGATCCGGCTCCCAGGTCACCGCCGCGTCCACCTTCTTGGCCTTGAAGGCCGCCGCCGCCTGGGGGGCCTCGTTGAAGTACAGGAGGTTCTTCTCCAGCGCCTCCCGGTCCTCCCGGGAGAGGCCAGACTGGGAGATCATGTACAGCAGCAGCCAGTGGGAGGGGGTGAACTTGGTGGTGGCGATCTTCTTCCCCTTCAAGTCCTCGATCGACTTGATGCTGGTCAGCGAGACGATCCCGTCTCCGCCGCGGCTCCAGTCCTCCTGGAGGATCGCCTTGGCGGACAGCCCCTGCTCCGCCAGCCGGGAGGCCTCGTTGGCGTAGGAGTCCACCGTGTCCCACATGATGTCGATGTCGCCGGCGATGAAGGCGTTGAACTTGGCGGTGGGGTCCTCCAGCAGCACGAACTCCACGTCCAGCCCGTACTTCTTCTTGTAGAGGGAGGCGGCGCCGCCGGGGTTCATGCCCCCGTTGGCCACGATCCCCGGGGCGTGACCGGCCCAGGTGTTGATCGCCACCTTCAACGGCCGGTTCAGCTTGCCGCTGCCCAGGGTGGGGGTGGCGGCGCGGACCTCCACCTTGCCATCCCGCGGCGCGTCCGGCAGCGGCCCCAGCCCGCCAAAGTCCTCCTTGGTGACCGCCTCGGTGACCCTCGGCTCACCCGCCCCCGCCCAGCCCTTCACCTGATCGCCGTAGCGCTTGAAGACCACGAACCCCACCACGCCCAGCACCACCAGCGCGATGAACAGCTTTCCAAATGGCGTCAGCTTCATTCCTAGGTTCCCCACTCCTTGAAAGCGAACATGTGAAACGGCCGGTGAGACGGTGGGCTTTAGCCCTGCGGCGCCACCGGTGCGGCGAAGAATTCGATCACCTTCTGGACCTCGCCCTTGCGGGCCTGGGCCTGCGTGGCCAGGCTGGAGAGCGCGGCGTTGCGACGTTCGATGTCCGTCCGCAGCTTGGCGATCTGGTCGTTGAGGGACTGGATCTGGGTGTTGGCCTCGGAGACCGATCTGGCGGTCGCGTTCTCGTTGACCCGCAGGTAGGCGTCCACCGCGCGCTTCTGGTTCTCGGCGGCCACCGGGATCTTCTGCACGTCGAACCCGAAGGCCTTGAGCGAAGCCTCCACGATCTGCCGCTTGATCGGCAGCGGGGTGGCCTCGGGGAGGCTCTTGAGCAGGTCCTGGGCCTTCTTCACCCAGTCCAGCTCGGCGGGGTCCATGCCCGCGCCGCGGAAGATGGCGTCGAAGTCCACCGGCTTGCCGTCCTCGGTCTCGCTGGCGGTCAGCTTCAGCGCAGGCCCGGCCGAAGCCGCGGCCGGACGTGCCGAGTTTGTCACCCCCGCCGCACCGCCGGACTTCTGCGCCAGCTCGGCCACGATGTCCGCCGGGCTCTTGCCCTCGTCGGACCCGGTCTCCTCGGGGGCCGGATGATCCGGGTCGGACTCCACGAACAGACCCAGGAACTTCGAACCAATTCCCTTCTCGGACATCCGCGCTCCTCTTTCCAAGGACGCTGCGGTTTATCACTGGTCGCCCCGCGGATTGAAGGAACGACTGTGTCTGCGGACAAGCGGCCGAAAGGTCAGGGGGAGGAATCGGCCTCTTCGGGCTCGCCGGGCAGCTGGGTCTTGAGCAGCTCCTCCAACACCCCGCTGGCATAGCTGCCGGAGGTCAACCCGAAGCGGAGCACCAGATCCCGCCCCTCCTCCAGGAACTGGGGCTCCTCCAGCCGCACCCGGTAGGCGCGCCGGGCCCCCAGAGTCTCGTCCCCGCCCCGCATAAAATCGCTGGGGTGCAGCCCGTGCGGCCCCAGCAGGGCGGCCTCCGCCTCGGCCACTGCCTGGGTGGCGGGCAGCATCTTGGGCCCGAACAGGGGGCCGGCGGGGGAGACCTCGAAGCGGTCCACCCGGGGCTGGTCCACCGCCGGATCGACGCACACGAACGCGCCGCCGCTGTCCGACTTCTTGAGCACGTCCCCCAACAGCGCGGTCCGCCAGGTGCCGGCGTCCATCCGGGCAGCCAGCGCCTGGTTGAAGAGCAGGGACTGGGCGGCGGAGAGGTACAGCTTGCGCAAGAAGCGCTCGGGGCGGACCGGCAGCTTCTCCCCCCGGAGCAGGGCCATCCCCTGCTGGGCGTTGTCTCCCCGGATCCCGAAGCGCTGGGCGCCGAAGAAGTTGGGCAGGCCCTCTTCGGTCAGCTGGGCAAACGCCGCCCGGGCCGCGCCGGGGTCGGTCACCTCGCGGATCCGCAGGGTGAAGATGTTTCCGCGCAGGTGCCCCGGGCGCAGCTTGTTCTGGTGGCGCCGGGCGGAGAGCACGGTGACCCCCTCCAGGGAGAAGGCGGGCAGCTTCTCCTCGGCGGTGGAGGGAACGGAGAAGAACTGCCGGGTGATCGCGTGGCGATCCTTGAGCCCCGCGTAGGAGACCTCCCGGTCCTTGATCCCCAGCGCGGCGGCCAGGGCCCGGGCCACCCGCGGGGTGTCCACCCCCCGCTTCTCGATCCACAGGAACAGGTGCTCGCCCGCGCCGTTGGGCAGGTACGCGGGCTGCTCCTCCACCTGGAAGTCCTCCGGCAGGGTCCGGATCTTCCCGCCGCAGGGAGGAACTCCCGCGGTGAGGTGACGGGAGACGAGGGGCTGCGACATCAGCCCTGCTCGAGCGTGGCCAGCAGTTCCTTCACCCGCCGCGCCAGATCCTCGTCGGCGCGGGACTCCAGCAATTCCCCGGCCTGGAAGAGCAGGAAGAACATCACGTCCGACAGCGCCTTCTTCAACGAGGCCACAGGCTCGCTGCCCAGCTGTTCACGGGCGCGGGCGAAGTTGTCCAGCACCGCCTTCTCCGGCAGGTTCCCATCCGGATCGAACCGCAGCCCTGCCAGCGCCGGGGAGGAGGAGAGCGCGTCTCCGGAGAGGGCGGCGTTGGCGGCGGCCAGGAACTCCTTGTCCATGGACTGCTTGGCCACCTCGTCGCGGATCTCGCGGAAGATGAAGTTGAAGGTCCGGATCACCGGGGCCGGATCGGAGGCCCGCGGACCGTCCGGCTTGGCCGGTTCGGCGGCGGGCGCGGTCTGGGCCAGTGCCTGGCCGGCGAAGGGACGTTCCCCCACCTGGACGTAGCCGCCCTCCTGGAGGCGGAACACAGTCTTGGTGATGTCGAACTCGGAGAGCTTGGCGGCCTGGGCCAGCTCCAGCACCGTCTTGTCCCCGCTGACCAGCGCCAGCACCCGGTCCTCGTCCTCCTCCAGCTTGCCGTCCGAGGGCCGCTTCTTGCTGACGTAGATCCGCCCGTGGGGGATCCTTTTCCGGAAGTGCGCCATCTCGTCGATCTTCCGGATCGAATCCATCAGCAGGCTCTGGGTGGAGAGCTGGATGTTGTGGCCCATCGCCCGCTCGTCCAGCTCCTGTTCCAGGAGCATGAACACCCCTTCGCGGCACAGCACCACCGCGTGGAAGATCTCCGAGAGCTGGTGGGTCAGGCACTTGAACAGGTCGTGGGACTGCAACACCCCCTTGTCCACCAGGGCCCGCCCCACCTTGGAGGGCGGGTTGTCGCGCATCACCTCGTCCACCACCCCGCGTTGGACGTAGCCCAGCCGGATCATCACCTCGCCCAGCCGGTCGCTGGGATCATCCGAAGTGGCGCTGCGGACCTCCCCGTCCTTGAAGGCCAGGGCCCGCTCGCCGTTGGGGGCCACCACCCGCACCATCCCGCTCCAGCGGGCCTGGGAGAGGAAGGCGATCAGGTCGGAGATCGGAAAGCCGGAGGCGTCTCCGCTGAGCACCACCCGGGGCGCCGGGGCGCGGGCGCCGCTGGGCTGGGTGCGGACCAGCAGCAGCAGATCCGGGGAGGTGGGCTGCAGCAAAAACTGCCCCGGGTGGGCGGCCAGCTCCTTGTGGGCCTCGGCCCCCTCGGCAGAGAGCTGGCCCTTCGCGTCGATGGTGAACCGGGCGGCCATGGTCGTCTTTCGCCTAATCCGCCGACCAGGCGCCCTTGTTGGCGGACCACTCCAGCTCGTCGTCCACGGTGTGGACCAGGTTCTCCTCCGAGATGTCCAGCTGGAAGCGGCGGCCATTGAGGTACAGCGAGGGGGTGGAGTCCACCCCGGCGGCGCGGCCCTGATCGCGGAAGGACGTCACCTCGTCCACGTACTTGCCGGCGGCAATCGCCTTGCCCACCTCGTCCCCCTTGAGCCCCAGCCGGGAGGCCAGCTGGCGGAGGGTCTCCGCGGAGAGCGAGGCCTGGTTCTCGAACAGCGCGTCGTGCATCTCCCAGTACTTGCCCGCGTCCCGGGCGATCATCGCCGCCTGGGCGGCGGGCATGCCGTTGGGGTGGTTGGGCAAAGGATAGGGCAAGGCGCAGAAGCGGACCTTGGCCGCGTACTTCTTGGCGAACGCCTTGAGCACCGGGGACACCGAGGCGCAGTACGGGCACTCGTAGTCGAAGAACTCCACCAGGGTCACCGGCGCGTTCTCCGCGCCCTGGCACATCCGCGGGTCCGGCTTGAACGACTTGCGCGGTTCGCGGAACCCCTCGTAGTAGCGGGAGAGGATGAGGATGATCTCCGACCCCGGGTAGCCCCCCGCAGCGTGGCGGGCGGCCAGGGAGGTCATCCGCTTGGCGTGCTTGCACTGGGTGTGCTGCTTGAGACACTGCCCCAGGGTGTGCGGGCAGCCGCAGTAGCAGAACTCGTCGGAGAAGACGGTGGACAGCTGCCGGCGCTGGTCCACGGTGAGCTGGGAGAAGTCCATCCCCGGGATCCCCAGGGACGTCTCCGGCCCCGGGCCGCCGCCGCCGCTGTCCGGCGCCAACTCCAGGGAGGATTGCGGCTTTCCCTCGGAGGAGGAAGCGCCATCCGGGGTGGCCGACTGGCAGGTGGCTCCGCCGAGGACCAGGACCGCGCCGGCGAGCAGGAGGATTTTCCAGGGTGTGGGAGACAAGGCGCGACCTGTTTAGGTCACCGCTTGCGCGCTTGTAAAGAATAGGCGCACCCCATAGACCGCGCGCTCCAATGCCGAAGATCCTCCTGCTGCACACCGGCGGAACCTTGGGGATGGAAGGCGGCCACCCCTCCGTCCTACGCCCGGCCAGCTTCTTCCGCACCCTGCGCACCCGGGCCCCGGAGCTGTTCGAACTGGCCCAGATCGAGCTGGAGCTGTTCTCCAACGTCGACTCCTCGGAGATGCAGCCGGAGCTGTGGACCCGGCTGGCGGCGCACCTGCACCGGCGGCTGCCCCAGTTCGACGGAGCGGTGGTCACCCACGGCACCGACACCCTCTCCTACACCGCCGGCGCGCTGTCCTTCATGCTGCGGGGGCTGCGCAAGGCGGTGGTGCTGACCGGGTCCCAGCGCCCGCTGGGGGAGATCCGCTCCGACGCGCGCTTGAACCTGGTGGACGCGGTGGAGTCGGCGCTGCGCGGCCCCCGGGAGGTCACCCTCTGCTTCGACTCGCACCTCTTCCGGGGAAACCGGACCCGCAAGGTGAAGGTGGCCGAGTACGATGCCTTCGAGAGCCCCAACTTCCCGGTGCTGGGGGTGTTGGGGGTGGAGGCCCGCTTCGAGAAGGGGCTGGTGCCCACCGGCAGGCCGCAGCTGAGGGAGAAGCTGGATTCGCGGGTGTTCCTGCTCAAGGTCTACCCGGGGTTGGACCCCCACCTGCCGCTGCAGCTGTTGCCGCACCTCAAGGGGCTGGTGGTGGAGGCGTACGGGGCGGGCAACTTCCCGGTGGATCCCAAGCTGGGACGGTCGCTGCGGCCGCTGTTCGCGCAGGCCCAGCAGCGGGGAATCCCGGTGGTGGTGGTCAGCCAGGCCTACCGCAACGGGGTGGACCTGGGCCTCTACGAGTCGGGGGCGGTGGCCACCGAGGAGGGAGCGATCAGCGGCGGGGACATGACCCCCTCCTCGGCGCTGGTGAAGCTGATGCAGGCTTTGGCCTACGAACCGGATGTGGAAGGGGTGCGGAAGGTCTTCGCCCGGTCACTGGCCGGCGAGATCACCCTGTAGCTCGCACCTTCCCCCAATGGGTGAAACACCCCTCCGGGGCAGGGAGAGCGAATTCGGCGCCTGTGCTTGCGGGGGACGGAAGGTGCCCCCTAAGATTGAAGCTTAATGTCCGAGGAGAAGACGTCAGTCCACTCCGTTCAGGACCTGCTCGGGAAGGCCCGCCAGCAGAACGCGTACTTGATCGTCATCAGCGCCAAGTCAGCTGCGACGGTGGGACGAATGTTCAAGCTGGACAAGCCCGAGGTGGTGCTGGGCAGGAGCGCAGACGCCACCCTTCAGGTGGAGGACGACGGCATTTCCCGAAAGCACGCCAAGTTGGTGTTGGCGGCCACCGGCGAGTACCAGCTGGTGGATCTGGGCTCCACCAACGGGACCTTCCTCAACGGCACCCGGGTGGAGATCGCCGAGCTGACCGACGGGGACAAGATCCAGCTGGGCTCCAACACCGTGCTCAAGTTCTCCATCCAGGATCAGCTGGAGGAGCAGTACCAGAAGAGCATCTACGAGTCGGCCACCCGGGATGGGCTGACCCGGATCTTCAACAAGAAGTACTTCCTGGACACCATCCGCAAGGAGTTCGCGTTCTGTGTCCGTCACCGGGTGGCGCTGTCGCTGCTGATGTTTGACGTGGACCACTTCAAGAAGATCAACGACACCTACGGGCACCAGGCCGGCGACTACGTGCTGACCAAGATCGCCCAGCGGATCTCGGACACGGTGCGGGTGGAGGACGTCTTCGCCCGGTACGGCGGCGAAGAGTTCTCGTTGATGCTGCGGGAGTCCAGCGAAGAGAAGGCCTTCCAGTGCGCCGAGCGGTGCCGCAAGGCGATCGACATCGCCGACTTCTCGTTTGGCGGGATCCCGATCAAGGTCACCATCTCCCTGGGGGTGGCCACCCTGCTGGACAGCGACTTCGTGCAGCCCGAAGACCTGATCGCCGCCGCCGACAAGTACCTCTACCGAGCCAAGCGAGCAGGCAGGAACCGGGTCGACGGCAAAGCCATCAGCGGCCCGTAGGGACAGGCTACTTTTCACCGAAGGAGCCAAGCCCAAGAAGTTCCCCGGCAAGAACCGAAAAGTTGCCTGTCCCCGATGGCACCGCGGGCCGGAGGAATGCCCCGCCACCAGAAGGCGTTACCCGTTCCACCCATGCCATCGCCGCTCAGACGCCTCCTAGGAAGGCGAGTCGTCCCGCCAGCCCGCCGTGGGCCCCGTCCTCCGACCCTGTGCGAGCACGAAGTCGCCTCCCCCCGCATCCACCGAGGCCTGGATGGAGTGCGGATCGGCCAGCTCTCCGACATCCACGTGCGCGGAGGGGTCCGCCCCCGCCGGCTGGAGCAGGCGGTGGAGCTGATGAACCGGCTGCGTCCAGACTTCGTGGTGCTGACCGGGGACTACGTCTGCGTCTCCGGGTTTCCCCTGCCCTCGTTGACCCGGGCCCTGCAGGCCCTGCAGCTGCCGGCGTTCGCCACCCTGGGGAACCACGACCACTGGTGTGGAGCGGCCAAGGTCCGCGCCGCCCTGGAGAACGCCGGGATCGACGTGGTGCTCAACGAGCACCGTGAGCTGAAGATCCGCGGGACCCCGTTGCACCTGGTGGGGGTGGATGACTCGGTCACCCGGCACCACAATCCACAGAAGGCCTTCGAAGGCGTGCCGGAGGATGCGACTCGCATCGTCCTCTCCCACGACCCCAAGAGCGCCGAGTTCCTCTGGCGCTACAACCCCGCGCTGGTGCTCAGCGGCCACACCCACGGCGGGCAGGTGTATTTCGACAAGCTGACCCCGTTCATCTCCGAGCGGATTGGCGTGCGGTACCTGGCCGGGTTCTTCGAGATCCACGGCAGCGTGCTGTACGTGAACCGAGGGCTGGGAGCGGCGGTGCCGGTGCGGTTCCGGGCCCCCACCGAGGTGGCGCATCTGACCTTGAGATCAACGGCGCAGGTCCGACAGGTCGCGTAGCCAGGCCAGCGCGCGGGCAGCCGTCATCAGACTCGGCGGGCAGCAGGAAGCCGGGCCCCGGGGAGGACCAGGGGGTGGCCTCTTTGGTGCGCTTGCGGTGCAGACAATCCGAAAGCGCCGCGCCCGAAGGCTCAGCCCGGCTACTCCGTAGGAAGATCACCCGCGGCGGCCGGCGGCACATCCAGCGACGAGCCGAACTGAACCTGATTGCCGCCAGCGGCCAGCGCCCCCTCCAGCGCGGTCTGCGCGCGCGCGGCCAAGTCGCCGAAAGAGAACTCCCCGTCCCGGGCCGCGCCGGCCGAGACCCCGATGGAGATGGAGGGGCGCAGCACCTGCTTGCCCAGGGGAAGACTGGCCTTGGCCACCCGCTCGCAGATCCGCCGGCTGACCACCAGCGCCCCCTGCAGGTCGGTGTGCGGCAGCAGCAGCAGCACCCGGTCCACCCCGTACTGGACCGGGTAGTCGATGTCCCGGAGCGAGCGACGGACCGCCAGCGCCAGCCCGCCCATCAGCTGGGAGTGCAGCTCGCGATCAACCTTGGTGTTCAGGGGATCAAAGGCGATCAGCGCGATCGCCACCGGGAAGCCGTAGCGGCGGGCCCGCTTCACCTCCACGAACACGATCTCCTTGAAGTGGTTGAAGGTATAGAAGCTGGTGAACGGGTCCAGGATCGGCTCGGGAGGCCGGGCCTCGGCGACGGTGGGCTTCTTCTTCGCCGACGCCTCGCGCAGCCTGAGCAGCTCCGGCAGCCGGACCTTGAGATCCTGGGCGGAGAGCGGCAGCGGCAGCACCCCATCCGCGAAGGAAGCCCTCAAGCCGGTCCGTTGGGCCGCCAGCACCAGGGCCCCGGGACGGGCGGCGCGGATCTGCTTGGCCACTCCCTGGGGCCGCGGGACGGAAGGGCCCAGCACCACCAACTGCTCCTTGCGCAAGGCCTCCGGCCCCGTGGCCTCCGAGACTTTGAGGCCCGCCTTCTTCAGCCCGTCCACCAGCTTGCGGCGCTCGGGGAGACGGGGCTCGAAGACCGCAGCGTAACTGACCTTCATCGTCCGGATACCAGACCACAACCCTGGACCGGGTTCGACTTTCCTCCCGTCAGCGAGTGAACCCCAGCTGCTTCAACGCGCTCACCGCCCGTTGCCGGACGTACTCGTCCGGATCAGAGCCCTGCAGCTCGGCCAGGGTGGCGGTGGCCACCGGACCTCCGATCTGCGCCAGCGCGCGGACCAGCTCCACCCGGATCTCCGCCTCCGGCTCCAGCTTCACCCGCTCCTTGATCAGCGCCAGGTGGGCCAGCCGCCCGTGGCGGGCCAGCATCCTCGCCGCCACCCGCCTGACCTCTGCCGCCGGGTGCACCATGAACTCCGGGGCCCGCTCCACCGCGTGACCGCTCTGGGTGGCGATGGCGCGCAGCGCCTCCGCCAGCACCCGGGGAGAGGGATCCTTCAGCGCCTGCGCCGCCAACTCGGCCGCGGCCCGGGTGCTGGGAAGATCGGCCAGGGCGCGGATCGCCCCGGCCCGGATCGCCTCCTCGCCATCCTCCGCCGCCAGGAGGATCCGCGGCCACGGCTTGCCCTCCCCGCACCTGCCCAGCAGCCCCACCGCCGTGCCCCGCACCTCAGGCGAGAGCCGGGGGTTGTCCGCCAGCGCCCCCAGCGGACCTGAGCACCCCTCCGGGCGGCCCACGCCCAGCAACCCCACCCACCGCGTCTGCACTGCCACCGGGACCGTCCCCTGCTCCCAGGAAGGAACCCGGGCCATCAGCTCCTCGCGCAGGCTGCGACCATTGGCCTCCGCCAGGGCCCAGGCCGCGCTGAACTCCACCCCGGTCTCGACCTCGGACAGGCAACCTTCCAGCTCTGGTCCGCTCAGGGGCAGGAGCAGGCCCAGGGCGGTCACCGCGTCTTGCCGCTGCTCCCGCGCCGGGGTCTTGAGCTTGGGGCGGAGGGCGTCGATCTGCCGGGCGTAGACCGCCAGCAACCGGTTCACCTCGCGCGCCGAGTCCGGGTGGGCGTCCTGGAGCAGGATCTTCCCCACCGGATGGTCGGAGGTGGAGACCCGCAACAGCAGCGCCGCGAGCACCTCATCCAGGGCCTCCGGGCGGTCGCGGATGGCGCTCATCACCACCCGCCCTGCGCCCTCCTCCAGCAACAGCATCAGCTGCCGCAGGGCCTCCTCCTGGACGGAAGGAAGCGGATGGTAGAGCTGGGGTTCGATCGCCTCCCGCACAGCTTCCCGAATCGCCCGGCAGCCGCGGCGCGCCGCCTTGAGCACCTGCCCTTCGACCAGGGCCGCAGCGCCGGCGGCCACCACGCAGGCCTCCACCCTGAGACTCCCCGCCGGCTGTCTCCGGATGAAGTCGGCCAGGGTCAAGGAGGGCTCCTCCCGGCGGGTGCGGGAGCGGGCCAGCAGCGCCCCCCAGCGCACCTCCCACAGGGGATCCTCCAGCGCGCTGGCGATCATCCCCTCTGGCATCCGCTGGCGGGAGTAGGCGTCCATCCACGCAGCCACCCCGTTCCGCTTCAGACAGGCGGCACAGATCTGGGGAACGTCCCGCAGCGGCACCTGCCGCTCACAGCTCTGCTGACAGGCCACCACCACCTCGGTGGTCAGCGGCTGCAACGACGTTGCGCCCAAGACGAACGCCATGAGGAGCGAAGGCATCACCCAGGGGTCATCTTCGCGCTCCCAAATCCCAAAGCCCACCCGCCGTGCGGATCACCGGGGTGAGCGCGAACATCGACCAGCGCACCGGCGACCGTTCGTGGCGCTTAAAGTCCGGCCCGGGGCCCAGCACCCCTGATCGCCAGGAAGATTGCCTTTTGCAGACCGATCAGACATATCGCCCGCCCGACTTTGTTCCGACGCCCCTTGCATGGGGCGATCCAGTTGAGGGGAGGTGACAAGATGCCCGGTATTCGCGTGAAGGACGGTGAGTCCATCGAGAGCGCTCTCAAGCGCTTCAAGAAGGCCACCGAGAAGGCTGGCATCCTCTCCGAGATTCGTAAGCGTGAGCATTACGAGAAGCCTTCGGTGAAGAAGAAGAAGAAGGCGTTGGCCGCCAAGAAGCGAGCGGTCAAGAAGCTCCGCAAGAACGTCTAGAAGACGTTCAGCGAGATTCGGAAGTAACCGCCGGGGGAGCAAACGCCCCCGGCGTTTCGATTTTAGGGAGAGAACGACATGGCTACGCTGCGCGAGCGCCTCGACACCGACCTGAAGGACGCGATGCGCGCCAAGAAGGAGCTCGAGCTGAGCGTCCTGCGGATGCTCAAGAGCGCCATCAAGTACAAGGAGGTCGAGCCCGGCGCCAAGGCCGTGGACGACGGCACCGTGCTCTCGATCATCGCCACCCTGATCAAGCAGCGCCGCGACTCGGTCGAGCAGTTCCGGGCCGGTGGCCGCGCGGACATGGCGGACAAGGAAGAGCAGGAGATCGCCGTCCTGCAGGCCTACCTGCCGAGCCAGCTGTCGGCTGCCGATCTGGCCGCCGAGGTCCAGAAGGCAATCGCCGAGTCCGGCGCCCAGGGTCCCAAGGAGATGGGGGCGGTGATGAAGATCCTCCTTCCGCGAGTCCAGGGCCAGGCCGAGGGCAAGACCGTCTCCGACGAGGTGAAGGCCCAGCTGTCCAAGCTGTAGACTCTCCCTCCCCCGCGGCACCTGGTTTGGGAGTGTCTGCAGTTGATGATCCCGGAGCACAAGATCCAGGAAGTGCTCGAGCGGACGGACATCGTCACGCTGGTCGGGCGCTACGTGGAGCTGAAGAAGGCGGGGCGCTCCTTCAAGGGGCGCTGTCCCTTCCATCAGGAGAAGACGCCCTCCTTCCAGGTCACCCCGGAGATGCGGCGCTTCAAGTGCTTCGGCTGTGACGCCGGCGGCGACGCCATCTCCTTCATCCAGCGCTACCTGGGCAAGAGCTTCGTGGACGCGGTGAAGGACCTGGCCAAGGACGCGGGGATTGACCTGGCCACCGCCGAGGATCCGGCCGCCAAGGAGCGCCAGGAGCTCAAGGAGGCCACCGACGCCGCCGCCCAGCACTTCCGGGACCGGCTGTGGGAGCCCACCGTGGGCAAGTTCGCCCGCGACTACCTGCACTCCCGCGGGGTGGACGACGAGACCGCCAAGCGCTTCAACCTGGGCTGGGCACCGAACCAGTGGTCGGACCTCTCCGACGCGCTGACCCGGCTGGGGATGGTGGAGTGGGCGTCCCGGGCGGGGCTGGTGGCCAAGCGCCAGAAGGGCGACGGCTACTTCGACTTCTTCCGCGGCCGGCTGATGATCCCGATCCGCTCCGCGGAGGGCCGCACCATCGCCTTTGGCGGCCGGCTGCTGGAGGGCGAGGACGGCGCCAAGTACTTCAACTCCCGCGAGTCCAAGCTCTACAACAAGAGCGAGACCCTCTACGGGATGGACCAGGCGCGGGAGGAGATCCGCAAGAAGAAGAGCGCGATCCTGGTGGAGGGCTACTTCGACTGCATCGGGATGCACCAGGCCGGGGTGCGCAACACCGTGGCCCTGTGCTCCACCGCGCTCACCGCCGGTCACCTGGCGCTGCTGACCCGCGCCGAGGCCAAGGAGCTGGTGCTGCTGCTGGACGGCGACGAGGCCGGGCGCAAGGCGGTGGAGCGGCTGGCGGGGCCGATCCTGGCGGCGGGCGCGGCGGCCAAGGTGGCGCTGCTGCCCCAGGGCGAGGATCCGGACACCTTCGCCCGGCGGGAGGGACCGCCCGGGGTGCAGCGGCTGCTGGGCGAGGCCCAGGACCTGACCCGGCACCTGTTCTCCAGCATCCTGCCGGAGGGGACCGCGTCTACCTTCGAGGCCAAGATGAAGGCGGTGGAGCGGATCCGCCCGGTGGCCACCGCGCTGCCGGTGGGGCTGACCCGGTCCGCCTTCTTCGGCGCGATGTCCGCCTGGTTCGGGCTGCCCGCCTCCGAGCTGGAGTCGTCGCTGCGCGGCAAGCCGGCCCCGGTGCACGCGGTCCCCAAGTCCGAAGCCCCCCGCCCCGGCGCCCCCCTCTCCCGAGGGCCGATGGGCCAGGTTCCGGGGATGCCTGCCCGCCCCCCACCCGAGCGCCCCCCGGACGAGCTGGAGAGCGCGATCGTGGCCGCGGCGCTAAAAGAGCCCAAGGTCCTGGCCCAGGACCACTACCGGGCCTGCGACGAGCTCAAGCACCCCGGGCTGCGCGCGGTGCTGGCGCATCTGCAGGGCGGCCACCCCGGGGAGGACGCGCTGTTCGAGTCCTCCGACGCGGTCCGCAAGGCCCTGGCAGAGGGGCAGCGCCAGCTGCCGCAGGAGGGAAGCCTGGAACCGATGTTCGTGATCCTGTGTCGGAAGCTGAAGCTGCGGCGGATCGATGACCAACTCACCCACATCGCGCGGGTCACCGGTCAGGTGGCCTCCGCCTCTGACCTGGACGACGAAACCCGTCGGCTTTTGTCTGAACGTGCGTCCCTTCTCTCTCTGAGAAAAAAGGTGATCGCAGAGGGACAAAGCGTTACGGGAACAAAGCCCTCGCCCTACCCGGTTTGATTCGCGTTTTCTACACGCCCGCGTGACTTTCCCCGTGACTTTGCGCTAGACCCGCCGGTTCGCCGGCCCAAGGCGCCGAAGTCCCGAATATTGCAAGGAGAAGTTGGTTAAATGGCCACCAAGCAGCCGTCCCCGAAGGGTCCCTCCAAGTCGAAGGTGGTGAAGAAGGTCACCAAGACTGAGGAGAAGGACCTCAAGAAGAAGAAGGCGCCTCCGGCGGTGGTTGTTGCTCCGATGGTGCGGGCCAAGAGCGGCGAGGCGGCGTCGGACGACGCGATCGCGCTGGCCAAGGAGAAGCTGCGGAAGATGGGCGGCAAGGCCCCCACCACCTCCGAGGACCTGGATCCCGAGGAGCAGGCCGAAGAGCTGGCCGCCGCGGTGGAGATCGATCCGGACGCGGTGGAGGACGAGGTCGACGAGGAGCCCCTGGCGGACCGCAAGGAGGTCAAGGACCTGCTGGAGGCCGGGCGGCAGAAGGGCTTCCTCACCTATGACGAGGTGAACGACGCGCTTCCCGCGGACATCGTGTCGTCGGAGCAGATCGACGACGTGATGAGCATGTTCGGCGACAACGACATCGAGATCGTTGACGCCCAGAAGGCGGCGCAGGCGGCGGAGGCCAAGCCGGCCACGGTCACCGTGGACCAGGAGCAGGTCGAAGAAGAGGAGGAGAAGGAGGAGGAGGACGAGCCGGGCGCGAAGTCCAACGACCCCGTCCGCCTCTACCTGCGCAAGATGGGCTCGGTGTCCCTGCTCACCCGCGAGGGCGAGGTGGAGATCGCCAAGCGGATCGAGGAGGGCGAGAAGGAGGTCCTGCGCGCGCTGTTGGCCTGCCGGGTGGCAGTGGCGGACATCCTGGACATTGGCAACAAGCTCAAGACCGGCAAGCTGCGCGTCCGCGAGGTGGTGAAGGACGCCCCGGAGGAGGCCAACGCCGAGGGTGAGGAGGCCGCCGAGGAGGTGGAGGTCGGCGAGGACGGGGCCCAGCAGCTCAACCAGAGCGAGCTGAACCGGATCGAGCAGATCTCCAAGGCGATCGAGAAGATCCGCAAGCACGCCAAGGACGTGGAGTCCCTGGAGGAGGAGCTGATCTCCAAGAAGAAGCTCTCCGAGGTGCGCAAGAAGGAGATCAAGCAGGAGATCCGCGACTTCAGGACCAAGATGATGGAGGTCCTGGAGGAGATGCGGCTGAACAAGAAGCAGATCGACCGCATCGTCGGGAACCTGCGTGGGCTGATCGAGCGGGTGGAGAAGGCCGAAGAGGAGCTGCGCGAGTACGAGCGCCGCCTCTCGATGGACATGAAGGAGCTGCGGCCGATGCTGCGCGAGTCGCGCGACAACCCGGCCAACGCCAAGAAGCTGCAGAAGCGCCTCAACGTCACCCCCGAGCAGCTGGAGGCGGTGGACCGCGACGTGCGCACCGCGGTGCGGAAGATCAAGCGCGTGGAGGAGGAGGCCAACCTCCCGGTGGAGGCGCTGCGCCGCAACTACGACGCGATCCGGATCGGTGAGCGGAAGGCGGAGCGGGCCAAGTCCGAATTGGTGGAGGCCAACCTCCGCCTGGTGGTGTCGATCGCCAAGAAGTACACCAACCGCGGACTGCAGTTCCTGGACCTGATCCAGGAGGGCAACATCGGCCTGATGAAGGCGGTGGACAAGTTCGAGTACAAGCGCGGGTACAAGTTCTCGACCTACGCCACCTGGTGGATCCGCCAGGCGATCACCCGGGCCATCGCGGATCAGGCGCGCACCATCCGGATCCCGGTGCACATGATCGAGACCATCAACAAGCTGATCCGCACCAGCCGCTACCTGGTCCAGGAGATCGGCCGCGAGCCGACCCCGGAGGAGATCGCGGAGAAGATGGAGCTGCCGCTCGACAAGGTCCGCAAGGTCCTCAAGATCGCCAAGGAGCCCATCTCGCTGGAGACCCCGATCGGCGAGGAGGAGGACTCCCACCTGGGAGACTTCATCGAGGACAAGAGCCTGGTCTCCCCGGCCGATGCGGTGATCAACATGAACCTGGCGGAGCAGACCCGCAAGGTGCTGGCTACCCTCACGCCCCGCGAGGAGAAGGTCCTGCGGATGCGCTTTGGAATCGGCGAGAAGAGCGACCACACCCTGGAGGAGGTCGGCCAGGACTTCGAGGTCACCCGCGAGCGGATCCGGCAGATCGAGGCCAAGGCGCTGCGCAAGCTGCGGCACCCCTCGCGCTCCAAGCGGCTGCGGTCGTTCGTGGAGAGCTAGAAATCCTCAGTAGATTTTGACCAGGCCGTGCCTCCTTCCGGGAGGCACGGCCTTCGTCTTGAATGGGCCCTGATGACCAAGCGGCAGTGTGGAGACGGAGACCCGGCGCGCCAGCCCACCCCGTTCGAGGTCCGGGTGGCAGCGGCGATCCGCGCCATCCCCAAGGGCAGCACCCTCTCCTACTCCGGGGTGGCACTGGAGGCGGGAAAGCCCGGCGCGGCCCGCGCGGTGGTGCGGGCGATGAAGAACCTGCGCGACCTCCCCTGGTGGCGGGTGATCCGCCGGGACGGCACCCTGGCCGCGGAGGTGGCCAAGGAGCAGTCGAAGCGGCTGCGGCGCGAGGGGGTGAAGCTGGTCAATGGGAACCGGCTGGCGCGGACGATGGAGGATCCGGCGCGGCCGGCAGCCCGTTCCCCGCAATGAGAACGCCTGCGCACGGGGAGGAGTCCCACGGCAGGCGTCCGTGAACCTGTCCTGAGCTTAGCGCTACTTGCCGGTGGGCCGGGTGGTGGCGTCCTTGCGGCTGCCCTTCTTGGGCTCCGGGGTTCCCGCGTCCGGGGCGCCGGGGCTGCTGGAGGAGTGGGTGGGCGAAGTGGCGGCGGCGCCCTTCCCGGTCCCGGTCCCGGTCGGGGTGGTGGAGGTGGTGGGGCCCTTCGGATTGCCAGGGTTGCCGGAGGCACCCTTCGGATCCTGGGTGTTCGCCGTCGGCGCCTGCTGGGTGTTTCCCGGGGTGGGAGCCGGAGACGTGTTCGGCCCCTTGGGGTCGCCGGGGGGAACCACCTGGCCACCGCCGATGGGCTGATTCTGGTGATAGGTGGGCGCGCCGGCAGACGGCATCGCCTCTCCCCAGCCGCCCTCGATGCTGGCCTTGGTCCGCCACTGCCCGTTGCGACGGATCAGCAGGTCCGCGCTGCGGTAGTTCATCTTCTGGTTGCCCACCTGCATCCGGTTCTCGATCTCCACGATCACCAGGTCGTTGGTGATGAAGAACGGCTTGCGGCGCGCGGACAGCTTGGCGTTCTGGGGCATCCCCGCCGAGGCCTGCTTCATGGTGCGCAGCCACTGCTCGCGGTTCCACATCGAGCCGCTGCCCTCTCCGCGGGCGTCGTCGGTGACCATCAGCACCGGGAAGTCGATCTGGCTGGCGATCGCCTCCCAGTTGTTGGACTTCATCGAGTCATCGGCTGCCCGGTAGTACGCGTCGATCCCCCGCTTGTCCTCCCGGGTGACCTGGCGGGCCTTCCAGCCCATCTGGTCGGACTGGCCGCGGGACTTCGAGTCGTCGTCGTGATCACCCCCGGGCGAGGAGGCACCGTGCCCTCGGCCAGGATTGCCATGGGACTTGTCGTCCTTGTCGTTCTTCGCGAACCCGGTGACGGCGAAAACCGCCGCCAACAACAGCGCCAGCTTCTTCATGGAGACCCTCGTGCCAATGCCTTCGTGGGATGCCGGTCCCGCGTAGGAGAGTCATGCGCGGGAGTCAACGACCACGCGGGCGAGGGTTCAGGGGACGAATCCAGACCGGTTCGTTGTATGGTCCACCTGCTGCTTGCCGGGCCCTTAGCTCAGCGGTCAGAGCTGTCGGCTCATAACCGATTGGTCCTTGGTTCGAATCCAAGAGGGCCCACTGAAGTACCCTGGAAGCTGGAGGTTCTGGTGGAACTCAGCGATCAGATTGGGATCCACCGTCGAGTTCGCTGCAGGCGCTGACCAGATCGACCAGGAGATCCATTTGTAGCGCCTTCGAGGTTCCATGAGGTCTGGTCAGACCTTCGACGAGACAATGCGCGTCCCAACCCGGAGAAGGTTTGAACTTCTCTGCGGGGTCGAAGACCACTGAGAGCGTTCGAGACCGGTGTTCCCCGAGTGCTCTGACCTTGCTGGCCACGAGCCCGAATGCTCGCGCCCCAGGCCTTTGCACAAGATTCCGCACCTCGGCGGGGCTCGCGAGATCCGCATCCCACATCGACAAGCCGGGTTGCCGCTGTCTGTCGGCAGCCTCCTGCTTGTCCGTCTCGCTGGGGGTAAACCACGCGGGAAGAGGGAGCCTGGCGCCGGGGGGCAGGAATGCCTTGCCCTCCTCGACCAATCGAAAGACGAAGTGAGTGTCGGGTACGTCGTCGAAGCGCTCAGGCACGGGCCAGGCGCTCCAGCCACGGCAGGATGCCCGTAGGGACCGTCTCCGCGGGTCCCTCCTCTCCCTGTCCATTGGGTTCCCCAAGGACCCGCGCGTACCAACTCACCGTCTGCTCCTGGGTGACTTCCAGGCTGACGTACAACTCCTCTGTGCTCCAGGACATCACCGCCGCGAGTTCTTCACCGGTCGCGGCAGCGGGAGTCGGCAAGTCCTCTACCCTCTCGTCCAACTGGCTCCAGATTCGTGCCGCCTGCTCCCATTGGGGCTGGTGGTGCTGGACTAGGAACGCGCGGAACTCCGCCCTTTCTTTCAACCTCAGCTGCTCGATCCGGTCGAGGAGGGCTTGGTACTCCGGGGAGGCACTCAATTGGTCGCGCAGCCCGGCCACCACCCGGCGCGCATCGCGCCAGCAGCGCTGATCCAGCCAGGCCTTCGCGACCGGCGCGAACAAGTTGTCGAAGAGCCACTCCGATCCGCTGCTGACCGAACCGTCGGGATCCATCGCCAACAGGCCCCGCCCCCAGGCGCGCCGTGCCTCGTCATACTTCCGGTTCTGGATCAGCGCCGTGATGTAGCGCTGATTCCACCAGGGATTCTCCGGAGACAGGCTGACCGACTTCTCGAAGAGCGCCAGCGACCGGGGATTCTGTCGGGTTGCCTTCCGCAGATTGAAGGCAAGGTATTGGGTGGCGTAGTCATCATCGGGGAAGCGCGCGAGACACGCCTCGTAGACCTGGGCCGCGGCTTCGAAGGCCCCCGACCTGCTCAGGGCCCGTCCGCGGTCCCAGAAGAGCTCGGGGCAGGGATGATCCAACGAGGCCCATTCACTTGCCCCATCCAATCCGGACTGCGCCAGGTGATGCGCACGCTCCACCCAGGCCGACATCTGGCCCGCCGACTCGATCTCTCGGGGGGAGGCGACTCCGTCCTTCGCGCGGTAGTGCGCGGTCAGCTCCAGGTGGGCTGAGGTCGGGCTTCGACCCGGCCCAGCCTGGAGCTGCCAGACAAAGAGTTCCTGCACCAAGGACGAGATCCGAACGGGATCGCCATATCCAATGCATGCGGTGAGGAGCGCCTGGTGCTCGCTTGGCACGTGGGTGAAGCGAATCAGGTCGGCGCTGGCCATTGGACGACGAACAAGCAGGCTTCGCTCCACCGCGCTACGCAGCCGCTCATTGCCCGGCCGGGTGAGAATCGAGGTCAACTCCCGGACCAGCAGCGACAGCACCTCCGCGGCCTGCCGGGCGCACAACCCCGCTACCCGCGGAAGCGACTCGCCCAGGCCGAGGAGACCGACCCCCAAACGCCAGACCAGCGGCGAAACCTCGTGCGTGGGAAGCAGCGCTCGCAAGCGGTCAGCGGCCTCCCGATAGGTTCCCTCTGGAAACTCCATGGGGTCCAGGGGTTTTCTGGGGGCTGGCAGCCTCCGGACCAGCTCCGGAATGGGTAGTCCCCAAGACCCAAGCTCGACGCCGCGATCAGCGATGACCACCAACCGCCGCAGACGGCCCAATTCTGCGAGAAAGGGGCGAACCCGCTTCAGCCGGGCACTGTCTTCGCTGGTGCTGTCCGCCGATCGCCACCCCTGCCCGATGAGCAGAGCCAATCCAATCCCATCCGCGTTCAGCCTCTCAACTAGACGCCGCGTGGACTCCGCGGCCTCTGCCGCCAAGTCCAGGGCCCCCTGACGCGCGGAACGATCCACAAAGCCAGACGCCTCAAGCAATGCCGCCGCCGGAGCATCGGCTTCACCGGGGCCCCGGAACTCAAGCACCCGTAGGTCCCGCAAGACCGAGAGTCCCGCCGCAAGCGTATGGAGCCCTGAGCCGATCGGCCCCTGCACCCAGGCAGAGCCGCCTCGGGCCAAGACCCGCTGGACGGCAAGAAGGGCTGGTTCGACGTCGACCTGCATCCTTTCGGGAAGGTATGTCCGACCTGATCGGCACGCCACAATCATGTCGCGCCCCGCCCAGAGCCAGAGTGGGGCCCTACCCGGCGCGTTTCCTCCCATCAGGAACATCTTAGCTCTCTGGTTTCTCGGCTAAACTCCCAGGTCCCATGGACGTCTTCTCGCTGCGGGACCGGGTCGTCGAAGAGTACGGCCAGTTCGCCACCTCCTTCACCACCATCCACGCTGACGATCTCAAGCGGAAGGTGGAGGAGATCTACGGCAAGGACCGCTACTGGCCCGAGCCGCTCATCCAGATCAACCCCAACTTCAAGCGCACCACCGACGTCGCCAGGTTGGTCGCTTCCGGAGATCTGGAGAAGGGATGCGCGGAGATCTTCCGGGAGGGTCCGGGTGGCCCCGCGCTCAAACTCTACAAACACCAACCGAGACGCTGGACCGTGCCACCGATCCCGAGCAGTTCGCGGAGACGGTCCAGCCCCACCTGGCCAACGCGATCTCCCAGTCACTTCCCGCCCAGATCACCGACGCGCAGCTCAAGGCACATCCCCTGGCGATCTGGGTGGAGACCACCTTGGGGATCCGCTGGTCCGAGACCGACCAGCGTTGGGAACGCGCCCGCCCGCAGACGGTGACTGAGGCAGTGACCAGGTTGGCCGAAGCCTCTGGCCAGCCCCGGGAACAATGCAGCCGCGCCCTGCGGGAGTTCTTGCTGGTTTCAAGCACTCCGGCGAACCAGCGAACCGGGAACGACGCAGACGGAGATCGCAGCTTCTTCGCCTTCAAGCTGCACCAGTTCATCTCCGGAGCCGGCCATGCCTTCGCCACCTTCGAGGGGCCTGGCAAGCGTCGGGTAACGGTGGAGGCCCAGCAGTTTCATCCCGACGATCAGGAGAAGCGCCTCTACGCGGTCCACTTCTGCCGAACCTGCGGCCAGGAGTACCACCCGGTTCGCAAGGTTCGAGATCCAGGAGAGACCCTCTTCCTGGCCCGGTCGATCGACGACGCTCCACCTCGCAAGGACGACGAAGAAGAGGCCGTGGAGAAGGACCCCGAGGAGGAATCAGAGGTCTTCGGCTTCCTCACCGGCCACGCCGATCTGGAGTTCTCCGACGACGAAGAGGACTACCCTGACAACTGGCTGGAGTTGGATCCCACCAAGCCCCCCCGGCTCAAGTCCCACTATCGGCACTTCCGCGTTCGAGAGGTGTCTGTCTCCCCGACCGGGAAGCTGGCGCAAGGCGGACTGAAGGGCTGGTTCATCCCCGGACGGTTCCGGTTCTGCTTGCGCTGCGGCACCACCCACAGCACTGCCGCCAAGGACCGCAACCGCCTGGCTTCGCTCTCAGCGGAGGGCCGCAGCTCGGCGACGACCAAGCCGTGGGCGGACTGCGGCACCGACTCGGAGCGCCTGGACGTCTTCAACGGCTTGCTGCTGGCCCCACAACTTGATGCGGCCTTCGACTGCGGGCTGATCTCCGTGACGGACGAGGGCCTCGTCCTGGCCTCCGCCCTGCTGAGCTCCGAGTCGCGGGAGATCCTTGACCTGGTTGGCTCTCCACGAATTCGTCGTCTCACAGATCGGCACCGGCACTACCTGCCTTGGCACCGGGACCAGATCTTCAGGCCCTGAGGTGGTCTTCCGGTCAGGTCTCAGGAAGGATTTCCAGAAGCCTGCCCCGGCAGGCAGCGGCGATCTGGTTGGCCGTAGGTGGGTTTGCTCGCCCTGTGGCGCGAGCGACCTCAGCAGCCTCCCGGACATCGTCGGAGGGGACTCGAAAGAGCTTGTCGATCTGAAGGGTAAGTTTGGACTTGCTCCGCTTGTCTATCCTTGGGGAAAGGAGGCGCCAAGACGCGAGCAAGGCATCCGTGGCCCCCACGAAGAGGGCCAGCGTGTCGTAGGTGTAGAGCACGTCCTTGGCGCGGTCCTGGCGCCGTGCTCTCTTCGGCATCACGAGCAACTTCTGCACGACGAAGCTGATCGGATTTGGAATCCTGAGAATCGTCGGCTTGTCCAGGTTGTGAAATCCGTTCTTTCGGGAGATCGTAACGGACCAAGGCCCCTCAAAGAGCAGGTCAAGGTGGCGCAGCTTCTGTGCTGACACACCCGCGATGGAGACGGTCGCATTGGGGGTGCCATCCCGCCGAGTCTCTGCACCAAGCAGCGGCGCCAGGAATTCCGCGTAGAGCCCTGACCCAGAACCGGGCAGCGTGTACTGGGAGATCGGAGGTTCGAACTCACTGCTCAGCTCTTCCGAGAATCCCGCCTCCTCCAGTCGGCCAAGGATGGATCCTGCCTTGGAAGAGAGCCTCTCCGGGGTGGCGATGTCCACGTCCTCGGTCATAAGCAGCTCATGCCTTGGCGGAATCGCCGAAGGATGGAGCGCCATCAGCCGATGTCCCCACCCACCGATGAACACCAACTGGTCCAGGAACGGATCCAGGGCGTCAACCAAGCGGGCAAAGGCCTGCGTGTCCGACCCGGGCGTCGAGCTCATCCTCGCCCCAGCGCCGGGCGAAGGAACCGCGACCAGATCCGTTCGGCCTGTTCGCGGCCCCGCGCAGGATGGTGGGCAACGTCCAACCAGGTCTGCAGGACGTCTGTGCTCACCGCTCCTGCCTGAGTCGTCACAGCACCACCAAAGACGCTCGTGGGCGAGCGCGGAACCCGCAGGAAGACGTCAGTGGCCTGTCCCGGCTCACAGAGCCCAAGCCCCAGTTTCTCCAGGACGGAATGCGCAGCATCGTCGACGTAGAGGTAGAGCGGCGCACCTTGGACGAATCGCGCGCCCAGCGCCTCGGCAGCCGAGAAGAGGGCAAGGACTACCCTCCCCGTCCCGCCAAGTTGCAGTTGACGGGAGATCCCGGTGAGCAGGGCTGCATGCTGTCGCGGGCTTTGAGGCGGCAACAGCCATCGAACGGCGATGTCGGCGCTGGGCTTGGAGGACACGGCCGACGACCACCGGTGAAGGAGTTCCTCGACCCGGATGAGCCGGAGCCAGCCGCCCGCCTTATCGAGGAAGCCCTGAAGCTCGAGCTGCTCAAGCACGCGATAGGTACTAGGGACGGACACCTTGGAGGCCGCGGCAAGGGTGAGTGCATTTCGAAAGTCCTCGCGGGGGGCTGTCAGCAGCTCGCCCGGAAGCGACCGGGCGAGGAGGACCTTGATGAGCCACTGGCCCTTGTCGGAAAAAAGATCGGAAACGCGTGGCTTCGGCGCCGCACGCACTCTGAGCTCCCCGGGGCGCACCTCCTTGAGTCCTGGACCGTGGAGTTCGAACCGCCCCCGGTGGTCCACAAAGCCAAAAGCCGAGCCGCCGCCAAACGTCTCTGCGTACTGACCGAGCCACTTCGCGGTCGCGTCCGAGATGTGCGGCGCCGTCACGATCGCCAATGGAGCGAGGCCCTTGGTCATGGCCCCGGAACGCAAACGAAGCAGCGCGTCCGCCATGCTCCCTTGGAGGGATGGCCGACGGCTTTCAGCTTGCGAGACGAGAACGAAGTATCGCTGCTGACCCTTTCGCACTCGATAGCCGTCGCCGTCCTGCTTGACCGACCATCCGCCGTCCTGGAAGGCCTCTTGGACCAGGTATCCCCAAGCACCTCCCGGCCGACTCACTGGCTCTCTCGTGCTCACGAGAACTATCTTGCACAGAATAATTATCTTGCGCAAGAGAACTGGCCCGCTGCTGGCATGAGCGGACACAGCCCGGTAGAGCCAGCCATCTGTTCGGGCAGGTCGCAGATGTCGGCGTCCCCTGGCTGATCCGGTATCTTCCGAGCCCCATGCCCGTCCCCGACTACCAGACCTTGATGCTCCCCTTCCTGGAGACCCTCTCGGACGGCCGCGAGCGCCACCTGCGTGAGGTGCGCGAGGTCCTGGCCGACCGCTTCAAGCTCACCGAAGCCGACCGCGCCGAGATGCTACCCAGCGGGCATCAGCCGGCCTTCGACAACCGGGGTGGGTTGGGCAAAGACCTACCTGGGCAAGGCGGCGCTGATCGAGACAGTGCGCCGCGGGGTCTGCCGCCTGTCGGAGCGCGGCCGCAACGTGCTGGCCTCCAAGTCGAACCGGATCGACGCCCGCTTCCTGGAGCAGTTCCCCGAGTACGCCGACTTCGCGGGCCGAGAGGCGGGAGAGCGAACCAGCGAAGAGGACATCACCCCCGCCCAGCTGGCCGCCAGTGGATTGACCCCGGACGAGCAGTTGCGAGCGGCCTATGCCGCGGCCAGGCAGAAGGTCGAGGCTGAGTTGCTGGACGAGGTGGTCCGCGGCAGCCCGAGGCTCTTCGAGGAGATCGTCGTCCGCCTCCTGCTGGCGATGGGCTACGCCGGCATTCATGGCTCGGGCAATGTCGTCGGAAAGACCGGCGATGGCGGCGTGGATGGGATCATCCACCAGGACGCGCTCGGGCTGGATCGCATCTACGTTCAGGCAAAGCGGTGGACCACCGGGACGGTGGGGCCGGAGGTGGTCAGGGCCTTTGCTGGAACCCTGGGCGAACACGGAGTCCCCAAGGGGGTGATCCTCACCACCTCCAGCTTCACCAAGAGCGCGCGCGAATTTGCTGAGCGGGCGGACAAGCAGATCGTCCTGGTCGATGGACCTCGCCTGGTCGCGCTGATGTTCGACTTCGGGATGGGCGTCGCGGTGAAGGAGACCTTCACCGTCAAGAAGCTGGATACGGACTTCTTCCAGGGCGAGCTGTAACGGACCGATGGCTCAGGGCGACGGCGGACAGGCCTCTCTCTTCTCCCTGCGGCGGGTGTCGGGGCTCATCGATGTTGGCCGTGTGGTCACCGACAACTCCAGCGAGGCCGCCTTCTCCATCGACGCAGAGGGAAGAAGGTGGGTTCGCAAGCGATCTGGTCAAGCGTCTGGAACGGGCGGACGACCTCGTCAAGCGCTACATTACGTCGATTGAGGATTGCCGATGAGTGGCGCGAGATTCCGACTGATCCAGTACATGCCTGACCCCTTCCTCCAGACCCGGGTGACGGTCGGAGCGTTGGTGCAGTGGGCAGGTCGAGTTGAATTGACACGCGCCGCCGAGCTCCCAGGACCGCACTGCCTTGGAGGCCGAGCGTCTTGGAACAACCTTCAGATGCTGTTGGACTCGCTGGAGGCGGTTCCCACATTCGACGCCAGTTCCGGAGGGCTCAGCTCACTTGCCCTGATTGGTGAGCCTCAGGCATTTCCTAGTGGAGTCGATGACCCCATTCGTTGGCTTCGAAGCGGCTTGCTGGCCGGATCCTCGGATCCGCGTGCCAAGGCATCCGAGAGACCACGACGGCCGAAGCGGGAGTCGCTGGGCCAACGCTTTCTTGAGCAGTGGCACGTGGCGGAGTTCGTTCGAATGGCGGCCTTGGCAAAGGCTACCGGGCTGCTGGCGACTTCTGATTTCTTCGTGGAAGGGGGGAGCGCCCCACCGTCCTTGAACCGGTCATCCCTGTAGTCAAAGTCCAGTGCTCTGGCCAAGTGATGCTCGAAGACAGCGCCTTCCAGGGCTTTGGCTGTCGAAGAACGGCAAACCGGGGCGGTGGACACCTCTTAGCACAGCGATCGGGTTGAGCGGATTTGAACCTCCGCCCAGGAGGGAGCCCTCCTTGGGGCGTTTTCGGCATCAGTAGGGGTGCTGATCTGGAAGGCCGGACCCCGAGGGGATCACGGCGACTCAGGGCGCCAGGCCGTGCATCCGCTCGAAGTCCTCCTCCGAGCAGAGATCCGCCGGCGCCTCCTGCGGGTCCCCCTCCTGGAGCTGCACCCAGCGGGTGTTGGGGTCGGTCGACTCTCCCGTCGGGTCCCGTCCAGGCAGGGCCTTGCGTATCCCGGGAAGCTCTGGCCGGACGGCACAGAAGTCGGTGTCCACGCCCAGCTCGATCCGACGCGGACGGAGGGCGCCGAGGACGTTTGACTGCGGACGGACCGGAGCTGGCACCGGGACCGCGGTGAGGTTCGCCTTCACCACCTCCTCATCGAAGGGGGCCAGCTCCTCGGCGATCTTCAGCGCCGCGCGGGCCCGGCCACCGTACCCCTGGGCCGCGAACAGCTTTGCCGCCGCCAGATACTCGTGGGCCGCCTCCTCCCGGGCCTCCAGGCGCCGGCGCAGCTCGCCGCAGCGCACCCGCAACCTGGGATCCCTGGGCTCCCGCGCGATCAGCTCCCGGTACAGCTGCAGACTCCGCCTGAACTTCCCTGCGCCGAACAGCCGCTCGGCGCGGTCCTTCAACTCCATGGTCTGTGCTTGTTTCACGCTTCCCCCCGAACCGTGGGGGTGCCAATGCACACAGCGATCCGGAGTGAAGGACTGCTGCGCCTCTCCTCTCACAGCGCCCGGTTTGCGAAGTCCGCTGTCTTCCAGACGCTGGGGGTTTTCGCCCAGCCGCTCCGCCGCGCGCCCCAACCTGGGTGGAGCTTTTCTGCTCCCTGGGGACAGGTCCCGACACTGAACCGCCCGCAGGGGCGCCGGTATGAAAGGTGCTGTGGGTCCGCTCCGTGTGGGGGCGAACCGATGGATGGTGTGAAGTTGCTGCAGGTCTCTGAGAAGTGGGTAGTCCGGCTGCAGACGATCGCGGGGGCCAATCAGGACTTCGTCTGCCCGACGGAAGGGGTGGCTCGCGCGTTTGTGGCCAGGTTGGCCGGGCGCAGCAGCACCGCCAAGAACGTCATGCGCTAGGCGACCACGGCTGGCCGGCCTCAGTTGCTGAGCGACTTCTTCAGGTTGCTGAGGGTCCGGTGGGTAATCTCCTGGTCGGGCAGCAACTGCTGCTGCACCAGCTTCTGCGATTCGGGATCCAGGTCCTTGAGGTCAGCCTTGTAGTCGGCCAGACCGTGGTCTTCGCCGGATTCCAGGGCGGCGATCGCGGCCTTGTCTCCGAACGCTGTCGCCCCCCCCTCAACCAGCTTGGCGAACGATCCCCAGAGGCCCGATGAGGTCTCGGGCTTGCCGCCCAACTTCTGGATCTGATCCTTGAGCAATTCCGCGCGCCGCTCGTGGGACTGGACGCAATCCTTGAGCTCGGTGAGCGCGCGGGTGTCTTTCACCTTCTCAATCGCTTGGCGGTAGGTCTCGACCGCTGAGATCTCTCCGCGCAGGAACGAATTGAGCTGACCGACTGACTTCGCTGGTCCAATCATTTTGAGGCTCCTTTTGTGCGCCCGAAGACGGGCGCCCTGTGACCGAAGGTATGTACGCGACGCGGGCTCGCAGGCTCTGGGCAAGATCTGAAGGGAGCCCGCCGCGGCGCCAAGTCACCAGGCGAGCGCCGGGCTCGCGAGGACGAGGCACAGAAGCTGATCGGCTCCGGCGGAACCGGCGCCGGCCGCAGCGCGCTAGTGTCCCTGGAATGCGTCCCATCTACCTGGGGGGAGTGCTGCTCATGACCTCGGCGTGCAGTCCCACTTCTGGCGGTGGCGAACACCTCCTCGCGCTTCTCCAGGAGAGTCAGTCCAACCCTGCTCGCCTCGAGCTGACGGTCGAGGCGATGCGCCCCTCGGACGCGACCTCGGAGCTGCTCTTCGAAGCGGAAGCCTTGACCCACATCCAGGAATGGCTCTCGGGGAAGGCGGGGGAAGCGCCGCCTCCCTGGCGCTCCTTCGGACCGATCTGCTTTGATGAGGTGCACCGACTGGAGGTCATTGCGCTTCCGCGGGAGGAACTCCGCGCTCCACTGAGTGCGTGGCTGAAGGTGGAGTCGCCGGCCTACCGCGTCCGGGCGTTCAAGGAGGATGGCTCCAGCGTGCGGCTGGACACGTTCTTCTTCGCCGGCGGACGCTGGGTCTGGTACCCGCACCTTCACCAAACCCTGGCGGCCTTCGTGGCGGCGCGACAGTCGCCGGAGCCGCGCCCGTCCCGCCCGGCGCGGCCGCCGACGCCCAGCCTTCTGTCGCTGCCAGCCATGCCCTCCATGCCATGGCCGCCGGTCCCCCCCGCTGACCCACCACCGGATCCGCAGGTCCACCCGGTTGTTCCGGTGGCCGCGCGGAGCCGCCCGGCTCCGGTCCTGTTCATCGATGCGCGCGGGTATCAGTTCCACACCGACGGCGACCTATGGATCTACGCTGATCGATCCCACGCTACCTACGAGAGCCGGTCGGATCTCGCGGTCCGGACTGCCTCGGCGGCCGGGAGCAGCCAGGCCCTGCCGGACGAGGTGGTCGGTCAACGGCTGGCGGCCGGGTCCGCCAAACTGCTGGTGGCGAGGACCGCCGATCAGGAGCCAGTCCGGGTCGCGCGCTATCCGGACCAGTCGATGGTCACCCTGGCTTCACTCGGCCGGGCCGCGCGGCTGAACGATGCCTTCCGCGTCACCGTGCAGACCGCGGTCGCCGCAGCGGGAAGGCAGACTCTTGCACCCGAGGATCCTCCCGAAGCTGTGGTGCCGCTGGCTTCGGCGTATCTGAGCCCCTCACGCGGTCCACTCAACAAACGATGGACGACGGTGGTCGCCGCCGTCCGGTGGCCCACCGTCCCCGAGCCCTATCGCGCCGGGCACGTCACGCTCCGGCGGGCTTCGGACGGCTCCCTCGCGCTGGGAGCGGTGGAGCTGTTCATCCGCTATGCGCCGGGAAGCACCGCCGCTCCCAAGCGCCCGCCGGAGCCGGGCCCCTCCTACGAAGTGGCGTTCAATGGACACCGCTTCGTTCCTCCGCCGGGAGTGGATCAAGCGGCGATCCGCAGCAGTGGCGCCGATGGTTCCGGACGGGCCCACTTCGTCGTCCAGTGGGTCCAATGGCTGGGGCCAACGATCCGCGCGGAGCACGAGGCGGCCGGGCTGCGCTATCTGGCGCAGGTCGGGTCGGGGGGCGAGGCGTACTTCGCTTCGATGGCGGTGGAAGGACTCGATCATCTCGCCACCCTGCGACTCCTTCGTGCTGCCTTCGCCTGGACGCCGGCGCTCCGCGTTCGGGGCGAAGGCGGCGGAAGCGAGAAGATTGCCCGTCTGCGCGGCGTCCCCCATGCACGCGCGACCCTCGCGCTGGGGACCCATGCCGACCTCGACTCGGGGACGGTCCGTCGCCGGCTGGACGCGCTTGGCGCGGCGGACGTGAACGAGTTCTCCGGACCGCCCTATTCCGCGTGGGCGGTGACCGTGGACCTCGATGGGTATGACGCGCTCGTTGCGGACCCGGGGGTGTACAGCGTGGACGTGATCCGGGTGACCCCCGAGGAGATCGCGCCCGGGCCGCGGACCGCCGAGCGCGCAGTGCGCGCCGAGCTGCGACGCAAGGATGCGGTTTTGGTGCTGCGGTTCTCGAATCCTGGGACCGCGCCGATAGCGCTCGACGTTCCCCGGCACTTCGAGGTCGCCTCGCTGGCGGACCAGGGTGGATTGGTGTTGCGCGGCGACTACTCCTGCACAGCGGAGTACGTGCACCGCTGCTTCCACGCCACCAGGGTGGGGATCCCCGCCGGAGGCTCGACGGAGCTGGAGGTGGCGCTGTCGCCAGGGCTGCTGGGCGAGCACTGGCAGCCGACGACGCTGTTGCTGGCAGACCCGCCGCGGGAGGGCACCGGCGCCGCCGTT
>JALYOC010000148.1 GCA_030857095.1 Myxococcota bacterium | reverse complement strand
CCTCCCAGGTGATGTCCGCCGCGCGGGTCCAGCCGACGGGCGGCGGCGCGGGGGATCTGAAGCAGAAGCTGCGGGCGGGCGCGGAGGACACCGCCCTCAACGTCCTGGGCGCGGCCCGGGACACCCTGGCCGACTTCACCCGGTCCAGCATCTACTTCAAGTACAAGGTCCTGATCGCCGCCCTGTGGGCGGTGGCCATGTCCGGTACCCTGTTCGTGGCCTGTCCCTCCAATCCGCTCTCCGCCTCCAACGATCTGGGGGCGGTGCTGGTGATCGCCGGCGACAAGGATCGCCCGGTGTTCATGGTGAAGAACGAGAGCGAGGACACCTGGCAGGAGGTGATGCTGGTGGTGGACAAGCAGTACCGGGTCGCCAGTCCCCAGGTGGCCCCGGGCGGCAACTTCACAGTCACCCCCCGGCAGTTGGTGGGCGCCAACAACACCCTGGCGCCCCCGGACCTGCGCCCCCGCCACATGGAGCTTCGCACCGCCGACGGTGACGAGGTCCTGATGCAAGACGGTCAGCCCCAGTAGCGCTGGCCCGGCCAACGTTCCGCTTGAGGCCCGGTGCCGCTTGGCCGAACCTCCCCGCCCATGAGCCGACCCTTTCGCGTCCTGGGACTGCAGCAGATCGCCGTGGGCGCCGCCGACAAGTCAGCGCTGCGCAGCCTGTGGGTGGACCTGCTGGGCCTGACCCCGCACGGAACCTACCGCAGCGAGCGGGAGAACGTGGATGAGGACATCACCGTCGCCGGCGCCGGTCCCTTCCGGGTGGAGGTGGATCTGATGCAGCCAGTCGATCCGGCCAAGAAGCCCAAGGTGGACGATCCGGCGCTGAACCACCTGGGGCTGTGGGTGGACGACCTGCCCGCCGCGGTGAAGTGGCTGGAGGGCCAGGGGATGCGCTTTACCCCCGGGGGGATCCGCAAGGGTGCCGCCGGCTTCGACGTGTGCTTCATCCACCCCAAGGGCTCCGACCAGTTCCCCCGCTCCGGAGAGGGCGTCCTGATCGAACTGGTCCAGGCGCCGCCGGAGGTGATCTCCGCCTTCACCGCCGCCTTCGCTGCCGCCCAGGCCGCCGGACACTGAGGCCACCGGGCCCGCCGAGAAGCTCCAGATGCAGGACACCGAGGCCACCTGGGCCCCTGCGGACAGAACAACGCCCCCGGCGTTTCCACCGGAGGCGTCGTCTGCTTCAAACCTTGACCGTCCGACCTACTCGGCCTTGGCCTCGGACCTGGTCTCGCCCTCGGCGCCCTCGCCCTTGGCGGCGGCAACGGGACGATCCACCAGCTCCAGGATCGCGATCTCGGCAGCATCGCCGCGACGGAAGCCCTTGCGGGTGATCCGGGTGTAGCCACCGGGACGGTTGGCGTAACGATCCTTCAGCTCCGTGAACACCTTGTTCAGGATGACGCGGTTCTTGATGGAACGCTCGGCCAGGCGCACGTTGGCCAGGCCACCGCGCTTGCCCAGGGTGATGATCCGCTCTGCCAGCGGCCGGGCCTCCTTGGCCTTCTGGACGGTGGTCTCGATCCGCTCGTGCTCCAGCAGAGAGAGGACCATGTTGCGGAGCATCGCCAGCCGGTGGCTGGTCGTACGGTGCAGCTTCCTTTGTCCTACCTTATGACGCATCGTCTTCTCCCAACCACGCCGGCCGTATCAGGTACCGGCGGGAAATGCGGGCCGCATCTGCCCGCGTTTTTGCCCACCGCCACCCCCCTTCCAGGAGGCGGCGACGGTTCGCCAAAAGGTGTTACGCCTTCGGCTGCGCGGCGCCCGTGCCCGGGGCCGGCAAGGTCTTCGGAGGCCAGTTCTCGAGCTTCATCCCGAGCGACAGGCCCATCTCCGCCAGGATCTCCTTGATCTCCTTCAGAGACTTGCGGCCGAAATTCTTGGTCTTCAGCATCTCCGCCTCGCTGCGCTGCACGAGGTCGCCGATGCTCTTGATGTTCGCCTGCTGCAGACAGTTGGCGGAGCGCACCGACAGCTCCAGCTCGTCCACGGAACGGAACAGGTTCTCGTTGAGCTTGGCCTCCTCCTTGGGGGCCTCCACCGCCACCGGCTCTTCGGTCTCATCGAAGTTGATGAAGACCGTCAGCTGCTCCTTGATGATCTTGGCCGCGTAGGCCACCGCATCCTGGGGGCTGACCGAACCGTCGGTCCACACCTCCAGCGCCAGCCGGTCGTAGTCGGTGACCTGACCCACGCGGGCGTTGGTGACCTGGTAGTTCACCTTGCGGATCGGCGAGAACAGCGAGTCCACCGGGATGGTGCCAATCGGTGACCCGGCGACCTTGTTCGCCGCCGCCGGAACGTAGCCCCGGCCGCGACGGGCGGTGAGCTCCATCCGGAGGCGCCCGCCCTCGGAGACGGTGCAGATGTGGTGACCCGGGTTGAGGATCTCCACGTCGGCGTCGGCGATGATGTCCCCGGCCTTGATCTCCTTGGGGCCGTCCGCCTCGATCCGGAGGATCTTCGGCTCGTTGGAGTGCATCCGCAGCAGAACCTCCTTGAGGTTCAGCACGATGTCGGTGACGTCCTCGGCCACCTCGGAGACGGTGGTGAACTCATGGTCCACACCCTCGATCTTGATCGAGGCGATCGCCGAACCCTGCAGGGAGGAGAGGAGGACCCGGCGCAGGGTGTTCCCCAGGGTGGTTCCAAAGCCACGCTCCAGGGGCTCGGCCACGAACTTGCCGTAGGTCTGGGTCAGCGACTCCTGCTCCACTTCCATCCGGCGGGGCTTGATCAGGTCCCGCCAGTTCTTCGCCACAATCGAATCAGCCATGTGCTCTTGCCTCTTTCAAAGCGCTGGGCGCCACCCACTTCCCCGCCCCGATGGCGGGAGGACGCGTCGCGGTACGACAGGTGCTGCAAAGGCCACGGGCCGCCTGGCCGAAATCGGCGCGGCGGCCCGGGAGAAAACCTGTTCGGCGCTCCTTGCGACTACTTGGAGTAGAGCTCGACGATCAGCTGCTCCTGGATCGGCATGGTCAGGTCCTCGCGGTTCGGAACCTGGCGCACGGTGCCCTTCATCAGCTTCTTGTCCAGCTCGATCCACTGCGGCACGCCGCGGCGGTCAACGGTCTCCAGGGCCTCGGCGATCCGGAGCATCTTCTTGCTCTTGTCGGCCACTTCCAGGCCGCTGCCCGGCTTGACCGAGAAGGACGGGATGTTCACCCGCTTGCCGTTCACGGTGAAGTGCCCGTGGCGCACCAGCTGGCGGGCCTCGGCGCGGGTGTCGGCAAAGCCCATCCGGAACACCACGTTGTCCAGGCGCAGCTCCAGCAGCTGGAGCAGGGTCTCACCCGTCTTGCCCTTGGCGGCGGCAGCGCGAGCGAAGTACCCACGGAACTGGTTCTCCAGCAGGCCGTACATCCGCTTGACCTTCTGCTTCTCGCGGAGCTGCACGCCGTAGTTGGAGAACTTCATCCGGCCCTGGCCGTGCTGACCAGGAGGATAGGGGCGGCGCTCGATCGCGCACTTGTCCGTGTAGCAACGGTCGCCCTTGAGGTACATCTTCAGATTCTCGCGCCGGCAGATCCGGCAAGAGCTTGCGGTATAACGAGCCACTGACTTCTCCTTCGAAGATGGTCTGGGCAGGCGGCCGGGTCACGGCCACCCACCAACTGAAAATTAGACGCGGCGGCGCTTCGCCATGCGGCAGCCGTTGTGCGGAATCGGGGTCACGTCGCGGATCAGCGCGATCTTCAGACCGGCGGAGGCCAGCGCGCGCAGCGCCGACTCGCGCCCTGCTCCCGGACCGCGCACCAGCACGGTCACGTTCTTGAGGCCGTGCTCCATCGCCTTGGCGGCGGCGTCACCGGCGGCAACCTGCGCGGCGAACGGGGTCGACTTGCGGCTGCCCTTGAAGCCACGGGCGCCAGCAGAGGACCAGGAGATCACGTTCCCGGAGATGTCGGTGATGGTGATGATGGTGTTGTTGAAGGTCGACTGAACGTGGACAATCCCGCTCTGGATCGACTTCTTGGTCTTCCGCTTCTTGGACGCCTTGGGGGCTTCCGCGCCCTCGGCGCCAGCGGGGGCCGCGGCGGCAGGAGCCGGCGCGGTGGGGGCGGCGGGGGGCGCCGTGGGGGTCGTGGTCTCTTCAGCCATCGTGAGTCTTGCTCCTGAGGTGATCGAACCCCGCCGGGGACCCTTGGGAGGCCCCTGGCGAGGTCATTGAGGTTTTAGCGACCGGCCGGGGCGACAGCCTTCGGGCGGACGATTCCACGCTTCGGGCCCTTGCGGGTCCGGGCGTTGGTGTGGGTGCGCTGACCGCGGACCGGGAGGCCCTTGCGGTGACGCAGGCCACGGTAGCAGCCCAGGTCCATCAGGCGCTTGATGTTCATGGTCACTTCGCGGCGCAGATCACCCTCGACCTTGTGCTTGGTCTCGATGATCTCACGGATCTTGCGAGCCTGCTCGTCGGTCAGGTCCTTGGTCCGGGTGACCGGGTCGATGCCAGCGTCGGCGATGATGTTCCGCGCCTGCTGACGGCCGATGCCGTAGATGTAGGTCAGCGAAATGACCGCGCGCTTGTTGGGGGGAAGGTCGATGCCTGAGATGCGAGCCATGAGTCGTGTTCCTGTTCTTTAACTTTCGAAACCGGGAGCGGAGGGCTTAACCCTGACGCTGCTTGTGCCGGGGGTTGGAAGCGCAGATCACCCGGACGGTCCCCTTGCGGCGGATCACCTTGCACTTGTCACAGATCTTCTTGACGGACGCGCGAACCTTCATGGCCTTCTTCTCCGTAGATGGTCTGACCTGCCCAACGTGAGCAGGCTGAGATTCTCTTGAGTACTTCGAACCTGGTACTGCGTGAGCCCGCTACTTGGCCCGGTAGGTGATGCGGCCGCGGGAGAGGTCGTAGGGGGACAGCTCGACCTTCACCTTGTCTCCCGGAAGGATGCGGATGAAGTGCATCCGCATCTTGCCCGAGATGTGGGCCAGGACCTTATGTCCATTCTCCAACTGCACGCGGAACATCGCGTTGGGGAGGGGCTCCATCACCGTCCCCTCGACCTCAATGGCATCATCCTTCGGCAAACAGCATCCTCTCTCGGTCTTCTGCTACAACAAGGCGGGGGCGGATAGCACCAATTCCCACCCGTGTGCAAGTCCTCGTTCTAACAGCTCGCCCACTTCTACCCTTTCCACCCTCTACCGGCCCCTGCCAGGGCAGGTCGCAGGGCGGTCCCTCGCCGGGTCAGCGAGAGGACGGGCTCAAGGTCAGGATCTCCGGACCCCGGTCGGTGATGGCCACCGTGTGCTCCCAGTGCGCCGACCACCTGTTGTCGGTGGTCACCGCGGTCCAGTCATCGTCCAGGACCTTCACATGCGGGGTCCCGGCGTTTACCATCGGCTCCAGGGCCAAGACCATCCCCACGCGCAGCTTCATCCCGCTGCCGGCCTCCCCGTAGTTGGGGACCTGGGGGGGTTCATGCAGCGCCTTGCCAATCCCGTGGCCCACAAAGTCCCGGACCACGGCAAAACCCCTGCCCTCCACGTGGCTTTGGACGGCCGCGCCAACGTCCCCCAGGCGGTTGCCTACCAACATTGCGGCAATCCCCCGCATCAGGGCCTCCCGGGTGGTCTCCAGCAGCCGCCGGGCCTCATCGCTGACCTGCCCCACCGCCACGGTCCGGGCCGAGTCGCCAAAGAACCCCTGGTACTTGACCCCGAAGTCCAGCTTCATCAAGTCCCCCTCCTGGAGCTTCTTCTTCCGGGAGGGGATCCCGTGGACGACCTCTTCATTGACCGAGGCACACAGCACCGCCGGAAAGCCGTTGTAACCCTTGAAGGCAGGCTTGGCCCCCTTCTGGGCGATCAACCGCTCGGCCAGCTGGTCCAGGTCCCAGGTGGTGACGCCGGGCGCCACCGACTTCTCCAACTCGTCCAGGATCTCGGCCACGATTCGCCCAGCCTGGCGCATCACCGCCAGCTCGGCCTCGGTCTTGGACTCAATCCGGCTCATGGGGTCTTCCAATAACAGCCGGCCCTACTTGAGGCCGGCAGCGCCGCGGATGGCGGCGTAGATGCCCTCGGGGCTTCCCACCCCGTCTATGCGACGCAGCAGGCCCCGCTGTTCGTAGTAGGCCTTCAGCGGGCTGGTCATCTTCTCGTAGGCCAGCAACCGCTGGGTGACCTTGTCCGGGTGGTCGTCGTCCCGCTGGATCAACCCGGTCTCGCACACGTCGCAATAGCCGCTGCGCTTGGGCGGGTGGTCGGTGACGTGGAACACGCTGCCGTCCTGGGGGCAGCTGCGGCGTCCGGAGAGCCGCTCCACCACCTTCTCGATCGGGACCTCCAGGGAGATCACCGCGTCGATCTTCTTCCCCAGCGCCGCCAGGGACTGCCCCAGCGCGTCCGCCTGCGGGATGGTCCGGGGAAAGCCGTCCAGGATGAAGCCCTGCTGGCAGTCCGAAGCCTTGAGCCGCTCCTGGACGATCCCCACCACCAGGTCGTCGGGCACCAGCCCACCGGCCTTCATGATCGGGTCCGCCTTGCGGCCCAACTCGGTCCCGTTGCGGATGGCCTCCCGGAGGATGTCACCGGTGGAGATCTGGGGGATCCGGTAGTCGGCGAACAGCTTCTTCGCCTGGGTCCCCTTCCCCGCGCCCGGCGGTCCCAGCAGGATCAAGTTCATACCGTCCACAATCCCCCCGCACAACCCAAGCGGCGATGCCGCGCAGAAAGCCAGTGTCCACTGCCCAATACCGCCTCCCCTTCCACGACGCAGCGGGGAGGAGCCCTCCGCGCAGCCCTGGAACAGGTAGGCCTACGCCGCCACCCGCACCCGGCCGCGGATCCTCGGGCCCCGGGGACCAGAGAAGCCTTCGTAGTTGCGGCTGATCAGGTGGCCTTCAATCTGCTGAACCGTGTCCAGGGCCACCCCCACCACGATCAGCAGGGCTGTGCCTCCGAAGGGAAAGTTCACCCCCATCATCCCGCTGATCACCGAGGGGATCACGCAGATCGCCGCCAGGTAGACCGCGCCGCCAAAGGTGATCCGGCCCAGCACCCGCTCGATGAACTCAGCAGTGCTCTTTCCCGGGCGGATCCCGGGGATGTAGCCCCCCTGCTTCTTGATGTTGTCCGCGACATCGTCGGCCCGGAAGGTCAGCTGGGTGTAGAAGAAGGCGAAGAACACAATCAGCAGCACGAACACGCCGTTGTAGATCCAGACGTTGGACTCCAGGGCGCGCTGCACATCCACCAGGAAGGGAACGAAGTTCCCCAGGGTGGCCGGGAAGGAGAGGATCGCCCCGGCGAAGATCGGCGGGATCACCCCGGCGGTGTTCACCTTCATCGGGAAGTAGGTGGCCTGGCCACTGAACATCCGCCTTCCGGCCATCCGCTTGGCGTACTGCACCGGGATCCGGCGCATCCCCCGCTCCACGTACACCACCACTCCCACCACCACGAAGACGAAGGCGGCCAGGGTCAGCACCGCGCCCGCCCCCAGCACGTCCTGCTGCACCAGCTGCCACAGCTGGTTCCCGGCAGGGATCAGCCCCACCACGATGCCGGCGAAGATGATCATCGAGATCCCGTTGCCGATCCCGCGCTCGGTGATCCGCTCTCCCAGCCACATGATGAAGGCGGTGCCGGCGGTGAGGCTGACCACGGTCATCGCGGTGAACCACAGGTCGTCGTTGGGGACCACCACCTGCTGGATCCCCATCGAGGGGTCCTGGGTGCGGCCCAACGAGGCCAGCCAGCGGGAGATCGCCACGCCCTGGAAGATGGCCAGCACGATGCTGCCGTAGCGGGTGTACTGGTTCAGCTTCTGCCTTCCCGCCGCCCCCTCCTTCTGCAGCCGCTCCAGCGACGGGACCACCACTGCCAGCAACTGCATGATGATCGAGGCGGAGACGTAGGGCATGATCCCCAGGCCGAAGATCGACATCTGCTCCAGCGCGCCGCCGGAGAAGAGGTTGAACAACGACACCAGGCCGCCCGACTGCTGCTGGGCCTCCATGAAGGAGTTCATGGCCGCCCGGTCCACACCGGGGGTGTTGATGAAGATGCCGAACCGGTACACCGCCAAGAGCGCGATCGTGTAGGCGATCCGGTTGCGCAGCTCGGTGATGCGGAAGATGTTGGCGAACGCGTTCATTGCCACGGGTGACTCACTCCAAGGGCTCTTCCGAATGCGAAAGACAAGCGCCCCTGTCCGAAGGTCCGGAAAGGGGCGCGGCACACTACACCGGCAGGCGGGTCACGCCTAGGCCTCAGGCCTTGGGAACCCGGGGAGCCTTGACGCCCTTGCCCGAGTGGGCCCGGGCCGCGGCCTCCGGCTTGTGATCCACCAGCGGCAGCTGCTCCACCGTGCCGCCCGCCTTCTCGATCGCCTCGCGGGCGGTGGCGGAGAACATGTGCGCCTTGACGGTCAGCTTGTGGGTCAGCTCGCCACGGCCCAGGACCTTGATCCCGTCCCAGCGGCCCTTGACGGTGCCCTTGCCGCGCAGCACGGCCTCGTCCACCACCGAGCCGGCGGCGAAACCGGCCAGCACGTCCAGGTTCACCACCGCGTACTCCACCCGGTTGGGGGAGTTGAAGCCGAACTTCGGCATCCGGCGCTGCAGCGGGCTCTGACCGCCCTCGAAGCCCTCGAACCGCATGTTGCCGGAACGGGCCTTCTGACCCTTGCCACCGCGACCGGCGGTCTTGCCAAGGCCGGAGCCCTGACCACGACCCACCCGCTTCTTGCGGTGGCGAGACTTGCGGGGAGCCTTCAGGTTGCTAAGCGAAGCCATCGAAATCCTCGAATCTGGGGTGTGCCCGCCGCCTCACGCGGCGCAGCGCAAAAGCCTTGGTCCCGCCCCCGAAACCGGAGGCGGATCCCAAATTACTTGGCGGCCGCAGCGGCCTTGGCCCGCGACGCTTCCTTGCGGACGATCTTCTTGGGCTTGGAGCGCACGCGCTTCTTGAACTCCTGGTCGACCTTCTCCATCGACACCAGGTGCTTGACCTTGAAGGCCGCACCGCGGACCTCCGGGGTGTCCGGCAGCAGCTTGGTGTCGCCGAACTTGCGCAGCCCCAGGCCCTGGACCGTCCGGAGCTGATCCTCGGAGGCGGACGCGATGGCCTTCTTCAGGGTGACCTTGATTGCAGGCATGGTTGTCTTTCTCTTCGTCGTTGAAGCGACGAACGACTAGGCGTTGGCCCGGCCGGTCTCGAGTTCCTTGCCGCGAAGCCGCGCCACCGTCTCCGGCGAACGCAGGCTCTTGAGGCCGGCCACGGTGGCCTTCAGCACGTTGTGGGGATTCCGGGAACCCTGGCTCTTGGTCAGGATGTTGCGGATACCCGCAGCCTCCAGCACCGCGCGCACCGCGCCACCGGCGATCACGCCGGTACCGGGCATGGCCGGCTTGAGCAGCACCTTGCCGGCGCCAAAGTGACCCAGCACCTCGTGCGGGATGGTGTAGCCAGCCAGCGGAACCTTGAACAGGTTCTTCTTGGCGTTCTCGTTGCCCTTGCGGATGGCCTCGGGAACCTCGTTGGCCTTGCCCAGCCCCACGCCCACGTGCCCGGCGCCGTCACCGACGACCACCAGCGCCGCGAACGAGAACCGGCGGCCGCCCTTCACGACCTTGGCCACGCGGTTGATGTTCACCACGCGATCAGACAGGTCGAGATCGTTGGGATTGATTGGAATTGCCATAGGGAATCCTTTTGTACTGCTTAGAAGGTGAGGCCGGCCTCGCGGGCGGCGTCAGCAACAGCGGCGACCCGACCGTGGTACGGATTACCGTTCCGGTCGAAGACCACCTGATTGACGTTGGCGGCCTTGCACTTCTCCGCGATGAGCGCGCCTACGCGCTTGGCGTCGGCCTTCTTGTCGCCCTCGTCCTTGCCCTTGAGCTCCTTGGAGAGCGTGGAGGCGAAGGCCACGGTGCGACCGGTGGTGTCGTCCACCACCTGGGCGTAGATGTGCTTGAGGCTCTTGTAGACGGTGAGCCGGGGACGCGCAGTCGAGCCGGACAGCTTGCGGCGGATACGGCTCTTGCGCTTGTTACGGGCTTCGAAGTTTGCCATGACGTTTGACCTTTCCTTCCGGCGGCGATGGTGACCTCCACCGCCGGATGAAGTTGAAGACGATGTTCGGCGTTATGCCGTACCCGTCTTGCCTTCCTTCCTGCGGACCCGCTCCTCGGTGTACTTGATCCCCTTGCCCTTGTAGGGCTCGGGCGGACGCAGCGCGCGGATCTTCACCGCGGTGTCGCCCAGCACGGCGCGGTCGTTGGACCGGATGGTCAGGCCCACGGTGGGCAGCCCGTCCTCGGTGCGCGGAACCTTGTCCACTTCGGCCGTCACGCCCTCCGGGAGCGCGAACACCACCGGGTGGGAGAAGCCGAGGGTGAAGTTGATAACCTTGCCCTTGACCTCCGCGCGGAAACCGACGCCGCGGATGTCCAGCCTCCGCTCGAAGCCGGTGGACACGCCCTTCATGGCGTTGGCCATCAGCGCGCGGGTGAGGCCGTGGAGGGACTTGGCCTGGCGGGTCTCGTTCGGACGAACGACCACCAGGTTCCCATCCTTGGTCTCCACCGTGATCGGGCTGGGGATGGTCACCGTCAACTTGCCCTTGGGCCCGTCGAAGGACACCATCTGCGCGGTGATCGCGGTCTTGACCTTGTCTGCAATCTTGATGGGGAGCTTACCGATGCGGCTCATGGATTATCCCTCTCTTAGTACACGGTGCAGATGAGCTCGCCGCCCACGTTCTGCTTACGTGCCTGGGCATCAACGAGGACGCCCTTGGAGGTGGAGAGAATGCTGATGCCGAGGCCATTGAGAACCCTGGGGATCTCATTGACGTTGACGTAGCGGCGGAGGCCGGGCTTCGAGATGCGCTTGATCCCCTGCACCGCCGGGCTCTTGTCCGGGCCGTACTTGAGGAACAGGGTCATTTCCTTCTTCACCCCATCATTCTCGTGGATGGTGAAGTCGGCGATGTAACCCTCCTCGCGAAGGCAGCGAGCAACCTCGCCCTTCAGCTTGGAGAACGGCATCACGGTCTTGTCGTGGTGGGCCCGCGAGGCATTCCGCAGGCGGGTCAGCATATCGCCGACCGGGTCATTCACCGGCATGGGTACATCTCCAACTTGGTTTCCGTCACCGCCTGCCGGGACCATCCCGGGGGTTCGGAGGACAGAAGGAAGCCCTTTCGGGCAACTGACTGAAACGTGCTGCCTGGGAAAACCGGTGCTGCCCGCCTGACTACCAGGAGGACTTGATCACGCCGGTGATCTCACCCGCCAGCGCGCGCTTGCGCAGGCAGATGCGGCACATCTGGAACTTGCGCAGGAACGCGCGGGGCCGGCCACACAGCGGGCACCGGTTGTACTTGCGGACGGCGAACTTCGGCTTGCGCTTCGCCTGGGCGATCTTCGAGAGCTTGGCCACGGTCGTGCTTTCTTGAACTACTGGCGGAACGGCATGCCGAACTGACGCAGCAGCGCCAATCCCTGCTCATCGTTCCGGGCGGTGGTGACGAAGGTGATGTTCAAACCCTTCACCTTCTCAATCTGGTCGTAGTTGATCTCGGGGAAGATGATCTGCTCGCGGACTCCGAGCGTGTAGTTGCCCTTCCCGTCGAAGGCCTTGCTGGAGACGCCCTTGAAGTCACGCACCCGGGGGAGCGCGACGTTGATCAGGCGGTCCATGAACTCGTACATCCGGTGGCTGCGGAGGGTGACCGCGGCGCCAATCGCCTGCCCCTGACGGAGCTTGAAGTTGGCGATCGACTTGCGGGCCCGGGTGATCACCGGCTTCTGGCCGGTGATCGCCGCCAGCTGGTCCACCGCTGAGTCCAGGATCTTGTTGTTATTCAGGGCCTCACCCAGACCCATGTTGACGACGATCTTCACCAGCTTGGGCGCCTGGTGCGGGTTCTTGAACCCGAACTCCTTGACCAGGGCGGGAACCACCTCGGTCCGGTAGCGGGCGATCAGACGCGCCGGCTTGACCTGCAGTCCCTCGTCGATGTTGGCGGCGTAGCCGGCCTTCTTGGCCTCTTCCTTGCCACGCTTGGCCTTCTTGGCCTTCTCTGCCTTGGCAGCCTTCGCCGCCTTGGCGGCCTCGTCGGCGCCCTTCTTGTCGTTCTCGTCAGCCATTGCCTTGTCGCTTCCTCTGCTTCGGAGGGACCTTCGTCCCCGCGATCAGGGGCGCCGCCTTCGCGGCACCCGTCTTCACTGCCTAGTCCCGAACAACCAGGGGGTGGGCCTCATGCCCCACTCTGGTCCAGGTGTCAAATCTCTGCGTCACAGGCCTTGCAGAAGCGGACCGACTTCTCGCCGCTCTTGCGGATGCCCACGCGGGTGGCCGCGTCGCACTTGGGGCACACCAGCTGGACACTGGACAGCGCGATGGTGCCCGGCTTCTGCACCTTCCCGCCCTCCGGGTTCTTGGGGTCGCGTCCCTTCTTCACGTGCTTGGTCACCAGACGGAGACCTTCCACGCTGACCCGCTCGGCGTCCCGGTCGATCTTGATGATCTTGCCGCGCTTGGCCGACTTCTCGGCGGAGGACCGCTCGGCCCCCGAGATGACCTGCACGGTGTCGCCAACTTTGAGCTTCTGCATTGCGAAAACTCCTGAACTTGCCCGGCTGGAGGCCTAGAGGACTTCCGGCGCCAGCGAGATGATCTTCATGAACTTCTTGGCACGGAGCTCACGCGCGACCGGCCCGAAGATACGGGTGCCGATCGGCTCCTGGTCCTTGTTGATCAGGACCGCGGAGTTGCCGTCGAACTTGATGTAGCTGCCATCCGGCCGGCCCACTTCCTTGGCGGTCCGGACGATCACGGCCTTGGCCACGTCACCCTTCTTCACCTTGGAGTTGGGCAGGGCCTCGCGGATGGAGACCACGATCACGTCGCCGATCGACGCGTAGCGGCGCTGGGAACCGCCCAGCACCTTGATGCAGAACACCTTCTTGGCGCCCGAGTTGTCAGCGACATCGAGCACGCTTTGCATCTGGATCATCGAAAGCTTCCTCTATTCGAAAGGAACCCGAATCGGGTTCTCAGACGCCCTTGGCCCGCTCGAGCACTTCAACCACGCGCCAGCGCTTGTCCTTCGACGCCGGGCGGGTCTCGGCGATCCGAACCCGGTCGCCCTCGTTGATGGTGATCTTCTTGGGGTAGTCGTGATCCTCGACGTGCGCCTTGTACTTCTCGCGCGCGTTGAGGATCTTCCCGTACCGGGCGTGCGGGGCGCGACGGCGCACGGTGACCACCACCGTCTTCTGCATCTTGTTGGAGGTCACGATCCCCACCCGCATCTTGGGACGCCCGCGCGTCGCCTGGGTGGTGTCGGCCGCCTGCACCTGGGTCTCTTCCGCCATGATTCGCTCACTCGCCCGGCCTTTTGGGGCCCAGGCTCAAAAGTCCTTGAGGCTGGTTAGGCCTTCTTGTCCTGCGCGGTGGCCTTCGCCGCCCGCTGCTTCTCGGTGATCAGCCCCAACACCCGGGCCAGATCGCGGCGCTTCGCCGTCCGCTGGCTGGCGCTCTCCAGAGAGCCAGTCCGCATCTTCAGCTGGTCCTGGAACAGCCCGTCCCTGATCTCCTGGGCGCGGCGGTTCAGGTCCTCCACCGTCAAATCACGCAGTTCCTTCGAGGTCGCCATTTCTTGTCTCTCCTCTTCAGTTCTGGGTGGATTACAGCGACAGGTCGTCGCGGTGGACGATCTTGGTGAGGACCGGGAGCTTGGCCTGCGCCAGGCGGAAGGCGGCCTTGGCCACCTCCGCGGTGGTGCCGCCCATTTCGTAGAGCACGCGGCCCGGCTTGATCACCGCCACGTAGTACTCGACGCCGCCCTTGCCGGTACCCATACGGGTCTCGGCCGGCTTCTTGGTGATCGGCTTGTCCGGGAACACCCGGATCCAGATCTTTCCACCGCGCTTGATGCTGCGGGTCATGGCGATACGAGCCGCCTCGATCTGCCGAGAGGTCAGCCAGCCCGGCTGGAGGGTCACCAGGCCGAACTCACCGAAGTTCAGATTGGAGCCACGGTAGGCCATCCCGGGGTTCCGGCCCTTGTGCATCTTGCGGTGCTTGGTACGCGATGGTTGCAGCATGGTCGTTCCTTGAAGTTGCTGGTGTGTCGCGCTTTAGCGCGGCAGCGGCATCGGGGCAGCGTTGCCCTTGCCGGGGAGAACCTCGCCGCGGCAGACCCAAACCTTGCAGCCAATCTTGCCGTAGGTGGTCTTGGCCTCGGCGAAGCCGTAGTCAATGTCCGCGCGCAGGGTGTGCAGGGGGACGCGGCCCTCGCGGTACCACTCGTAACGCGCCATCTCCGCGCCGCCGAGCCGACCGGAGCAGGCAACCCGGATGCCCTTGGCGCCGAACTTCATGGCGGTCTGGATGGACTTCTTCATCGCGCGGCGGAAGGCGATCCGGCGCTCCAGCTGCTGGCAGATGTTCTCCGCCACCAGCTGCGCGTCGGTCTCGGCCTTGCGGACCTCGACGATGTTCAAGAACACCTCGTTGGAGGTGAACTTCTGGATGTCCTTCTTGATGGTCTCGATCCCGGCGCCCCGCTTGCCGATCACGATTCCCGGCCGCGCGGTGTGGACGTTGACCTTCACCTTGTTCGCGGCCCGCTCGATCTCCACGCGGGAGACGCCGGCGTGCGTCATCGACTGCTTGACGAACTCCCGGATGCGGATGTCCTCATGGAGCCACTTCGCGTAGTTCTTGGACTCGAACCACTTCGACTCCCAGGTCCTGATGACCCCGAGGCGGAACCCGATCGGATGAACTTTCTGACCCAACTTGAACTCCCTTCAATCTTTCCGGCCTCCCCTTCTGGGAAGGACCGCAATGTCGGTTCGGTAGCCGCGACTACTTGGCGGCGTCCGCGAGGACCACGTGGATGTGGCTGGTCTTCTTGTTGATCCGGGTGGCCCGGCCCATGGCGCGCGGCATATAGCGGCGCGAAGTGGGGCCCTGGTCGACGGAGATGGTCTTGACGAAAAGCTTGTCCACGTCCACCTCGCCCTTGGACAGGTCGGTGGCGTTGGCCACCGCGCTGGCAATGAGCTTGGCGACCGGCTTCGCGGCCGCCTTCTTGGTGAACTTCAGGATGCCCAGCGCCGCGCCTACGTTCTTGCCACGAACGAGGGCCACCACAAGGGAGACCTTGCGCGGGGCCAGACGCAGATTGCGAAGATGCGCCTTGGATTCCATGTTTCTTCTCCTAGATCGCTGAGGTCCGTGGGCTACTTGCCCGGGGCCTTGGCGACCTTCTTCTCCGCGGAGTGACCGCCGAAAGTGCGGGTGGGGGCAAACTCTCCGAGCTTGTGGCCCACCATGTTCTCGGTGACGAACACCGGGATGAACTTCCTCCCGTTGTGCACCGCGAAGGTGTGTCCCACGAACTCCGGGAGGATCGTCGACCTGCGCGACCAGGTCTTGATCACCGACTTCTTGTTGTTCTTGAGCATGTCGTCGACCTTCTTCGCGAGGTGCGCATCGACGAACGGGCCCTTCTTGACTGAACGCGCCATGGCTTAAAGTCCCTTACTGGCTGCGCGCGCCCTGACGGCGAGCAGTGATGATGAACTTGTCGGTCCGCTTGTTCTTGCGGGTGGTCAGACCCTTGGTCTTCTTGCCCCAGGGCGAGACCGGGTGCGGATTTCCCTGGCCTGACTTGCCTTCGCCGCCACCGTGCGGGTGGTCGACCGGGTTCATGGCCAGACCGCGGACAGTGGGACGGATGCCCAGCCAGCGAGACTTACCGGCCTTGCCGATGCGGATGATCTCGTGCTCGATGTTGCCCAGCTGGCCCACGGTGGCCCGGCACTCGATCAGGACCTTGCGGACCTCACCGGAGGGCAGACGGACCTGCGCGTAGCGGTCCTCCTTGGCCATCAGCTGGCCGGAGGTGCCGGCGGACCGGATGATCTGCGCGCCACGTCCCGGCTTGAGTTCCAGGTTGTGGATCACGGTCCCGACCGGGATGTTCAGCAGGGGAAGCGAGTTCCCCGGGCGGATGTCCGACTCCGGACCGGCCTGGAGGATGTCGCCCACCGTGATGCCGACCGGCGCCAGGATGTAGCGCTTGTCGCCGTCCGCGTAGTGCAGGAGCGCCAGGTTGGCGGTGCGGTTCGGATCGTACTCCACCGCCGCGACCTTGGCCGGCACGCCGTCCTTGTCCCGGCGCTTGAAGTCGATCACGCGGTAGCGGCGCTTGTGGCCACCACCCTGGTGACGCCGGGTGATGTGGCCGTGGACGTTGCGTCCGCCGGACCGCTTCATCGACTCGGTGAGGGCCTTCTCCGGCTTGGCCTTGGTCAGCTCGGCGAAGTCGGAGACCGTCATCAGACGACGGGCGGCGGAGGTGGGCTTGAAGGTTTTGATACCCATGGTGTTTCCTCGCGGTCGTTAGACCGCGCCTCCCTCGAAGAGCTCGATCTTGTCGCCCTCCTTGAGGGTGACGATCGCCTTCTTGAAATTGGGGCGCTTGCCGATGCTCTTGCCCACCCGCTTGATCTTGCCGCGGATGATCATGGTGCGGACCTCTTCCACGTTGACCTTGAACAGCGCGGTCACCGCGCGGGCCACGTCGTGCTTGGAGGCCTTGCGGTCCACCAGGAACGAGTACTGGTGGAAACGCTCGCGCGCCCGATCCAGCTTCTCGGTGATCAACGGTCCCTTGATGACGTCGTTCTGGTTCATGACAGCTGGCCCTCCAGCGCCTTGGCCGCGGCCGAGGTGAGCACCAGGCCCTTGCGACGCATGATGCTCTCGAGGTTTACGCCCTCGGGAGGCAGCACATCGAAGGTGGCCAGGTTGCGCACGCTGCGGTGCAGCTGCTCATTCTTCTTCTCGTCCACCACCAGGGCGTCCTGCAGCTTGAGGCGCTTGGTGAGGATCTCCGCCACGGCCTTGGTCTTGGCCGCGTCCAGGGGGAAGTCCTGGAGGATGATCAGGTTGTTTTCGCGGGCCTTCTGCGACAGGGCGACCCTTAGCGCGCCGCGCCGGACCTGCTTGGGCGGACGGTAGAAGTAGTCGCGGGGCTTGGGGCCCATCGCCTTACCGCCGCCGACCCAGTGGGAGGCGCGGATCGATCCCTGACGCGCGCGGCCGGTGCCCTTCTGCTTCCAGGGCTTCTTGCCGCCGCCGGAGACCAGCGAGCTGTTCTTGACCGCCACCGTGCCGCGGCGGCGATTGATCTGCTGCATCTTCGCCACCTCGTACAGGAGGTGATCGTTGGGCTCGGCGGCGAAGACGTCATCCGAGAGTTCAATCTCGGAGACCTTCTTCAAGTCCAGGTTGAGAACGTCGAACTTCATGGTTGCTCCTAAAGAACGAAGAGGCTTGCGCCCCTTAGCTCTTGATCTCCACGTCAACGCCGGCGGACAGGTCCAGCTTCATCAGCGCGTCCAGCGTCTGCTGGGTGGGCTCGAGGATGTCGAGCAAGCGCTTATGAGTCCGGATCTCGAACTGCTCACGTGACTTCTTGTCCACGTGCGGCGAACGGAGAACGGTGAACTTGTTGATCCGGGTGGGCAGCGGAATCGGGCCCGCGACCCTGGCACCGGTCCGCTTGGCCGTCTCGACGATCTCGCCCGCGCTCTGATCCAGGAGCTTGGAGTCGTACGCCTTCAGCCGGATTCGAATCTTCTGAGTCGCCATCAAACCCTCTTGCGTTCCTCGCCCGAAAACTGAGCGCTCCAACCCACCTGGATGTCAGAGAACCGATTCGGTGCGACGGGGGCGGGCCTTCTAGCAAAGGCTTCCCGTGGATGCAACTACCTAGTTTGCTTTCGGACTCGCGGGACGACCCCGGAAGCCCGTGTCCGTCCTTGCTGCGACGGACTCAACGGGGTCCAACCCCGCCAGCGCGCGCGGCATTTCCCATGTCTGTCGCCGCACGTCAACAACCCTGTGCGAGGCCTTGGGAAAAAAGCCTCGAAGTGGGTTCGGTGAGCAGCAGGGGGCTGCTCCCCTCCCCTTAGAACGCCCAAACGATGGCGTGGATTTCAGTGAGGAAGGAGGTCCGGGTACCGGGGATTGCTCCCAAGCGCAGCATCACGTCCACCGGCAATCCGACGTGGAGACTGTAGCCACCGCCCACGGTGAGTGCCAAAGGTCCGGTCTCGTCCAGGTAGCCTCGACTGGCCTCTTCCACGGTGAAGCCGCGGTAGCCCACGCCCAACTCGGCGAACGGAGCCCCGAAGGGAACCCGGACCGCCAGCTCGGCTTCCAGGGTGGCCAGCACCGAGTAGGCCGGCCGATTGGGGACCAGCTCCCCCACCCGCGCCCACTCACCAAAGCCCAGGGAGAGACCCAGCTCCAGCCAAGGGAACAACACCAGATCTCCGCGGACCCGGAGGGTGCCCCCGGCGAAGGTGTTCGGAAGCCCCAGCATCAGCCCCGGCGCCGCCACCCCGCCCAGGCGGAACTTGAGGGACATCGGAGTGGGGGGCGTCTTGGTCTCGACCACCGGCTCCGGCTGGGGCTCGGAAGCAGGGGGCGGTGCCACCTCCTCTTCCGCGGTCTCTTTCTCCTCGGCGGCGGGGGTTTCGGTCAGATCCAGACCGAACCCGCCCAGGTCCGGAGCCGGGGTCTTCTCCTTGCGGGCGGGGGGCGCGGCGGCCGCGGCGGAGGAGGCCTCCGGGGCTACGGTGAACGGCTTGCCCGGGGCGGAGCCCTTCTGCGCCACCACGCCCTGCCCTGCCTGGAGCTTGGCGGCCCGGCCCACCGTGGCGACCTCAACCCGACCTTCCAGTGCCGAGGCGCGCACCTCGCTGCCGTCCACCCCGATCCGGACCCTGGCGGAGAACAGCCACACGCTGCCGGCGGGGACCCGGACCACGAAGGCCCCGGACACCGACTGGGCGCGAACGGTGACCTCGCCTCCGGAGAGGGAGAACCGTACCGGGGGGATCCCCTTCTTCTTGGGAGGGGCGGTGAGCACCAACTCGGTGTCTGAGGCCAGCTCCACGGTGGCCCCGTCATCGAAGATCACGGTGGCCCGGCCCTGCGGGGAGGTCTGGATCCGCTCCCCCACCGCGAGGGACCTGCCTTCGCTGGCCGGCTTGGCGGCGCCTCTCGGTGCCTGGGTCTGGACCCCTCCAGAGACGGGCCCCATCTTGGCCTCCCACGAGGCCAGGGCCGGGGTGGCCAGGAGAAAGGAGAGCCCCAGCAGGAGTGGACGGGCGGAGGTGTTCATAGAGCCGGGGAGCTTACCGCCGCCTTCGCGCGAGCGGCGCATTTTGAGCGCACAGGGTGGGGCGAGCGGACCTGTGCCAGGCCGACCCGCTAGAGCGAAGTGTCTCCTCCCACCAAGCCCACCTCGGAGCTGACCAGGAACGGCTTGAGCGCGCCCGGGGCGAGGCCGCTCTCGTTCTTGATATCGGTCCAGGTGGCGCGAAGCCGAGCCCGCCACGCCTCAGCCCCTGGGCCCGACGACTCCAGGTAGGAGCCGACCACACTCTTCCAGTTGGCCTCGGTCACCCGTCGGCGGAGCAGCCGCTCTCCCATCAGCAGGACCAACCGATCCAGCCAGTAGGGGGGCACTCCCGACAGGAGGCGGTCCACGGCGGTGACGAGGCCGGCATCCAGTCGGCGGTCCGCGAATCCGCGAAGGATCTGGACGGTCATCAACAGCGTCTCATCCCCGGTAGGCGCCTCCAGATAGGCCGCTGCGAGCGCGGCCTGATGCGCCTCACTCAAGACCCGCCTCTCCGGCAACGGACCACCGGTCCGACTCCGCCGGAAGCCGGCGATTCAGGGGACCGCGCGCGCCCGCTCGGCGTTGCCTGCTCCCCTGACGGCTCGGTGGCTCCCTATCGGCCAGTGGCTTGAGGATAGCCGCGACTAGGAGCGACTAGTAGCGGCCGGTGCGGGCCAGGATCACGTCGGAGACCGACCTGGGCACCGGGGCGTAGTGGGCAAACTGCATCGAGTAGGTGGCCCGACCCTGGCTGCGGCTGCGCAGGTCGGTGGAGTAGCCGAACATCGCCGCCAGCGGGACCTCGGCGTCGATCACCTGCACCCCGTGGCGGGGGTTCATCCCCAGGATCTTGCCCCGGCGGGCGTTGAGGTCGCCGATCACGTCCCCCATGAAGTTCTCCGGGGTGAGGATCTCGCACTTCATGATCGGCTCCAGCAGGATCGCCTCCGCCGTCCGGCAGGCCTCCTTGAAGCCCTTGGACCCGGCGATCTTGAAGGACATCTCGTCGGAGTCCACGTCGTGGAAGCTGCCGTCGAAGGCCTCCACCTTCACGTCCACGATCGGGTAGCCGGCCAGCACCCCGGAGGTCAGCGCCTCCTCGATCCCCTTGCGCGCCGCCTCCACGAACTCGCGGGGCACGGTGCCGCCCACGATCCCGTTGGTGAACTCGAAGCCCTTGCCGTGCCCGTTGGGGCCCACGCGCAGCCAGATGTGGCCGTACTGGCCCTTGCCGCCGGCCTGCCGGACGTGCTTCCCCTCCACCTCCACCGTCTTGGTGATCGTCTCCCGGTAGGCCACCTGCGGCTTGCCGACGTTGGCCTCCACCTTGAACTCACGCAGCAGCCGGTCGACGATGATCTCCAGGTGCAGCTCGCCCATCCCGGCGATGATCGTCTGCCCGGTCTCCTCGTCGGTGCGCACCCGGAAGGAGGGATCCTCCACCGCCAGCTTCTGGAGCGCGACCGCGATCTTGTCCTGGTGCTCGGTGCTCTTGGGCTCGATGGCGATGTCAATCACCGGGTCGGGGAACTCCATCCGCTCCAGGATGATCGGCTTGTCCTCCCGGCAGAGGGTGTCCCCGGTGGTCACCAGCTTGAGGCCCACCGCGGCGCAGATGTCCCCCGCGTAGCATTCCTGGAGCTCGTCCCGCTTGTCGGCGCGCATCTGCACCAGCCGCCCCACCCGCTCCCGCTTCCCCTTCACCGCGTTCCACACCGCCTGACCGGTCTCCATCTTCCCGGAGTAGACCCGCAGGAAGGTCAGGGTCCCCATGTGGGGGTCGGTCATGATCTTGAAGGCCAGTGCGGAGAACGGCGCCTCGTCGCTGGTCTCGCGGACGTCCTCCGCTTCGGTCTTGGGGTTCTTCCCGTGCACCGGCGGCACATCCAGCGGCGAGGGCAGATAGTCGATCACCGCGTCCAACAGCGGCTGCACGCCCTTGTGCTTGTAGGCCGACCCGCACAGCACGGGGAACAGCTTGAGCCCCACGCAGCCCTTGCGGACCGCGGCCCGGATCTCGTCTGCGGAGATCTCCTTGCCCTCCAGGTACTTCTCCATCAGGACGTCATCCAGCTCCGCCACCTGCTCCAGCAGCTGCACCCGGGCCGCCTGGGCCTTGGCCGCGTACTCCTCCGGGATCTCCAGGGTGTCGTAGCGGCTGCCCTGTTCGGTCTCATGGAAGACCAGGGCCTTCATCGCGATCAGATCGATCACGCCCTTGAACTTGTCCTCCGCGCCCAGGGGCAGCTGCAGGACGCAGGGGATGGCGTGCAGCCGATCCCGCAGCGACTGCACCGACATCTCGAAGTCCGCGCCCACCCGGTCCATCTTGTTGACGAAGCAGATGCGGGGGACCTTGTACTTGTCCGCCTGCCGCCACACCGTCTCCGACTGGGGTTCCACGCCGTTGACCCCGTCGAAGAGCGCCACCGCGCCGTCCAGCACCCGCAAGGACCGCTCCACCTCGATGGTGAAGTCCACGTGCCCGGGGGTGTCGATGATGTTCACCCGGTACTTCTGATCCCGGCGCGTCCAGTAGCAGGTGATGGCCGCGGAGGTGATGGTGATCCCCCGCTCCCGCTCCTGCACCATCCAGTCGGTGGTGGTGGTCCCCTCATGCACCTCACCCATCTTGTGGATGGCGCCGGTGTAGAACAGGATCCGCTCGGTGGTGGTGGTCTTGCCGGCGTCGATGTGCGCCATGATCCCGATGTTCCGGTAGCGATCGAGCGGGTACTCGCGAGGCATGGCGATGAACTCCTGAAAGGGGGCGCGGGGGGTTGGGGCCAGAAAGCACGAAAGCGCCCGGCGTATAACGCCGAGCGCTCCGTGACGGAAGTGCTGACTCCGAAGGTGGCTACACTACCAGCGGTAGTGCGCGAAGGCCTTGTTGGCCTCGGCCATCTTGTGGGTGTCTTCCTTCTTCTTCACCGCGTTGCCGCGGTTGTTGGCGGCGTCCATGATCTCGCCGGCCAGCTTCTCGCGCATGGTCTTCTCACCGCGCGCGGCGGAGTAGGAGATCAGCCAACGCATCCCCAGGGCCACGCGGCGATCCTGACGGACCTCCACCGGAACCTGGTAGGTGGCGCCACCCACGCGGCGGGACTTCACCTCGAGGACGGGCTTGACGTTGTCCAGCGCCTTCTTGAAGACCTTGAGCGGATCCTCCTTGGCGCGGTCCTCGACCAGCGTGAAGGCGCCGTAGCAGATCGCCTCGGCGGTGGACTTCTTGCCCTTCCGCATCAGGTCGTTGACGAACTTGGTGACGAGCCGGTCCTGGAACTTCGGGTCCGGGAGGATCTTGCGCTTGGCGACTACGCGACGACGAGGCATTGCATCTTCCTTACCGCGGCCCTCAGGCGAGGACCGTCACGAAAAAGTGGTTTAGCTGGGGCGCTTCGCGCCGTACTTCGAGCGGCTCTGCTTGCGACCCTGCACGCCAACCGAGTCGAGGGTGCCGCGGATGATGTGGTAACGCACGCCGGGGAGGTCCTTGACGCGGCCTCCGCGGATCATCACCACCGAGTGCTCCTGGAGGTTGTGACCGACGCCGGGGATGTAGGAAGTCACCTCGATGCCGTTGGTCAGCCGGACGCGAGCGACCTTGCGAAGAGCCGAGTTCGGCTTCTTCGGGGTGGTCGTATAAACGCGGGTGCACACGCCGCGCTTCTGGGGGGACTCCTTGAGGGCAGGGCTCTTGCCCTTGAACTTGAGCTTCTCGCGGCCCTTGCGAACCAGCTGGCTGATCGTCGGCATGCTTCCTTCTTCTGTTTCAAGGGCGCTCATCCTTGGGGGACGAGCGCACAAAATCCTACGTAAGGCTCAAAGGGGCGCGGAGGCTAAGGGCGACACACCCCCGCTGTCAAGCATCAACCGCTCTCCCCCGGGGAGCATTTCGGCAGCGGCGGAGCGCAAATGCGCACAGATGACGGAAGGGTTCAACCACCGACTGCGGGTTAGAGGTCCATCAGCATCACAATCGCGTCTTCGCGTTCGTCCACATAGTAGTTCGGCCGGATACCAACCGGTCGAAAGCCCATGTCCTTGTACAAGGTCAGCGCCCCCTCGTTGCTGCGGCGGACCTCCAGCGTGGCGAGGGTGCATTTCCGATCCCGGGCCTTGGCCACCGCGGCGTCCATCACAGCCCTGGCCACCCCCCGCCGTCGGTGTGGCGGATCGGTGGCCACGTTGAGCACGTGCAGCTCGTCGTGGACCAGCCAGACGATGGCAAAACCCAGGATCAGGAAGCTGCCATCGGGCTGCGCCTCCTCGGCCAGCAGAATGGTCGACCACTCGTGGGACAGCTCGCGTTCCAGCAGCGCCGGGCTCCAGGGGTGCTTGAAGGCGCGCTGCTCGATTGCCAGCACCGGGGCCAGGTCGTCGCGGGTCATGGCCCGGATCCGGAAGGGCTGGTCGGGACGGGGCTCCACCAGCTTCCTCATCGCCCCTCCCCTTCCGGCGCCAGGGAGCTGAGGATCCGCACGTCGGCCTGCTCACGCAACTGCGCTGTCTCGGTGCGCGCCAGCGCGGTGTAGCGCTCGCGAAAGAGCTTCTCCCGGATGCTCCCCCGGACCTCCTCGAAGGAGGAGGGCAGCGCGTCCGCCAACTGGCCGCGGGCCTGCTCCAGGGTGCGATCATAGTAGCGACGGACCTCCGAATCGCTGACTTGGGCCCGGAGGCGGATCCGGCTGTCCAGGGTCCGGGCGGCCCGCAAGCTGCGCTCCAGCACGCGCCGCAGCTCGGCGCGGGTCCTCTCCTGGCGGGAAAGGAAGCGGTCAAGCGCCTGGGGGCCGCCCAGCTGCGCCTCCAACTCCTGGACCGCGGTGTCCAGCTCCGCTGGCTGTGCCGAGAACACGCGCAGCTTCTCCGCCTCCTGGTCGTGCAGGCGCTGGGAGATGGCGTACTCCAGCGCGCTTGAGAGGGCCTCCTGGTCCAGGGTGCGCAAGGCCGCTTCGGGGCGGCCCCGTTGGATGAAGACCACCGCCGCCTCGAAGCGCAGATCGCTGAGGGTGATCACAGTCTCCGACGGGCCGATGGCCAGCCCGGAGGCGCGCGGGGGGGAGACCACCGCCACCACCTGGTCGATCAGCTGGCCCCGTTCGGCGGACGGAACCTGGGCCACGGCCACGCCTCTGAGGAGGAGCAACCATCCGAGGCATCGCCATTGTCGCATCGGAGCGGACATGCGGTCAGTCAGACCATATACACCGGCCCCACAGCTGGGCCAGGGAGCGAGCAGGTTCTGGCCAGGTCGGATCGGCTGGTTAGGTTGAGCCGAAGGAGCCTCTAAGGGATGGCGGAAGACTTCTACCAGGTACTGGGGGTGGCTCGCACTGCGAGTGCGGACGAGGTCAAGAAGGCCTACCGCAAGCAAGCCAAGCAGCACCACCCGGACATGAACCCCGGCAACAAGGCAGCGGAGGAGAAGTTCAAGCAGCTCTCCGCCGCCTTCGAAGTCCTGGGGGACGCGCGCAAGCGCAAGCTCTACGACGAGTTCGGCGAGGACGCGACCAAGTTCGGCTTCGACGAGAAGAAGGCCGAGGCCTACCGCGCCTACCGCGCGCAGACCGCGGCCCGGGGGGGCGGCTATCCGGGCGGGATGGGCGGCGGGATGGCGGATGGGATGGACCTCAACGACCTCCTCGAGCAGCTGCTGGGACGGTCACGGGGCGGCGGCGGCTTCGGGATGGACGAGGAGCCGGGCTTCGGCTTCGACGGCGGAGGGATGCGGCGGGGACCGGCCCGGGGCCAGGACATCACCTCCCGGCTGCAGGTCAGCCTGGCGGAGGCGGTGCGGGGCACTGAGCGCAGCGTCGCGCTGTCCCGACCGGGGCGGTGCAAGACCTGCGACGGCAAGGGCACCCGGGGCGCGGCGGCCACCTGCGGCAACTGCGGGGGCACCGGCCGGGTCCGGCGCGGCCCCTTCCAGTCCACCTGCACCCCCTGTGGAGGCAGCGGGACGGTGGCCCCCCCCTGCACCACCTGTTCGGGCGCCGGGCTGGTGGATGAGACCGCGCGGCTGACGGTGAAGATCCCGCCCGGCGTCCACACCGGGTCCCAGGTGCGGTTGGCCGGTCAGGGCGCTGCCGGGGCCCGGGGGGGGCCGGCGGGCGATCTGTTCTTCGAGGTGGAGGTGGCCGAACACGCGCTGGTCCGCCGGGAGGGGGACGATCTCTACCTGGACCTGCCGATCACCGTCCCAGAGGCGATGTTGGGGGCGGAGGTCAACGTGCCGACCTTCGACGGGGAGGTGACCCTCACCCTGCCCCCCGGCTCGCAGTCCGGGCGGAAGATGCGGCTGCGGGGCAAAGGCGTGCCCTCGCTCAAGGGGCAGGGCCGCGGAGATCTCTATTTGACGTTGAAGGTGATGGTGCCGGAGGCAGAGGGATCGGAGGCGGCCCGGGCCGCCGCCGAGGCGATCAGGGCCGCCTACCGCACCGATGTTCGTTCCGAAGTGAGGCTGTAGCGACGCGGCGGGGCTGTTGATAAGCACCCCGCTCCTGGAGGTTTCCGTGGGCTTGCTGGACATGTTTGGTGGTGGTTCTCCTCCGCAGAAGGCGCTGAAGCTCAAGGCCAAGGTCACCCAGAAGTACGGGGACGCCACGGTGCGACAAAAGGCGATCTCGCAGCTGGCGGAGCTGAAGGTGCCGGAGGCGATTGCGGTGCTGCTCTCCCGCTTCACCATCGCGGTGGAGCCCCAGTCCACCGACGCCTACGAGAAGGACCAGGTGTTCGAGGCCCTCAAGGAGATGGGCCGGGACGTGGTCGATCCGGCGGTGGCCTTCCTCAAGCGGACCGACACCGCCAGTTCCTGGGTGCTGCGGATCCTGGACTCGGTGCTGCCCGCCGAGGAGATGATGACCCTGGTGGTGGGTTATCTGGAGAAGCTCTCCACCGAGTACACCCGCGATCCAGAGAAGAAGATCGTCTTGCTGCACTGGGTAGCCGGCAAGAGCGATCCGCGCATCGGGCCGGCGGTGATCCCCTTCCTGGAGGACCAGTTCGACGACGTGAAGGTCGCCTCCGCCAAGGTGCTGGGCCCGCTGAAGTTCGAGCCGGCCCGCGAACCGCTGTTGACCCTGCTCACCGGCGAGGAGACCGCCCGCCGGGTGCAGACCGCGGTGATCGCCGCGCTGCAGGAGAGCGAGTTCGGGGTGCAGGGCTTCCGGGAGAAGGTGGAGAAGCTGCTGGCCGAGCCGTACTTCGTGGATCGCGCCGGTGTGGTGAAGAAGCGCACGTAGCGCCTGCCGCGCTTGTCGAAAATGAACACCCCGGCGCAGGTGATGGGTGCGCCGGGCCCGTCCCCGGGTGTCTGCTGGGCGTCGTGAGCACCAAGACGCCCCGAGACGGACAGGGCAAGAAGAAGCCGCAGCTTGGAAAAATCCTGACCCTGCCCCACCGCGGCCTGGCGCCTCTCCGCCCGCCGCCCACGGCGGAGGGGCTGGATCAGGAGCGGATCCACGACGCGCTGGCCCAGATGGCCAGCCTGCTGGTGGAGCCCAACAACCTCCCCGAGGCCCAGCGGGAGCAGCTGGCGGTCGTCCATGGGCTGGTGGGCGCGCGAACCTCCTTCCTGCTCGAGCACTCCGCGCTGAAGAACCAGCTGCAGATCTCCGCGGTCCGTGGCCGCAACGATCCGAAGATCCGGGCCTACGGGGAGGGAGAACCGCCCTACCTGGCCTTCGAGGAGAAGCGGGTGGTGCGCGCGCCCGGCCTGCTGGCTGTGCCGCTCCTGGGGAGGGAGAAGCCGCTGGGGGTGCTGGTGCTGCTGGCGGCCAAGACCGCAGTGGCGGACTCGGTGCTGCGCGCGGCGGCGGCCAACATCACCGCCGCCTGGGAGGTGGCGCGGCTGAGGGATGACTCCGCCCGCCGGCACAAGGATCTGCAGACCGCGGTGGCCGGGCTCAAGAGCCTGGAGAAGAACCGCGAGGAGCTGCTGGCCAACGTCTCCCACGAGCTGAAGAACCCGCTGACCACCATCCGCGCCTACCTGACCATGCTCAGCCGGGGGAAGCTGGGAGAGGTCAACGAGAAGCAACTCAAGGCCCTGCAGTCCTCGGATCGGAACGCGGACCGGCTGCTGAGGCTGATCAACGAGCTGCTGCTGCTCTCCCGGCTGCAATCCGGAAAGATGCAGCTGGATGAGCGGCCGTTCGGCTTGAAGGGCGTGGCGGAGGAGGTGCTGGAGGGGCTGCGTTCCCAGGCGGATCAGGCGCGGGTGCAGTTGGGCCTGGCCCCCTCTCCGGAGGCGTTCGTGCGTGGGGATCGGGAACGGATCGCCGAGGCCGCCTACAACCTGCTGGAGAACGCGATCCAGTTCAGCCGGCCGGGCACCGAGGTGGAGGCGAGGATCTCGGTGGAGGGTTCGCTGGTCTCGCTGTCGATCAAGGACCAGGGGATCGGGATCGACTCCGGGGATCTCTCCGGACTGTTCGACCCCTACAACCGCCCGCGCCACACCGAGGGTGCCCGCAGCTTCCGCGGGCTGGGCCTGCCGATCGTCTCCAAGATCGTCAACCTCCACGGGGGGCGGGTGGACGCAGTCAGCAAGTTGGGCGAGGGCTCCACCTTCACCCTCACCCTGCCGGTGTTCGCCGGCGCGGTGGCCACCCCGGCCGAGGCGCAGCAGGCGCCGCGCACCGGCGGGATCCTGCTGGTGGAGGACGACGCCGACTGCCGCGAGGTGGTCCAGCAGCTGCTGGAGGACGAAGGCTACCGGGTGATCGCCACCAGCGGGGCCAGCGAGGCCCGCGCGGTGCTGGATCACATCCGCCCAGCCCTGGTGCTGCTGGACCTGCGGCTGCGCGACGAGGACGGCCGGACGGTGCTCAGCTTCATCCGCGAGACCCCGGCCCTGACCGACATCCCGGTGTACATCATCTCCGGCGCCAGCAACCTGGCCTCGCTGCACGGGGGGACGGGGAACGCGCGGGTGGACGGGATCATCGAAAAGCCGGTCCACGTGCCCAAGCTGCTGGACCTGGTGGCGTCAGTGGTCCGGCCGATCCGAAAGCACCCGGCGGCGGGCTAGCAGGCGGCAGTCATCGGCGCAGGCGGCCAGCCCCAGGCAGGCAAACAGTGCCGCCGGACCAAGGGGGGCTGGCCACCCCTTCTTCGGGTGCTACCTCACCTCGAGCAGCTCCACCTCGAACAGCAGGGTGGAGTTGGCCGGGATCACCGGCGGGTAGCCCATCTTCCCGTAGCCCAATTCGGGGGGGATGGTCAGCTTGCGCACGCCGCCTTCCTTCATCCCGGCCACGCCCTGGTCCCAACCCTTGATCACCTGACCGGCGCCCAGCTTGAAGGTGAAGCCCTCGTTGCGGTCCCGCGAGCTGTCGAACTTGGAGCCGCTGGTCAGCGTCCCCACGTAGTGGACCGTGACGGAGTTTCCCGCCTTGGCCTCGGTACCCGTTCCCACCTTGATGTCGTCGATCTGCAGACTCACGTGCGCTCCCTTCGGAAAGAGGCGCCCTGCTTATCCGCATTCGGGGCCGGTGTCCCCAGAGGCCTTTGCCTCTCGCGCTACGATGTCCACCGTGCGCACCTCCTTTCGCTCTGCCCTCGGGCTCACTGCCTTGCTGCTGTTCACTCCGGTGGCCCAGGCCGCCGGACGCGCGAACCTGCAGGCGTACTTCCAACAGACGCTGACCAGCGCCGACTACCAGCAGAAGGCGTTTGCCAAGGTCGCGGCGAAGTGGAAGCAGCCGTCGCGAAAGGTCCTTCCTGCATTGGGGAACAAGGCGGTGGTGCAGGTGGTGATCGGCTCCGACGGAAAGCTGCTCTCGGCGGAGCTGACGACGAAGTCCGGGTCGGCCGCCTGGGACAAGGCGGCGCTGAGCGCGGTGAAGAAGGCGGCGCCCTTCCCTCCCCTGCCCAAGAGCTTCCCCGCTCCGTCGGTGGAGGCCCACTTTCACATCGGCTGGGAGAAGTAGTCGGTGCTGAGGCTCAACCCAAATCTCGGTGTGACGCGACGTTTGAACCCCCAGGTTCCGTCCTCGCGGACCCGATAGGCAGTAAGACGGCCGCATCCCTCGTCCTTCACGCCTCCGGCTTGCCCCGCGCCTTCTTCCCCTGGCCGACGACGCTGCGCAAAAGGCCGGTGACGCCCAGTTGCCTGGCCTGGGCCTGCAGCCCTTCCAGGATCTGCTCCTCCTTGTCTGCGGAGTTGGTGTGGATCTGGGCCATCAGGAGGTTCAGCAGCAGCCGGTTCTTCTCCTTCTGCCTCCAGATGAAGAAGGCGATCAGCGACCCGGCCACCGCGGCCAGCAGGATGGTCTCGTTGGCGTTCTTCTGCACGAAGCTGAGCTCCTCGCGCGCCTTGAGCCGGATCTCCTCGCTGGCGTTGACCACCTCCTTCATGGCGGTGGCGGCGATCACCTGCACGTGGCGGTCGGTGGCCTCGGAGAGCAGCTGATCCCGCAGGAGCACCGACTCGGAGCGGGCGGTGGTGGACAGGGTCACCAGGACCTCGTTGAGCCGCTTCTCGGTCTGGGCGTTTCCTCTCGGATCGCCGGCAGCTGCTGGCGGGTGGACTCCCCCAACACCGAGACCGTCTGGGCCAGCCGCTGGTTGGTGGCGTCGGTCAGCACCTGGTCGCGCAGGCCGTCCCCGGCGGTCTTGAGCAGGGCCTCGATGGTCATGTGCCCGTCCTTGTCTATCTGGGCGACCAGCCCCTTGCCGAACTCGGCGCCTGCCTGCTCCATGGGGGAGACGGTGGCGCAACCGGAGAGCACCCACAGCGCAACAAGGGAAAGCCGCTTCATCGTCCGCTACGTTCCAGCGCCCGGGGGCTCATCGCAAATTCTCGGGCGGGCATGGGGGGAGTACGCTCGCGTCCATGAGCACCCCCGCCCGGGACGTCAACGCGGCCCCGACTCCCCCTTTCGTCGCGGAGATCGACATCCTGATCCGCGCCCGCTACCCGGCGCTCTACCTGGTCACCTGGGAGGAGCACCGCCTGGAGGTGGTGCTGGGCGAGTTGGCGGACCGCCACCGCAAGGATCTCTACGAGTGGTCGATTGCCCGGGGGATCACCCGGCTCAAGGGGCGGGGGTCGCCGCCCACCACCGACACCCGGGATCCGCTGGAGGCGCTCAAGGCGATTGAGCAGATCGCCGAGCCGTCGCTGGTGGTGCTCAAGGACTTCCACCCCTACCTGACCGATCCGAACATCGTCCGGGTGGTGCGCGAGCTGGCCCACCGGCTCAAGTCTACCTACACCACCCTGGTGTTCCTCTCCCCGGTGCTGACCATGCCTCCGGAGCTGGAGAAGGAGCTGACGGTGATCGACATCCCGCTGCCCACCTTCCGGGATCTGGCGCAGCTGCTGCGGGAGATCGTGGACGTGGTGGCCAAGAACAAGCGGGCGGCGATCTCGCTGTCCCGGGAGCAGGCGGAACAGCTGATCCGCGCCGCCTCCGGGCTGACCCTCTCCGAGGCGGAGAATGCCTTTGCCAAGGCGATCGCCACCGATGATCGGCTGGACGCCACCGACATCCGGCTGATCCACGAGGAGAAGCGGCAGGTGATCCGCAAGAGCGGGCTCTTGGAGTACTACTCCCCGGAGGAGAGCCTGGGGGACGTGGGCGGGCTGGACCTGCTCAAGCGCTGGCTGGCGCGGCGGGGGGCGGCCTTCAGCGAGGCGGCGCGCAAGTTCGGCCTCCCCGAGCCGCGCGGGCTGTTGATGCTGGGGGTGCAAGGCTGTGGCAAGAGCCTCACCGCCAAGGCCATCGCCTCGTCCTGGCGGCTGCCGCTGCTGCGACTGGACATGGGGCGGATCTTCAGCGGCCTGGTGGGATCCTCGGAGGAGAACCTGCGCCGGGCGATCAAGGTCGCGGAGGGGGTCTCGCCGGTCATCCTCTGGGTGGACGAGATCGAGAAGGGGCTGGCGGGCAGCGGCGGCTCCAGCACCGCGGACAGCGGCGTCTCCGCCCGGGTGTTCGGCACCTTCCTCACCTGGCTGCAGGAGAAGAAGTCGCCGGTGTTCGTGGTGGCCACCGCCAACCGGATCGACGCGCTGCCTCCGGAGCTGCTGCGCAAGGGCCGCTTCGACGAGATCTTCTTCATCGATCTGCCGCTGGCCACAGAGCGCAAGGAGATCTTCCGGATCCACCTGACCCGCCGCAAGCGGGCCCCGGCCAACTACGACCTGGACACCCTGGCCGCCGCCAGCGCCGGCTTCAGCGGGGCGGAGATCGAACAGGCGGTGATCTCCGGGCTGTATGACGCCTTCGCCGACGGGACCGAGCTGACCCAGGACCACCTGCTCACCTCGATGCGGGAGACGGTCCCGCTGTCGACGTTGATGAAGGACGACATTGATCGGCTGCGCAATTGGGCCAAGCAGCGCACCCGGCCCGCGCACGGGGAGACCGTCTCGGAGCCGATCCCGTGAGCCGGTTCCGGCGCTTCCTGCATCTGGAGAAGGATCGGGCAGCGCCCTCCACCCCCTCCGCTCGAAGCCGGACGCCGGTGGCTCCGGAGGCTGGCCCGGACGAGGGGGCGGCGCGGGAGGCGACGCGCAAGACCTCGACCCAGGGGCGCTTTGGAGCACCGGCCTCGGCTGGGGAGGAGTCCACCGCTTCCGGCCCCACGCCCTCCGCTCCGCGGTCCGGCGCCGCGCTGGAGCGGTTCGCCTCCTCACCGGCCACCGCGCTGCGCACCGACCGGGAGGCCGCCGCGCCCTCCGCTGGCAGCCGCTGTTCCGTCTGTGAGCGGGAGTTCGGGCGGTTCGACGTGGCTTGCCCCACCTGTGGAGCCCCGCTGGACTCCCCCCAGCAGTTGGCCTTCAGCCAGCGACTCTCGGAGGAGCGGGCGGCGCACCTGGCGCAGGAGCAGGCGGAGCTCCAGCGCCTCCGCGCGCTGCGTTCGGGGGCGGATGAGGTTCAGCGCCGCGCCCTGGCGGAGGCCCAGCAGGCCCTGGGGCGGGAATTGGCGGAGCGGGTTCGGGGATCCCTGCTGGCCGACCCCTGGCACTCCCCCTCACCCTTCCCCGGTCAGCGGTGGCTGGCGCTGATCCAGCCCGCGGCGAACCGGGATCTGGTCCGGCTGGTCAGCCTGATGATTGGCTTCGCCTGGGTCCTCGCCGGCCTGTTCGCGAGCCGCGGGGTGTGGCGCTTGATCTGGCTGTCCCTGGGCGGCCTCTCCCTGTGGGCGTTCTTCCCACGTTGGTGGCGCAGGCCCCCTCCCACAAACGGTCCCCCGGACCGGGGCGGGCTGTAGTATTCGCGCCCTCCATGAGCCAGTCCGTCTACGCGCGGTATCGCACCGCGTTCACCCAGGCGCTTGCCCAGGCACTGAGCGTCTCGGTCCCTGAAGTCGAAGCCCTGGTCAAGCCCGCCGAGCCGCCCCACGGCGATTTGACCTTCCCCACCTTCTCCCTGGCCAAGGCGCAGAAGAAGGCGCCCCCGGCGATCGCCGCGGCGCTGGCCCAGCAGCTGTCGATCCCCGGGATGGAGATCGCCGCCGCCGGCCCCTACGTGAACGCCCGCTTCGCGGTGGTGCCGTTCACCGCGGAGGTGGTGGACACCGCCCGCGGCGCCGGCAGCAGGTACGGCAGCAGCGACGCCGGCACCGGCAAGGCGGTGGTGATCGACTACTCCTCACCCAACATCGCCAAGCCGATCGGCTTCCACCACATCCGCTCCACCATGATCGGCCACTCGCTGGCCAACCTCTACCGGAGCCAGGGCTACCGGGTGGAGGGGATCAACTACCTGGGCGACTGGGGCAAGCAGTTCGGCCTGGTGGCGGTGGGGTTCGAAGAGTACGGCGACCCGGCCCGCAAGAACGACATGGCCCACCTGGTGGAGGTGTACGTCAAGGCCAACGCCCGGGCCGACTCGGACAAGGCGTTCGACGAGCGGGCCCGTGACTTCTTCCGCCGGATGGAGGCCGGCGATCCGCAGGCCCTGGCGCTGTGGCAGGAGCTGCGCGAGATCTCGCTGGCGGACTTCAAGAGAATCTACGCCCGGCTGGGGATCGACTTCGAGCACTACGAAGGCGAGAGCCGCTACCAGGGGAAGATGGACGCGGTGATCGACCAGATCGCCCAGACGGTGGGGGTCAAGGAGTCCCAGGGCGCGATCATCGTGGACATGCCCTACCCAGAGGGCGAACCGCCGGTGCTGCTGAAGAAGAACGACGGCAGCACCCTCTACGCCACCCGCGATCTGGCCGCCGCCTCCGACCGCTTCGAGCGCTTCAAGTTCGAAAAGTCGCTCTACGTGGTGGGCGCCGCGCAGTCGCTGCACTTCAAGCAGCTGTTCGCGGTGCTGGAGCGGATGGGCAAGGGCTGGGCTGCCAAATGCGCGCACATCCCGTTCGGGATGGTGCACGGCATGAAGACCCGCACCGGCAACCTGGTGCGCCTCAACGACGTGCTGGACGAGGCCAAGTCCAGGGCGATGGAGAAGGTGAAGGAGAACCTGGCCGCTGGCAAAATCCAGGTGGAGGATCCGGAGGCGCTGGCCGAGCAGATCGGCCTGGGCGCGATCGCGTTCGGGGATCTGAAGAACCGCCGGGTCACCGACTACTCCTTCGACTGGGATGAGATCCTCAGCTTCGAGGGGCACACCGGGCCCTACCTGCAGTACGCCCACGCTCGGACCTGCAATGTGCTTCGCAAGGGCGGCGGGGCGCCCCAGGCCAGCGACCCTTCCCTGCTGATCCTCCCCGAGGAGCAGGCCCTGGTGCGCCAGGTGGCGCGCTTCCCGGAGGTGGTGGCGGACGCAGTGAAGGAGAACGAGCCTTCGCTGGTCGCCCGCTTCCTGCTGGACCTCTCCGCCGCCTTCAGCCGCTGGTACACCCTGGGCAACCAGGACAAGGACAAACGGATCATCGTGGAGGGGAACGACGCGCTGAAGCACGCGCGGCTGGCCCTGACCGACGCTACCCGGGTTACGCTGGCGTCTGGGCTCGCGCTCCTCGGCATTCCCACGCCGGAGAACATGTAGTCCCCTGGAGGCCGGTCCTTGGAGACAGCGCTGTTGCCGCAGACGAAGCAGGACCCTGAGCAGGCCCTCAAGGAGGAGCTGGGTCCATTCTCCAGGATGGCCGCCGCCCGCTACTTCGAGCCGGTCCGCTTCTCCGCCGAGGACGAGGCGGAGCTGCGCGCCCTGTCGGAGAAGGGCTTCGTGGTCCACGTGCTGCGGACCACCGCCTGGGTGAACTTCATGTACCTGGTGTGGGCGATGGCCAAGCGCGGGCTGCCGCCGATCCGCGCGGTGGTCAACCTGCGCCGCTGGTTCACCCGCCCCTGGCGCAAGACCCTGCGCCGGGGCAGCTTCGAGGTCCGCTTCACCTACGCGCGCCGCAACCACGGCGCGGGGCTGGTGTTCCTCAAGACGTCGGCGCTGCTGCAGGCGGAGGGCAAGTACTCCAAGGAGGATCCCTTCCCCGCCCTGGCGGCGATGGCCCGCAAGGCCCACCCGGTGTTCCTGGTCCCAGAGCTGTTCGTCTGGGAGAAGAAGAGCGCCCGGCTCAAGCCGTCGCTGATCGACCGGATCTTCGGCAGCCCGGAGGCGCCCGGCTTTCTTCACTCCATGCTGGCCTTCTGGCGCAACCACAACCGCGCCCAGTTCCGGGTGGGGACGCCGATCGATCTCAAGAAGTTCATCGACGAGAACCCGGGTGACTCGGACGAGGTGATCGCGCGCAAGGTGAAGATGGCCTTGCACCACCACCTGGCCCGGGAGACCCGGGCGGTGTTCGGCCCGCCGGTCAAGAGCCACCGCCGGCTGATCGAAGAGACGATGCGGGACCGGGTGCTGCGGGCCTCGCTGGAGGCGCACGCCACGGAGTCCAACCGCAAGCTGGAGTCGGTGGCGCGCGACTCGGAGCGGAACCTCCAGCAGATCGCCGCCCGGCTCAGCGCCACGGTGGTGGCGGTGCTGGCCCCGCTGATGAGCTGGGTCTTCAACCGGATCTACGACGGCATCGAGGTGGACGAGGCCGGGCTGGATCGCGCGCTCAAGGCGGCGGCGAAGGGTTCGGTGGTGATCTGCCCCTCCCACAAGAGCCACATCGACTATCTGGTGATGAGCTACGTGCTGTGGAGCCGCGGCTACACGGTGCCGGTGGTGGCGGCGGGCGCCAACCTGTCCTTCTTCCCGCTGGGGCCGATCTTCCGCCGCGGCGGCGCGTTCTTCCTGCGGCGTTCCTTCAAGGGCGACAAGGTCTACACCGCGACCTTCCGGGCCTACATCAAGAAGCTGGTCCACGACGGGATCCACCAGGAGTTCTTCCCCGAGGGTGGACGATCCCGGACCGGCAAGCTGCTGACCCCCAAGCTGGGGCTGTTCACCTGGGAGGTGGACGCGATCCTGGAGGGGGCGGCCAAGGACCTGTACTTCATCCCCGTCTCCATCGACTACGAGAAGGTGGTGGAGTCGGGCAGCTACTCCAAGGAGCTGGCCGGAGGAGAGAAGAAGCCGGAGGACCTCAAGGCGCTGCTCTCCGCGCCCAAGGTGCTGACCGAGAACTACGGGCGGATCCACCTCAGCTTCGATGAGCCGGTCTCGCTGCGGGAGATGATCGAGGCCCGCGGACTGGACCTCAAGCAGGGCGTCACCGAGGAGCAGAAGCGCGCCCTGGTCCGCGCCCTGGGCAACCGGGTGATGTACGGGATCAGCAGGGTCTCCACCGTGACCCCGCATGCGCTGGTGGCAGCCGCCCTGCTCTCCCACCGCCGCCGCGGAATCTCTAGCCGGGAGGTGGCGGAGCGGATCGGGATGCTGCGGCGGGTGGCCGAGTCGGAGCACGCCCCGCTGTCCAAGACCCTGAAGAACGCGCCGTCCGATCCCACGGTGATGGGTGCGGTGGCGGACGCGCTGCGGACCTTCAGCCAGGACGAGATGGTCCGGGTGCAGGAGGCCAAAGGCGAGGTGATCTACCAGCTGGAGGACGACCGCCGCGGCGAGATGGCCTTCTACAAGAACACCCTGATGAACCTGGTCACCCCCCGCAGCCTGGTGGCCAACGCGGTGCTGGCCAACGGCGGCCGCCCCCGCAGCCGGGCGGAGGTGAAGGAGGGCGCGCTGTGGCTCTCCCGACTGTTCAAGCTGGAGTTCATCTACCGGGTGGGCGCCAGCTTCGATCAGATCTTCGACGACATCGTGGCGGTGCTGATCGCCCGCGGACTGCTGGAGCAGCGGGGAGATCAGCTGGGCCTTGCCCCAGAGGACCACAGCCGGCCACACACCGAGTTCCTGGCAGACCTGATGCGGGACTACCTGGAGTCCTACCTGATCGCCGCGCTGACCCTGCAGGAGGTGGCCAGCCACGGGGCGATGGACCGCAAGGCGTTCGTGAAGGCGGCGCTGGAGACCGGACGGGCGGAGTTCCTGTCCGGGCGGCTGGGCGCGGCCGAGGCCCTGTCCCGCACCACCCTGGAGAACGCGGTGGCCTACTTCCTGGACCAGAAGATCCTGGTCGAGGCGGACAAGAAGCTGAAGCTGTCCGAGGACTGGTTGCCGCCCGAGCGGCGCGAGGAGCTGACCCGGCACATCCGCAGCTACCTCAACCGCCGGGTGGGTTGAACGGTCAGTTCTTCGGCTTCTCCGGCGGGTAGTACGGCCTCTGCCAGTCCACCGGCCCGTGGGTAAAGCGCCGCTCCAGCCGGCCGAGCACGATGTCCCAGGCGCGCAGGAAGTAGTCGAACAGCCGGTCCCACTCCGCGCCCACCCGCCAGCCGAGGTGGGCCAGGCGGACCACTGTCTGCCCCTCGTCGCCGTCGTCCAGATAGACCACCACCCAGGTCTTCTGCGCGCGCAGCTCGCGGAACTCCAGCGGAGCGATCCACTCGAAGGAGACCATCCGCTCCGGCAGGTAGGAGAGGACGGTCATCCCCTCGGTGCCCTGGGAGCCGACGGGGAGGCTCTCGTCGAAGAACAACTCGTAGGGCCCGGCCAGCTCCACCCGGATGTTGGCCCGGGGCGCGAAGAAGCTCTGGGCCCCCTCGGTGGTGCTAAGCACCCTCCACACCTCCTCGCGGGGAGCGGGGATGGTGATCTCCTTCTTCATCGCGCGATTCGGCAAGCGGGCGGGGCTCATCGGCGAGACGAATGTAGCGCGGACCGACCCGCGGTTCAGCGCCGCGAACGTTCCAGCAATTCTTTCACCCGCCTCCGGAAGTAGCCCGCCTTCCGCGGCCCGGTGGCTGCAGAGACGATTGTCCCCTGGGCGTCCACGAAGATGGTGGAGGGCACATCTCGCACCCCCAGCGGCGCGAGCACCTCGTCTTCACCGCTGGTGAAGGCCACCGGCAGCTTCAGACCCAGTCGATTGACCGTCCTCAAGACGTCGGCGCGATCGCTCTCCACCGAGAGCGCCAGGAAGCCCACCCCCTGCCCTTCGAACTCCTGCCGGACCTGCTCCAGTTCGGGAAACTCCCGAACACAGGTGCCTCAATCGGGAAGCCAGAGGTTGATCACCCACGGCTTGCCCGCCAGCGAGGCCCGGGTGACCGGGCTCCCCTCCAGGGTGGTGGCCCCGAAGAAGAGTTCAGGAACCGGCCGGTTGGGGCGATCCACCGCGTCGCAGGCGGAGAGCAGGCTGAACGAGACAACGGCCAGCAGCAGCGGTTTCATTGGGAGGAACCCTAACCACCCCGGCATGGCTTTGCAGCGTCCTTGACCTGCGCCCCCGTCCCGCGACAAACCCCCTGGGGTGAACGACCACGATCCCGCCCTGGCACCCGACTCCGATCACGGAGGCTTCACCCTGGCCTGGGGTCTGTGCCTGGTGCTGTTCGTGTCCTTCCTGCTGTTCGCCGCCCCGGTGCAGGCGCTGCACCCGCCCTACGGGATCTGGTTCACCGAGCTGTTCTTCTTCCTGGGGTTGACCTGGATGGCGCTGCGGCTGACCGGCCGGGATCCCATCCATTACCCCCGGCTGGGCGTCCCGGGGGGAACCCCGCTGGGGATGTCGTTCCTGGCCGGCACCCTCAACTTCTTCGCGGTGGTGATCCCGCTGCAGTTCCTGGCGCAGGCGCTGGCGCCGCCGGAGCTGCTGGCCCGGTTCGATGCCTCGCAGATCTTCGAGCGGCAACGTCCGGTGGACCTGGGCTTCATCGTGGCCGGGGTCGGGTTCGCGGCGCCGATCTGCGAGGAGTACTTCTTCCGCGGGGTGCTGCTGCGGGGGATGAGCGCCGCGAGGATGAGCACCTTCCGGGCGCTGTTCGTGACCTCGGTGATCTTCAGCGCCTTCCATCTGGACCCGATCGGCTTTGCGGCCCGGGTGGAGCTGGGGTTCCTCTTCGGCTACCTCTACCTGCGCACCGGATCGCTGTGGCCGGCGGTGATGGCGCATGCGGCCAACAACCTGGTCTCCACCACCGCCTTCTTCCTCGCCGACGCCTACTCCGAGGGAGGCGCGGAGGACGCCCCGCCGCCGGCCTGGGGGATGGCCACCCTGGTGCTGGCGTTCGGGGTCCCGCTGTATCTGGTGCTGCGCTGGTTCCACCACCGCGCACCCCTGCTGGCCACCGGCAGCGACGCCGGTCCCCAAGGGCTGAGGCGCAAGGAGCTGGGGATCTGGCTGGGCGGCGCCGCGGTCTCCATGGCCCTGCTGATGGCTGTGGACTGGCGCACGGTGGTGGTCAACGGCAGCGACCTGATCTCCCCGGCCCGCAAGCCGGCCGCCACCGCGTCTCCCGCCGCCCAGTCGGCCTACGAAGAGCTGGAGGCGCTGGGCCTGGCGGCGCGCCGGGGAGAGGTTCCGATCGGCGACTACGTGAAGGCCAAGGAGGCGGTCCGGGCTGCGTCCGCGGGGAAGAAGACTCCGCCGGCCGCCCCGGATGCTCCGCCGGTCCCGGTGCCAGTTCCTGCCCCGCCCAATCCGTAGGCGCATGCGGGCAGACGGGCGCGCCGGTCCTTCCGGGCCACAGGGATGTTCCCCGGGCGGACGCTGCGATCAGTCGATCTGGATCTCGAAGCGCTCCAGGTTGATGTCCTCGCCCAGGTCCCGCGCCATCCGCTCTCGCAGCTGCCGCATCTTCTGCTTCACCTGCTCAAGCTGGACCTTCAGCGCCGAGCGCTCGTCGGCGTCCACCTGGAAGACGAAGCCCTGCGGCCCGTTCACCGAGTGCTGGTGCGCAAGGCCGCCCTGCTCCTCCTTGGCGGACTCCAGCCGCTCGCCGGCGGTGCTCCGGGCAGAGGCGGTCCGCATCCGCTCCACCCCCTTGCGATAGCCGGCCATCACCTCCGGGGTCAGGACCTGATGGTCGGTCACCTCTCGCAGTACCTTGAGGCGGTCTTCATCCGAGTCCAGCCGTTCGGCCAACCGCAGCGCGCGGACCACCTGGGGAGACTCCAGCGCCCGGGGATGGAGCTGCCCCCGCAGCGCCTCGGACAGGTCCTCGGGCGCGGTCAGCTTCTCCGCGGCGGCCAGGTATTGCCCCGCCAGAGGCCACCGGACCAGGTCCGACTCCTTGATCTCATGCATGGACATCAGCACCTTGAGCAGCGCGGCGCCGGTGCCGGAGCGGACTGCCTGACGCAGTACTTCCGCCCCGGTCTCCACGGTGATCGGGGCCGCCTCCAGCAGCTTGCGCAATACCCGGGCCCGCTTCGCCGAAGACTCCAGGCGGTCCGCCGCCTTCAGGTACGCCTGACGGGTGGACTCGCCGGCCAGACGGTGGCCGTTGGCGACCGAGATCAACCCCGCGGCCAGCGCCTCGTCCGAAGCGGCCTCAGCCGCCAGGGCGATCTCCCGCCGGGCGGCCTCTTCGTCCCGCTTCACCTCGGAGAGCAGGCGGGCGTAGTGGCCCTTGTTCTCCGGGTTGATCGACTCGATCCGCGAGGGAGGCGAGCTTTGGGCCAGGGCCGCCGCGCCGGTGGCCAATCCCACCGACACCAGCCAAATGGCCAGTGCCGGCCACAGCCACCGGCGTCGCGGCGCCTCGTTCAGAGAGTCCCTTGCCACCTGCTTGGATTCGCCCGCCATGTGCAGCCTCCTCCGGTCTCCCGGTCTGGATGCTGGTTTATTAGCAGCAGGCTAATTTCTTAGCAAAGACTTGGTGCAGGTTTTTTAGCTGCTATTCGAACCGGTAGCTCTTCACCCGGAAGAGGGGGCCCACCATGCCCAGGGACAGCTTGTCTCCCTGGACCTCGCCCTCCACCGCCACCCGTTGACCGTCCTTCTTGATCTTCCGGTCACCGCCATCCAGTTGGTAGGTGCGCCCGTCGTCGCCCTCCAGCACCCAGATTCCGGTCTCCACGTCGCGGAAGACGACCTTGCCGGTGAGCTTCACGCCGGGGCTCCCTTGCGCAGCATCGCCCGGGCCACGAACAAACAGATCACCGTGTTGAGCAGCAGCCAGGGCAGCGCCAGGAAGGTGAACGGCATCCAGGCCAGCGCCGGAGCGTGGGCGAACGCCGCGTAGCCCAAAAAGCCGGCGAAGCCGATCGCCAGGCCGGCGATCACCGGGCGGAAGGACTTCCACTTCATCCCCAGGAAGGCGGCCAGAATCGGGACCAGCGCGCTGTAGAACACCGGGTTGGCCAGCTTGCCGCGCCCAAAGATGATCCGATCCAGGTCGGGCAGCGGGAAGGCCACCGTGTCCAGCGCCTGGTTGATCGCGCCCTCCCCATTGATGATCCGGCCCAGGAAGAAGCCGACAGTGGAGAGCACCAGCGCGATCAGGAAGCCGGGCTTGAAGAAGATGTTGAAGTAGCCGGGGCGGTTGCGGGGCCCCAGGGTGAGCAGCACGAAGGCCAGCAGGCCGGCGGCCAGGAACAGCGGGTTCCAGTTCACCCCGCCCATCCCCGAGCCCACCACCTCCAGCGACTTCTGGGCGTTGAGCACTCCGTGGCCGTACTGGTCGCTCCAGTCCTGCCCCGCCACCCGCGAGGCGCCGGCGTACAACCCCTTCTCCACGTCCTCCGGAGAGCGGGCGCCGGCGGCGAACAGCAGCGCGGCCACGCCGGAGACGTGCGGGGTGGCCATGCTGGTGCCCTGGTAGTACGCGTAGACCGACTTGGAGGGATCGCGCGGGTCGATGGTGTTCTGCAGGACCCCGAACTGCTCGCCCTTGCGTTTGTCGCCACCGGGGGCGGCGATGTCCAGCTCCTTGCCCCAGGATGAGTACGGCGCCTTGGTCCCGTCCGGGCCCACCGCGGCCACCGCCACCGAGCCGGGGTACGCCGCCGGGTACTCCACCCTGCCGGCCCCCGAGTTGCCCGCCGCGCACACCACCACCGCGCCCTTCTTGCGCGCGTACTCCACCGCGTCGGCCATGGTCTTGGAGAAGCCCCCGCCGCCCAGCGAGAGGTTGATCACCTGCGCGCCCTTGTCGGCCGCGAAGCGGATCGCCTCCGCGATGTCCGAGGAGGTCCCGCTTCCGAAGTGGTTGAGGACCTTCACCGGCATCAAGGTCGCCTCGAAGGCCACCCCCGCCACGCCGGTCTTGTTGTTGGTGACCTGGGCGATGGTGCCCGCCACATGGGTGCCATGGCCGTGGTCGTCGTTGGCGTGCTCGTCGTCGTTGACGAAGTCGTAGCCGGTCGCGAAGCGGGCGCCCTTCAGATCCGGCACCTGCTTGAACTCCTGGTAGTCCTCGTAGGCGATCCCGGTGTCCAGCACCGCGACGATCACCCCCTTGCCGCGGGACTTCTCCCACGCGGTGGGCATCCCGATCTGGGTGAGGTTCCACTGCTGGCCGTAGTCCGGATCGTTGGGGGTGTAACTGGCCTCGTAACGGACCAGCTGCTCGGCCGACTCCACCGCCGGGTGCTGGCGGATCCGGGCCAGCACCGACTCCTCGTCCTCCACCCCCACTGCCAGGGTGATGCCGGTCTTGACGCCCTCGGCGGAGTTGAACTCCAGATCCACGCCCCACTCACGCTCCCAGGCGTCGAACTGCTCGGGGGTGGTGCCGTCCTTGAAGTCCACCACGATCGCCCCATCCACGTGGGCGGCGGGGTCATCGGAGAAGGTGCCCGCGGACCGGGGCTGCTCTGCCTCCTGGGACCGGGAGCACCCGGCGACCAGGACCAGCGCCGCCAGCGTCAGCGCAAAACGGGGAGCGAGTGGCGAATTCATCATGGGACTCCTTATGAACGTCCCTACGAACGTCCGGTCCGTCGATTGGATCTTAATTTCGCGCTCTCGCCTGCTCCATGGGCAGGCGTGCGGTTTGACACTTCTTCATCTTCTGTTGTTCCGTGAGCTTAGCTCGCCAGTTCGTGCAGGAACCGAACCACGATCTTGCCCACCTCCGGAAGGTTCCGGGTGTAGGTGGGCCCCGTCCCGGGGATGACCTCCAGTGTCCCGCCGGCCTCGGTGAGGGCGGCGGCCAGCGAGGCCCGGGCAATCTTGGGGTCCTGTTCGGCCACGATCCCCACCGCCGGCAGCCCACACTTGAGCAGGTCGGCAGGCGCCACTCCGGCAGGGTTCACCATCGCCAGCCCGCGGATCCCCGGGTGCTTCCTGACCAACCCCAGGCTGAGCAGCGCGGAGGCGCCGATGGTCACCACCACCGGCGACGAGGAGGCGGCGTTCTCCGCCAGCACCGTCAGCGCGGCCTCGGCGTCGTCCAGCAGACCGCTGTCCCGATCCCCCTGGCTGCCGCCCACTCCCCGGTAGTTGAAGCGCAGCGTCGGGTGCCCCGCCTGCGCGCAGGCCCAGGCCACCTCCGCGGCCACCACGTGATCCATCCCGCCGCCCTCCTCCGGGGTGGGCGCGAGGATCAACACCGAGGGGCGCTTCTCGCCGCGATGGGACAGTCCCTCCATCACCACGCCGGCGACCGGGATCAGCGTGGACCGCTCGAGGAACTGCCCGGGAAGAACCATGTCCCCAATAAAGGCCCGGGGGGCCCCGGTCGCAATCCACCCCGCGGCAAAGCGCCCACAAATTGGCGGTCGGAGGGAGTCTCGGCCAGCCAACGTCTCATCCCCTCTTGGGTGGCGGTGCGGCTTCCGGGCGACTACGAAGGCGGCCATGAACACCCGCCCTGCCCTCCTCTCCGCGGTGCTGCTCCTCTCCTCACCCGTCTTCGCCCAGGCGCAGAAGTCGCCGACGCCGGTGCCCTCCAGCCTCACGGTGCGGGCAGTCCCGGTGGTCACCGGGCTGAAGAACCCGTGGGGGATCGCCTTCCTCCCCGATGGGCGGATGCTGATCACCGAACGCGAGGGGCAGCTGCGGTTGGCCACCACCGACGGCAAGCTCTCCAAGCCGATCGCCGGGGTGCCCGAGGTGGCGGCGCTGGGACAAGGCGGCCTGCTGGACGTGGCGCTGGATCCGAAGTTCGCCGAGAACCGGTGGGTCTACCTCTCGTACGCAGAGAAGGGCCTGCAGAGCAACACCGCTGTCGCCCGCGCCAAGCTCAGCGCGGATGGGGCGTTCCTCTCCGAGCTGCAGGTCATCTACCGGCAGACGCCCAAGGTCCTCAGCCCGGCGCACTTCGGCTCGCGGCTGGTGTTCTCCGAGGACGGGCACCTGTTCATCACCCAGGGGGATCGCTTCAGCCAGCGCGAGCAGGCGCAGAACCTCCAGAACACCCTCGGAAAGGTGATCCGGCTGATGCCGGATGGGTCCATCCCCAAGGACAATCCCTTCGTGGGACGCCCCGGAGCCAGGCCGGAGATCTGGTCCTACGGGCATCGCAACGTGCAGGCGGCGGCGCTCCGCCCGGGGACCAACGAACTGTGGACGGTGGAGCACGGCGCCCGGGGCGGCGACGAGCTCAACCAGCCACAGAAGGGAAAGAACTACGGCTGGCCGGTGATCACCTACGGGGTGGACTACAGCGGCGCGAAGCTCGGCGAGGGCACCGCCAAGGCCGGGATGGAGCAGCCGGCCTACTACTGGGACCCGGTGATCGCGCCCTCCGGGATGGTCTTCTACACCGGGGACAAGTACCCGGGCTGGAAGGGCAGCGTCTTCGTCGGCGCGCTGCGCGAGCAGGTCCTGGTCCGGCTGGTGATTCAGGACGGCAAGGTGACCAAGGAAGAGCGCCACTTGCCCGAGCTCCGCAACCGGATCCGGGACGTGGTGCAGGGCCCGGACGGGTTCTTGTACATCGCCACCGATGAATCCAATGGCCGGGTGCTGAGGGTCGAGCCCAAGGGCTAGCTCGGCTGGCCACTGCCGCCCGGCAATCCACTGGCGGATCCTGCGTACCCCAGGGTGTCACCGCGGAACTTGCGCCTCTTGGCGTGAGACAGCCTCCGCGGTCCTGGAGGCGACGATGAAGCCGCAGAAGCGTGGATTGAGTTCGGTGGTCCTCGCCGTGGTGGCTGTGCTGATCGGCCTGGTCCTCTTCGGCAGCTTGTTCAAGCTCGCGCTGGCCGCTGGCGCGGTATTCGTGGTGTGGAAGGTGTTCTTCGACCGCGAGGAGCAGGCGCGCCCAGCGATGGCGCCCCCGAGGATGGACCTGCTGGCGCCGCCGCTGGACCTCGATTTGCACGAGCGTGATGCCGAGCTGGCCCACCTGGATCGGGAGCTCGAGCAGGCAATCCAGGCCTCGAACCTCCGTCAGAAGCCAGCGTCGCTGACGGGCTAGGCCCGGCGCTGGAACCCGTCGGTGCCGGACCTGGCCGAGGTGGGAAATCAGAGGTGCCTGCCGCTGACGGAATGTCAGGGGACCGCCGCTGCGCTTGCCACCCAGCGCAAGGGCACGGAGGGCGAACCCGCTGCGGCTACCGCCTGAAGAAGGACGCCTGCTGAAAACGCAGTCCGGCCAGGATCTGCTCCACCCGCGGCTCGGTCAGCGCCCCGACGCGCTCGCCCAGCCGCAGCTTCTCGACGGATGAGACCTGCGACACGACCACCACGCTCTGCTTGGGAAGGTTTCCCTCGCCCGGCTCCAGCAGGACGTCTCCGGGCTCGGTCGCCCGTTGCAGGTTCGTCGTCAACGCGCACACCACCACGGTGGTGATGCGCGAGTGGTTGAACACGTCTTCCTGCACCACCACGTGCGGATGGGCGAAGGCCGGGAATGGCCCTCGCGAGTCATCGGGCGGGATCCAGAACACGTCGCCCCGGTTGATCAGCTCCGGGCTGGTCCGCTCAACCTCCGCTGGCCTGGTCGTCATCGCAATCGCCCCACACCGTTCGCCTGCCGCACCGACCGCCCCAGACGCGTCCTGCCCCTTCGAAGCGTTCCGTACGGAAACCTGATCATATGTTCAACCTGCCGCGCCCCTCCCCGACGACGACCTCCAAGCCCGGCCCCCGCTGTCACCGCCATTGCACAGCCGCGCAGCGTTCTGCACACCCCCCGGCGTAGGGTGACTCTGGAGCCTCGGTGGCATGTGGCTTGCGCAGCACCGCCGGGATGAGCCCCCCTCCCTCCACCGCTGCACTCCCGATGCCCAGGGGGCGCCTCCCTCTCGAGAGGGGACAAAGTCTTCGCCTCCGCCGACCCGGCAGTAGGCTTCCCCCTCCTTCTCGCGCGAGGTTCTTGATGCGTGGTCGCGGCACGTTCTGGCAGTGGATGGTGGTTATCGGGATCGCCGCCGCCCCGCCCACCCAGGCTGCTTCCGATCCGTGCGCGCGCGGTCGCCTCGGGCTCCTGGCACTGGACCTGTTCGAGCCCGCCTCCGCCACCGAACGCAGAGCGGCGGTGGAGGGGCTGGCCGAGTGCGAAGGCCCGAAGGCGGTGGGCCTGTTGGAGCAGGCCCTGCTCCACGACAAGGATCCCGAGGTCCGCGTCGCTGCGGCCCGGGCGCTGACCGACAACGGCAGTCCCCAGGCTGAGAGCGCACTGCGCACCGCCCTCCGGGAAGGCGTCCCGGTGAAGGTACGCCTCCAGATCGAACAGGGTCTGGCCCGTCGGACACCCCCGCCGCCGGCTCCCGAACCGGAGAACGACTTCGCCTCTCCGTTTGCAGTCCGGCCCCAACCTCCGGCTCCCGAACCCGGGCCGGTTGCGACCCTCCCAGCGGCTCCCGAACCCGGGCCCATCGCGGCCCTCCCCACGCCTCCGAAAGCTCCGGTGCCGGCCCCGCTGGCGGTCCTGCCTCCGGTGGTGAAGCCGGCGCCACACATCCCCTTCGAGAAGCAAGACGGCCTCCCGCTGGCGGTCGTCACCTCCGCGCTCTCCGGCGCCTCGCTGTTTCCCTATCTTGCGGCGCTGGCGCAGCAGAAGAACCCGCTGACGCTCACCCTCACCGGCACCGCGGGCGCGATCATCGGCGGTGGTTCGGCGTGGGGCCTGAGCCTGTTCGGGATGCGGCCCACCCTCCCGCAGGCTGTCTGGTACACGAACTCCTCCGCCTGGGGCACCCTGGCTGGATTGGCGCTGCACTCCGGGCTGGTGCGCGGCGGTGGCGGCAGCGAGGTGGACCAGGATCGCGCGCTGTGGGCGCTCTTGGCGGCGGGCCAGACCGCCGGAATGGCGGCCGGGGTCTGGAGCGCCAGGAACTTCGATTGGAACGCGCGCCAGGTGGTCCTGGCGGACGGGTTGCTGATCGGCTCCTACCTCGGCTACGGCGGCCTGCGGCTGCTGCAGAACGAGTCGGTGGACGTGAACGGGCCCATGGCCATCGCCACCGTTCCGCTGATGGTCGGCTCGGCGATCGCCGCGCGCTACGTCAATCCCTCCGGCAAGGATCTCCACCTGGTCTCCGCGGCCTCGCTGGCCTCCGGCTGGTCTGGGTTCCTGTTGGCCCATGCGGCCGCGGATCGGACCACCGCCGAGCGGCAGGGGCTGGGCGGGCTGTTGTTGGGCAGCAGCGTGGGCTTCCTGGGATCGATGGCCGGGGCGGCGCTGGTGGAGACGGACCCCCGCGCGGTGTGGGGCGCCACCGCGTTGCTGGCCGCCGGCAACGTGTTCGGCCTGGGGACGAACATGGTCCTCTCCCCGCTGGATGAGCGCGGCGAGGTGAACGTCCGCCACTGGGCGCTGGGCACCGCCCTGGGAGGGCTGGCGTTTGGCGCCGGCGCCTACGCGCTGTGGCCACATCTGGAACTGGGCCCCAGCACTCCGGGGATGACCAGCATGGGCGTGGCCTACGGCAGCCTCACCTGGCTGCTGGCCACCAGCGCGGCGGACACCGGGGTGCGCCGCCCCGAAGACTTCCCCCTGGTGCTGGGCGGCGCCCTGGCCGGCGGCGTGGCGATGGGAACCGCCGGGCTGATCGCCTCCCGTTGGTTCTCCCCCACCCCGTTTGATCACCTGATGGTGGGCTCGGGCACCGCGCTGGGAATCAGCGCCGGCCTGGGATCGGCCCGCCTGCTGTCCGCGGATCCCTCCCAACGAGGACTGCCGGATCTGGTGGGCGTGCTGGGCGGCTCGGCGCTGGGCCTTGGGGTGACCGCGGCGCTGCAGCACCACTCGCCCCTGCGACCCACGGACTTCGGGGCCGAGCTCTCTGGCGCCGCCCTGGGCGCGCTCAGCGGCGCGTTGATCCCCACCGCCGGCAACGCGGACTGGATGACCGACGGGCCCGGGCAGGCACGTCAAAGCCGGGTGATCGGCGCGGGCACGATGGTCGGCGCCGCGGTGGGCGGCACCGCGGCGATCGCCGCCTCCCACCTGATGAACGCTCGCCCCGGTCAGGTGTTGGTCCCCACCGTGGCCGCCACCCTCGGGGTGGGGATGGGCGCTGGCCTGGGGCTGGCCCTGGCCCCGGAGACCTCCCAGCCGGCACGGGTGGGCATGCTGGCGGGAAGCACCCTGATGGCCGCCGCGGCCCTTGCCTCCGAACCCTACCTGAAGCTCTCCCATGGGCTGGGCTCCAGCGCCGCGGAGTGGGGCCTGGTGGGCACCGGGCTGGGGGTCGGCTACGGCCTGGTGGTCTCCGAGTTTGCCCAGACCCCGGATGGAATCGGGAGGATGGGCGGCGTCCTGTTCGGCGCCAGCACCGGGCTGGCCACCGGCCTGGTGTCCTCCCAATTCGTCGGCGACGCCCGTGGCGCCTGGCTGACCACCAGCGCCGGCACAGTGCTGGGCGGAATGCTGGGCCGGGGGACGGCGCTGCTGATCCCTGCCCAGGAAGATCCCCTCCAGGATCGCCGGATGCTGGCGGCGGGCACCCTGCTGGGCGCCGCGGCGGGGACGGTGGTTTCGGCGTTCCAGAACTCGCTGGCGCCGCTGGGCGGCACCGACGCGCTGGCCGCCGGCGTCGGCGGGGGCTACGGACTGATGGTCGGGCTGCTGGCCCCCGGGATCAACGATCCGCAGTGGAACTCCGATCCGCGCGCCAAAGGAGGAGGGGCCCTGGTGGGTCTCTCCGCCGGAGCGATCACCGCCGCCCTGGCGCGCCGGGCCACCGGGGCCGCCCCCGGGCAGGTGGTGCTCCCCTCGGTGGCCGCCACCCTGGGAGTGGGGATGGGCGCCGGCCTGGGACTGGCGCTGGCTCCACAAGAGTCGCTGCCGGCCCGGATCGGAATGCTGACCGGCAGCACGCTGATGGCTGCCGCGGCCCTGGCCTCCGATCCCTACCTCAAGCTGTCACAGGGCCTGGGGCCCAGCGCCACGGAGTGGGGTGTGGTCGGCACCGGACTGGGAGTCGGGTACGGACTGGTGGTCTCGGAGCTGGCCCAGGAGCCGAATGGCACGGGAGCGATGGGCGGCGTCCTCTTTGGCGCCAGCACCGGCCTGGCCAGTGGTCTGGTCACCTCGCGGTTCGCCGGCGAAACCCGCGGCGCCTGGATCACCACTGGCGCAGCCACCGTGCTGGGAGGCCTGTTGGGCCGCGGGACGGGGCTGCTGGTCCCCCCGCTGGCGGACCCCGTCCAGGATCGCCGGATGCTGGCGTTGGGCACCCTGGTGGGCGCGGCCGCGGGGACGGTGGGCTCGGGCCTCCAGAATTCGCTGGCCCCGCTGCAGCCCACCGACGCTGTGGCCGCCGGCGTGGGCGGCGGCTACGGACTGCTGGTCGGGCTGCTGGCTCCCACCCTCGGCGACCCGAGGTTCAGCACCGGGCGGGCCACCTCCGGTGGAGCGATGGTGGGCGCGTCAGCGGGCGCGATCAGCGCGGCGCTGTTGCGGCGCGGCACCGGCGCCACCTCCGGCGAGGTGCTGGTCACCGGGTTAGGCGGCCTGGATGGCGCCGCCCTGGGGCTGGGCGTGGGGTTGTTGCTGGGTGACGAGGACTCGCAGTCGGCTCGGATCGGGATGGTCTCAGGAGCCCTGGGCGGCCTGGCCATCGGCGCCACCGCCTGGAGGGGGCTGGAGCTGACCGGGCCGAAGCTGAGCCTGGTCCGCACCGCCACGGTGGTCTCCACCTGGAGCGGGCTGTGGCTGCCCACCCTGGGAGAGGCCCGCTTGGGCGAAGGTCCCGCGTCGCAGTTGCTGGGCCAGCGGATGCTGGGAGGGGTGCTGACCGGCTTTGGCGTCGGGACGTTCGCCAGCTCCCTGGCCGCGCCGTATCTCGACCTGGATGAAGACCTGCTCAATGACGCCCTGGCCCTCTACGTGCTGGGCACCGGCGCCGGCGCGGGGGCGGGCGCGCTGTTCAGCACCCGGCACGACGCGGTCACCGGCGCCATGCTGGGGGTGGGCACCGCGGGGCTGATCGCCGGCGGACTGCTCCATGACCGGATCGACTTCGGCCGGCGGGGCCACCTCATGGTCGCCCTGGGGGCGGAGGGCGCCTGGCTGGGCGGCTGGGCCTCGGTGCTGCTCAGCTCCAGCCCGGATGACCAGCCGTTGATCAACGGAGTCACCGGCCGTGCGCTGGTGGGCGGACTCTCCGCCGGCGCGCTGGCCGGCGTGGGCGCCGCGGCCCTGTTGGGCGAGCTGGCCCCGCTGGAGCCGAAGAAGATCGGGGTGGCGCTGACCACCAGCGCGCTGGGCGCCTCCCTGGTGGGTGGGCTCAGCCTGCTGACCCCGGCGCTGAACAACCGCACCGGAGTGGGGCTGATGATGGGCGCCTCGGCGGCCGGCTTCGCGGGCGGGGCCTACTTCGCGGATCAGCTGGAGTTCAGCTCGCGCACCCTGCCCTACGCCCTGCTCGGCGGCGCTTTGGGAGTGGCCGAGGGCAACGCGTTTGCCTGGGCCTCGGAGAGCGACGACCCCCGCGTCTACGCCGGGGCCTCGTTGATCGGCGCCAGCGTCGGCACCGCGCTGGGGCTCAGCGCCTCGGCGGCGGCGGGGACCGCGGCCTCGGATGCACCTGCGGCGATGGGCTTCGCCGCCTGGGGTGCGTGGATCGGCTCGTTTAGCGGCGCGCTGGCCTTCCGCGACGGCGCCCCCGAACTGCACCGGGTCAGCCTGGGCGGGCTGATCGGCGCCAACGCCGGCTTCGGGATCGGCTTCGGGTTGATGAAGCTGGGCTGGATCGAATCCCGCGACATTGGCTGGCTGAGCCTCTTTGGTGGCGTGGGCACCCTGGTCGGCGCCGGGGTCACCGCGCCCTTCTCCAGCGGAGAGAACCCGGCGCCGATCCTGGCGGGCCTGGCGGTGGGCCCGCTGGTGGGGATGGTGGCCGGCGGCTTCATCTGGCCGCGGATCCGGGGAGCCCAGCCCTCCGAGCCGGTGGCGTCGGTGCAGTGGGAGGCCTGGCAGCTCCCGGACCTGACCCGGCTGCTGGGGGTGAAGGACTGGCAGCCGGTGTTCAGCATGCTTCCGCCGCCCAGCGGGGTCGGTGAGGGCGCGATGATGATCGGAGCGCAGGGCACGCTCTGGTAGCCCCCGCAACGACGAAGGGGCCCGACTGGGGCCCCCTCGGTGTTGGTGCCAGCTGACTGAAGGCCGGGCTACTTCGCCTCGACGCCCACCGCGGCCCACGCCTGCTTCAGGGTGGCCACTTCCTTGGAGTCGGTACCGAACAGGTCGGTGGCGGCCCGGACGGTGGACTCCGCGGCGTGCGCGAAGGTGGTGTTGGGGGTCATGTAGAACTGGAGCGCGCGGCCGAAGATCTTCAGCGAGGCCTCCATCCCGATCCCCTCCTCCACGCCCTTGCCGGAGGTCTGGTTCTTCCCGCCCGCGGCGGTCATCGTGAACGCGTTGTTCATGATGCCCGACGAGCCGTGCACGCCGCCCTTGTCGATGCGGGGATCCGGCGCGCCCACGCCGCCGTCCTGCTTGTAGCGGCCCATCAGGCTGTAGTTGTCGATGCTGTAACGGTCCACCAGCGGGTTGGCCATATCGCGCAGGCCATCGCCCTCCACGCCCGGGGTGAAGGCCTGCTCGCCGATCAGGAAGTTCCACTCCACCTGGCCGTTCTTCTGAGCCGCGTACCACTCCACGCCCGCGCCGATGATGTCTGCCATCGACTCGTTCACCCCGCCGCTCTCGTTGCGGTAGATCAGGCCGGCGGTGCGGCTGGTCAGCCCGTGGCTGATCTCGTGCCCGGCGATGTCCAGGGTGGTCAGGTCCAGGATGTTCGTCCCGTCGCCCATCCCGTAGGTCATCTCGGTGCCGTTCCAGAAGGCGTTGGGGGAGATGTTGCCCTTGCTGTCCTCCAGCCGGACGTTGACGGTGGAGCGCAGCTTCTCGCCCCGCCCGTCGATGGAGTCACGCCCCAGGATGTCCCGGAGGAAGTCGGAGGTCATCTGGGCGCCGTACTGGGCGTCCACGCCGGTCTTCTGACCCTTGGGGTCAGAGGTCTCGCCCCAGGCGCCGTTGTTGTCCACGAAGTCGATCGGCGCGGGCTTGTCGCGCTTGCGGCCCTCGGCATCCACGGTCTCGATCCCCTGACCGCGGGTGCTGTCCACCATCTGCTCGGTGCCGTCGGGGCGCTGGGTCCCGCCGATCTCCACCTTGCCGGAGTAGTTGCTGGTGTCGTTGCCCACCGACTGGTCGACGGTGCGGCCCTTCACCGCCTCGGAGGGGAGGTTCAGGGTGCCGGCCTTCTCGGCGTCCGCCACCGCCTTCTTGGCGCGCTCCATCTGGCGCTCGTCGATGACTCCGTGGCGACCCTCCAGCGGCTCCAGGGTCCCGGACTCCATGTCCACCAGGGCGCCGGCCGCGTCATCTCCGTCCGGGAGGCTGGCGGCGAAGAAGCGCTCGATCTCCCAGGTGTCGCGGTAGGTCCCATCCAGGTTCTGCACGATGGTCCGGTGCATCTCCTCGGGGGGCACGGTTCCCGGCGCCAGTTTGAACGCCTTCTCGATCACCGTGGCCGCCTCGGCGGCGCTCATCTTCGGCTCGCCCTTGCCCAGCTCGGCGGGGATGGTCCCCACCAGGCCGGTGACCGAGGCCACCTCGCCCTTGGCGTCCAGGTGGCCGATGATCTGCTCACCGAACACCGGCAGCCCGTTGTGCTGGCGCGACATCCGGACGTGGGACATTCCCATGTCGTCGGTCTCGGCGTCCCACAGTTCGAAGGAGGCGGCCTCGCCCAACTGCGGCAGCTGCTCCGGGACCGCGGCCTCGATCTTGACCGCCATCGCCTTGACCGCCTCGGACTCGATGTCCAGCGGCTTGCTCATCGGGCGCGGCTCGTTGGTCTTCCAGCAGGAGTTCGCCGGATCCCCTGCCTGGGTCAGGTGCACCTTGCCGTCGTTGCCCTTCAGCGCGACCGGCTGCGCCACGCTGCCCGCCGCGAAGGCGTCCGCGGTCTTGGCGGTGGCCACGGTGTTCGCCGGAGCGACCGGAGCTGCGACCGTGGGCTTGAGGGTCTCGGTGACGGGCCGGACGAGGGACTTGTTGATGGGGCCGGTGCTCATGGGTGGATCGTCTCGCTCTGTGAGGGCCCGGCAAAACTTCGCCAGGTGAGTAGTTGTCGTACCAGGTGGGACAGAGTTGCGTAGAAAGTTGCAGTGCTAAGGGCGGTGCTTCATCACGAAGAATTTCAGGTACTTACCCTCGCGGAATTGCAGTCGCAGCGGATGGTCCGGAGGCTGGTAGCGCTCCTCCACCATCGCCAGGTCATGTCCTGTCTTGTAGCCGGCCTCCTTCACCGCATCAAAGAAGTCCCCCGGAGAGACCCTGGCCGAACAGGAGGCGGTGGCCAGCAGCCCACCGGGGCGCAGCACCGCCAGGGCCTGCCGGTTGAGCGAGGCATAGCCGTCGATCGCCGCATCCACCGCCCGCTGGGTCTTGGCGAAGGCCGGAGGGTCCAGGATGATCAGGTCGAAGGTCCGGCCCTCCTCCTTGAAGGAGGCCAGCAGCTGGAACACGTCCGCCGCCAGGAAGTCGTGCTTCTCCGGCGCTACGCCATTGAGTTCGAAGTTCTGCCGGGCCAGGGCGATGGCGTCCGCGTCCTGGTCCACCGAGAACACCGACTTCGCCCCGCCCAGCGCGGCGTTCACCGAGAAGCCGCCGGTGAAGCAGAAGCAGTTGAGGACCTCCCGGTCCTTGGCCAGCCGGCGGATCAGGAAGCGGTTCTCGCGCTGGTCCAGGAAGAACCCGGTCTTCTGGCCGCGGTAGGCGTCCACCAGGAACTTCGCGCCCCGCTCCTGGATCTGAATCAGCTCCGGCGCCGGGGGGCCGAACAACATCCGCCCTGCCCCGCGGGTGTCGTCCTCCTCCACGTCCTCCTCCGGGACCTCATCCCGGCCGATCACGCCCTTGAGGTGGGGGACCGCGTTGCGGATCGCCTCCACCAGCAGCGAGCGGTAGGGGTTGAGTCCGGCCGAGTACAGCTTCATCACCGCCCACCCGGCATACAGATCCACCACCACCCCGGGGAGCCCGTCCCCCTCGCCGTGGACCAGCCGGAAGCTGTCGGTGCCAGTAAGATCGATCAGCTCCTGACGCTCCTGCCAGCACCGGCGGATCTGCTTGGCGAACCAGGTGGCGTCGATCGTCTCGCGCGGGTTGCGGGTCAGCACCCGGACCACGATCGCCGAGAAGGGATCGTAGTAGCCGCGGGCGACGAACTTCCCCTCCTCGACCAGGTCCACCACGCTCCCGGGCGGGATCTTGGGCGCCTTCTCGATGCCCTTGCGGAACACCCACGGGTGTCCTGCCCGGATGTGACGACCCAACCCCTTGGCCAGCTCCAACCGCACCAGATTCATCGCTTCTGCTCTCCACGCACCGCACGCAGCACCGCACGCGCCACCTCTTCAAAGCCTACGCCCTCTTCGGCGCGGGTGATGAAGGCGGGTGGGTGTGCCAGCTCGCCCAGCAGGGGGCGCACGTTCGCCACCCCCACGCTGAGCGGGAAGGCCTTGAACATCGGCGCATCATTGAAGGAATCACCTACGTAGAGGACCTGCGCCCGGGCCTTCTTGGGTCCCAGCTTCCACTCGTCGCGCAGGAAGGCGAACGAGGTGGACCGCTTGTCGAAGTCACCGGCCCAGCAGTTGATGTGCACCGAGGAGCGCACCGCCTGGAAGCCTTTGGCGCGCATGGTCCGCTCCAGTCCGCGGGCTGTCTCCACCGGCAGCCGGGCCTCTTCGTTCCAGTCAATGGCCATGTCCACCTCGGTGTACACGGTGTCCGAGGACAGCCGCGCGCCCGGGGTGGCCTTCAGCACCTGGCGGATCGCCCGCTGCAGCCGCCGCCGGCCCTCCACCCGCTCCGCTTCCGGCTGGGCGTAGACCTTGCGCATCTGCCACGGCCCCTCGGCCACGAAGTACAGCCCGCCGTTCTCGACGATCGCGCCGTCGATTGGCAGCTGCCGCGCCCAGCACTCGCCCCATCCTGCCGGACGTCCGCTGACCAGCACCACCCGCACGCCGGCCGCGCGCAGCTCCCACAGCCGCTGCAAGGTCTGGGCGCGCAGCACGTTCCCGGTGGTCAGGGTCCCGTCCACATCGGTGAAGATCGCCCGGACCAAGGAGAGGTCCGCGCCCGCCAGGGGACGCACCAGGGGTTCCATCCGCGCGCGGCTCAGGAGATCGGAACCTTGGCCAGCAGCGACCGGAACTCATTGAGGGTGTTGCGCAGCTCGATCCCCACCTGGAGGGAGACGGGGGCCTTGCGCGCCTTGCGCAAGAAGGCGTCCAGCTCAGGGTCGCGGCCATAGAGGGACTGGGCGGAGAGCACCGCCTCGGAGATCAGCCGCGCCGCGAGGGGGGCGTTCTTGGTCATCACCCCTTCCGCCTGCTCCATCTTCACCCCGGTGGCGGCGAACACCTCCCGGTCGTGCTGGATCAGCAGCGTGCGGTTGTTCACCTGGCTCATGGTGACCGCCAGGCGGACGATCTCGCTGGCCACCTCCGACACCTCGTCGGTGCGCGGCTGACCCTTCTCCGACACCTGGCCCAGCCGGGTGCGCAGCTCCAGGAACAGACGCTTGTCCTGCGCCCGTAGCGACCGGTAGCCGGCGGTGCGGCCGAAGGTGTCCAGCTCCCGAGCCATCTGCTGGGCCTGCCACTGAACGTCTTCGGGGGCGGACTCGGCGATCTTCTGCTTGCGGTGCTCCACCACCCGGGTCAGGTCCGCCACCGTGGAGCGCACGGAGACCGCGCTGGCCAGATCCTCCGCGTAGCCGGGGATCACGTCCCGGCGGTTCACCTCCCCAAAGGCGGAGGCGGAGTCGTAGACCAGCGCGCCGATCTCTTGACGGAACAGGGTGCGGAAGCGCTGCACGGTGGCCAGCAGGTTCCAGCGGTCCGAGACCACCGCCGGGTTGCGCATCCCCTCCCCCAGCTCGGTGATCTGCTGGGCCATCTGGGCCATCGCCCGCTGCAGGGCGGAGGCGGCCTCCTGGGCGCGGCGCGCCTCTGGAGAGCCGCCGTTGTGCCCCACTGCCTCGTCCATCGCCCGGGAGAGGGTCTCCGCCAGTCCGCCCTGCGGCTGCTGCGGGAACTCGGTGCGGATGATGGTCAGCAGCGCGTTCACGTCCATCACAGTGTCGCGGATCACCGGCGCCATCTCCTCCCACAAGGAGAGATCCGGGGACTCATCCAGCACCGCGGTCTCGTACTTGACCACGTCCATGTCGGAGAGCCCATCCACCGCCAGCGCCGCCGCCAGATACACCCGTTCCAGGCGGCTGGCGTAGCCATGATCCTGGAGGCCGCGGAGGATCTCCAGCAGGCGGGGGGGCAGCGCGGGTTGGGCGTCAGCGGACACGGAACGGGAAGTCTACGCCGAACTGACGGACGGCCAATGGATTCTGGCGTATGGGTCCCGGCCGGAGGGATTGCGACCATGCCGATTGCCGACCTCAATGGAGTCAAGCTGCACTACCAGGACGCAGGTTCGGGGCTGCCGGTGCTGCTGCTGCACGGCTTCCCGCTGGCCAGCGACAGCTTCCGGCCGCAGCTGGACGGGTTGCCGGCCGGAGTCCGGCTCATCGCCCCCGATCACCGGGGCTTCGGTGGCACTCCGCCGGGGACCGGCCCGCTGGAGATGTCCCAGATCGCCCAGGATGCGCTGGCCCTGCTGGACCACCTGGGGATCACGCGCGCGGTGGTGGGCGGGGTGTCGATGGGCGGCTACGCGGCAATGGCGGTGCTGCGCGAGGACGCCGGCCGGGTGCTGGGGCTGGTGCTGATCGACACCCAACCGGGCGCGGACGACGCCGCTGGTCAGCAGGGCCGGGAGGAGACTGCCCAGGCGGTGGAGAAGCAGGGAGTGGGGGTGCTGGTGGAGCGGATGCTGCCCAAGCTGCTCTCGCCCCAGGCCTCTGGTGCGGTCAGGGCGGAGACAACGCGGCTGATCCAATCGGCGTCCCAGGCAGGGGCCGCGGCCGCCTCCCGCGGGATGGCGCTGCGGCTGGACAGCAAGGATGTGCTGGCCCGGTTCGCCGGACCGGCGCTGGTGGTGGTCGGGGAGCAGGACGCCATCACCCCGGTGGAGAAGGCCCAGGCGATGAGGGACCTGATCGGCGGCGCACAGCTGGCGGTGATCCCCAGCGCCGGTCACCTCTCCAACCTGGAGGCCCCCGAAGCGTTCAATCGCATCATCTGGGACTTCCTGAGCAAGCTGTCTCCGACCTAGAGTCCGTCCTCGACCCATGGGGACCAGCTACCTGCTGTCCGGTCTATCCGCCTACGCCAAGGCGATTGACCTTCCAGGCTTCAAGACCCGCTATCCCTACCACTGGGTGGTCTGGGAGGCAGGGGACTGGCAGCCGCCGCGCTCCTCCACCATCCAGATCGACAAGGAGGCGTTCCGGAAGATGGTCGCCGGCGCCGAGTCCCTGGCGATGGGCCTGGAGGAGCGCCCGGGCCCGGAGGGAACGCTGCTGCAGCTCACCCTGGGCCGCAGCTCCCGCGCCGAGCTGGCGGTGAGCGACGGCACGATCTCCGAGCGGCACCTGGTCTTCACCCGCGAGCCCGCAGGATGGAACGTGAGGGACGTCGGCTCACGCAATGGATCGCTGCTCAATGGGGTGCCGCTGCCCGTCGGCGATCCGAGGCTGCTGACGAACGGCGAGCAGCTGCAGGCCGGGCAGGTGCGGTTCACCTACTACACGCCCGAAGGGATGTACGCCCGGGCCCGCGCCACCCAGGTCCCGACTCCGCCTCCGAAGCGATAGGGCGCCGCCTCCAAGGATCGCCTGCTGATGCGGCAGGAGAAGCCGCAGCTGTATGGCACCCAGTTCTCCAAGGTAGACGGTCGCTGGGTGCTCTACCCGGTGGACCCCTCCATCACCGACGAGGCTCGCGCCCGCTACAACGTGCCGCCCCTGGCCGCCGCGCGGGCACGCGTCGAGCAGATGAACGCGCAGTCAGAGCGGTAGCTCTCAGCTGGCCGCTTGGGGCCCTCTCGAAGCACCCGCTCGGTTTGCGTAATCGATTTCGCAACGGCGAGGGGCGCGAGCGGAGGTCCCCGGGGGCTACGGCTCGCAGGTCAGCAGCTCGTTGGAGCCGAAGCAGTTCGAGCAGGTGCGGGTCTGGACCAGCACTCCGTCCCGACATTCGAGGACCGCGTTTTGCTCTGGGGTCTTGCAGGTGGCCTGCCCCTCGGCGGTCAGCGGGCACGGATCTCCCGGCTGGTTGAGGGACATGTCACACAGCACCCGCCCGTCCTGCACCGCGCATCCCACCGGACCGCGGCACGGGATTTCGGTCCAGGTCCCCTCGCGGCATTCCAGCGCCTGGGTCTCGTCGGCGCACGCAAAGCTGCGAGTCTGGCAGTCTGCCCCAGCGGTTGGCTGACAGCCCGCCAACACGACCACGACCGCCCAAATACCTAGGACTGCTGGGGTTCTGGAATTGTGCGGGGAGCGACGCATTCGTTTCCTGGGCGATTCGTAGCACGTCTGGATCCTGCGGCCCCTGGCGTTCTTAGGACCCCGTGTTGCTACTTTTCTAGCAGACTGCTAGAAACCCAGCACACCTTCAGGAGTGGGAGTCAGTCATGGCGGAAGACGTCCAGAGCAAGCTCAGCCGACGGGAACGCCAGATCATGGATGCCATCTACCAGGTGGGCAAGGCGACCGTGGCCGAGGTGATCGAGCGGATGCCGGACCCGCCCAGCTATTCAGCGGTCCGGGCGATGCTGGCCATCCTGGAGGAGAAGGGCGTGCTCCAGCACGAGCAGGACGGGGCCAAGTACGTCTATGTCCCCACCGTCCCGGTGGAGAAGGTCCGCAAGAGCGCGCTGCGCAACCTGGTGAACACCTTCTTTGACGGCTCCTCCAAGGAAGCCATCGCCGCGCTGATCGACGAGACCAGGCTTAGCAAGACCGAGCTGCAGTCCCTGACCGAGCTGATCGAGAAGGCCAAGAAGGAGGGACGGTAGATGGTTCCCGAGATCCTGCAGACCGTCGCGACGGGCCTGGATCGCGGCCCTTCCTGGTTGTCCCTCCTACTGGACGCCAGCGTGAAGGCCACCGTGCTGTTGGGTGCGGCTTGGCTGGCCAACCGGCTGCTGCGTCGCTCGCCAGCCAGCGCCCGTCACGCAGTCTGGGTGGCGGCGGTCGGCTCGGCGGTGCTCCTCCCCCTGCTGGCCGCCGTGCTGCCGGCGTGGCGGATGGAGATCCTACCCATCGCCCAGTTGCAGACCCTGACCGCGCCGGTGGCGGTGGTGCCTCCGCCGCTGGCCACCCTGGCCGCGGACGTCCATCCGCCCCGCCGCACGCCGGCGCGCTACACCCCGTTGCGTCTGAGCGCCCCGGCGCCGGTGGTGCTGCCCGCCCCGGTCCTGGTGGCGGCGGTCCCGGCCCTGCCTGATTCACGCCCCATCCGCTGGCCCCTGGTGCTGGCCATGACCTGGGTGCTGGGCGCCTTGGTGTTCCTCACCAAGATCCTGGCCGGACGGATCGGCGTGTGGCGGCTGGCGCGGTTGGCCACCCCGGTCACCCGGCACGGCTGGCTGGCCCTGACCCGGCGCCTGTCCCGGCAATTGGGGATCCGCCGCCAGGTGGTGCTGGTGGAGTCCAGCAGCGTGGCCCTGCCCATGACCTGGGGGATCCAGGCGCCGGTGGTGCTGCTCCCCACCAGCGCGGAGAACTGGACCACCGACCGGCTGGAACTGGTGCTGCTCCATGAGCTCTCGCACGTGCGCCGCCTGGATGCGCTGACCCAACTGCTGGCCCAGCTCACCTGCGCCTTCTACTGGTTCCACCCGCTGGCCTGGGTCGCCGAGCGCCGGATGCGCGCTTTGCGCGAGTACGCCTGTGACGATCAGGTGCTGGCCGCCGGCAACCGTCCCTCGGAGTACGCGGGACAGATCCTCGACATCGTGCGGTCGGTCGGCCGCCGTGATCCCCATGCCTCGGCCACGTTGGCCATGGCGCGTAAGTCTTCACAACTGGAGGGCCGTCTGATGGCCATTCTCGATCCGCAGCTTCCTCGACGCGCCCTGGGCCGCTTCGGCACCGGCGCGGTCAGCCTCGGTTTCCTGGCGCTGGTGCTGCCCCTGGCCGCGTTCCAGCCCGCCGCCGTCGCCCAGACGGCCAGTGACCGCGGGCCGCTGCCGCGCCTCTCCAAGGAGGAGTCCGAGAGCCGCCGGCAGGAGCTTCCCGCGGCCAACGCCGCCCCCACGCCCGTCCCGGCCACCGGAGAGGCCCCGGCAGCAGCGCCCGCTCCCCGGTCCCAGCCTTCCCCCACCCCGGCGGTGGCCGGCGCCATCTGCCGCCCCGAGGGCCGCAGCAGCACCAACATCAACTCGCACCGCAACGGGACGCGGGTGTTCAACGCCCGGCGTTCGGGCAACGGCTGTCTGCTGGAGGTCGAGGCCGAGGGCGAGGTCTCCCTGGGCCGCGGCGGCAACCCGGTAGCACTGAGCGACGGCGGCCTGTTCGTGGCCACCGAGAAGACCGACGATCACACCCGGACCTTCGAGGCCCGCGCCTCCCGCTCCGGGAAGCTGTCCACCCGCTACACGGTCGATGGCAGCGAGCGTCCGGTAGACGCGGAGGCCCGCGTCTTCGTGGAGTCGATGATGGGCGAGCTGGGCCCCACCGGGATGCGAGTGGGACGTGACTCCCCATTGGCGCTGGCTCCGGAGTCTCCGGCCCCGCCCGCCCCGGCGGTCGCCCCAGTGTCGCCGGCCCGTTCCGTCGCTCCGGTGGCCCCGGTGTCGCCGACCCCGGCCGCCCCTTCGGTCGCGCCGCCTGCTCCGAACATGGCACCGCTTCCGCCCGAGCCCCCGGAGCCCCCTCCGGCGCCTCGAGGCTGGAGCTTCCGTTGGACCGATGATGCCCCGGAGGAGTACCGGGAGAAGCTGGAGAAGGCGAAGGCCGACGAGCAGGACGCACGGGAGGCGCTGGCCAGGGTGGAGCGCAACGGCGGATCCGACTCGCGGATCGCCGAGGGCCTGGAGGAAGTGGCCGAGGAACACCGGCTGGCCGGAGAGAGCACCCGGCAGGCCTATCTGAACCTGGCGGAGAAGCTCCGGAGCGACGATCTCCGGCGCGACGCCCTCAAGAAGCTGATGTCCGAGGCGCCGATCTCCCTGGAGACCGGCAGCCGGATCCTTTCGGTGGCCTCCGGAATCCGCGGCGATGAGGCCCTGGGTGACGTGCTGGACTACATGCACCGGATCTCCGAGCACGAGCTGGTCCACGGCCCCTTGGCGATGAAGTACGTGGAGGCGGCCTCCCAGCTGCGCTCGGACGAGGCGCTGTCCGACGCGCTAAAGAACCTGCTCCATCCCCACGCACCGCGCGAGGCCGCCCTGGCCGCGCTGGAGCTGAGCAAGCGGATCTCCTCCGACGATGCTCGGCACCAGGTGCTGATCGAGATCAAGGATCACCAGGAGTTGGACCGCGAGTTGGAGGCGGCATACCGGGCCGCTGCCGAATCGATCCGCTCCAGCGACGTCCGGGAGCTGGCCCTGGAGGAGTTGGCCGAGGCCAAGCGGTCCGGGCGGGGTCAGCGGGTGCTGGCCTCCAAGAACAACGACAACCCGCGCGACGCGGATCGCTGGGCGCGCGAGTTCGAGCGTCAGGCGGAGCGCGCCGGGCGGGACGCGGAGCGGATGGCAGAGAAGCTGGAGCGCGACGCCGAGCGCTTCGCCGAGCAGGCGTCCCGCGACGCCGAGCGAGCCTCGCGAGATGCGGAGCGGGTCACCCGCGACGCCGAGCGCGCGACGAGGGATGTCGAGCGCCATACCCGTCTGCAGTCCCGGCAGATGGCCGAGTCCGAGATGGAGCGGTTCCGCCAGGAGAGCCAGCGGCTGAAGCAGGAGGCGCGCCGGTTGGCGGGCGAGCTGCGGCAGAAGGCCCAGGAGCTCAAGCAGCGGCTGGGCGATGAGTACGAGGAGTCCGGCATGGACGAGCAGATCGATGCCGAGATCGAGCGGTTGGAAGGCACCGTGGACTAGCCACGGTCGCGCTCCACGCTTCAAAGGCCGCCCGGGATCCTCATCAGGTCCCGGGCGTTCTTCGTTCGCTCACCACCCCGCGCCGACGTACCGTCTGCCGATGACCAGACCCCAGATGCGCGCGCTGGTGGTGAAGAGCCATCAAGGCGGCGCTGCCTCGCTGGATCTCACCACCTCGCCGGTGGTGGCGCTCGGCCCCGGCCAGGTGCGGATCCAGGTGGCCGCGGCGCCGATAAACCCCAACGATCTGCTCGCGCTCCGGGACGCCTACGACGTCCAGAAGCCGATTGGCGCGGTGGCTGGCTTCGAGGGGAGCGGCGTGGTGGTGGAGGGACGCGGGGCCATGGCCCGGATGCTGGTCGGCCGGCGCGTGGCCTTCGCGGCGAGCCCCCGCAGCGGCTCCTGGGCGGAGCTTGCGGTCGCAGACGCCAACCGCTGCGCCCCGCTCCGGGCCGGCGTCAGCCACGAACAAGGCGCGACGATGTTGACCAACCCGCTCACCGCCACGGTGCTGGTGGAGCAGGCCAGACGGGAACGGCACCGCGCCGTCGTCCAGACCGCCGCCGCGGGGGCGCTGGGAAAGATGGTGGCGAGGCTGGCGCTGGAGCTTGGCCTGCCGATGATCCACGTGGTGCGCGCAGAGGGGCAGGCCGCGGCGCTGCGGACGCTCGGGGCCCAGCATGTGCTCGACAGCTCCACCCCGGAGTTCGAGGCCCGGCTGGCAGCGCTCTGCGCCAAGCTGGGAGCGACGTTGGCGCTGGACAGCGTCGGAGGCCCGCTCACCGGAACGCTGCTTCGGGCCCTCCAGCCAGGAGGCGTGGTGCGGGTCTTCGGCTGGCTCTCCGGAGCCCCGCTGTCGGTGGACCCCACCGGGCTCATCTTCCACGGCAAGCGGATTGAAGGCTTCACCATGTACGAGTGGATCCAGCGCACCTCGATGCTGCGGCAGATCGCAACCGTGATGCGCGCCCAGGGCCGCTTGGGCGGTCCCCTCTCCACTGAGGTGCGATCGCGGTCGCCACTCGAGCAGTTCGCGGCCGCCCTGGCCTCCTACGAAGAGGCCATGAGCGGCGGGAAGATCCTGTTCCAGCCCAGCCCTGGCGACGCCGCGCGCGTTACCCTAGCTGCTCCCTGAAGAAGCGGCGGAAGTTCTGGCCCATCACCTTGTCGATCCGCTGCGCCGAGTAGCCGTGTCTCTCCAGGACGCCGGGGAGCTTGATCAGGTCCCGCGCGTCCTTCATTCCGCGCGGGAGCGGGATCATCCCGTCGAAGTCGGAGCCCAGCGCTACGCAGTCCTCGCCCATCACGTTGATGGCGTGATCCACGTGCCGGAAGATGTCGTCCAGCTCATCGCCGTCCAGATACACGGTGGCGAAGATGATCCCGATCACCCCACCCTTCTCGGCGATCCGCCGCAGGGCCGGGTCGTCCAGGTTGCGCCAGCTCCCGCCCTCTTTGCTGCACCCGGTGTGGGAGGAGAAGGGCACCGTGGAGGGGTGGGCCAGCACGTCCGCAAGGGTCCGATGGGACGCATGGGCGATGTCGACCGGCATCTTGTGCCGGGCCATCTCGGCGAGCACCTCATGGCCAAGGTCGGTAAGCGGCTTGTTTCCCATGAAGGGAAAGGAGGAACCACCCAGCTCGTTGTTGTGCAGGTGGGTCAGCCCGATGAAGCGCACCCCCCGGGCATGCAGCTCCGCCACCCGCTCCACCTTCCCCTCCAGTGCGTGCCCGCCTTCGATCCCCAGCACCGCGCTGAGGACTCCGTTCTGGAGGTTCTGCTCCAACTGCGCCCCGCTGGTGGTGATGACCACCTTGCCGTTGGAGGCGGCGCAGAAGCGGTCCATCTGATCCAGCTGGTAGACGCAGCGGGCCCACTCGCTGCGCCGGGCCGCCTTGGGCCACTTGCGCCACCAGGCGAAGAGCCCGAACCCATCGATGAACGGAAATCCACGGGTGACGATGGTGAAGCACTGCAGGCCCACCCCGGCCTCGCGCAGCCGGGGAAAGTCCACGTGCCCCTCTTCGGAGGCCACGTTCAGATCCCGGTTCCACATCAGCGAGTCGGCGTGTCCGTCGGCGATCATGCCGGCATCTGAGCAGACGCCCCTGGGAGCACGGAGAAATCATCCCGACGACGGTGGCGGGGACAACACCTCCACCCCTCAGCGTTTGCCGGAGCGCCGCCCCTTGGCCGCACCGGCAGTCTGCGTCGCCGGCTCGCAGCGGATCTCACAACGCCGCTGGACCTCGAAGCACATCATCTGCTGGTCGACCCGGGCGTCCTTGCAGGGGACGTAGCGCTTCTCGCAGGTCTTCTCGCAGGACTCACCCACCTGGGAAGCCCCGCCTCCGCTGGAGAGCAGCAACGCGGGGACCAGCCAAAATGCCGCAGTCATGAAGCAGACCTGGCTTTCTGCAGCCTCGGGCCACCTGGAGGTGACCGGCTACTGCTACAGGCTGCCACCGCTCTGTCGCACGGCAACTTTTCGGCCCGAAGGGGAGTTCGCCCCAAGGCCTGTTTCGGAGACCAGGCTCCAAGGCCCGGCGGGAGCTCTCAGGTGCGCATCCGCACCCGGGTCTCCTCGTCCGGGAGCGGCGGAGCGTCCTCCCGTGAAGCGTGGCGCAGCAGCCGCCAGATCTGCGGCCCCAACACATCGATCTCGGTGGTGGCGTAGCGCTCGCCACCGAAGGCGCGGATGGTCTCGGTCTGCTGCCGGAGGATCTGCGCGTCCTGCTTGAAGATGTGGGTGGCGATCGGGGTGACGAACGGCTTCACCAGCCACCCCGGGAGGGGGAGCCGGAGGCTGACCACCACGTAGACCCGGGTGTCGAAGTCATCCACCGGGGTATGGGCGGAGGTGGTGACCAGATGGCTGGACTCGCCCAGCCGGTACTCCACCTGGGCGACGCAGGGCAGCAGGAAGCGATCAAAGTGGGTGACCACCCCGCCCCGGGGCGCCAGCAGCCTCCCGGCCAGCCCCTTGGGGCGGGGCTCGTTGAGGTACTCGGCCTCCACCCGGTCCGAGGTCCGGCGCACCACCACCTCGATCTCGTTCTCCTTCTGGGCGGTGCGGAAGTAGCCCCCGTGCAGGAACGCGGTGTGCGGCACATCCAGCGTGTTCTCCAACACCGCGTGCATGTGCGCGGCCACCCGGAACTCGCGGCGCGCGTGGGTGAAGCGCGCATCGTCCAGGTGCGGAAAGCGGAACGGTTCGGTGGTGGGGGTGACCTCCGGGGTGGAGAAGACCCAGAGATAGCCGTCCACCTCCCGGACGGCGAAGGACGGCGCCCGGCGCGAGCGCAGCCGCGTCTCCCCAGAAACCAGGCCCGGGATGGCCACGCACTCGCCGGCGCAGTCGAAGCGCCAGCCGTGGTACCGGCACTCCAACTCCTCCCCACGCACCTGGCCCTCCGACAGCGGCACGTTGCGGTGGGGGCAGCGGTCCAGCAGCGCAGCGGCCGCTCCCTTTCCGGTCCGGAACACGACGACCGGGGTCCCCTGGATCCGGCGAGAGAGCGGCTGGCCCTTCAGCTCTCCGGAGCGACAGGCGATGAACCACTGCCGTTCCAGCCGGGCGACCGAGAGGTGTCCTCGCGCGGGAGTGGCCGCCGCCTCGGCCAAAGTGGGTTCCATGGCCCGGTCATCATAGGCATCGCCCCCCGGAGCGCCAGCCAACCCTTCCCGGAGTGACCGCAAACGCAAGCTCTCGCTCCCACCTCACCCAAGCCCCGCCGTCAGGGTTTGACAGTGCCCGGGCCCAGCCGTATCCAGCCGGGGCCTTGAAGCTGACCGTCAATGGAGAACCTCGGGAGGTCCAGGATGGCGCCACCGTCCTATCCTTGCTGGAGGAGCTGGGAGTCGCGCGCGAGCGGGTCGCCGTCGAGGTGAACCTGGAGGTCGTCCGCCGCGCCCGGCATGCCGAACATCCCCTCCGGGACGGGGACCACGTGGAGATCGTCTCCTTTGTCGGAGGCGGGTGAGGAATCCGATGCAAGACAAGCCGCTGGTGATCGCAGGCCGCACCTTCCAGTCCCGCCTGATCGTAGGCACCGGGAAGTATCCGTCCCATCCAGTGATGAAGCAGTGCCACGACGCGTCCGGCACCGAGATGGTGACCGTCGCGGTGCGCCGCCTGGATCTGGCCGCGAAGGGCGAGGCGTCGCTGATGCACTGGGTCGACACCTCGCGCATCCAGCTGCTGCCCAACACCGCCGGCTGCTACACGGCCGAGGAGGCGATCCGGACCTGCCACCTGGCCGAGGAGCTGTGGGGCACCAAGTGGGTGAAGCTGGAGGTGCTGGGGGATCAGAAGACCCTCTACCCGGACGTGGAGGAGACCCTGAAGGCGGCGCGGATCCTGGTGAAGGACGGCTTCATCGTGCTGCCGTACACCAGCGATGATCCGATCACCGCCAAGAAGCTGCAGGACATCGGCTGCGTGGCGGTGATGCCGCTGGCGGCGCCGATCGGCTCTGGGCTGGGCATCCGCAACCCGCACAACATCCGGCTGCTGATGGAGGCAGTCAGCGTTCCGGTGATCGTGGACGCCGGGGTGGGCACCGCCTCGGACGCGGCGGTGGCGATGGAACTGGGGTGCGACGCTGTGCTGATGAACACCGCCATCGCCAGCGCCACCTTCCCGGTGCTGATGGCCAGCGCGATGCGCAAGGGCATCGAGGCCGGCCGGGAGGCGTTCCTGGCAGGGCGGATCCCCCGCAAGGCCTACGCCAGCGCCTCCAGCCCGCTGACCGACCTGATCGGGTCGTGACCGCCCTCCCCTCCCTGATCGTCATCACCGACTGGTCGCTGGGAGAAGACACCCTCCTCCAGCGCCTGGCCCAGGTGCTGCCGCTGTCCCCGCGGATCGCGGTGCAGCACCGGCACCCGGACGCGACCGGGAGGGATTTCCTGAGGGAGGCCCGGCTGTTAAGCGGGCTGTGCGGCCGGGCAGGCAACCCGCTGTTCGTGAACGGCCGGCTGGACGTGGCCCTGCTGGTGGGTGCCCACCTGCACCTCCCGGCACACGGCTTTCGTCCGGCGGAGGTGCGGGGACAACTTCCGGAAGGTGCGCTGATCAGCGCAGCGGTCCACGACTCCCGCGAGGCGCAGGACGCGCCAGGCGCCGACCTGTACCTGGTCAGCCCGGTGTTCGGCGCCGGCTCCAAGCCGGAGGACACCCGGACGCCGCTGGGCGTGGACGGCTACAAGGCCCTGGCGCTGCGTCTGTCCGCTCCGGCGTTTGCCCTCGGAGGGATCACCGCGGAGACCGCGCCCAGGCTTCCGGCCGCTCCCGGTTACGCGGTGATCTCCGGGGTCCTCCGCGCGGCTGATCCCAGGCTGGCCGCGTTGAAGATCCTCGCACGGGGCCAGACGCTGCTGGCCTGACGACCAGGTATGAGCGCCTGGCGCTGCGCCGGTCCGCTCCGGCCTGGGGTCAGGTGCCGGACCATCACGGTGCCCCCGCGTCCCGATGCTTGATCTCCGCGATCAACCTCCGCACATCCCGCAGCCACATTCTCAAGGTGTCCTCGTCGATCAGCGCTGGACACACCCGGCGCACCGCGGCCACGAAGGCCTCCACCACCGCGTGCAGTTGCTGCACCAGGGCGCCCACCTCCACCCGCTCCACCTCAGAACCGAAGCGGCTGGGCCGGGCGTCGAACAGATCCACCGCGCGGACCTCCAGGGTCTCCCCGACCCGGGTGAACTCCAGGGCGGTCTCCACCCCTTGCTCGGTCAGCTCGAAGCGGAAGGTCCCCGCCCCGCTGCGCAGCGCCTCCAGCGCCGGGACCAGCTCCTCCAGGATCATTGACAGCTCGCCCAGGATGTCCGCTGGCCAGGGTTCCACCCCTCCGCATCGAAGAGTGAAGGACGCCGCCTTCGCCTCCTGGATCAGCTCGCAGGCGATCAGCAGCAGCCCCGGAACCGAATCCAGCTCCAGTTCGGGATCCAGCTCCAGGATCGGGAACGGCTCTGCCAGCGGCGTGTCGGTCGGGTGCAGCGCCAGCTCGAACATGCGGCGGAGGCTATTACGACCTGCCCACCTCCACCGGCGAAATCACCGCCCCCGGAAGCTCTGCAGCACCGACTCCAGCCGGATCCCGGTCATCCGCAGCGCCACCACGTAGCCGGCGACGAACAGCAGCCCGGACACTCCCAGCGGGATCACCCGCCAGAAGAAGTCATCCGGCAGGTGCACCATTCCGCGCGGCACTGCCCAGCGCAGGACCACCACCGAGACCCCGGCCACCGCCGCGGCCAGCGACGCTTTGCCCAGGTCCTTCCACGGGATCAGCTCCCGGAGCCCCACCTTCTTCTCGACGGTGGAGAGGGCGCGGGGAATCCGGATCAGCAGCATCGCCTTGCCCACCAGCTCCGCCAGCGCGTAGGAGACCATCCCGCCCATCATCCCCAGGTGCTTGACCCCGAAGTACACCAACGGAAGGGTGACCAGCGCCTTGACCAGGTAGCTGTTGAAGATCCAGCGCGTTTCTCCCCGCCCGCGCAGCACCCCGTCCATGGGGAAGATCGCCAGGGCCACGGTGAGGATCCCCACCCGGAACATGTCCACCGCCCCCAGGAACTTCTGGCCGAAAAGTGCGCCAATGAACTCCGGCGCGGCGGCGAACAGGAAGGCCACCATCGGGAAGAACACCACCGACAACTTGGCCCCCGCCTCGCGGAAGGCGGCCGCCCCCTCATGGGTCCGCCCCTCCTTCTCCAGTTCGCCCAGCCGCACCATCAGCACCTCGCTGGTGGGGGTGTAGAGCAGGTCCACGATCGGCAGCTGGAAGCAAGCCACCGCGTAGAGGGCGAACAGCTCCGGGGTGACGCTGCTGGAGACCGCGAACTGGTGCGCGTACTGCTGGGAGATGGCCAGGGCCATCGCCGCGCCAAACGGCAGCGCGTAAATGAACTGGGAGACGAACAGCCGGGTGTTCCACAGCGGCCCGTGGCTGGTCTTGTAGAACACCACCCAGTTGGCCGCGTAGCGCGCCAGGGCGAAGGCGGCCATGGCGTTCATCGCCCCGTGTAGGCCCAGCCCCAGCAGGATCGGCGCCACCATCGCCACTGCCCGGGTGGTGTCGCAGACCAGGTACACCAGCGCCGACTGCCTGGTCTTTCCCCGGCCGGTGATCCCGATCTCCAGGGAGAAGGACCCCACCATCCCGAACACGTATACCGCCAGCGGAGCGCGGTACTGGACCAGCTCCGGGTTGTTGAACCACTGGCCGATCGCGTCCGCCCCCTGGAACAGGATCAGCGCCGCAATCGCGCCCATCCCGGTCAGGAAGATGATCGTCTGCCCCAGGTACGGGCGCTGCTCCTCGGTGCGCGGAAGGTAGTAGTACAGCGCCTGCGCCACCCCCAACGGCAGGATGTAGGTCAGCGTCTGGGAGAGCAGGAACAGCTGCTTGTAGGTGCCGTACTCCTCCATCGCCAGCGCGCGCGCCAGCACCAGGGGGATGGCAATGGTCAGGATGGCGGTGAAGAACCGGGCCATCACCAATGGCCCGGCCTTCCCGAGGAATGACTTTTCAGCCAACTAGTGGGCTCCCGGTTGAACGATCAGGTTGGCCATCTCGGAGACGACCGGGGCCAGCCGCTGCGGCCGCTTGCCGGGCACCGGATGGTTCATGCCAAAGAAGCCGAACACGTCGTCCAGCTGGCAGGTGGTCAAGGCCGACGAGTAGTCCCCGGTCAGCCCGATGCTGAAGTTCTCCCACAGCACCTTGCGCCGCAGGGTGAACGGGTCCCCGCCGATCTGGTTGGGCATGTCCTCAGTGGTCACCGCCGAGCGGTAGCCCAGCCGCTTCAAGGCCTGGATCACCTCGTCCGAGTACCAGCCGTTGCAGTAGGCGAAGTGCTCCACCTGCTTGCCCAGCTGGGCCTCCAGCGTCTGCTTCGACTCCCGCAGCTCCCGCTCCACGTTCTCCGGCGTCTCCTGGGTGAGCACGGTGTGGTTGACGGTGTGGGCGCCGAACTCGATCCCGCCAGCGGACATCTTGCGGACCTCATCCCAGCTCATCGGGTCGCCCTGCTCGGGCAGCAGCTCCGGTCCGCCGCCCAGCTGTGTCTCCAGCGCGCCGATCAGCTTCTCCAGGGTCTGCGGCGACTGGGTCTCCAGGAACGCGTGCAGCTGTGGGGTCAGCGGCTTGCCGGGCTTGGACACCGCCTCCAGCAGCGACACCGCCTGGGGCGGCACCGTCTCCAGCACCGGCCGGAACCTCCGGGTGCGCAACACCCCCAGCAGGTGGAACAGCCGATCATGGTTGAACCGCCGCTGGGTGCCGATGAAGCCGGTGGGCAGATACACAATCGCCGGCACCCCCATCGCCTTGAGCACCGGGAACGCGTAGCGATAGACGTCGCGGTACCCGTCGTCGAAGGTCACCACGAACAGGTCCTTCTTGGACGTCATGCGCCCCGACATCACGTCCAGCGCCTCGTCCAGGGACGCGAACTGGTAGCCGGCCGCGTCCGCCTCCACCAGGTGCCGGCGGAAGGTCTCCTGGGAGATCAGTGACCCCGGCAGCGACCGCTGCACCTCGCCGGTGAAGTCGGCCACCACCCGGTGGTAGTTGACGATGTTGATCCGGCAGCCTCCGGACTCGTACCGCCGCCAGGAGGCCATCACCCGCCGGGCCCCCGAATAGTGAAAGAAACCCGCCGCCGAGGCCTTGGCCGCCCGCCGCGCAAACATTGCAGCCCCCATCCCGCCCTCCCGTCCTGCCGGTCCTCCCCACGGAGGCCCCTGCGGACCCCAAGGTGCGCACGGGTCGGCGGCGCGCAAAGGCCCCAGGTCGCGTCTCCTCCGGTCCTCGTGGCGTCGGGCCAACACTTGGGATACCTACCTCGTCCGGAATGGCCCTCCAGTCGACCCCACCGGCGCCAGCGCTGGAACTGAACGATGTCAGCCGCCGGTACGGGCGTCACTGGGCGGTGGTGCGGCTCACCTTCTCGCTGGCGCGCGGCTCGTCGCTGTTGCTGACCGGGCACAACGGGTCGGGCAAGACCACCCTCTTGCGGCTGCTGGCCACCGCCTTTCCCCCGTCCAGCGGCAAGCTGAGGATCCTGGGCCACGACGCGGTGGAGGAGCGGGACCTGGCGCGGCAGAAGCTGGCCCTGCTCTCCCATCAGAACTTTCTCTACGAGGATCTCTCCGGTGCCCAGAACCTCACCCTGCTGGGACGGCTGCTGGGCCTGACCGACCTGCCCGACCTGGTGGCCGCCACCCTGACCCGGGTGGGCCTCAACCCCAGGGATCCGCAGCCGGTGAGGCAGTACTCCGCCGGAATGCGCAAGCGGGTGGCGGTGGGACGGCTGCTGATGAAGACCCCGGAGCTGGCGCTGCTGGACGAACCCTTCGGAGAGCTGGACCCGGCGGGGATCTCCGCCATGGAGGGCTTCATCCACGAACTGTCCCAGCGCGGCTGCACGGTGGTGCTGGCCACCCATCTGGTGGAGCAGGGCCGCTCGCTGTGCCGCGAGCACCTCCATCTCTCCCAGGGAAGGTCGGTGGCGCCATGAGCCCCCCCGGACTGCTGGCCACCACCTGGATCATCCTGCGCAAGGACCTGCTGATCGAGTGGAGGACCAAGGCCCGGCTCAACGCCCTGCTCTTCTTCGCGGTGGCGACCCTGCTGCTCTTCTCCTTTGCCCTGGGCCCCGACACCCGCCTGCTCAAGCTCAGCTCCGGTGCGTACCTCTGGCTGTCCCTGCTGCTCTCGAGCGTGCTGGCGCTTGGCGAGTCGTTCCGCGTCGAGCGCGAGAACGGCGCCCTGGACGGGCTGCGGCTGGCGCCCACCGACGCCCGGGCGATCTTCCTGGGCAAGGCGCTGGGCAACGCGTTCCTGCTGTTCTTGATGGGCGCGGTGCTGGCGCCGATCCTGGTGGCGCTGTTCGGGGTCACCTACGAGATGGGGCTGCCGCGGCTGTTCGGCGTCCTGGCGCTGGGCTGCCTGGCGATCGCAGCCCCGGGGACTGTCTACTCGGCCATCGCCAGTCATGCCCGGGCGCGGGATGTGTTACTCCCACTGTTGCTGTTCCCCATGCTGGTTCCGCCCCTGATGGCTTCGGTGAAAGCAACGAATCTGGTGATGCAGGGCGACTTGATGGGAAACCAGCTCCCCGCTTGGCTGGGACTGTTGGCTGGCTTCAACCTTATCTACTGGGGACTGGGCTTCGTGTTGTTCCCCAAGGCGGTAGAAGGATGACGATGTCCAGAGTGATTCGGATCGGACTGCCCCTGCTGGGCGCGGCCACCGTCCTCTCCGGTTGGTACTGGGGGCTGTTCGTGGCCCCGCCCGACCGCGAGATGGGCGACGTGCAGCGGCTGATGTACGCCCACGTGCCGGCGGTGTGGATGGCGCTGATCTGCTCGACCCTCAACTTCGGCTCCAGCCTCACCTACCTGTTCAACGGCAAGTCCGGCGCGGACGCTTTGGCCGAGGCCAGCGCCGAGGTGGGCCTGCTGTTCGGGGTGTATGGGGTGATGCTGGGCGCGATCTGGGGCAAGCCCACCTGGGGGGTGTACTGGACCTGGGATCCGCGGCTGACCTCCGCGGCGGTGATGCTGGTCGCCTACATGGGCTACATGGCGCTGCGGAAGTTCGTGGACGATCCGGAGAAGCGCGCCCGCTGGTCGGCCATCGTCGGGATCCTGGCCTTCGCCGACATCCCGATCGTCTGGTTCTCGGTCCGCTGGTGGAAGAGCCTGCACCAGATCCAGTCCAGCCCCCGCACCGTGGATCCTGAGTTGGTGCTGCCGCTGCGCTGGAACTCGTTCGGGCTGTTGTTCGTGATGCTGGCCTTCCTGATGTTCCGCTACGCCATCGCCCGCCACCGCCTCCGCGAGGAAAGCGCCCCTCCCGAGGTGCTCTCCGACCAGCGGGTGGGCCTGGCCTCCACGGGGACCCACTGATGAACGCGCTCACCCTCGCCTTTCTCCAGGCCGCGCCCCACGCCGATCCCCAGGTCGGCGCCGGCCGGATCGTCGGGGGCTGGGAGTTTGTCTGGGCCGGATATGGCATCGCCCTTGCGGCCCTGGTCGTCTACTCCTTGTCTCTGTGGTTACGCCGTCCACGCTCCACCGAACCGCTGTCACGGACCCAGCCATGACCTCCCAAGCCCGCAACCGACTCTTCGCCGTGGTCGCCCTGCTCATTGCCGGCGCCGGCCTGGCGTACATCGCCCTGGGGGACCTGGAGGAGAACCTGGTCTACTACTGGAGCCCGGGCGAGCTGCTGGCCCAGGGAGAGAAGGGCTACGGCCCCACCGTCCGGCTGGGCGGAGTGGTCAAGCCCGGCTCAATCCAGTTTGACTCCGGCAGCCATGAGCTGGCCTTCCAGCTGGCGGACTCGCACGCTGCCGAGGCCTCCGCGGTGAAGGTCCACTCCCGGGAGGTCCCCCCGCAGATGTTCCGCGACGGGATCGGCGTAGTGGTGGAGGGCAGCTACTCCAGCAACGGGGTGTTCGAGTCCAACCGGCTGATGGTGAACCACTCCAACGAGTACCGCGCCCCCAAGGAGGGCGAGGATCCCAAGCAGTGGCAGGAGTCCCTCAAGGGGGACACCACCACCACCTCGGCGAGGTCTCCGTGAACGCCACCCTCGGCTACGCCTTCGTGCTGGGCGGGCTGGCCTTCGCCGCCTTTGGCACGGTGGTTGGCTTCGTCGGCGGACTGCGCCACAGCCAGACCGGCTACACCTGGGTGCTGCGCTCGGTGATCGGCTTCTTCGTCTGCATGTTCATGGCCAACGCGGTGATGGTCTACGCGCTGGTCACCCACGACTTCTCGGTCTCCTACGTGGCCCAGGTGGGCAGCCGGGCCACCCCGCTGTTATTCACCGTGGTCTCGCTGTGGTCCGCGCTGGAGGGATCAATCCTCTTCTGGGGGCTGATCCTGGGCAGCTACCTGCTGGCCTTCGGGTTGGCGCACCGCCGTGAGCCGCCGGTGGCGATGCAGTTGGCGGTGGGAACGATGCTGGCGGTGGGGGTGTTCTTCGCCTTCCTGATCGCCGGCCCGGCCAACCCCTTCCACGCCGTCCTCCCGGTGCCGCCAGATGGCCCCGGCCCCAACCCGCTCTTGCAGAACCACCTGCTGATGGTGATCCACCCGCCGATGCTCTACCTGGGCTACGTGGGGATGACCGTGCCCTTCGGGGTGGCGGTGGCGGCGCTGATCCGCGGTGAGCTCTCGCCCACCTTCATGGCGCCGTTGCGCAGGTGGACCCTGATCGCCTGGGCCTTCCTCTCGGTGGGGGTCATCCTCGGGGCCTGGTGGGCGTACGCGGTGCTGGGCTGGGGCGGCTACTGGGCCTGGGATCCGGTGGAGAACGCGTCCTTCCTGCCCTGGCTGACCTCCACCGCCTTTGTGCACTCCACCATGGTGCAAGAGCGCAAGGGGATGCTGAAGGTCTGGACGGTGGCGCTGGCGCTGGCCAGCTTCATCCTCACCCTGCTGGGCACCTTCATGACCCGCTCCGGGGTGTTCAACTCGGTGCACTCCTTCACCCAGTCGGACATCGGGCCCACCTTCCTGGTGTTCATCGGGATCCTGCTGGTGGCCTCCATCGGCCTGCTCTCTTCCCGGGCCCACCTGCTGGCGCCGGAGCGTCCGCTGGACGCGCCGATCTCGCGTGAGACCGCCATCCTGGTGAACAACCTGATGCTGGTGGCAATCACCTTCACCGTGCTGCTGGGCACGCTGTTCCCGCTGATCTCCGAGGCCCTGCGCGACAAGCGGATCTCGGTGGGCGAGCCGTACTTCAACCGGATGTCGGTCCCCGGCTTTTTGGCGGTGCTGTTCCTGATGGGCGTGGGACCGGCGCTGCCCTGGGGGCGGCCCACCGCGGCCACCATCAAGAAGCAGCTGATGCTCCCGGCGCTGATCGGCGTGGGGGTGGTGGTGGTCACCCTGCTGCTGGGCTTCCGCGGCGGCTATGCGGTGGCCTCCTTCGGCCTGGCCGGCTTCGCCCTCACCGTCACCCTGCGCGAGCTGTTGCTGCCCGCCAAGGTCCGGATGACCGAGCACGGGGAACGTCCCTGGACCGCGGTGGTCAGAAGCGCCCAGCGGGCCCGGCGTCGCTTCGGCGGCTACCTGGTCCACCTGGCGGTGATCCTGATCGCGGTGGCGGTGTCCGCCTCCTCCTCCTACGTCTCCAAGACCACCGTCACCCTCAAAGACGGGGAGAGCGCCAGGTTCGGCCGCTATGATCTGACCATGCGCGGCTTCACCGAAGGCCAGGAGCCCCACCGCTCCTACCTGGCGGCCAAGCTGGACGTGAAGCTGCCCAACGGCGAGGTGGAGCAGATGCTCCCCCGGATGAACTTCTATGAGCGCAGCACCGACCCGATCGGCACCCCGGCGGTGAGGGAGACCGCGCGCGAGGACCTCTACATCTCGCTGATGGCGTTCTCCCAGGCGGAGAACACTGCCAGCTTCAACGTCTGGGTCTTCCCGCTGGTGAGCTGGATCTGGTGGAGCATCCCGCTGATCCTGCTGGGCTCGGCGATCGCCGCCTGGCCCACCCGGAAGAAGGCCGCGGCCACGGTGACCGCGGTGGCCGGCCCGCCGGTCAGCCCCCAGGCCAGCCGAGGCGCGGCATGAAGCGGATGTGGGTGACGATCGCCTTCGCCGGCCTGGTGGGGGTCTTGCTGCTGGTGCTGGCCAAGTCGTTCGGGACCAACCCCCGGGCGGTGCCGTTCATGCTGGCCGGCCAGCCGGCGCCCTCCTTCGTGGTCAAGAATCTCCAGACCGGCCAGCGGGTCTCGATGGCGGACTTCAAGGGTCGCCCGCTGGTGATCAACTTCTGGGCCTCCTGGTGTGAGCCCTGCAAGGCCGAGCACCCGGTGCTGGAGTGGGGCGCCCGGCAGTTCTCGGATCAGGCCCAGTTCATCGGGGTGATCTTCGAGGACACCGAGGAGAACGCCCAGCGCTACCTCTCCCGGCACGGGACCAGCTTCCCCCAGATGCTGGATCCGCTCTCCCGCATGGCTGTGGACTACGGCTGCTCGGGGGTCCCGGAGACGTACTTCGTGGACAGCCAGGGGATCATCGTGGACAAGCACCTGGGGCCGATCGACCCGCAGTCGCTGACCACCCAGGTCCGCAACCTGGTGGCCCGGGGCAACCCGCAGGCGGCCAACGCTGGAGGCTCGAAGTGATCGCCGGACTGCTGCTGTCCTTTCTGTTGAGCCAGACCCAGCACGCCCCCCAGTTCGCCGGCAGCCAGCCGTTGGCGCCGGAACTAGAGGCGCGGGCCCAGGCGCTGGGCAAGCAGCTGCGCTGCGCGGTGTGCCAGGGCCTCTCCATCTCCGACTCTCCCGCCTCCATGGCGCGGGCCCAGCTGGACACCGTCCGGGCGCTGGTCACCGAGGGGAAGACGGACCAGGAGATCAAGGACTACTTCGTGGCCCGCTACGGTGACTGGGCGCTGCTGGCTCCTCCCGCGCACGGGTTCAACTGGGTGGTGTGGCTGGGCCCCGTGGCGGTGGTGCTGATCGGGGTGGCCTTCATCACCCTGATGTTCAAGAAGGGCGCGCCCACCGCTCCGGTGGCCGATCAGGCCCCCGCTCCCCCGGCGGATGACACCGACGACCCGTACCTCAAGGCAGTCCGCGCGGAGCTGAAGCGATGACCCCCACCAACTGGACGCCTGGAATCGTGGTCCTGGTCGTCGGCCTGGTGGCCGCCGGGATCTACCTGCTCTTGACCCGCAAGAAGGCGCCGGCCACCGGCGCCGCGGTGGATCAGCGGGGCACCGATCTGGAGCTGCGCGCCCAGCTGCTGATCGAGGAGCTCAAGGAGCTGGAGCAGAACCGGCACCAGCTAGACGCAGGCCAACTCGCCTCCGAGCAGAACCGGCTGGAGCGCGAGGCGGCGGACGCCTTCCGGGCCCGCGATCAGTACCGCCAGACCCAGTCCGCCCCACCCAGGCAGCGGCCCGCAGCCCCGGTCCCGCAGCGACCGGTGGGCACCGGCCTGTTTGCCCGTCACCCGGAACTCAAGGGCGCGCTGTGGGGCGCGGGGATCGTCCTCTTCTTCGGCGGGCTGGGCGTGTACCTGTTCAAGGACGAGCAGGCGCGGACCGAGGGCGGATCGATGACCGGCGGACCGCCGCCCTCGATGACCATGCCCGTCCCGTCCGCCGAGGCCAGCACGGAGGAGAAGAGCTTCCAGGACGCGCTGGCCCAGGTGAAGCGGAACCCCGACGATCTGGAGCTGACCGCCGCGGTGGTGCATGAGCTGCTCCGCCGGCAGGAATGGGACGACGCCACGCAGCTGAACCACAAGGTGCTCAGCCGGGACCCGTTCCACACCGAGAGCCGGATCCACCAGTCGGTGCTCCACGCCGCCAAGGGGGATGCCCCCCGGGCGATCGAAGAACTGCGCCACCTGGCGCTGGTGTACCCGGACGCGCAGGAGGCCCTGCTCTTCGCCGGGGCCATCGCCCTGGAGCGCAACGAGAAGGCCTCCGCGCTGGCCTCCTTCCACCAGTACACTCTGGAGGCGGATCCGCGGGATGTCCCTGCCCAGCTGATCACCACCGTGCAGCAGCTGCGCGCCGAGGTCGGCACCCCCTGACGCCTGCCTGCCTGGCCTGCAGGGCCGGGCGCACCGTGGGTGCATTGTCGCCGCGACCGGGGCGTGGTCGAATCCGCCCGCCCCTTCTCCCAGGAACCCGATGCCGATGACGTGTCCGGAGCCGGGCACCCTCGCCAAGTTGATGGACGGAGCGCTGCGCCCCGACGAGGCGCCGCCGCTGCGGGAGCATGTCCGCGGCTGCAAGAAGTGCCAGGACACCCTGCGGTCCACCGCCGACGAGCGGGATCGGGAGCGGGAGGCCAACCAGAACCGGGCGATGACCGCCCCCGAGCTGCTCAACCCCAGCCTGCTGTTGTCCCAGCAAGGCCGGTCCGCTCCAGACCCGGAGGATGATCCGCAGGATCGGACCGTCCCCCCGTTGCCCGAAGACGACGAGGCGTTGCTCGGTCCCCGCCAGATGCTCCGCCGCGCCGCCAGTCCCGGCGGGGCGATGGCCAACGAGCGGGCGGTGCATTCCGACGAGGTGACCCTCCCCCCGGGGATGGCCCGCCGGGTCCAGCCGGAGCCGCTCCTGGCCGAGCCCGGCCGCCGCCGCAGCGAGCGGGCGGTGATTCCCAACGAGGAGGACACCCAGGGGCTTCCGCCCTCGCCTCCCCCGCTGCCTGCTGCCCCAGATCCCCAGGAGCTGGAGCCCCCGCCGCCCGACTCCACCCAGTCCCTGCCCAAGGGTCAGCAGTTCGGACGGTACGTGATCCTCCAGCAGCTGGGCCTGGGCGGGATGGGGGTGGTGTACTCGGCCTTCGATCCTGAGCTGAGCCGCAAGGTGGCGCTCAAGCTGCTGCGCACCTCGCAAAAGAAGGGCATCAACGGCACCAACGCCAGCGAGGGCCGGGCCCGGCTGCTGCGCGAGGCCCAGGCGATGGCCCGCATCTCCCACCCCAACATCGTCGGCGTCTACGACGTGGGCAGCCTGGGGGACGACGTCTACGTGGCGATGGAGCTGGTGGAGGGCGGCACCCTCACCGGCTGGCTGAAGACCCCGCGCAACTGGCGCGAGGTGGTGGCGATGTTCCGCTACGCCGGCCGCGGGCTGGCCGCCGCGCACGCCGCCGGGATCGTCCACCGGGACTTCAAGCCGGACAACGTGCTGGTGGCCACCGACGGCCGGGTGCGGGTGACCGACTTCGGGCTGGCCCGCCCGACGGTGGGCAACATCGATCCCTCGCTGCCGCCCCAACTGGGCCCGGACGATCCCAACCTCACCCCCGACTATCTGCTCTCGCCGCTGACCCGCGCCGGGACCATCGTCGGCACCCCGGTGTACATGGCGCCGGAGCAGTTCGTGGGCGAGGCGGTGGACGCCCGCACGGACCAGTACTCGTTCTGCGTGGCGCTGTGGGAGGCGCTGTACGGGCAGCTGCCCTACCAGGCCAAGAGCGTGCGTGGGCTGGCCAAGGCGGCGATGGCCGGCAAGCTGCCCAAGCTGCCGCTGGATCACCGGGTGCCGCTGTCACTGCACCGGATGCTCTTGCGTGGCCTTCGGCCCAACCGCGAGGAGCGCTGGCCGTCGATGGCCTCGCTGCTCTCGGCGCTGGAGGTGGCGGCCTGGTTCCGGCGGCGGGCCACCTGGGCGGCGCTGGTGGGCACCGCGGTGCTGGCGGCGGTGGTGGTGGGCCGGGGCCTTGGTCCCACCCCGGACGCGTCCTGCGAGAGCCCGGAGCGCCAGCTGGAGGGGATCTGGGATCCGACGGTGAAGGCCCAGGTGCAAAAGGCCTTCGACCAGGCCGGGGTTCCCTTGCGGGCGGCGGCCTTCGCGGCGGTGGAGCGCGACCTGGACCGCTACCAGACGTCCTGGACCCAGGCCCGAAACCAGGCCTGCGACGCGACCTTCGTGCGGGGAGATCAGACCCGGGAGACGCTGGACCTGCGATTGGGCTGTCTGGATCGCCGCCGGCGGGAGCTGGCCGCCTACGTGAATCTCCTGACCCACGCGGACGCCGCCTCGGTGGACCGCTCGATCCAGAACGCCACCGCCCTCCCCGACCTCTCGGACTGCGCGGACATCGCCTCCCTGACCCGGCGCGCGCGGCTGCCCGCCAAGGAGGAGGACCGTCCAAAAGTCGAGGCGCTGCGGGGCCGGATGGCGGAGGCGGAGGCCTACCGCGCCTCGGGCCGCTACCCGGAGGCTGTGCGGCTGGCCACCCAGATCGCGTCCGAGGCCCGGGCGCTGCGCTTCCGCCCGCTGGAGGCGGAGGTGTTCCTGATGCTGGGGCGACTGCTGGACAGCAGCGGGGACTATCCGGCCGCGGAGCAGGCGCTGCAGGAGTCGGCCTGGGCGGCGGTCGCCGCGCAGCTGCTGGACGTGGAGGCCGAGGCGATGGTGGAGCTGGTGAAGGTCGTCGGCCAGCGCCAGTCCCGCCACGCGGAAGGCCACCGCTGGGGACGCCACGCCGCCTCGGTGCTGGAGGCGCTGAGCGATCCGCCGCGGCTGGCGGCCGACCTGGTGGACAACCTGGGCACCCTCTCCCGCGCCGAGGGGGACTACGAGCAGTCGCTGGCCAACCACCAGCGGGCGCTGGCGCTGCGGGAGAAGACGCTGGGGCCGGACCACCTGGAGCTGGCCGGATCGCTGCAAAGCCTGGCCACCACCTACACCGCGCTGGGGCGCCGGGAAGAGGCGCTGGCCTGCTACGAGCGCGCGCTGAAGCTGCTGGAGGGGGCCTTTGGTCCCGAGCACCCGCGGGTCAGCTCGGTGGCGGTGGGGCTGGCCACCGCCCAGTCCTCGGTGGGGCGCCACGAGGAGGCGCTGGCCCTGTTCCGGCGCGCGGCGCGGGTCAACGAGCGGATCTTCGGGCCGGACTCCACCAGCCTGGGGCCCACCCTCAACGGCCTGGCCGGCGAGCTGGTCAAGACCGGCAACCTGGACGAGGCGCTGGCCACCCAGGAGCGCGCCCTCTCCCTGATGGAGGCCGGGCTGGGCCAGGATCACCCGCGGCTGGGGACCTTCCACCTCACCCTGGCGGAGGTACACATGCGCCGGGGGGACTATCCCGCGGCGCTGGAACACAGCCAGCGGGCGCAGGCGATCCGGGAGAAGGCGCTGGGCCCGGACCACTTCGATCTGGGGCAGTCGCTGTTCCACATCGCCGACGCGTACCTCAGCCTGGATCAGCCCCGAAGGGCGCTGCCGGTGCTGGAGCGGGCGCTGGCCCTGCGCGAGGGCAGCAAGGCCTATCCACGGATGTTGGCCTCGATCCGCTTCGGGCTGGCCCGGGCGCTGGTGCTGACCGGCGGCGACAAGGAGCGGGCCCGGCGGCTGGCGGCGCTGGCCCAGGCGGGGCTGGCCGCCGAGGGAAGCGACGCCCGGGTGCAGCTCTACGAGGTGGGCTCCTGGCTGGACCGCCAGGGCGGTTCGATGGTGAGGATGGATCCCCCGTGAGCATCCGCGCGGTCATCTTCGATCTGGATGGGACGCTGATCGACTCGCTGGAGGACATTGCCACCGCGCTCAACGCGGCGCTGGAGGCACACCGGCTGCCCGCCCACCCGCTGGAGTCCTACCGCCGCTTCGTGGGCGAGGGGGTGGCGAACATGGTCCAGCGCGCGCTCCCCGAGGGCAGCGAGGCACTGTTCGAGCCGATCCTGGCCGACTACCGGGTCCGCTACGGCGACCACATGATGCGCGCCACCCGGCCCTACCCGGGGATCGCTGACGCGCTGCTGCAGCTGCAGCGCAAGCAGCTGCCGCTGGCGGTGCTCAGCAACAAGCCGGATCTGCCCACCAACCGGCTGGTGGCCCACTTCTTCCCCCGCACCTTCCGGCAGGTCTACGGGGAGCGGATGGGGATGCCCCGAAAGCCGGATCCCCAGTCGTCGCTGGAGATCGCCGCCGCGCTGGGGTTCCGCCCCGCAGAATGCGCCTTCGTGGGCGACACCCGGGTGGACATGCAGACCGCCCGCGCCGCCGGGATGCTGCCGGTGGGTGTCACCTGGGGCTTCCGGGACGAGCTGGAGCTGCGGACCTCGGGCGCCCAGCGGGTGGTGCACCACGCCGCGGACCTGGTGGCCGCCCTCCCGCTGGCCGAAGACGCCGGGTAGCGGACCTGGGGGTTCAGGCCTCTTCCAACCGGTAGTGGAGCCCCTCCTCCAGTGGCAGGGAGAGCCGGAAGCAGGCTCCGATGGAGGTGCCGCTGCGGTAGCTCAGCTCCCCGCCGTGCTCACGGGCGATCCGACGCGAGATGCTCAGCCCCAGGCCTGTGCCGCTGGCGGACGGCTTGGTGGTGAAGAACGGCTCGAAGATCCGCTCCACCACCTCCGGGGGGACGCCCGGACCATCGTCCTCCACCTCCAGGAACACCCGCTCTCCCTCCACTCCGGTGCGCAGGGTGACCCGGCCGCGGCTGCCGATGGCATGCAGCGCGTTGATCAATAGATTCATCGTCACCTGCAACAACCGTCCGAAGTCACCGCGGGCGGGCACTTCCGGTGCCAGTTGCATCTGCAGCTCCCGCGCCCGCCCATGGTTCTTCATCAGCTCGGCCGCGCGCTGCGCCAGCCAGGAGAGGTCTACCTGCCCGGTCCCGTCCTTGGGCTGGCGGGCTCCACTCTTGAGGCTGCCCACCAGGGAGGAGAGCTGGGCCACCCCGTCTTGACACTCCTGCAAGATCGTTCCCACCTCCGCCCGGGTGCTCTCGGAGAGTTCGTCCGAGTCCCGCAGCAGGGTCTGGACGAAGGCGAGGTTGGAGTGGACATAGGAGACCGGAGAGTTCATCTCGTGGGACACCGAGGCCATCAGCTCACCGAACATCGCCAGGCGCTCGCGGTGTTCCAGCAGATCCGCCACCCGCGCGCGCTCGAACTGGACGGCGATCAGATCCGCAGCGGCGATCACCAGCGATTGACCGGCGCGCCCCAGCCGCTGGGCACCGCGCCGCTCCACCGCGAGGGTGGCCAACACCTCCTGGCCACCGAAGACGGGGGCGGTGTAGCGCTCCTGCTCCCGCTCCTTGAGCCGGACCTGCTCGTAGAGTGCCCGGGATTGCTGCTGGGTCTGACCGGCCTGGGTGTCCAGCGATCCGGTGGGGCCCCGGATTCCGGCGCCCAACGGCAGCCGCAGTTGGAACTCCGCTCCCGGCCGTACCTTGAGGCCCACCCAGGCAGCGGAGATCCCCTCCGCGCACTTCTCCAGGATCCGGCCCACCACCTCTTGAGGGGGATGACTGGATTGGGCGAGGCCCCCCAGCTCACAGAGGGCCGCCACCATTTCCGGAGCGGAGCGCTGGGCCAAGGCGTCCCGGGTGGCAAAGGCAATGGCCAGCGCCCGGGAGAAGGCGTCGGCGTTGCTCACCCAGGCGCAGGGCCAGGGGCGCAGGCGCGGAAGGTCCCGCGCGGGGGGAGATTGGGTGACGAAGACGATCGCCATCCCTTCCCGCTTCCCCATCCGGATCAGTGCGGTCAGATCCCGCATCCCCTTCGGCGGAGCGGCCACCAGCAGCTGGCAGTCTCCCGCGCGGGCCGCGGCGGTGACCGCGGCCAGCGAGTCCACCTCCTGCACCGCGAACCCGTCTTGTTCCAGGAGCGTCCGCAGCCCAGCGGGAAGACCCTCGGACTGCGGCCAGTAGATCAACGCCCGATCAGGGTTCACCGCCGGCATGCCGTACGCCTACGCAAGCGCGATGCCAGCCCGCTTGCTTGCCCCCGGATGGCAACTGTTGCCATCCGGTGTGCGCCAGCGACGGCAACCGTTGCCATGGATGGCAAACCCTGCCCTCGCTCACAGACCGATATTCAGCCCGGACTCGGTGAAGAGACGCGGGGCTCCGGGCATCGCCTGCCGAGACGCCTGCCGGTCTTGGGCCGTGCAGGGGGACAACCGCCTGTCCGCGCACCGAACCCAGGCTCCTTCTCCCGGATAGATCCAGCGCGGATGGCTGAGGCAGACCGCGCCCTCGGTGTTCCAGGCCGCTTCGAAGTGGTTTCCCTCCACCCGCGCGTAGGTCTGGAACGGCCCCGGCTCGGTCAGGGTGTCCCACACCATGATCCGGGTTCCGGTCTGGGTGTGGGGACGACCGTCGCCGCAATAGTCCGCGCGGGTCAGCCGGGTGCAGGTCTGGTGGGCATCCTTCATCACCTGCGCGCCGTCAGGGTGGGCCAGCCAGGGGCGATACCCCCACCGGTAGCATTTGCCGATCGCACCCGCGGTACAAGCGAAGGTCACCGCACCGGGCAGCTCCACCCGCCGGGCGCCGGCGTCCCACACCGCGGCGATTGGAATCGCGTGGACCCCACCCTCACGATCCTCGCTGCACAGCGGGGTCCAGGCCTGGGCCTCCTCGGAGTAGCGGTGCACAGTGTAGAGGTACGTGCGGCCGGAGGGTGCCGGATCATATTGGGGCAACTCCAGCGAGATGGCCGAGATCCGGTGCTCGACGAAGGCGATCGCTCCCGACGGATCGACCACCCGCGCCCGCAGCATGGCCCCCACCAGGGCTTCCCCCCGCAGCAGTTGACCGTCCTGCTCTGCCAGCAGCTCGCCTGCCTCCACACGAACGCTGGACAGCGGCCGACCGTGGAGGGTCGCGCCCTCGACGCTGTGTCCCTCCAACCGTGGCCCCTGCCACTGTTCACCGCCCTCGTTGAGGACGGGGCCCTGCCACTGTTCGCCTCCCTCGTTGAGCACCTCGCCGTTGAGCGAAACTCCCTGCGGTTGCTCCAGCGCGGGGCGCAGGGTCTCCGGGGGGGACGTGGAGTTCTCCTCGCCACAGGCGGCAGACAAGAACACGGCGTTGAGGCAAAGCGCTGCCACCCGGAGCCCCGAGGGGCGCCGGCGAGAGAGGGTCGGATTCATGGTGTCCTCGGTGGGGTTGGAGGGAACAGCTCCCCGAGAACGCTTCAGTGCACTCGCTGTGCCGTGTGAATGCGGTTATTCCGTCGGAGACGGATTCCAGGCCCCCCCCGATAATCGGGAGCCCAGCAGGCGAGCCGCCTAGAAATCAGGGATTCGCGGGGGCGCAGACACGCAGGCCCACGAAAGTTGCCCGGGCCACGGGATCCAGCGACTCACGGTTCACCGCGCGTGCGGTGAGTTCTCCCTGGTACCACCCGCCGCCCCGCATCATTGGACGGTGCGGCACTTCCGCCGAGTTGACGATTTCCCAGACGTTCCCCGCCAGATCCTCGACGCCCAACGGGCTGCGCCCCGTGGCGTGGGAGCCGACCTCATCTGGGCCAAAGCCGCCCGGCTCCCGGCCATAGGTCACGTCCACGTTGGCGGCGTCGGGCGGCAGCTGCGGACCCGTTGGAAACAGCCGGGTGTCCGCCCCCCGGGCTGCCCGTTCCCACTCGCGCTCGGTACAGAACCGGGCGCCTGGGACTGCTCCGCTGCGGGACAGCCAGTGCAGGTAGCCGGCCGCGTCGTTGTAGGAGATCCCGGCCACCGGCAGCCGGGCCCAATCCACCTCCGCCCGGTGGGATCGCTTCGCGTAGCGCAGGGGCTCTCCCTCCCGCAGGGAGTACCGATGACCGGCGATCTCCAGGTCCAGCAGATACCCCCCGGCGGATCCGCGCCGGACCCCAAGGCGGTGCCCGCGATCTTCTGCTGCGGGCAGCAGCGGCGCCTGCTGGGCGGCGGAGAGCGTGCGCAGATAGGTGAACCACTGGGCAAACGTCACCTCGTGACGGGCAATCAGATACGCGCCGGTCCGCGAGGCGTGGAGCGGAGGCGCGCCGTAGAAGCCCAAGCGCAGCTCCTCCGCCTCCCCGCTTCCGAACAGGAAGTCCCCGGCCGGGATGAACACGAAACCAGGCGGGAGCAGCTCGGCGCGGGGGAGCTCCAGGCTCACCTCCACCTTGGCCTGGTAGGTGGCCAGGAAGGGGAACCGGATCGGCGCGTGTCCGGGGGCCTCCGCCACCAGGACGTACGAGCCCGGGTCCAACTGGAGCGTCTGGTCCCCGCCCGGTGTCAGGCGCCGCACGCTCTGGGGCTCGCCGGCGAAGCTGTAACGCTCCAGGGTGAGGGCGGCGCTGGGCGGGGACACCTGCAGCCGGGCCTGGACCTTCAGCTGCGCGTCGGTGCCCTGGTAGGAGAGCGCCCGCCGGGCCTCGGTGTCCGCCTCCTCCACCCGCGAGAGCCGGGAGAGGAGGTCCGCCCGGTCCCAGGCCAGCTGGGTCAACGCCTCCCGGGTCTGCTGGCCGGAGGAGTCCAGCAGCAGCGCTGCCTCCAGCAGTGAGCGGGCCTCCCGCTGCGCCTTCTCCACCCGGGGGATCAGCTGGATCACCGAACGCCAGTGCAACTCCCGGCCTTCCTTGTCGCCTGCCTCGATCGCAAAGACCGTGGCCGCGTGCTCTGCGCGCAGTGCTTGGACGTCCGCCGCCACGGTGGCCAGCACCTGCGCTGCCTGACTGCGCTTGGCCAGGACCTTGGTCCGCAGCTCCTGGTGCGATCGCCACTGAAGCCCACCCAGCACCAGCAAGAGGGACAGCGGCACCACCACAGCCCCCGCCCAACGGAGGACCCGGCGGCGGCGCACGGCCATCCCGGAGGCCCGGACGAAGTCCGCCACCACCGGAGCCAACGCGCCGGGGTCGATGGCGGCCTTCAGATCCTGGACCTGGCGCGCGCCCCACAGCAGCTCGCGGGTGCGCCCCAGCCGATCCCACTCCACCGCGGATCGCTCCAGCCGGTGGCGCATCGCACGCTTCTCTTCATCCCGTCCCAGCCAGCCGCGCAAGGTGTCCCAGCCGCGCAGCAGGGCCTCGTGGGCGATCTCGTACTGGGCGGTGGCGGCCGCCTCCCGCTCCGAGGCGACCACCAGCCGTCCGGCGACCAGGGCATTGAGCGCGCGGCGATCAGCGTCGGTGACGAGCAGCTCCACCGCGCTGCGCCGCCGCCGCGTCCCCTCCGGGGTCACCAGCTCACAGAGCATCCGCTGGGCCGAAGCTCGCTGCTCCGCCGGCAACGCCGCCAGCACCTGATCGGCATGCCGCGCCAAGGCGGCGTCGACCCCGCCCAACCGCTCCAGGGCATTGGCGGGGATCAACCGGCGCTGCTCGTCGCGCCGGTCCCACAGCGCGGCCAGCGTAAACTGGACCAGCGGCAATCCCCCGGGCGCTCCCCGGCAGGCGGCCACCAGCGCCTCCAGCGTGGCCTCACTCTCGAAGCGGTACCCGCGCGCCTCTGCTGGGGCGCGGATGGCCTCGCGCAAAGAGTCCTCGGCCAGCGGGCGCAACAGGAACAAGGAAGGCCCCAGCTCCTCCCCCAGCACCGGGGCTCCGGAGAGCCGGGTCAGGAAGTCACTGCGCAGGGTGGCCAGCAGCACGCAGGCCCGAAGCTGGAGGATCGCGCCCAGCAGCCGCACCGCGTCCTCCGACTCCTGGGGGTCGGCGAAGGTCCACAGCTCCTCCAGCTGATCCACAAACAACACCACCCGGGTCCCCTCCCCCAGCCTGCGCAGCGCGCGAGCCAGGTCCAACGGATCGGGAGGAACCCCAGCGGGCAGCAGCGGCGCCAGGGCCCGCCGCAGCGAGGTGCCCGGGCGCAGGCCAGGGGTGAGCGCGATCAGGCGGGGGGCGGGCCCCAACACCCCTCGCGCCAACGCCGGCAACACCCCGGCCCGGCAGACGGAAGACTTGCCCACCCCCGAGTCGCCGGTGACGAAGGCCACCCCCGCGGTACGCAGCCGCTCGACGATCCCCCGCACCTCCGCCGAGCGGCCGAAGAAGGTTCCCCGCTGATCGGAGGTGAACGCGGCCAGGCCCGGGTAGGGGGGCGCGGCGGCGCAATCCGCTTCCTCAACGGTCGCCGCGCGGGCCTCCAGCAGCGCCAGCAGCGAATCCCCGGACGGCGGGCGGGCGGAGGCATCCCTGGACAGACAGGCCTCCAGGACCGCCGCTAAGGCCGGCGCCACCCTGGGGGCGAGGGCGGCCAGTGATGGCGCCGGGTGATTCTGGACGTGCTCGGCCAGCTCAGGGAGAGGGATCTGCGAGAAGGCGGTTCGCCCGGTGAACAGCTCGTAGAGCACCATCCCCAGCGAGTACACGTCGGCGGCGCGGGTGGCCTGCTCGCCCCGCCACAGCTCGGGGGCCATGTAGCGGGGGGTGCCCACCGCGCTCCGCTCTGGATCAGTGGCCGGGCCGGTGGAGGAGCGCTGATCCTTGCGCGGGGGCCGGACCAGCGCCGGCAGCTCCAGGGTCTCGTCCGGTTCGGCGGCCGCGGTCCGGCGCTGGTAGCCGCTCTCGTCCGGCGGGCGCGCGCCCGGCCGGTCAAGCAGCTCCGCCAGGCCGAAGTCCACCAGCTTGATCTCCCCTGCTTCCGAGACCAGGGTGTTGGAGGGCTTGATGTCCCGGTGCAGGATGTTCACCCGGTGGGCGGCGGCCAACCCACGCGCCAGGCAGACCGCCAGCTCCAGGGCACGCTTGGGGTCCACCGGGCGAGGCAGCTGATCCAGGCGCTGGCCACGAATATATTCGGAGACCAGATAGGGGCGCTGCTGCACCTCCCCCACCCGGTACACCGCCACCACGTTCGGGTGCTGCAGCCGGGCCAGCGCGCGGGCCTCGGTGAAGAAGCGCTCACGCAGTTGTGGAGAGGGCTCGGGGGCCAGGATGAACTTCACCGCCACCAGCCGATCCAGAAGAACGTCCCGGGCCAGGAAGACCCGTCCCATCGCCCCGCGGCCCAGTTCCTGGAGCAGCCGGTACTCCTCGAACTGTTCCGGAGGAGTCCACGTTCCGGTGTCAGCGGGCAGCGATCTCAAGGACCCGCCCCCCGGTTAAGCCCGTACTTCTTCACCTTCAGGGTGAAGGTCCGCAGCGGCATTCCCAGCAGTTTGGCCGCCTTGTTCTGCTGGCCACCGGCCGCCTCCAGCGCCTCCACCATCCGCTGCCGCTCCAGGGTGCGCAGCTCCAGGTGCAGCGGCGTGAACACCGGTTCCTGGGGGACCGGGGCGGCCACCGCGGGGAGCTCCGCTGCGGCTGGCATTTCTGACGGGGACGGGGCGGCCGGACCCGGGGCCACGTGCCAGGCCTGCACCGCCTCTCCTTCCACGGTGGCGGCCACATACCGCATGACATTCTTCAGCTCGCGGACGTTTCCTGGCCAGGCGCGGGTGACCAGGGTCTGCAACGCACCCAGCGAGAAGCGGGTGGGACCCCGGCCGGTCGCGGCGCGGGCGGCGTCCAGGAAGGTTCGCGCCAGCAACGGGATCTCCCGCGGCCGGTCCCGCAGCGGAGGCAGCACCACGGTGGCGGCGCGGAGGCGGAAGAGGAGGTCGGAGCGGAAGCGTCCGGCGGCGGCATCCGCCTCCAGGTCCCGGTGGGTGGCGGCCACCAGCCGGATGTCGATGGACCGCTCCTTCACGTCGCCCACCCGGTTGATCTTCCCCGACTCCAGCGCGCGCAGCAGCTTGGCCTGGGCGGGGGCGGACAGCTCCCCGACCTCATCCAGGAAGACGGTCCCCCCCCGGGCTGACTCCAGCAGGCCGACCTTGGAGGCCACGGCCCCGGAGAAGGCGCCACGCTCGTGCCCGAACAGCTCACTCTCCACCAGGGTGTCCTGGAGGGCGGCGCAGTTCACCACCACGAAGGGCAGCGAGGACCGGGGAGACCAGGCGTGGACCGCGTGGGCCGCCAACTCCTTGCCGGTGCCGGTCTCGCCGGTGACCAACACCGGGAGATCGCTGGCCGCCAGCCGGCGGATCAGCGCGTACAGCCGGTGCATGGCGGCATCCGCCACCAGCACCGAAAAGTCGCCCACCCGCAAGAGCTCGCTGCTGACCATCGCCTCGCAGATGGTGCCCGGGCGGGCCTGCTCCATCGCCGCGCGCGAGGCGCTGATCAGGGTATCGAAGTCGCACCCGTCCATCGGGCTGGAGGCGATCCCGATGCGGGTCTGCAACCGGTAGGCGTCCAGCGCCTCCTGGACCTCGGAGGCGATCCTCGTGGCCTGGGCTGCACCTTGCTCCGGGAAGACCAGCACCGCGTGCTGCGCGTCGAACCAGCCCGCCAGGTCGGTGCGACGCAGCGAGGCCAACAGCGCCTCCTCTGCCCGGGGGAACTCCGGCGGATGGGTGAAGCCCACTGTCACCACCGCCAGCGGGCGCTGGAACTTCAGCGCGCGCTCGGCCTCCGCCTGCACGCGCTGCCGCAGCTCGGAGGCCTCCAGGAAACCCTGGGTCCGTCGCGCGCCACGCTCCTGGGAGAGCACCAGGGTCACCAGCCCCAGGGTCACCACGTCCCCCGGCAGCAGCGAGCGGGCTCCGTCGATCACCTCCCCGTTGACCCGGGTGCCATTGCGGCTGTCCAGGTCCTGGACCTGGAGACCGCTCTCCGAGATGACGAAGCGGGCGTGGCGGCGAGACATGGAGCCATCGTCGATGGGCAGGTCGCACTCCGGGGCCCGCCCCACGGTCACCACGCCCTGGAAGGGAAAGTGGAACAGCGAGGAGGAGCCCTCCCGGACCACCACCAGGTAGAACCGATCCGAACCGCTCACGCGGAGGCCGCCCGGCAGCAGCGTGCGAGTATCGTTGCCTGGCGCGGGAAGCTCCATCCGCCCGCAGATCATCACCTGAGTGCCAGAGGGGACAAGCGTTACCCCCCCCACCGTGGCAATTCCAGACAAGCAGGCTGCTGCGCTCTCACTCTGGGTCCTGCCTGGCAAGCGAGCGTGACTGTGGCATCCCGGGCCCTCCTATGAGAGAGGTCCCCCCGTGATCCGTCTCGACAACATCGGTTCCCAGCACGGCAAGCAGATCCTGTTCATTGGCGCGTCCGCCGCCATCCACAAGGGCGAGAAGGTCGGCCTGGTGGGACCCAACGGGGCCGGCAAGTCCACCCTCTTCAAGTACATCGTCAAGGAGGAGGTCCCCGACGAGGGCACCGTCAGCGTCGATCGCGGCGCGACCCTGGGCTACTTCCGCCAGGACGTCGGCGAGCTGTCCGGCAAGACGGTGGTGGAGGAGACCCTGGACGGCGCCGGCCCGGTGTCCCAGGTTTCCCACGAGCTCAAGTCGCTGGAGGCGGCGATGGGCGATCCGGACCGCGCCGATGAGCTGGAGAAGCTGATCGAACGCTACGGGGTGGTGCAGTCCCGCTTCGAGGAGCTGGGCGGCTACGCCCTAGACGGACGGGCCCGGGAGATCCTGGCCGGCCTGGGCTTTCGGGACTCGGTGATGGACGGGCCGATCGAGGCGCTGTCCGGCGGTTGGAAGATGCGGGTGGCCCTGGCGCGCATCCTGTTGATGAACCCGGACGGGATGCTTTTGGACGAACCCTCCAACCACCTGGACCTGGAGTCCTTGATCTGGCTGGAGCAGTTCTTGAGGAACTATCAAGGCGCGCTGTTCATGACCTCGCACGATCGCGAGTTCATGAACCGGGTCTGCACCCGGATCGTGGAGATCGACGCGGGCGAGCTGACCTCCTACTCGGGCAACTACGAGTGGTACGTGGGGCAGAAGCAGATCGCCGAGAAGCAGCAGCAGGCGACCTACGAGCGGCAGCAGGCGATGCTGAAGAAGGAGATCGCCTTCATCGAGCGGTTCAAGGCCCGGGCCTCGCACGCCGCCCAGGTGCAGTCGCGGATCAAGAAGCTGGACAAGATCGACAAGGTGGAGCCGCCCAAGCGGAACACCCGGATGATGTTCGAGTTCAAGCCCTCCCCCCGGTCCGGTGAGGACGTGGCCAAGGTCGCGAAGGTGGACAAGGCATATGGGGACCTGACCATCTACGAAGGGTTCGACTTCCTGGTCCGCCGCCGCGAGCGGTGGTGCGTGATGGGCGTGAACGGCGCCGGCAAGTCCACCCTGCTCAAGCTGATCGCGGGGACTGCCCAGCCGGACAAGGGCGAGGTCACGGTGGGAGCCAGCGTGAAGATGGGCTACTTCGCCCAGCACGCGATGGACATCCTGGATGGCCAGAAGACCGTCTGGCAGACCCTGGTGGACGCCTTCCCCCGCGCCCCAGAAGGGTCGCTGCGGTCGCTGGCCGGCTGCTTCGGCTTCTCCGGCGAGGACGCAGAGAAGGTCGTCCGGGTGCTCTCCGGAGGCGAGAAGGCCCGGGTGGTGTTGGCGCTGATGCTCTACGACCCGCCCAACTTCCTGGTGCTGGACGAGCCCACCAACCACCTGGACCTGACCACCAAGGAGATGCTGATCGAGGCGCTGCGCACCTTCGAGGGCAGCATGCTGTTCGTGTCCCACGACCGGCACTTCCTCAGCGAGCTCTCCAACCGGGTGCTGGA
>JALYOC010000143.1 GCA_030857095.1 Myxococcota bacterium | reverse complement strand
CTCCTCCGCTCCTCCGCTCCTCCGCTCCTCCGCTCCTCCGCTCCTCCGCTCCTCCGCTCCTCCGCTCCTCCGCTCCTCCGCTCCTCCGCTCCTCCGCTCCTCCGCTCCTTCGCGGGAGGCGGGTGCTCGTGCTCCGGGCGGATGATCCGGACGTTCTAGGAGCGCGAGCGACGCCTACCGATGGAGCAGCAGAAGGTCGTTACCTGACTGCGACGAGGCCCCCGAGGCGGCGCTGCCCGGACGGTGAATAGATCGTGATCTATTCGCTGCGTGAACGCGGTCGTCCTGAGTTCCTGCCAGGAGCCAGGAGCCAGGAGCCAGGAGCCAGGAGCCAGGAGCCAGGAGCCAGGAGCCAGGAGATCTAGAGCGACGGCAATGCTGCCCCCTTGCGCGGAGTAGGCGGACGCCCTCTCTTGGCCTCGGCACCTCCCGTCCCGACTGCGGCCAGGCCCCGCCGGTCGCGATGCGGCTCGGTCCCGCCGGTGCGGGTCATCGTCTCTGCCTCCAGGAGGCGCTCAAGCCACGCTCAGAGTCGCTATGCGGCTCGGAGGCCTGTGCTCCACCTCTGATCGTTGGTGCCCATCGCAGCAGAATGCCGCCGGGAACAATCTCCTGCGACGGAGGGACCCGCTGACGGGCCTCCACTCAGGCCCAGGGCAGTCAACAATGCGGAAGGCAGCACCTCTACGCCATCAGCAGCCAGGTCACCCCCACAGCCAGGGCGACCAGCAGCACGGCGATGATCAGCGCCAAGGGCGCGTGTGGCTTGGCCGGTGGGGAAGCCGCCGGGCGTTCAAGGGGCTGGTTCTGGGCATGGGTCACGGTGACCTCCTCGTAGCTCTGCAAGCCGGTCACCACCAGATTGAGCACCCGCTGGATATTGCGGATGTAGCGATCATCTCCCTGGTAGGAGGCCAGCGCCTGGGCGGCCCGCAGCACCCGGGCGGGGAGGATCTGCGGATCCAGCTCCAACTCGCCGCAGGCCTTCTGACCCCTCCCGGAGCGCTCCCCGGTGCGACCGGTGATCAGCCCCTGCTGGCTGGTCCAGCGGAAAAAGTCGGACAGCAAGGTCAGCTCCTGGCGGACCACGCGCCCGTTCCCGTCCACCTGGGAGACCAGGTCCGCACCTTGCGCGCACTGGTGCCAGACGCTGCGCAGCCCGTCCTCTCCGGGAGGCTGCTCCACCGCCCGGATCCGATAGAGGGCGTTGACCGCCGCCACCAGCGCCTGCGCCTGCGGTTCGGCCATCCGGCGAGCCTACCCGGTCGCAGCCGGAGCTCGGAAGCACGCTACAGCTCGATCTGCGATCCCAGCTCCACCACCCGGTTGGGGGGGATCTTGAAGAAGGAGGTGGCCGGGCGGGCGTTGCGGGACATCCACGCGAACAGCGCCTCGCGCCAGATCGCCATCCCCGGCTGCTTGGTGGGGATCAGCGTCTCCCGTCCCAGGAAGAAGCTGGTCTCCATCAGCTTGAGCGGCAGCCCCTTCTCCTTGGTCATCTTCAGGATCTCCGGGACGCTGGGGGTCTCCATGAACCCGTAGCGGACCACGATCCGGAAGAAGCCCTGCTCCAGGGTGCTGATCTCCATGCGGGTGGCGTCGCGCACATGCGGGATGTCCACGGTGCTGACCGTGAGCAGCACCACCTTCTCGTGGATCACCTTGTTGTGCTTCCAGTTGTGCAGCAGCGCCGGCGGGGTGCCGTGGGCGTTGCCGGTCATGAACACCGCGGTGCCCGGGACCCGGATCGGCGGGGTGGCCTGGAGGCTGGCCAGGAAGTACTCCAGCGGGAACACCTGATCCTGCAGCCGGCGGGAGAGGATCTGCCGGCCGGTCTTCCAGGTCGTCATCAGGGTGAAGATCACCGCGCCGATGAGCAGCGGGAAGTATCCGCCGTCGAAGAACTTGAGGATGTTGGCGCCAAAGAAGGACAGGTCCATCGTCAGCAGCGGCAGGATCACCACGAACCCCACCCACGGCCGCCAGCCCCACTTCTTGGTGACCACGATGTAGGTGAGCAGGGTGGTGATCACCATGGTGGTGGTGACCGCGATCCCGTAGGCGGCGGCCAGGTTGGTAGACGAGCGGAAGGCCAGCACCACCGGGATCACCGCCAGCAGCAGCCCCCAGTTCACCGCCGGGATGTAGATCTGCCCCTTCTCCCGCTCGGAGGTGTGGATGATCTCCACCCGGGGGATGTAACCCAACTGCACCGCTTGCTGGGTGATGGAGAAGGCGCCGGAGATCAGCGCCTGGGAGGCGATCACCGTGGCCAACATCGCCAGCAGCACCAGCGGGATCAGCCCCCACTCCGGGGCCAGCCGGTAGAACGGGTTCTCCGCCGCCGCCGGGTTGCGCAGCAACAGCGCCGCCTGTCCGAAGTAGTTGAGCAGCAGGCCGGGGAGGACCAGGAAGAACCAGGCCAGCCGGATCGGCCGGCGGCCGAAGTGCCCCATGTCCGCGTACAGGGCCTCGTTGCCGGTGACCACCAGGAACACCGAGCCGAGGATGATGAACCCGTGCCAGCCGTTCTCGATGAAGAAGCGGATCGCGTACAGCGGGTTGATCGCCCCGAACACCACCGGGTTCTGCAAGGCCGAGCGCAGCCCCAGCACGCCCAGGGTGCCGAACCACAGCAACATCACCGGGCCGAACAGCCGCCCCACCTTGGCGGTGCCCTTGCGCTGGACCAGGAACAGCCCCACCAGGGTGATCACGGTCAGGTTCACCACCAGCCCGGTGCCCAGCTCCGGGCGCCAGATCCGCAGGCCCTCCCAGGCGGAGAGCACCGAGATCGCCGGGGTGATCACCCCGTCCCCGTAGAGCAGGGCGGCGCCGAACAGGCCCAGGATCACGATCGTCGTCTTGCGCCGGCTCTTGGCCTCCTTGCCGGCGGCGCTGAGCGCCAGGGCCATCAGGGCCAGGATCCCCCCCTCGCCGTTGTTGTCCGCCTTGAGGATCAACCCCAGGTAGTAGACCGAGACCGAGAGGATCAACGCCCAGAAGATCAGCGACACCACCCCCAGGATGTTGCCCGGGGTTGCGGCGATGGCGTGGGCGCCGTGGAAGCATTCCCGCATCGCGTAAAGCGGGCTGGTCCCGATGTCCCCGTACACCACCCCCAGGGCGGTGAGCATGTACACGCCCAGCTCCCGGCCATGGAGCTGGCGGGTGTGTCCAGGCGGCTCCGCCTCGGGGGGAGGGGACGCGGCCGGTTCGGGCGGTGGCGGTTGGGACTCCAACGATGCGGGCTTGGAGCCCAAACTGGCATCGTCCGCGGAGTCTTCGTTCGCAGCGGCTACAGGGGGGGAACCAGCGTCCGCCGCCGCACCGGAAGGGGGCGGGGACGAGGGGGGATCGGTTGGTTTGGACATCTTGGCCCCAGAACCGAACCACAACCGGACCCGGTGGGCCACAACTTCCGGGGCCAAAGTGGGACCAGGGCCCACCTAGACCTACCGGATGGGGAGGACCACCTGGAAGGCGCCATCGCTGTCCGCAACGGTCTCTCCCAGCAGCAGCGAGGAGGGCTTCCCTTCCAGGGGGGTGATCCGGAAGAAGCGCACCGTGGCGTTGGGCGCGGCCTGGGCCTGGCCCCCGTCGGTCCCCTCGGAGCGGACGGTGACCCGGCCGTTGACGGTCCTGCCGTTGGAGAGCACGAACAGCGGGAGCGAGACGTACTGAAGTTCGGTCTGGGGCCGGACCGCCACGAACCGGCTGACCCGCGGCAGGTTCTCCCCGGGGGAGAGTTCCAGGCGGTACAGCGCCGGATCCAGCGAGAGGGTGATCATCCCCTCGGCGTCGCTGCGGGTCTCGGCACCCAGGCTGGGCAGGGGGAACCCCTCCACCGGGGCCACCGGGGTGGCCACCACCCGAACCCCGCCGGCGGGAGTCACCCCGTCTGGGCGGACGATCATGCCGTTCACCGCCACCCGATCCAGGCAGCGGAAGTCCTTGAGGTCTCCCCCGGTGTAGGGGACCACCGCCTCCAGCACGGTCAGCGCGGAGGTGGACAGCGCCGGAGGAAGGATGGACAGCCTCATCGGCACCTCGGGGTCCCCGGCCAGGGTCTGCAACTGGAAGGTGCCATCCGCGGCGGTGGTGGAGGACTGGCTGCGGTAGGTCCCCCCGCCGGTCACCTGGCCCTCCAGCGACACGCTGGCCCCGGCCACCGGCTGCCCCTGCGAGTCCAGCACCCGGCCCCGCACCGGCACCGGGCTGCCGTAGGCGCCGAACTCCAGGGGTTCGATCAGGGGCTCGGGGGTCAGCGGCACGGTGAACAGCCGCCGCGGAACCTGTGCGCTGGGATCCTTGGGGGTGACCTGCACCAGCACCGAGGAGGCGAGGGAGGCCGGGTAGGCGGCGGACACACTGAAGTCGCCGGTAGCGGAGACCGGAATCCGCTGGGAGAGCGCCTCGCGGGTCTCGGTGTCCAGGACCTGGAGTTCCAGCGCCGCCTGCACCGGGTCCTGGTCCGCCTGGGTGCGGACGATCCGCCCGGAGAGGTGGACCAGCTCACCCTCCGAGGGGAAGAAGACCGGGAGGTCCAGCACGTCCCCCGGAGAGACCAGCACCCCGCCCAGCCGCACCGGCGGGATGGTGGGATCCTCCTCCGCCCGGGCGGTCACCGTGAAGTCCCCGGCGCCCACCTGGGTCCGGTACATCCCGGTGGTGGGATCCGAGAAGGTGTCGTAACGCCGGACCAGCCCGGGGATCAGCGCGCTCTCTCCGCGGACCGAGAGGCCGACCCGTCCGGAGTAGGGCAGGGCCCCCGACGCCTCCCAGCGGTAGACGGTCCCTCCGAGGGTGGAGGGGGGGAACAGATCCAGCACCTGCTGCGGGCGCAGGTTGCCGGGCGGGATCAGGAAGTCCTGCGCCTCGCTCACCCCCTGCTGCGGCACCACCTCCACCGCCAGGTTCTCCCCGGGGTCACCGCACCCGTCCACGTAGCAGACCTGGTTGGCGCTGCACTCCAGGTCGCTGGAGCAGACGTTGAAGCTGCCCCCGTCAGTCAGCCAGGGGAGGTAGAGGCTCCCGCAGCCCAGGGTGAGGCAGGCGACCAGCAGTGTCTGGAGACGAAGGCTCCTCACGGGGCGCAATTCTCGGTCTCCACCACCCAGCGGACGATCGCCAGGTAGGACGGGTTGACACCGCCGTCGGGGATCACCGCCCGGGGCTCGGGAGTCCGGGTGGGGCTCAGCGTCCCGTCGAACACCACGGCCTCCACCGTGTGCAGGAGGCTGGGCTCGTTCAGCGCGCTGCCGATGCTGTTCACCACCGGCGCGTAGATCACAGTCTCCGGCCGCACCTCGCTGCCGGTGTTGCTCAGCACCGGGGCCTCGAACTCGAACCCCTGATTGATGGTGGGGAAGTCCACGTAGTAGCGCACCCGCACCGAGTCGTTCACGTCCGGGTCCGCCACGTTCACCCGGAACTCCAGCGAGGTGCCGACACAGTTGTCGGTCCGGATGTAGGCGGAGGCCGGACTGCTGTTGACGAAGAAGGGGGCGTAGTTCCGGTAGATCGGATCGTCGGGCAGCAGGGTGTCGTCCTGGGGAACCAGGCAACCCCCGTTGAGCACCGCCAGACTCCCGAGCAGGACACGCGCCATCTTCCACTGGCAAAGCAAGGTCCCTGCCAGCGGCGAGCGGTGGCCAACCCGTCGGATTTGCCTCCCTTTTCTGGGCATGAGGGCAGTCGCCGCCAGGGCCGGGCCCCCCGACCGTGACACCCGCGTCACCTGGGTGTTCTCCCCCGGGCTCATTCCAGCTCCTGCGCCTCCGGGCCCAGGTCGCTCTCCGGGGGAAGCGTCCTGCCCGTCCGCTCGGCCTCCAGCTTCTCCAGGTGGCGGAAGATGGTGCGTGGGTCTACCCCCAGATCCTTGGCGGTCTTGGTGCGGTTGCCGTTGTTCCGCTCCAGCACCTCGTTGATGTACCGCTTCTGGAACTCCTCCTTGGCCTGGGCCAGGGGCATGATCGGGTCCAGGTTCTCCGGCTTCAGATCCAGATCGTCGGGGCCCAACAGCGCCTTGTCCGCCAGCACCACCGCCTTCTTCAACCGGTTCTCCAGCTCGCGGATGTTGCCCGGCCAGGAGTACTTCTTCATGGCGATCGCCGCGGCGGGGGTGAAGCCCTTGGCCCTGGAGTTGAACTCCTTGGAGTACTTCTGCAGGAAGTACTTGCCCAAGACCCCCAGGTCGTCGCCGCGCTCGCGCAGCGGCGGCAGCCGGACGGTGACCACGTTGAGCCGGTAGTAGAGGTCTTCGCGGAAGGTGTTCTTCTTGACCTCGTCTTCCAGCACCTTGTTGGTGGCCGCCACCACCCGGATGTCCACCGGCTCGCCGCGGTTGTCGCCGACCTTGTAGACGATCTTCTCCTGCAGGGCGCGCAGCAGCTTCACTTGAAGTTGCAGCGGCATCTCGCCGATCTCGTCCAGGAACAGGGTCCCGCCGATCGCCGCCTGGAACTTGCCGATCTTGGTGACCACCGCGCCGGTGAACGCGCCCTTCACGTGGCCGAACAGCTCGCTCTCCAGCAGGTTCTCCGGGATCGCGCCGCAGTTGATGGTGATGAACGGCCCCTTGAGCCGGGGGCTGCGCCGGTGCAATTCGCGGGCGATCAGCTCCTTGCCGGTGCCGGTCTCCCCGGTGATCAGCACCGAGATGTCGGTCTGGGCGATCTTGTCGATCCGCTTGTAGACCTCCCGCATCCCCGGGCTGGAGCCGACGATGTCTCCGTAGCGCTGGTCCTCCAGCTTCTTCTTCAGCTCGGTGTTCTCCAGCCGCAGCTCGTTGACCAAAAGCGCGTTCTGGACCAGCAGCGAGGCCTGGGAGGCGAAGATGGTCAGCATGTCCAGGCTCTTGGGTTCGAACCGATTCACCAGCCGGTCGTTGCCCACGTAGATCAGCCCGAACAGCTGCCCCTTCTGCATCAGCGGCACGCACATCACCGAGAGCAGCTTGAGGTTCACCACCGATTCGGAGGCCTTGAACTCCGGGTCGTCCAGCGCGTCGGCGATGATCAGCGGCCTGCCGGTCTTGACCACCTTGGTGACGATCGAGTCCGACACCCGCTCGATGGCGTCTTCGATGTTCTCCTTGTTCAGGTTGCGGGCGACCTTGATCCGCAGCTCGTTGCCCTCCAGCAGGATCAAGAACCCCTTGTCCGCGCGGGTCAGGGCGATCGCCTCGTCCATCAGGTTCTCCAGCACCCGATCGATCTCGTAGGTGACCAGCAGGGTCTCGGAGAAGGCGGTCAGCCGGCGCAGCGCCGCCAGCTCCCGGCCCGGCACCCCCTCCACCTCGCGGGTGTGGGACTCGGCGTCCTCGCCCACCGGGAAGCGGGCGGGCTGGGTGATCGCCGCCGCGGAGAAGACCAGCTCGGTCTCCCCCAGCCGCAGGGTGTCGCCCTCCTCCAGGGGGTGGGTGTCCTTGCGCTTGCCGTTGACCCAGAAGCCTTCACCCTGGCTCTCCGCCTGGTGGCGCTTGCCGTCGAAGACGATGTGCAGCGCGCCCTCGCTGACCTGCGGGTCCTCCAGCCGGACATCGTTGTCCGCGCTGCGGCCCACGGTGGTGATCCGCTTCACCAGCGGGACTGCGCGGGACCTGCCGTCCTTGGACTTCACGTTCAGATGGGCCATGGGCAAATTCTCTAGAAGCGGACTTCCACGCCGGCGCCGAAGCCGCCCGGGGTGGGGAAGAGGAAGGTCTGGGGCCGGGTCAGCTGGAGCACATTGCGGCCCGGCTTGGGGGGGGGAGGGGGGACGGTGGTGGGCGCCCGCGGCGCCTCCTCCACGGTGGTGGTGGTGACTATCGCGTCCTTGTGTTTGAGCAAGGCGTCGATCACTCCGTACGCGTAGAGCCCGTAGAAGCTGAGCGCGGAGACGTTCTTGATCAGCCGCCAGTTGGCCGCGGTCTGCGCATCCTCCGGTGGAATGCCCCGGAGCCGCACCGAGACCTTCGGCCCCAGCGTCCCCGGGAAGCTGACCGGGCGCTCCTCGATCAGCGCCTCGTGGGCCCAATAGGCGATCACGCTGGCGGTGGCGGTGGCCCCCTGCAGGGAGGCCAGCCACAGCCCCAGCTCGGTGCGACCCTGTTGGAACTGGCCGGCGCCGAAGGGCACGAAGTTCACGAAGAAGCTGCGCCGATCAATGGTCTCGGTGGTGACCCTCCGGGGCAGCTCCGCCAACCGGCGCCGCTCCTCCTCCAGCCGCACCCGCTCCGCCTCCGACTCGGCGGCGCGGCGTCGGGCCAACTCCAGCTCCCGGGACTGGCGGATCCGCTCCAGCTCCGGGGACATCCTCTGGCGCAGCTGATCCTGGAACTCGATCACCGCAGGAGGAAACACGAACGGGTCGAGGGTGAAGTCGGGATCGATCCGCAGCGCCGCGCCCAGATGCCGCTCGGCGTCGGGGAGCTTCCCCAGGTTGAAGGCGGAGACCCCCGCCAACTTGTGGACCTCCAGCAACAACTGGGGGTCGTCCAACCCCTGGTCCAGCCGGGACTGTCCGCGCTGGAGGACCTCCGCGTACTTGCCGTATTCGAAGTCGGTGCGCAGCGCGGCCACCTCCCGTTCCACGTCCTGCGCCAGGCCGGGCGCAGCCGCGATCCACACCAGCAGCAGGAGGCCCCGGAGGATCATTGCGGCTGGAGCCGACCCTCAAGGCGGATCGGCGCTCCGGCGGCGATGGTGATCACCTCCCGCCGGGGCTGGAACCCGGGCCGGGTGACCTCGTAGCTGACCTGGTGCCGCATCATGTTCGGCCCCCGCGGGGAGCGGATCTCGAACGGCCGCTCCAAGGTCTCCTGGGCGGTCCGGGTCTGGTTCCCCACGCGGATCAGCGCGTCCGGCGGGTCGTACTGGAAGGCGAGGGTGGAGGCCTGAAGTTGGACCCGAAGCCGGAACAGGTTCTCGCCCCCGGGGGTGACCTCCACCTCCTCGGTGACTTCGTCGCACCCCAGATCGCAGCTGACGTCGATGGCGTGCTTGCCGGGCGGCAGCTTCACCACATGTTGCTGCAGCTGCTTGCTGCGCGCGCCCCCGTCGATCCGGATGTAGCCGTAGGGGCGGACCTGGAGGGTGACCGGAAACAGCTTGGGCCGGGCGACCGCGGCCACCACCGGTCGCTCCACCGGGGGAGGCGCGCTTGGCGCCGGATCGGAGAGTGGCTCCAGGGTCAACGGCGAGGAGGGGACCACGTCCGGCACCGAGGCCGGGTCGATGGCGGCGGTGGTCACCAAAGGAGCGGGGACCACCGGCGCAGGCGCAGCGGGGAGGTTCCGGTACACCCCCGCGCCGGCCGCCACCAGCGCCAGCAGCGCCCCCCCGGCGAACAGGGTCCGCCTCAGCCTTGCCGCCGACTGCTGCCGACGGCGCGCGGCGCTCATCTCGTCCAGCAGCGCCAGCGCCTGGGGGTGATCCGCCTGCAGGGCAAGCACCTGGTTGAGGCAGGAGAGCGCGCGCGAGGGCCTTTTTTCGGCGCGGAACCCACCGGCCCGGACGATCAGCCGCTCCACCAGGCGGGAGGTCAGCTGGGTCCGGTACGACTGGGGGGCGGAGAAGAAGCTCTCCAGCTCCTCCCCGGTGCGTTCCAGGCCCAGGGAGGTGAGGTAGTCCAATAGCGCGTCGCGCAGCCCGGCCGCGTCCGGGTACCGCTCCGCCGGGTTGCGGGCCAGGCAGCGGGTGATGATCTCCGCCAGCTCGTCGGAGACCGCCGGGCAGAGGGTGCGCGGATCGTCGAAGGTCCCGTCCAGGATCTTGCGCAAGAGCGCGTGGGTGGTGGGGGCCACGAAGGGCAGCCGGCCGGTTGCGAACAGGAACAGCATCGTCCCCAACGAGAAGATGTCCGCCTCCGGCCCGGCCTGCTCGCCTTCGATGATCTCCGGCGCCATGTGCGCGGGGGAACCCACCAGCGCCCCGGTCATGGTCATCCGCTCGTCGCGGTCCACGATCTTGGCGATCCCGAAGTCCATCAGCTTGAGCAGCCCGTCGTGGCGGACCATCACGTTCTCGGGCTTGAGATCGCGGTGGATCACCCCCGCCTCATGGGCGTGGGCCAGGGCGGCGGCCAGCTCGTGGGTCACCAGCGCCGCCAGCTCCGGCGGTTGCTGCAGCGGCTCCTTCTCCAAAAAGGCGCGCAGGGTCTGGCCGCGGATGTACTCGGTGACGATGTACGATTCCTGCGCCTCCACCGCCGAGAAGTCGAACACCTCCAGGATGTTCGGGTGGTGGAGCTTGGCCACCGCCTTGGCCTCCTGGGCCAGCCGCTTGCGCGAGTCCTCCTTGCCGGACAGATGCGGGTGCAGGACCTTGACCGCCACCTCCCGCTCCAGGGCGGTGTCGATCCCCTTGTAGACCACGCTCATCCCGCCGGAGCCCAGCTCCTCGAGGATGCGGTAGCGACCGACCTGTCGTCCGACGAGCGTCATGGGGGAAAGGGGAGTCCTAATCTCCGAAGCAGATGCCCATGCCCTTGGCGTAGCGGACGGTGGCCCCGTGGGGATCCACCACCCGCTCCTTGCGGGACTCGGCCAGGGGAACCTCCACGATCTCGGTCCCCCGCAGCGCCACCATGTGCCCCCACTTGCCCTGGGCTATCAGGTCCAGCACCGCGCAGCCGTAGCGGGTGGCCAACAGCCGGTCGTAGGCGGTGGGACTGCCGCCGCGCTGCAGGTGCCCCAGCACGGTGACCCGGATCTCGGCCTCCACCTGCTTGGCCAGCAGATCGGCCAGGGTCTTGCCCGCTCCGCCCAGCCGGACCACGCCCCGCCCGGGGATGGCGGAGGCGGCGTCGGCCACCGAGACGGCTCCCCCCTTGGGGAAGGCGCCCTCGGAGATGGCGATGATCGAGAAGCTGCGCTTGCGGACCGCGCGGCGCTTGATCTTGGCCACGATCGACTCCACCGAGTACGGAATCTCCGGGATCAGGATCACGTCCGCCCCGCCTGCGATCCCCGAATCCAGCGTCAGGAACCCGGCGTGCCGGCCCATGATCTCCACCACCATGATCCGGTCGTGGGACTCGGCGGTGGAGTGCAGCCGGTCAATCGCCTCGGTGACGATGTAGCGGGCGGTGTCGAAGCCGAAGGTCTGATCGGTGCCGGACAGATCGTTGTCGATCGTCTTGGGGCAGCCCACGGTGGGCATCCCCAGCTGGAACAACCGGTGGGCGATGGACAGGGTGCCGTCGCCGCCGATGGCGATCAGCCCATCCAGCTTCAGCTCCCTGAACCGGCGCAGCGCCACCTCGGAGAGATCCTTCTCCACGAAGCTGCCGTCGGCCTGCTTGACCGCGTACTGGAAGGGGTTGGCCTTGTTGGACGTCCCCAGGATGGTCCCGCCCTTGGGCAGGATCCCGCGGGTCTGGGTCACGGTCAGCGGGGAGGCCATGTCCGGCTCCATCAGCCCCTCGTAGCCATTCTCCAGGCCCACGAACTCGTAGCCGAACTCGTTGCTCCCCCGCTTGACCACCGCGCGGATCAACGGATTGAGGCCAGGGCAGTCGCCGCCGCCGGTGAGGACTCCAATGCGTAGTTTCGAACTCATAGGTGGGGCAGGGCTGTCACGGTGAGACGGGCGGGTATGACAGAGGCGTCCGGAGCGCGCGAGTCTAGGGGGGAGTGGCCATGTAGGCAACGCAGGATGCGCCACCGCTGCCGTGCAGGCGAGCGACAGCCATGGCGGGCCCGGAACGACGGGTTCAGCCGACGTTGACCTTCTTGCGGGCGGAGATCCTATCCAGCAGCGCCTGCAGCTTCTGGGTCGGGTCCCTGGGCAGCGCCTGGTCGGTGGTGGAGTTCCGCGGCGCCGCCTGGGCCAGCTGGAACAGCTCCACCAACCGCTCGCGGATCAGCTCGCTGTCCGGCTTGTCGCGCAAGGCGCGCCGGTAGGCGGCGGCGGCTCCGGCGAAGTCCCCCAACGCGAAGAGCCGTTCTCCCTCCTGCTCGGGGGTCATCGGCCGCAGCTGCGGAGCGGAGGGCTCGGTGGAGGCCGCGGTGGCGCGCGCCAACTGCAGCGCGGCCAACTCGGAGGGCTGAAGGTTCTCCCGGACGTTTGCCAGCTTGCGCTGGACCGCCTCGTCGCCCGGGTCCTGGGCCAGGACCTGCTCGTAGAGGCGGACCGCCTCCGACATCTCACCGCGCCGGCGGGCGCGATCGGCCTGGGATACCAGCTCCTGGATCTCCGGGGCGCTCATCGGATGCCGGGAGGCTAGCATGCCCCCCTAGAGGAACCCGACGTCCAGCGACAGCCCGAAGCTGCCGGCGATGTTGATCCGGGGCCGGAGGTCGATCTTGAACGGGCAGAACACCACCCGAACCCCCGAGAGGCCGACGTCCGCCCAGGGGACGATCTCCTCGTCGAACTTCACCACCACGCCGCCTTCCAGCTCCGGCCCCAGGATGGACACGGTGGTGCCGTTCCCCTGATAGACCTTCAACCCCAGGTTGCCTCCCAGGCCGGCGGCCAACACCAGCCCCGCCACCGGGCGCTCACCCGAGAGCTCGTCCAGCGGAGCGAGGCCCACCAACCCGGTCATCAGCTTCCCGAAGGAGAACTCGGCCTGGACCATCAGCGCCCCGCCGGTCAGCGCCCCGGTGTAGCCGCGCAGCTGGACCGTAGCGATGGTGTCGAACAGGTCCGGCGCCTTCTGCTCCTGGGTGGGCGCGGGAGTGGGAGGCAGGTGCCAGGGGAGATCGGACTCTGCCTCCTTGGCCTTGGGGGTGATCTCCACCACGTCCGAGTCGGAGAGCTCCTCCGGGGGAGGGGTCTGGGTGGCCACCAGCAGGGCCAGGGTCGCGGCCAGGGCGCTCACTGCTTGCCCTCCTGGAAGCGCTGCACCGAGTCGCGGGTGACGGTGCGGATCAGATCCAACCGCACCGCGTTGAGGACGTTGTCCGCCGTGGCGGAGCGCTCGGACTGGTAGCTGTCCTCGGAGGAGAGATCGCTGTCCATCTGGGCCTTGAGCTGGGGGAGATCGGGACGCACCGGGGTGAACTCGCTGGTGTTGAGGGGACGGGCGAAGAGGAACCGGCGGCCATCTGCGCTCTGGATCGGCTTGGTGAGCACGTGCCGGTAGAACCACACCGCCTGACCGGTCTCGGCGTGGACCACAGTCAGGTCAAGGGTTGCGCCCAGGGCGACCACTTCGTTGGCGGGCCCGGAGGTGAGGAACTGCGCGGCCGCTCCGCTGAGCAGCCTGCGCTGTTCGGAGGGGAGCTTGAGCGGCGCCTTGCGGTTGCCGGCGCGGTCCGAGTCGAAGTAGCGGAAGGAGGCGGCGCTGCTGGCGCCGGCGCGGTTGCGGGGGTGGAAGTCCAGGCTGTTGACGTTGAACACCAGCTCCGCGCCCAGCTGCTTGGCGGCCACGTAGGTGGAGAGCTTGTTCTGCCGCTCGGCAAGGAGCAGCGCGCTCCAGGAGATCACCCGGTAGCCGGCGGAGCTGAGCACCCGCTCGAACTCCGAGGCCCACACCCCGCAGTTGGTCCCCATCACCGTCTGCGAGGTGTTGGCGCTGCCGGTGGCGGAGGCGGCCGTCTCGTTCTGACAGGTGTCCGGCGCCTTGAGCGCCACCGTCTTGACCGTCTTTCGCAAAGCGTCGTGGGCGGGGGTGGAGACCACGTCCACCTGGGGAGCGATCCCGCTGGTCTGACCGGTCCGCGCCTCGACCAGGATGAACTGCTGCTGCTGGGGACCCTGACGGCAATCGGGGGTGACGCAGGAAATTCCAAGCACCCCCAGGGCGGTCGTCGCCACCAGGAGGGGGAAGCGTGTGAGGGGAGGCATGGACGGGAGAGTACCCAGGACCCGCTCCCTCCGTGAACCTTTTCGATCAGGACGGAAGTCGGAGTCCGTGCCGGTCGGGACGCGCTGAAGGGAGTTCCCCCTCAATCCGACCGCGCTCTACTCCAACAGCGCCCGACCGCGTCGCACTTCGCGCTCCGGACGGGATCCTAGCACTTCGCACCCTGGAGGCGGCAGGAGCCGTGGACTCCGCTCTATGAGGACGTGCCGCTCGCGCTCCAAGAGCGCGCCACGGCTACGGACAGGTGCCCGCCATGCCGTTTCTGGACACGACGGCGGGACCGCAGTGGGGCGAGCGAACGACCGAGCGCGCCTGGACGCACGCCCCGCCATGAGCACCTTGTTGATCCACACCGTGACGCAAAGGAGGCATCCCATGGGCTTTTTAGACTTCTTCCGCCGCCGGCGTGATGTGGGGGCTGACAGCACGAAGGCTCCGCTGGCGCCCCCAGGTCACCTCAAGCATCCGGAGGCGACAAAACTGCGCCGCGACCGAGGCGGTGCAATGCGCCCGGGCGAAGGTCCTGCCGGGACCCCAGGCTGGCGCAACCCGCGGGTCATCCGTCCGCAGCCCACTTCCAATCCGTTCCCGGGCGTGAACGTGAAGTGAGAGTGCCGCCCGCGGGCGCACCTCATCAACCAGTCCGTGGTCGCGCGGTCGGTCCGAGGGCCAGTTCACGCTGGGGAGGGGAGCGCGCGAGCGGCGGCGGCCCCGCCGGGTCACCCGCTTCAAGGGATCCGGACACCCTGCAAAACAGGATATCAGCGAACGACCCCTGCGTCCGATCCCGAGGCGACCAGCAGCTCCCAGCCGTCGTACACCCCGCCCACCTTGCGGGTCAGCTGTCCAAGCGAGGCGCGGGATCGCTGCAGGTACTCCAGGGACGGGACCGCGGTGGTCTCGGCGTGGATCAGGAACTGCCGCCCGGGCGGGGCGGAGGGGCTGCGCCGGAGGGTGACCTTGTAGCCCAGCACCTCCAGCGCGGGCGCTGCCTGCTGGGCCTTCTGGGCGCTGGGGAAGAACAGCACATGCCGCAGCGTCTGCGCCGCTTTGGGGTCACCGCCGGCGGCGATCAGATCCTCCAGCGCCTCGCGGTCCAGCTGCTCGGGGGCCTTCTGCTCCAGCACCACCGGACGGGGAGGGGACTGCTCGCAGCCGGCCAGCCCGATCAGGCACACCGCCAACACCCGCCGCACGCCTACAGGTCCATCTGCTTGGCGATGATGATCTTCATGATCTCGCTGGTCCCCGCGTAGATCCTCATCACCCGGGCATCCTGGTACGCGCGCGAGATCGGGTACTCCAGCATGTAGCCATAGCCGCCGTAGAGCTGCAGACACTGGTCGACCACCCGGCCGAACATCTCCGACTGCCACAGCTTGGCCATCGAGCACTCCTTGACCAGGTACTTGCCGGCCATGTGCTCGGAGATCAGCTTGTCCAGGAACGCCCGGCCCACCTCCACCTCGGTGGCGCACTCCACCACCTGGAACTGGGTGTTCTGGAACTTGGAGAGCGGCTTGCCGAAGGCCCGGCGCTCCTTCACGTAGCTCACCGTGTCCGCCAGCACCACCTCCGCGCCGGCCTGGGAGCACACCGCCACCACCAGCCGCTCCTGCTGGAGCTTCTGCATCAGCATCATGAACCCGGCCCCCTCCTCGGAGAGCCGGTGGGCGGCGGGGACCCGGCAGTCCTCGAAGAACAGCTCGGAAGTGTCCTGGGAGGCCATCCCCATCTTCTTGAGCCGCTTGCCCTTCACGAAGCCTTGGGTCCCGGCCTCCACCACGAACAGCGAGATCCCCTGGTGGGCGTTCTTCGGATCCGGATCGGTCTTGGCCGCCACCACGCACAGGTCGCAGAGGATCCCGTTGGAGATGAAGGTCTTGGCGCCGTTGAGCACGTAGAAGTCACCGTCCCGCACCGCGGTGGTGGTCATCCCCGCCAGATCCGATCCGGCCCCCGGCTCGGTCATCGCCACCGCGGTGACCAGCTCCCCGGAGACGCAGCCGGGCAGCCAGCGCTTCTTCTGCGCGTCGTTGCCGAACTCATGGAGGTACGGCACCACCACGTCCGAGTGCAGCGGCAGGGCGAAGCCGGACTCGTAGATCCGCGCCAGCTCCTCGGCCACTACCACCGAGTGCAGGAAGTCCCCGCCCGGGCCGCCGTACTGCTCCTCCATCCAAGGGCACAGAAAGCCCCCCTGGCCCGCCTTGCGCCACGCCTCGCGGTCCACCATTCCCGCCTCCGCCCAGCGCTCCTGGTGCGGCTTGACCTCGCGCTCCAGGAACTGGCGGAAGGACTGACGGAAGGCCTCGTGGTCCTCGCGAAACAGTGTGCGGTCCATGGTGTCTCTCCTTGCGAACGGAGCGTTCTATGGCACGCGTTGATTCAAGAATCAATCCGGCCGCTGCGGATCGTTCCGGGTGTAGATGCGGGGAAGGCGCTGTACATCGGCGTCTCGGAGTGGACCGCCGATCAGCTGCGGGCCGGCGCCAAGCTGGCCAGGGAGCTGCAGATCCCGTTCATCTCCAACCAGCCGCAGTACTCACTGCTGTGGCGGGTGATCGAAGGCCAGGTGATCCCCGCCTCCCGCGAGCTGGGGATGGGGCAGATCGTCTGGTCTCCGATCGCCCAGGGGGTGCTGTCCGGCAAGTACCGCCCGAACCAGCCGCCGCCCCCCGGATCGCGCGCCGCGGATGAGCGCGGCTCGATGTTCATCGAGAAGTTCCTCACCCCGGAGGTCCTCACCCACGTGGAGGCGCTGCGGCCGATCGCCCAGGACGCAGGTCTGACCATGGCCCAGCTGGCGGTGGCCTGGGTACTTCAGAACCCCGGCGTCTCCTCGGCGATCATGGGAGCCTCCCGGCCCGAGCAGGTCCGGGAGAACGTCAAGGCGGCCGGGGTGGTGCTGTCCCCGGAGCTGATGCGGCGGATCGACACCGCGGTCCACCCGGTGGTGGAGAAGGATCCCTCCAGGACCTTCAGCCCCGCCACCCGGCCCTAGGCTGCTCGCCCCGGCCGCCTCCGGTCAGTAGTCCGAGTCTTCGTCCGGAACCGGCGGCATCTCCTCCAGCTCGGGGTCGTCCAGCCCCGGCTCCACCGCGCCCTCCTCATCGATGGTGCCCGAGCCGCCGGTGCCCATGTCGTCCTCGGGCATCGGGACAGTGGTCTCCTCCTCGGTGCCCATGTCGTCCTCGGGCATCGGGGGGAACTCCTCGGTGCCTGAGCCGCCGGTGCCCTCCTCGTCCCAGGTGGCGGGTGGCTCCTGCCCCGCGCCGCCCATCCCATCGTCCGGTCCGGCGTTGATCCCCTCGTTGCTGGGCTGGGTCTCGTCTGTCCCGGATCCGCCAGTGCCCTCCTCGGTGCGCGCCCGGTTCATGCAACCGGTCGCCAGCAAACTGGCGGCCGCCACCACCCCTACAGCCTTGAGCCATCGGTTCATGGTTCCTCCTTCGGTTCTGGAGGAAATTGCGCACGCCTTCTTCCCGCTCCCATTCCGCGCGTGACCCCGCAAGCAGGGCAAGCGTGCGAGTCGCGTTCTGGCCTACTGTGCGCCACCACCAACGGAGGATTCTTTGAAGGTCGCCACCCTGGACATCTCCCGCGTCGCGCTCAAGCGCCGACGTACCAAGATCATCGCCACCGTTGGACCGGCGTCCAATAGCGCCGAGAAGGTGGGCGCCTTGATCGACGCCGGGGTGGACGTGTTCCGGCTCAACTTCTCCCACGGCACCCACGAACAGCACGGGGCGGTGTTCCGGATCATCCGGGCCGAGTCCGAGCGGCGGGGCAAGCTGGTGGCGGTCCTGGCCGATCTGTGTGGACCGAAGATCCGGGTCGGGAAGTTCGAGGAGGGGTTCATCGAGCTGCAGCCGGGCGAGGCGGTGACCATCACCACCCGGGAGGTGCTGGGGAGAGCGGGGCTGATCCCCTCCGAGTACCGGCTGCTCCACCAGGACGTCGCGGCAGGGAGCCGGATCCTGCTCGACGACGGCAAGCTGGAGGTAGAGGTCTCAGAGATCGAGGGGACCGAGATCACCGTCCGGGTGATCACCGGAGGAAGGCTCTCCAACAAGAAGGGGATGAACCTCCCCGGCACCTGGGTCTCCGCTCCCGCGTTGACCGAGAAGGACAAGGTGGACGCGGCCTTCGCCGCCGAGTTGGGGGTGGACTTCCTGGCGCTGTCCTTCGTGCGCTCCGCCGCCGACGTGCGCGGGCTCAAGGAGTTCCTGGCCGCCCTGGGCGCGGACATCCCGGTGGTGGCCAAGATCGAGAAGCCGGAGGCGCTGGTGGTGATCGACCAGATCCTGGCGGTCACCGACGCGATCATGGTGGCCCGCGGGGATCTGGGCGTGGAGATGAAGCCGGAGGAGGTTCCCATCGTGCAGCAGGAGCTGATCCGCCTGGCGATGTGCGCCAACCGCCCGGTGATCGTCGCCACCCAGATGATGGAGTCAATGATCGAGAACCCCCGGCCCACCCGCGCCGAGGTCTCGGACGTGTCCACCGCCGCCTTCTCCTTTGCCGACGCGGTGATGCTCTCCGCGGAGAGCGCCGCCGGGAAGTACCCGGTGGAGGCAGTGGCCACCATGGATCGGGTGCTGCGGCAGACCGAGGGCTACCAGTGGAAGCGCGGCCTGTTCGGGCACCCGCTGGCGGACGACAGCAGCGAGAACGACACCCTTCAGCAGCGGAACACCGAGGGGCTCTCCCGCGCCACCTCGGTCCTCTCCCGGGAGATGAAGGTCCGCGCGGTGGTGGTGCCCAGCCGCAGCGGGGCTACTGCCACGGTGGTCTCCTCGCAGCGCCCGGCCGCGCCGGTGATCGCCGTCAGCCACCTGGTGCGGATCGCCCGGCGCTTCGCGCTGCTGTGGGGCGTCTCCCCCGAGGTGGCTACGGTGGACGCGCTGACCCGCCCGGACGAACTGGCCCGCGAGCTGTCGATCCGGCTGGGCCTGGCCGAGCCGGGGCAGTCAATCCTGCTGGTGTGGGACGCCAGCCGGGACCGCAAGCGGATGGAGCCCACCGTCTCCATCCTTCCGGTCTGAACGGCTAGAGCATCGGCTTGAGGCGCTGGGCCTCGGGAAGCACGACGTACCAGCGCCCGTCGTCCTGCCGGATCACCGACCACAGATCGTTGCAGCCGGCCGGATGGTGCTTGCGGTCCTTCTGGAAGAAGACCTTGGCCCTGCAGGTGAACTGCACCACCCCGGTCTTCTCGCTGGTGTCCAGGCGCACGTCCTCCACGTCGATGTCGAAGTCCGACCAGCCGTCGAAGGAGGCCTGCAGATGGGCCACCGCCTTCTCCTTGGACCCGATCCGCTTGAGCGACTCCGGCGCCAGGATGCTGACCATCGCCTCGAAGTCCTGGTCGTTGGCGGCGTCGTAGTACGACTCCACCGAACCTTCCGGGCTGGACCTGGGACCATTGCTGCAGCCGATAAGCAGTGTCAGGGCGACGAGTGGCAGGCGCATAGGGCCCCGATCTATAGGCGACTATCGGCGCGCGGAGAAAGCACCCCGGATCAGCTGGGTGACCGCCTCCCCCAGCCCCTCCACCGTCAGGGGGAACATCGGGAAGATCCGTTGGATGGTCTTGGCTGTCCCGTACCACCCGTGGCGCGGCTCGGGGTTGAGCCAGGCGGAGTGGGGGAAGTGCTCGGCCAGCATCATCAGCCAGCTGGCGCCTTCGCGGGCGTCGTCGTCCCACAGCCCGCGGGGACCGCCGCGCTCCAGCAGCTCATAGGGGGACATCAAGGCGTCGCCCACCAGGATCAGCTTGTAGTTCTTCCCGCATTGGTTCAGCAGCTCCGGGACCCCGATCGCCTCCTTGAACTCCGGTGAGGTGTACAGCCGCCCGTAGACGCAGTTGTGGAAGTAGTAGGTGCGCAGGTCCTTGAAGTGGGTGGCCGCGGCGGCGGCGCTGAACAGCCGGGAGACCAGCTCTGCGTACGGGTCCATCGATCCGCCCACGTCCATCAGCAAGATCACCCGGGTGTTGGGGCGCCGCGGGGCCCGGGTCACCACCTCCAGCTCTCCGGCGTTCTTCGCCGTTTGGTTGATCGTTCCCTCCAGATCCAGCTCCTCGGCCAGGCCCTCCCGCGCAAAGGCCCGCAGCTTGCGCAGCGCCACCTGCAGTTGCCGGGTGTCCAGGATCAGATCGTCGCGGTAGCCGCGAAACTGCCGGGCGCTGGCGCGGGCCAGCGCGCTTGCCTGACCGCCTTCACCGACCACGATTCCCTCCCGCCTGGCCCCGGCGCGGCCAAAGGGGGAGGTGCCCCCGGTGCCGATGAACCGGCTGCCGCCGTCGTGGCGCTCCTTCTGCGCGGCCAGCCGCTCGCGGAACATCCGCTCCAGCGTCTCCGGATCCAGCCGCTCCAGCAGGGACAGCTCGTCGGGGGTCAGCTGCGGCCTGCGCTTTTTGGCCTCCCGGAGCCAGTCCAACAGCTCCTGGTGCAGCTGCAGCCCGCGCTCTGGCGCGCCCCGGAAGTGGTGGGCGAAGGCCTGGTCGAAGGCGTCCAGGTGGACCTCGGAGTGAACCAGCAGCGACCGGGCCACGTTGTAGAACCCATCCAGCGAGCTGTCGTGCAATCCCGCGGACAGGGCCCCGGCCAGGGCCACCGCCTCGTGGGTCCCCACCGGCACCTTGCGGCGGCGCAGCTCCTCCAGGAAGCCCAGGAACATCGGCTCAGGCACTCCCGCGCTTGCTGCCGAAGGCCTCTGCCACCGCCTGGAGATCCTGCTCGCGCTTGAGCAGGGCGCCCACGAACGGCAGCCCCTCCTCCAACTGGGTGCTCTTGATCCCCGACGCCTTGAGCACCCCGATCCAGTCGATCAGCTCGCTGGTGCTGGGCCGCTTGCGCAGCCGCTGGAAGTCACGCAGCTGGTAGAAGGTCTCCAGCGCCTGGGTGACCAGCGCCTCCTCCAGCCCGGGGTGATGGACCTCCACGATCCGCTGCATCAGGTCGCGCTCCGGGAAGGAGATGAAGTGGAACACGCAGCGGCGCAGGAAGGCGTCGGGCAGCTCCTTCTCGTTGTTGCTGGTGATGATCACCACCGGCCGCTGGGCCGCGGCCACCTCCTCGCGGGTCTCCACGATCTGAAAGCGCATCCGGTCCAGCTCGTGGAGCAGATCGTTGGGGAACTCCAGGTCCGCCTTGTCGACCTCGTCAATCAGCAGCACCACCCGGGCAGGGGAGGCGAACGCGCGTCCCAGCGGCCCCAGCTTGATGTAGTGCTTGATGTCGCGCACGTCGCCTTCGCCAAAGCGTGAGTCGTACAGCCGCTGCACGGTGTCGTAGACGTACAGCCCGTCCTGGGCGCGGCTGGTGCTCTTGACGTGCCAGTGGATCAACTCCAGACCCAGCTGCTCGGCGATCGCCTCCGCCAGCAGGGTCTTGCCGGTCCCGGGCTCGCCCTTCACCAGCAACGGCCGCTGCAGGGCAAGCGCACAGTCCACCGCCGAGCGCAGCCCCTCGCTGGTCAGATAGCGAGCCGTCCCCTGGAAACGGTCGAAGGTCGTCTTCTTCATGGTCACGCACCCTATAGCGCGCTCAAACGGTCGAAAAAACAGCGAGGCAATGGCGGGCGGGGACGCTGCGTATCCCCGATGCGACCCAGGAAACTTCAAGGGCGCGAAGGAGACCGTCATGTCGAGCTTGAGCGAGAAGCGAACCGACGCGCTGGAGTACGCCGGAATCACCCTCTTCGGCCTTTATTTCGCCGGACTGGCTGCCCTGATCGGTACGTACGTCAACGTCTTCTGAATCCTCCCCGCGCCGGCGCCTCACCCGAGAGGCGCTGGCGCAAGCGATGCGCGCGGGGACGGCCCTGACCGGGGACCGCGCAAATCAGGCTGTACCCTTTCAACGTCCTCCTCTGTACGACCGCTGGCTTGGGTGATGCACAGGACAGTGTGCGAACAACCTGGAGGACCGGACGATGACCACACTGACTGCACCTCGCCCCGACGCACTTGAGTGGCTGCCGCTCTTGCTGGCTGGCTGGACCCTCACCGGGCTGCTGGCCGTCGTCACCTACTTGAACGCCGGACTCTGACGGGCGGCCTCCGAGAAGGCTGCTCCAGCCAACCTGAAGTTGTTTAGTCGACGATGAAGTCCCGGGGCGGTCGCGCATCGTCCAGGTAGGCGGAGAACCCGGCGTTGGACTGCAGGCGCATCGGCTCCAGCCGGGCCAGGGCGGCGGCGGGCAGCAGGTATTGCTCCAGGACCAGACTGGCCCGGAACTCGCCGGGGGCGGCCTCCAGGCGTTCCACCTCATGGGCCAGCGAGCCTGAGAAGCGCACCAGGGTGTTTTCCTCAGGAGAAAGTTCGGCCACTACCCGGTCATTGCAAAAGAGCCGCAGCCGTCCGCCCTGGCTGCCGGGGGGAACCTGCAGGTAGAGCACTGTCACCTGTCGAGGCAGCGCCTGGGGTTCGCCACTGGGGCCGCGCAGGGTCCCGTCGGTGTGCCGTCCCACCCCGGCGCCGGCCGGCACCACCAGCACGTTGAGATAGAACGCATTGGGTCGCCAGCGGCGCCACCACGGCTGCTGGAGCGCCAGCCGCAAGAACGGGGCGAAGGTCTCGAAGCGCTCCTCCACCCGCGGCAGACCGGCGAGGGTGAAGGTCACCGCGAACCCCCGGCTGGCCTGGAAGCTCCCGGCCAGGGTGCTGCGGGCGATCAGCGGGGAGGAGAGGACCCGCTCCCGCGTGGCCGCGAAGACAGTGGGTTCCAGGGCCCTGCTCTGGGTGACGTACGGACGCAGCGCCATGGCGCCCCTTACCCCACCTTGGGACGGCAAGCCCACGGTAGGAACGGGCCCGGTCCAGCGGTACCTTTCCGGGCATGGACCTCGTCGAACCGCTGCGGCAGGGCCGCGCCTACCGGGTGGGGGCCTGATCGTGGAGAGCACCCTGGCCCGCACCCGCTTGATGCACGCCCAGATCCCCTCGCCGCGGGAGATTGACGACCGGCTGGGGCAGCACGGCTACCGCGGCCAACCCAGGGCTCGGCGGGCCGCCAGCGTGCTGGCCTACCGGCACCTGATGCGGAACTACCGGCTGCAGGTCGAGGGCATCGCCCCCGAGCACGGGTTCCGGGAGAACGCGCTGTTCCTGGGACCCACCGGCTGCGGCAAGACCTACCTGGTGGAGTTGCTGTTCAAGGAGATCCTGGAGGTCCCCACGGTGGTGGTGGATGCCACCCAGTTCTCCGAGACCGGCTACGTGGGCGACGACGTCAGCACCGTCCTCTCCCGGCTGTTCGAGGTCGCGGACGCGGATCTCTCCTGGGCCAGCTGCGGGGTGATCTGCATGGACGAGTTCGACAAGCTTGCCACCTCGCGCTCCGACTCCCGCTTCGCCGGCCAGCAGACCACCAAGGACGTCAGCGGCTTTGGGGTACAGCGCAGCCTGCTTCACCTCCTCTCCGGGTCCACCGTCGACTTCCCTCCGGACTTCGGGTTCACCAGCCGGATCGCGCCGCTGCCGATGCCGATGGCCGGGCTGACCTTCATCGCCTGCGGGGCGTTTAGCGGCTTTCGCAGCACCGCCGAGTCGATGGACGAGATCGAACGGCTGGGCTTTGGCCGGGAGGTGAAGAAGCAGTCCCGGGAGGGGATCGCCCACAAGATCGGCGAGCAGCAGCTGGAGCAGACAGCGGCCTTCGCGCGCTACGGCTTCATCCCCGAGCTGATCGGCCGCTTCAATCGGCTGGTGGCCTTCGATCCCCTGGAGGAGGACACCCTCAAGGCGATCCTCCAGCAGAACGTGATCGGCGCCTACCTGCGCGAGTTCGAGCAGGAGCGGGTGACGTTGCAGTTGGAGGACGCGGTGCTGGACCACGTGGTCCAAGAGGCCTTGCGCCGGGAGACGGGGGCGCGGGGGCTGCGTGCGGCCATCGCTCCGGCGCTGGAGGAGGCCGCCTATCGCCTCTTCGGAACCGGCCAGCCGCAGACTGCCCACCTGAAGGTGCGGGAGGGCAGGGTGGTGGTGGATTGAGCCGGAAGGCTCAGTGCTGCGAGGTGTCCTTCGGGCCGACCAGCGCGGTCATCGCCGCGCCCACCCGTCCGGGCAGCAGCTTGAGGAAGAAGGCCCCCAGCTTGTTGATCCAGCCGGGGATTACGTTGGCCTGTCCTTCGAACAGTCCATCCAGTCCGCGGATGGCGGTGTCCTCGGCGCTCATCGCGATCAGTCCCGCCGCGCTGGGCAGCGAGTGTCTGGCCACCTGGTGGAACTCGGATTGGGTCAGTCCGGGCGACAGACAGCCGACCACCACCCCCGAGGACCGCAGCTCCTGGGCCAGGGCGAAGGAGAAGTTGAGCACGTACGTCTTGCCCGCCGCGTAGGTGGCGTAGCCGGGCATCGGCGAGTAGCCGGCCACCGAGGCCACGTTGAGGATCCAGCCCTGCTTGCGATCCCGCATCGACTGGCCGAAGCGGTAGGCCAGCTCGGTGGCAGAGACCACGTTGAGCTGAAGCTGCCGGTGGGTGGTCTGCCAGTCCAGCTCCAGGAATCGGGCAAAGGCGCCGGCGCCGGCGTTGTTGATCAGCACGTCCACCCGGCGCCCCGCGCCCTCGGTCCGGGCGAACAGCTCCGCGGCACCGGTGGGCGTGGCCAGGTCGGCCACCACCACGTCCACCTTGACCTGCTTGTCCCGGCGCAGCTCGTGCGCCAGCGCCTCCAGCCGCAGCTCACGTCGCGCGGTCAGGATCAGGTCCGCGCCGCGATCCGCCAGCAGCCGGGCGAACTGGGTGCCAATCCCGCTGCTGGCGCCGGTGACCAGCGCCGTCTTCCCGGTGAGGTCCATGGGGGCCGGGTCGCAGCTCTACCGCTTGCCGCCGCGGCCACCCGCGACCAGCAGCAGGGCGCCCACGCCGATGCCCACCGCGCCCACCCAGGGCGGGATCGGGACCGTCTCCTGCTTCTTGGCGGTGGCCTCCAAAGGACCGATCTTGGCGATCTGCTCGGTGGTCTCGTAGGTGAAGCCCTTGTAGGCGATTGCCAGCGCGCCGAGGATGATGAGGATCACACCGAGAATTCGCATGGTTTGTAGCTCCTTGTTGCAGCGCGCCTTTTCGCTTTCAAGTCAGCTGGGGTCAAGCACCCCGAAGGACGGACCGAAGATGCCGAGGTTTGCCTTGCTGGTCGTCGCGTTCCTCCTCACCGCCTGCAAGGACCCCGCTCCGCCGGAGGCCCTCGCCGAGCCTGGGCCCGAGGTGGAGGCAGCCCCCGCTGCAAAGGCAAACCCCACCGACGACGGACCGTTCCGTGATCTCGGCTGGTCGGCGGTCTCCGCGGACGGCTCGGCGGTCCTGATGCAGACCCACGTGGGGGGCGGGAAGTGCACGCGCACCTGCAACGACACCCCCCAGGGGAAGCCGGTGTGGACCGCCGAGGGCTGCATCGGCAAGCGGATCGACCTGCGCTTCGTAGGGAACGGCTGTGAGCGGGTGGTCGTCCTCCATCAGTTGCCCAAGGTGGCCTCCGGCGAGCGCTGGGAGCAGGTGGCGGTGGGGCACGTCTACCGCCAGGCGAAACTGGACTACCCGATCGCCGCCGCGGGCGCGGTGCGTGACTTCAAGAAGATCCGCGGCGCCGGCAGCACGTTCTACTGGCTGGCCGGCGCGTTGGATCAGCCGGGGCCGGCGCCCCGCTACTCGGCGGACGGCAACGCGGTGGAGTTCGTGACGTTGGACGGAGCGCAGCAATCAATCCCGCTGGTCGCGGGCAAGTAGCCACAGGAGCAACCCCATGGGCTGGATGGACTCGCTGAACGCCGCGGCCGCGCCGCGCAACGATCTAGGCGACGAGGAGCGGGAGAAGATCGCCCGGGACCTGGTCCGGCTGTCCTCCTTTGGCGCCGCGGTGGTGACCTTGGCGCCGGTCCCGCTCAGTGACTTCTTCCTGGTCACCCCGGTGCAGGCCTCGATGGTGATGTCGGTGGGCCGGGTCTATGGCCGCAAGGTGGACCTGACCGAGGGCCGGGAGATCCTGCTGGAGCTGGCCGCGGTGTGCGGGGTGGGGCTGGTGGCCCAGAAGGGCTTTGCCACCCTGTCCAAGATCCTCCTCCCCGGGCTGGGCGGGATCCTGGCCGGCCCCTACGCCTTCGCGGTCACCCACGGGCTGGGGATCGTCGCCATCCGCTACTTCGCCAGTGGCGGTGCGCCCCGGGAGATCCTCAAGTCGGTGTTCGACGAGGCTGTGAAGGAGGGGAAGAGAATCTTTTCCCGCGAGGAGTTGGAGGAGTTCCGCAAGAAGCAGGGCCAGGCGGTCACCGACTTTGCCCAGCAGCAGAGCCAGCCCCAGCCGAAGAAGGCCGCCAAGCGTCCGGCGGCCAAGCGCCGTCCGGCAGCCGGCAAGAAGAAGAAGCCCGCGCCCCGACGCTGAGGCTGTTTTTGGGTCCGCTTGAAACCCTGGCGGATCATGTGCATCCAAGGGTTTCGTTGGAGGTGCGCCACCATGGTCACGATCACCTACTGCAACACCTGAGGCTACAAACCCCGGGCCGTCCGTGCGGCGGCCTTGCTGAAGGAAGAGCTGGACCTGGATTCGGAGCTCAAGCCGGGCAGCGGCGGGATCTTCGAGGTCGCGGTGGACGGCAAGGTGGTGGCCAGGAAGGGGATGGTCGGCTTCCCCTCGGAACAAGAGGTCGTGGATGCGGTGGCCCGGGCCCTGGGAAGAAGCTAGTACCCGGCGGTAGACAAGGCCACCCGGGCACGACTAAGCGCCCACCCGATGCGCAACCTCGGATGGGCGATTGTGATGGCGGCCGCGGCAGTCAGCGGCTGCAAGTGCGGCAACCGTTCCCCGTCCCCGGATGCGGGCGTGGCCGATGCGGGGGCGGTGGCCTCCGCGCCGCTGACGCCTCCGGTGCGGATGTTCCGCGAGTCGGACGCGGCTTATCATCAGGGGCGGCCCGACGAGGCGATCGCCAAGGCGCAACAGCTGGTCCAGGAGCAGCCCCAGAACGCGCTGGCCCACAACCTGATCGGCCGCTCCTTCGTAGCCAAGTACCAGCAGTCCCAGGACCCCGCGCACGCCCAGGGCGCGCGGGACGCCTTCCAGGCGGCCCTGACGGCGGACCCGGCGTTCTGGCCGGCGTTGCTCAACCTGGCGGAGTTGGAGCAGCAGTCCGGCCACCCGAAGGAGGCCGCGAAGCTGTACGCCCGGGTGCTGGAACTGCAGCCGGATCACCCCAGCCGGGCCCAGTTCGAGGCGCTGATCGAAGCGGCCAGATAGTAACTACTGCGAACAGCCCAGTCCGGCCTCCGGCGCCGCTTCGTCCTGGTGCAGGAGCAGACAGCCAATCGCCTCCGGATCCACGGTGTCCGCGGAGTGGCTGTAACCCCAGACCACCGCCGCCACCCGGGTGGGCAGGTTGGGGTCGGGGGTGATCAGCATCCGCTTGGGGGAGGGCGCGGCGTCCCAGATCTCCTGCAGTCCGGCCACGATCTCCGGGCAGCCCTCGGGGCAGTTGTAGGCCAGCACCGCGTGGCCGTGCTCCAGGTTGTGGATCCACAGGCAGCGGCCCACCTCGGCGTCGTGCACCCGGCAGGAGGTGGTGCTTCCGCAATGCTGGCCGGCGGTGGGCGGGTTGAGCCCGTTGCCGCAGGATGGGTCAGCGCAGCTGGCCATGTGGTTGGTGCCGCCGCCCTGGTGAACGAAGGTGTACGCCTCGCAGCGGGCCTCCTCCGGGTTCGAGCACCCCAGCCACAGCAGCGCCACCGCCAACCCGGACAGCCGCAGGGTCACTCCTCCAGCCCCGTCTCGGCGCGGATCCAGTCCACCGCCTCCTCGCGGGAGGGGAAGGTCTGGATCGGGACCGAGAGTCCGGCGGCCTTGCCCATCTTCCACGCCTGCAGCCCCGAGGCGGCGTCCGCCACCACCCGGGCGGTGCGCACCATCCCGTGGTTGGCGGCGTAGAGGTTCATCTGGGTCACCGCGCGCAGCAGGTCCGGAGGCAGCACCTGCAGTTCGCTCTGGTCGACCAGGCTGGACCAGTCCTGGCCGCCGAAGCTGTCGATCGCTGCGCGTACCCTGGTGGTGTAGTCGGTGACGTCTCCCGCCGCGGGGCTGGCCGGATAGATCACCTCGAGGATGCGATCCTCGTCATGGATGACAAACTCGAAGGGCATGTTCGGCCGCTTAGCACAGGTGAAAGCGGCGCCACCATCGTCGTTGGCCATCCGCCCCGGGGTGGTTATTTCCAACCCATGATCCGCTGCGAACGCTGTGGAGCCCTCAACCGCCTCGCCCAGGCGTCCGGGGTGGCCGTCTGTGGGCGATGCAAGCAGGACCTGGACACCAGCGGCAAGCCGCAGGAGGTGGACGCGGACGGTTTGGCCGCCGCCATCCGCTCCTCGGCGGTGCCGGTGCTGGTGGACTTCTGGGCGCCCTGGTGTGCGCCGTGCCGGGCCATCGCCCCCACGGTGGACCGCTACGCGCGCGGGCACGTGGGCAAGCTGCTGGTGCTCAAGCTGAACACCGAGGCCCACCCGGGGCCCGGCTCCGCCCACGCCATCCAGGCCATCCCCACCTTCGTTCTCTTCTCCGGAGGCAGGGAGGTGGGGCGCCAGAGCGGGATGCTCCCCACCCAGCTGGTAGAGCAGCACCTGTAGGGCGCGGGACAGCCGGGGCCACAAGCTGAACTTTCTGCTCGGGTCTGGGCGGCCCGTTCGGATAGGTACACCGGCCATGACCCGTCATCTGCTCAGAGTGTCCGCGGCCGCCGCCGCGCTCGTCCTGTCCGCCTGCGCCAGCAATCAGGGCGCGGAGCAGACCTCCGCCACCGCCGCGCCGCCGGCCGCCGCTCCGGCCGCTCCCCAGGAGGACGCCAAGGCTTTCGTGGCCCGCGCCAACCAGGAGTTCAAGTCGTTGAACCAGCGGGCCGCCACCGCGGAGTGGATCAAGAGCACCTACATCACCGACGACACCGAGCGGAACGCCGCCTGGGTCAACGAGGCGCTGCTGGAGTACACCGCCCGGACCATCAAGCAGTCCGCCCAGTACCGCGGACTGCCCGGCCAGGACGCGGACACCCAGCGGATGCTGTACCTGCTCTCGGTGGGCACCACCCTCCCGGCCCCCCAGGACGCGGCCAAGCGCCAGGAGCTGGCGCAGACCCTGGCGAAGCTGGAGGGGATGTACGGCAAGGGCGAGTACTGCAAGACCCCCGGGGATCCGAAGAGCTGCCGGGATCTGCAGCAGCTCTCCGAGGTCTTCGCCAAGAGCCGCAACTACAACGAGCTGCTGGATGCCTGGAACGGCTGGCACACCGTCTCCCGCCCGATGCGCCCGCTGTACGAGCGCCTGGTCTCGCTCTCTCACGAGGGGGCCAAGGAGATCGGCTACCAGAACCTGGGCGAGCTGTGGCGGTCCAGCTACGACATGGAGCCGGAGGCCTTTGAGAAGGAGACCGACCGGCTGTGGCAGCAGGTCAAGCCGCTGTACGACGACCTGCACTGCTACGTCCGCGGCCGGCTGGCCAGGCAGTACGGCCAGGACAAGGTGCCGCTGGAGGGGCCGATCCCCGCGCACCTGCTAGGCAACATGTGGGCCCAGGAGTGGAACAACATCTACCCGCTGGTGGAGCCCTTCCCCGGGCAGGCCAACCTGGATGTCACCGGCGCCCTGGTCAAGAAGGGCTATGACCCGGTGAAGATGGTCAAGCTGGGCGAGTCCTTCTTCACCTCGCTGGGGATGAACAAGCTGCCGGACAACTTCTGGACCAACTCCATGTTCGTCCAGCCGCCGGACCGCAAGGTGGTCTGCCACGCCAGCGCCTGGGACCTGACCTTCGACGCCCAGGAGAAAGACCTGCGCATCAAGATGTGCATCAAGATCGACGAGGAGGACCTGGTCACCGTCCACCACGAGCTGGGGCACAACTACTACTACCTCTATTACAACAACCTGCCGATGCTCTATCAGGCCGGCGCCAACGACGGCTTCCACGAGGCGATCGGCGACGCGCTCACCCTCAGCATCACCCCTGCCTATCTGCAGCAGGCCGGGATCCTGGGGCCGGTGCCCAAGAGCGAGAAGAACCTGATCAACCTCCAGCTGAAGGACGCGCTGGAGAAGGTGGCCTTCCTCCCGTTCGGCAAGCTGATCGATCAGTGGCGGTGGGACGTCTTCTCCGGGAAGGTGACCCCGGAGAACTACAACCAGGCCTGGTGGGCGCTGCGCACCAAATTCCAGGGGGTGGCCGCCCCCTCGGCGCGCACCGAGCAGGACTTCGATCCGGGCGCGAAGTACCACATCCCCGCCAACGTCCCCTACACCCGCTACTTCCTGGCCCGCATCCTCCAGTTCCAGTTCCACAAGGCGATGTGCGAGGCGGCCGGGATCAAGGGCCCGCTGCACGAGTGCAGCATCTACGGGAACAAGGTCGCCGGGGCCAAGCTGCAGGCGCTGCTGGAGCTGGGCGCCTCCAAGCCCTGGCAGGAGGCGCTGTTCGCCATGGCCGGCACCCGGGAGATGGATGCCACCCCGCTGGTGGAGTACTTCCAGCCGCTGCACGCCTGGCTCAAGACCCAGAACCAGGGCAAGAAGTGCGGCTGGTAGTCACTCCCAGAGGGTGACGCGCTGCGGCACAGGGTGGGAGGGCTTGCCTGCATGCAAGTAGATCACGAAAGCATGCAGGCAGGCATGGACAGCCGTACGCATAACCCATACATTGCGTCCCGGCCCCGGACCATACGCAAACGCAGTCCCAGAGGGCTGGCGCAAAGGTTTTTCTTGGCGCCTGCAACCGAAGGAAAGAAGGAAGAATGGCTACTGGTACTGTGAAGTGGTTCAACGACGCCAAGGGGTTTGGTTTCATCACCCAGGACGGCGGCGGCGAGGACGTGTTCTGCCATCACACCGCCATCAACATGGACGGTTTCCGCACCCTCACTGAGGGACAGCGGGTGGAGTTCGACATCACCCGTGGGCCGAAGGGCCTGCAGGCGCAGAACGTTCGTTCGGCCGCGTAAGAACGCTTCCAAGGCTGAATATACGAAAGCCCGATTCTGCCGCTTGGAGGCAGGGTCGGGCTTTTTCTTTTGTCCCTCAATGGAGAGACCGTTTGAGACATCCTTTCGGAGTGCTGATGCTGTCGGTCACCCTGGGTTCGGCTGCGCTGGCCCAGCAGGGCAAGCAGCCCCCCCAGGTCGCCAATCAGGTGGAGGCGGCCCGGGGCGCGTTGCTGGCGCGGTATGGAGAGGGGGAGTCGGCTCGGGTGGACCGCGGGCTCAAGCAGATCGCCGCGCTGTGGCGGGCGCAGGATGGCGATCTGGCCGCCTTTGCCCAGGAGCACTTTTTGCCCCAGGGGCCGGAGCTGGAGCAGACGCGGGCCCGCTTCTCCACGATCTTCGAACAGCTGGATGGCCACTTCGTGGAGATTGGCCGCGAGCTGCGCCGGCCCACCGAGGTGGAGGTGGGGCCGATCCTCAAGGTGGACCCGCTGGTCTCGGCCTGGGACCCGTCCGCGCACCTCAATGACGATCTGTTCCGCTCCAAGGTGGGCTTCGTGGCCCTGCTCAACTTCCCCCAGGACACGCTGGCGGAGCGGATGGAGCAGGGGACGGAGTGGTCGAGGGATCGCTGGGCGGAGAGCCGCCTCACCGGCCGCTTCTCCCGGCGGATCCCGGCGGAGATCCAGGCGGGGATCGCCGAGGCGGGCGCCAAGGCCGACCTGTACATCGCCCAATACAACATCTGGATGCACCACCTGGTGGATGAGCAGGGCCAGCGGCTGTTCCCCAGCGGCAAGCGGCTGATCACCCACTGGAACCTGCGCGACGAGTTGAAGGCCAACTACGCCAACCAGGAGCAGGGGTTGGCCCGGCAGCGGGTGATCCTCCAGGTCATGTACCGGATCGTCACGCAGTCCATCCCCCAGGCGGTGATCGACAACCCGCGGCTGGACTGGAACCCGTTCACCAACGCGGTGGCGGTGGCCCCGGAGGCCACGGTGGAGAAGGATGCCCCCCAGCGGGAGGCCAAGCCGGATCCCACCCGCGAGCCGGACACCCGCTACGCGCGGATCCTGGGCAACTTCCAGGCCCAGCGCCGGGCAGACCCCTACTCGCCGCTGGCCCCGACAGCGATCGCCCGCTCCTTCGAGCTGTTCCGGGAGATCCCCGAGGAGCGGGTGGTCTCGATGCTCAAGGCGGTGCTGGAGTCTCCGATGGTTCCCCGGGTGGCCAAGGAGATCGAGAGCAGCCTGGGCCGCAAGCTGGAGGCCCACGACATCTGGTTCAACGGCTTCCGCGGCGGGGGCGGGATCCCGGAGGAGAAGCTGGATGCGATGACCCGCAGGAAGTACCCGGACGCAGCCGCCTTCACCAAGGACATGCCCCGCATCCTGCGCGGGCTGGGGTTCTCCGCGGCCAAGGCCAAGTGGCTCTCGCAGCACATCGTGGTTGATCCCTCCCGCGGGGCCGGCCACGCGATGGGCGCCGCCCGCCGGGGGGACTACCCGCGGCTGCGCACCCGGATCGAGAAGGAGGGGATGAACTACAAGGGCTACAACATCGCCATCCACGAGCTGGGCCACAACGTGGAGCAGGCCTTCTCCCTCTACGAGGTGGACAACACCCTGCTGCAGGGGGTGCCGAACACCGCGTTCACCGAGGCGCTGGCCTTCGTCTTCCAGTCCCGGGATACCCGGCTGTTGGGACTGCCTGGCCCCACCCGGGAGGCCCAGCGGCTGCGGGTGCTCAACGAGCTCTGGCAGACCTGGGAGATCGCCGGGGTCGCGCTGGTGGACATCGCGATGTGGCACTGGATGTACCAGCACCCGGACGCCACCCCCGCGCAGCTGCGGGCGGCGGTGGAGCAGATCGCCAAGGACACCTGGAACCGCTACTACCAGCCGGTGTTGGGGTCGAAGGACAGTGTGCTGCTGGGGATCTACTCCCACATGGTGACCAACCCGATCTACCTGTGCGACTACCCGCTGGGGCACCTGATCGCCTTCCAGATCGAGGAGCACCTGGCCAAGAAGGGCCCCTTGGGCGCGGAGTTCGAAAGGATGACCCGCTATGGCGCAGTCACCCCCGACCAGTGGATGGTGAACGCTACCGGAAAGCCGATCTCCCCCGATCCGCTGCTGCGTGCCACTGCCGCGGCGTTGGACAAGAAGTAGCGGGCACAAAAAAAGAGGGGACTACCGCCAACGACCGGCGGAGCCCCCCGAAGTTGCACCCGACGCGTTACTTCTTGGGCGCTGCGCCTGCGTCCGGCTGACCACCCAGCGGCGAGTGGCCGGGGGGGGGAGGAGCGGAGGGGAGGATCTCCAGCAGCTCCACCTCGAATACCAGGGTAGCGCCGCCCGGGATCTGCGGCGGACGGCCGCGGTCGCCGTAGGCGATGGTGCTGGGGCACACCAGCTGGGCCTTGCCGCCGACCTTCATCTTCTGCAGGCCCTCGGTCCAGCAGGGGATCACGCCCATCAGGGGGAAGGTGGCCGGAGCGCCGTTCTTCACCGAGCTGTCGAACTCGGTCCCGTCGGTCAGCGTCCCGCGGTAGTTCACCTTCACCCGGTCGGTGGCCTTGGGCATCTCGCCGGTCCCGGCGGTCAGCTCCTTGAAGACCATCCCGGTTTCGCTCTTCACCGCGCCCGCCTCGGCAGCGGCCTTGTCCAGGTAGGCCTTGGACTTCTCCTTCTCCTGATCGGCCTTCTGGTTCATCCGGCCGCGGTATAGCTCCTGGATCTTGGGGAAGAACTGCTCCACCGGGGCCCTCATCTCTGCTCCGGTCGCCTGATCCGCCAGGCCCATCTTCACGTACTCCAGCTCCTCCTGCGTCAGGTTGAACGGGGCCACGCTGCGGCCGATCTGCGCGCCCAGCGCGTAGAAGGTCTTCTGCTCGTCGGTCTCCGGAGCCTTGACGTTGCCGCCGCTGGTACCACCCTGGTTGTTGCAGGCCAGCAACAGCGCGATGGCCGTTGCCGCAAGAGTCTTACGCATGTGTCTCATCCCTTTCGCCGAATCCGGCGTTCCTAAAAGAGGCGGGCCTTATATGCGAGGGCGCGGCGGTTTTCTTGACCGATCGATCCGCGCGCCTACCCTCGGCTCGCTACGCGGCTGTCGTGCCTGGGCGCGACCTGTAGCGCTTGCCGGAGGGGAACCATGAGCAACAAGCGGAAGAAGACGCGCGCCGACCTGGACGTGTACCTCAACAAGTATGTCCAGGGGGTACCCTACATGGCCCGCGCCTCGGACATCAGCAGCGACGGGTTGTCCCTGGCCAACCTGATCGAACCCTCCCACGCCGGAAAGCGGGTGGGCCTGCAGTTCCAGCTACCCGGGTCGGAGGAGGTGATCTACGCGGAGGGTGAAGTGGTCCGCGAGTGGGTGGGCTCCAACCACAAGGAGGGCGCGGGGGTGCGCTTTACCCTGATGACCGAGCGCCACCGGAAGCTGGTGGATGCCTATGTCTCCACCTCGGGTGAGGAGCCCGGATCAGACCCCAGCTGATTTTCCCCCGATCTCCGCTAGGTTGGCCGGATGCTCGTCGGGAGGGGGGAAGGACACCGGTGTCATTGACACCGGGTGAAGGGGTCTGTTGAATGGTCACCTTGGTCGGCTCGTCTTATTTCCATTGAAATTTCAGGACTGGCCTGGAGGACCCCGTGAAGCGTCTGGTCTATCTGATTGCAGTCGCTGTTTCCCTCACGGCGTTTGCGCAGGCGTCCAAGCCCGCCCAGAACGCCAAGCCCGCACCCGGTGTGAACTGGGAGGGCAAGGTCATCCAGGCCACCGGCGCCGGCGCGCCGGACATGAAGGCGGTCAATCCCGCCCAGGCCCGGCTGGGTGCCGAGCGCGCCGCACAGATGGACGCCTTCCGCAACCTGCTGGCCCAAGTCCAGGGGATCCAGGTCAGCGGCGGCAAGACCGTGGGGGACATGATGGCCTCCAATGACGAACTCAAGGGTCGGGTCAGCGGCACCCTTCGGGGCTTCAAGGTCACCGCCAAGCGCTACTTCTCCGACAGCGGCGTGGAGATCGACGTGGAGGTTCCACTCTCCGCCATCTCCTCCGCGGTCAGCGAGGCGGCCGCGGCTCCCGTGGCCAGCGAGACCGCAAAGGGCCCGGCGATCAACACCCAGGGCGAGAAGAAGAACACCGGCCTGGTGATTGACGCCCGCGGGCTGAAGGTCAGCCCGGCGCTGGCCCCCCGGGTGTTCAGCGAGGACGGCAAGGCATTCTACACCGTGGAGGTCCTCAGCGACGAGGCCCGCAAGTCCAAGGGCGTGGCCAGCTACTTCAAGACCCTGGATCAGGCCCAGAAGAGCATGCTGGTGGGGGAGAAGCCCGTGGTGGTGAAGGCCACCCGCGCGGACGGCTCCGACCTGGTGCTCACCGCCGCGGACGTCAAGAAGCTCACCGAGTCCAACAACAGCTACCTGGCCGAAGGCCGGGTGGCGATCGTCACCAACTAGTTGGCCGGAACCCCAGGCTTTTGGAAATCCCGGAAGGACATTTGAACATGAAGGCGCTCAAGCTCACTGCGTTCGCACTCGTCGCCCTGGTGGCGTCCAGCGCCCTGGCGCAAGAGAACACCCAGGTAGAGGCCACCGGAGAGGCGGCCATCGTCAACAATGATCGGCCGCGCGCGCTGAAGGAGGCCAAGCAGAACGCCTTCCGCAGCGCGGTGGAGCAGGCCGCGGGGGTGCTGGTCTCCTCCGACACCCTCACCGCCAACAGCACCCTGGTCAGCGACCGGATCTATTCGCGCTCCGAAGGCTACATCAAGAAGCACACCCTGGTTGGCCAGCCCAAAGAGGAGGGAGGGGTGCTCTCGGTGACCATCAAGGCGGAGGTCGCCACCAAGGACCTGGACAAGGACCTGCAGGCGGTCCAGGCGCTGATCAACCGCAGCGGAAACCGCAAACTGGTGATCGTGCTCAACGAGATCACCGCCACCCCCAAGGGGGAGGCGGTCTCCAGCGCGGTGATGGCCCAGGTGCTCACCGAGGGCTTCAAGAAGGACGGCTGGACCCTGATCGACCCCCAGTTCGCCGCCGGTGAACTGAACGTCAGCGCCGGAGTGACGGCGCTGACCAACACCGAGGTCAAGCGGGTCGGCAACCTCTCCAAGGCCGAGTACATCCTCTACGGCAAGGTCAACTACCGCCAGCAGGTGACAGAGAAGAACTCCATGCTCTCCGGCGCCTACTTCGTCACCGGCGAGTACGAGCTGACCGTGTTCGCCACCGACAGCGGCGATCAGCTGGCCACCCTCTCCGGGAAGATCGACTTCGATCCCAAGGAGAAGGGCGTCTCCCCGCTGCTCTCCTACGAGCGCACCGCCTTTGACCTGACCAAGAAGCGGGGCGAGAAGGTCCTGGCCGACGTGCGCGCCTCGGTGGTCAAGCACCTCTCCAACAACGAGCAGAATGGCCAGCGGGTGGCGGCCACGGTGATGGGGATGACCTCCTACAGCGCGGTCCAGAACTTCAAGAAGGTCCTGCTGGCGCAGGTCACCGGGGTTCGCGAGGTCCGCCCGGGAACCTTCGCCAACGGCAAGGCCGAGTTCGACATCGTCTTCCTGGGCTCCACCGACGAGTTCGCGGAGAAGATCGGGGACAAGAAGTTCCAGGGAAAGGTGATCAGCGTCACCGGCGTCACCGGCAACACGGTGGAGTTGACCCTGGCCAGGTGAGGCGCCTGGGTCCGGTGCTCGCGCTGTTGTCTTGCGCGAGCCCGCCTGGGGAATTGCCCAGCGTGGGGCAGGCCCGGGCGGTGCTGCACCGGGCGCAGGGAAGCGGAGCGACAGATCGCTCCGGGCAGTTGTGGTTGCGGTGCAGTCCGGAGGACGCCGAGGTGTGGGTGGATGGGATGGCCCGCGGCAACTGCCAGCAACTGGCTGGGCGCGGGTTGACCCTGGAGGCGGTGGGCGGCGGGATGCACCGGGTGGAAGTGAAGAAGGACGGATTCTGGCCGGATGTGACGTACTACGACCCGGATGGGGTCAAGGCCGCGCTGACCATCCGCTTGCGGCCGTTGGGAAAGACCGAGGGAGAGGCACGATGAACCGCCGTCATGAGATTGCTCGGTTGACCGTCGCACTGGCGCTGTTGGCACCCGCCCTGGCGTTCGCCGGGGTGGGCAAGGTCTCGCAGCTGCAGGGCAAGGCCAGCCGGACCGGGACCGACGGGGTGAAGGTCGCGCTGGCCCCCGGATCGGAGATCGAGGTCGGCGACTCGCTCCAGGTCGAGAAGGGCGGGGCGCTCAAGCTGCTGCTCAACGACGAGAGCGTGCTGGCCGTCGGCCCGGAGAGCCAGCTGCAGATCAACGAGGCCGAGTTTTCCGGCCTGGAGCGCAAGGGCTTCTCCGCCAAGCTGATGTTCGGCGCGGTGTGGGCCAAGGTGAAGAAGGTCGCTGCCGGGTCGGAGGCCAAGTTTGAGGTCACCACCGAGCGCGCGGTGGCCGGCGTGCGCGGCACCATCTTCCGGGTGGACGCAACCAAGCTGCTCAAGGCCTCCACCGGGTCCAGGAGGAAGAAGCCGGTCCCGGTGACCGTGGTCCGGGTGACCGAGGGCAAGGTGGCGGTGGACGCCCAGGTCCGCCTGGCCCAGGCCACGGGCCCAGCGGCCCAGGGGCAGACCCAGCCCGCCTCCACAGGCCCGCGCCGGCAGGTGGCCGGCCCGGGGCAGATCTCCAAGGACGAGTGGGAGAAGAAGTTCGTGGAGCTGCAGCGGGACACCCAGGTCACCGTGGGCGAGGATCTGTGGGAGGTCACCCAACTGCAGCTGAAGAAGGACGACCCGCTGGCGAAGTTCGTGGCTGCCGACAACCACGAGTAAGGGGACAGGCTACTTTTCACCGAAGTAGCCACGACCCCACAAAGTTCCCCGGCACCCACCGAAAAGTTGCCTGTCCCCGTGTCGTGTTCGGGGAGCAAGTCCCCGAAGCTCCCCCAAAGAGTTGCCTGTCCCCCTGTTCCGGTGGAGCGGGCCACAAGCCCGGATAGCGCCATCCCCGGACCCGGCTAAGGTCGGAGGCGTGGAAGAAGAACGCTCCGAGCGCTGGCTCACCGTCCCCAACGGCATCACCTACGTCCGGTTCGCGTTGATCCCGGTGTTCGTGGTGCTGCACCTGACCGGCAAGCCCGGCTGGGCGCTGACTGTGTTCGTGGTGGCGGCGGCCTCCGACGGAATCGACGGCCTGCTGGCGCGGCTGCTGAACCAGCGCAGCAAGCTGGGGGCGTTGCTTGATCCGATCGCCGACAAGCTGCTGGTGTTCTCCGCGTTGGTGACCCTGGTGATCGAAAGTCGGCTGCCGCTGCTGCTGCTGGTGCTGATCCTCTTCCGCGACGGGTGGATGATCGTCGGCGCCGCGGTGGTGAAGCACAAGCACCTGGAGCTGCCCGCCCGGCCCAGCCGGGTCGGCAAGTACGCCACCTTCTCCCTGGCCGTCCTGGTGGTGCTGGCGCTGGCGGACCAGTACGCCGCCGACAGCGAGGCCCTGCACGCGTACACCGCGGTGATGGGTTTCATCGCCGGGTTGTGCGTGGTGATCAGCACCTTCCAGTACTTCGCCCGCTTCGGTTATCTGTTGTTTGCCCCAGCCCGGCCACAGACGCCGGAGGGGTAGCGGGTGGTGACCGGCCAGTCAGGGGCCTTTCCGCCTGGGCGCCGAGCGTCGCGCCCCAGCCACCCGGGCGCGCGAGGTTGCCCTTGACGCTCCCGGAAGGCGCTGGTATTTCGCGCGCGCCTCACGGGTCCTTAGCTCAGCGGTAGAGCACTACCTTGACACGGTAGGGGTCAGTGGTTCGAAACCACTAGGACCCACAGATGAAAAAGCGGGCGGCGCGGCGAATGCTGTCGCCGCCCGAAACGTTTTTCCACCCCGTGCGGACGCTGGGACATTCCTCCAACTCCGCCAAGGTGTTGAAGCCGGCAGGAGCCTGGGAATGAGCGACGTGGTCACCGTAACCCTCCCCGATGGCAGCCAGAAGCAGGCGGCCCGGGGCATGAAGATCGCCGACTTCGTCCGGGAGAGCATTGGCCCCGGGCTGGCAAAGGCGGCGCTGGCCGCCAAGGTGAACGGGAACCAGGTGGATCTGGCCCGCACCCTGGACGCCGACGCCAAGCTGGAGATCCTCACCCCCAAGTCCGGCGCGGAAGCGCTGGAGATCGCCCGGCACGACGCGGCCCACGTGGTGGCCAGCGCGGTGCAGCGACTGTTCCCCGGGACCCAGGTCACCATTGGTCCCTCCATCGAGGACGGGTTCTATTACGACTTCTCCCGGGAGACGCCGTTCACCCCCGAGGATCTGGAGAAGATCGAGGCCGAGGCCAACGCGGAGATCGCCAAGGATCTGCCCTTCGTGCGCACCGAGGTCTCCCCCCAGGAGGCGATCGCCCTCTTCGAGAAGCTGGGCGAGAAGTTCAAGGTGGAGATCGTCCAGGACATCGTGGCCAAGGGGGCGCAGACGCTGACCCTCTACACGCACGGAGACTGGGTGGACTTCTGCCTGGGGCCCCACGGGCCGTCCACCGGTCGGATCGGGGTGATCAAGCTGCTCTCCTCCTCCGGCGCCTACTGGCGCGGTGATCACCGCAACCCGATGCTGCAGCGGATCTACGGGACCGCCTTCTTCGACAAGAAGCAGCTGGCGGAGTGGATGAACCGGCAGGAGGAGGCCAAGAAGCGGGACCACCGCAAGCTGGGCAAGGAGCTGGACCTGTTCCACTTCCACCCCTTCGCTCCGGGCGCCGCCTTCTGGACCGAGAAGGGGACGGCGATCTACCAGACCCTGGCCACCTACATGCGCCGGCTGACCACCGAGGGCGGCTATGTGGAGATCAAGACCCCGCTGCTCTTCAACAAGGGCCTGTGGGAGATCTCCGGCCACTGGGGCAAGTACAAGGAGAACATGTTCCTGGTGCTGGACAGCGAGTCCGGCGAGCACGACTTCTCGCTCAAGCCGATGAACTGCCCCTCCCACCACCTGTTCTACGGCTTCAAGAAGCACAGCTACCGGGACCTGCCGCTGCGGCTGCACACCCAGGATGTGCTCCACCGCAACGAGGCCTCCGGCACCCTGGGCGGGCTGACCCGGGTCCGCCAGTTCGCGCAGGACGACGCGCACATCTACTGCACCGAGGCGCAGATCGGGGACGAGGTCCGTCGCTTCGTGAAGCTGCTGGACCGCGTCTACAACGGGGTGGGGCTGAAGTACTCGGCCAAGTTCTCCACCCGCCCGGAGAAGCGGCTGGGCGAGGACGCCACCTGGGATCGCGCCGAGCAGGCCCTGGAGGGGGTGCTCAAGACGCTGGACATCCCCTACGAGGTCAAGCCGGGGGAGGGCGCCTTCTACGGCCCCAAGATCGACTTCGACGTCTCCGACAGCATCGGCCGCAAGTGGCAGCTGGGCACCATGCAGCTGGACTACCTGGCCGCCGAACGCTTCGACCTGACCTACGTGGGAGAGGACAACTCACCCCACCGCCCGGTGGTCCTCCACCGCGCGATCTACGGGTCGTTCGAGCGCTTCATCGCCATCCTGATCGAGCACTTCGCCGGGGCCTTCCCTACCTGGCTGGCGCCCGTGCAAGCCGTGATCGTCACCATCGCCGACCGGCACCTGGACTACGCCCGGCAGGTGGAGGAGCAGCTTCGCGCCAAGGGGTTCCGGGTGGAACTGGACGAGCGCGGGATGACCATGAACGCCAAGATTCGGGAGCACCAGATGCAAAAGGTGCCCTTTACCCTGGTGATCGGTGACAAAGAGGTCGAGCAAGCTGCTGTCGCTCCCCGCCGCTATGGTGGAGAGGACCTCAAGACAGTGAAGTTGGACGCCTTCCTGGAACTCCTGGGCAAGGAGTCGGCGTTTCCCTAGGGACCGCCCTTGACACCTAGATGTAGCCAAGTATCTTCCGCCGTCTTTTTCAGGCCAGACCCGCAGGAAATCCTGCAATTTGAAGGAGTCGTCGCATCGCTCGGGATCAAAGAACGAACCGCCGCATCCGTGCGCGTGAGGTTCGAGTTGTAGGACCTGCTGCCGAACAGCTGGGCGTCCTCACGATCGAGGCAGCTCTGGCGAAGGCTGGCGAATTCGGGCTCGACCTCGTTGAGGTCAACCCGATGGCCAAGCCGCCAGTCTGCAAGATCATGGACTACGGCAAGTTCAAGTACGAGGAGAAGAAGCGCGCCTCGGAGGCCAAGAAGAAGCAGGTCGTGGTCCACCTGAAGGAGATCAAGCTCCGGCCCAAGACCGAAGAGCATGACTACGAGTTCAAGGTGCGCAACGTGAAGCGGTTCCTCGAGGAGGGGAACAAGGCTCGCGTGACGATCATGTTCCGTGGCCGCGAGATCACCCACAAGAACCTGGGCTCCGCGATCCTGGATGACGTGGTCAAGGACGTGAAGGACGTGGGCGTGGTGGAGCAGTCGCCGCGCATGGAAGGCCGCCAGATGTTCATGATCCTGGCGCCGTCCCCCAAGGTCCTCCAGCGCGCCCGTGACGCCGCCCGCGCCCAGGCCGCCGCCTCGGGCAAGGAAGACCGCGCCCACGCCAAGGAAGCCAAGCAGCGCGCGGAAGGCGCCGAGGGTGCTGACCCCGAGGCCAGCCCCGCCGCTCCGGAGGCCAGTGCGCCCGCCGCTCCGG
>JALYOC010000125.1 GCA_030857095.1 Myxococcota bacterium | reverse complement strand
GCCAGGACCAGCAGGACCGCGAGGAGAAGGAGAAGCGCGACCGCCAGGACCAGCAGGACCGCGAGGAGAAGGAGAAGCGCGACCGCCAGGACCAGCAGGACCGCGAGGAGAAGGAGAAGCGCGACCGCCAGGAGCGGGAGAAGAAGGACCAGGAACCACGCGAGCGTGATTCGGGTTCTGGCTCCACCGGCTCTGGCAATGGCGGCGGCCGAGGGAAGAAGAAGTAGCGGACCTGGGTGGCCCCCTTGCCCGGGGTCGGAGCGAGGGTTGGGGTTGCCCCGGTGTCACGTGGGTTTGACACCCCCTACCCTCCCTCCTACGGTTCTTGACGTCCGCGGGAGGGATTGATGCTGAAGGGGCTGTTCGGGGGATCGCTGTTGGCTGCGCTGAGCGCCTGTGGTCCCGCAGAGTTCCGAATCACCATGGCCGAGCTCAGCAGCTCGGGTCAGAGCGGGACGGCCACGGTCCGGGACTTCGGTGATCACTTCACCGTGGACATCCAGATCACCCCGCATTCGGTGGAGGATGGCCCGCAGCTGATCCACATCCACCCCAACCGCTGCGGGAACATCCTGGCCCCGATCCTCTCGCTAGAGTCCCTGGTCGAGGGCCGCAGCTTCACCACCGTGGAGGGCAGCTTCAGCGACTACCGCGGCGCGGATCACGCCATCAACGGGCACCTCTCCTCGGATCCATCCGTCTACGTCAGCTGCGGCAACATCCCGCGGCTCTGAAGGAGGTCCGTAGATGGCAACCCAGTACCAGACGGCGCTCATCACCGGCGCCTCCAGTGGCCTGGGGCGCGGGCTGGCGCTCTGGCTGGCCAGGCGCGGGGTGAAGGTCTACGCCGCCGCCCGCCGGGCGCAGCAACTCGAGGAGCTGGCCGCCCTCTCGCAGGGCAGCGTCGTTCCGTTCGTGCTGGACGTCGCCAAGACCTCTCAGACCCTGGAGAAGCTCCGCGCCCTGGACCAGGAGTGCGGCGGCTTGGACCTGGTGATCGCCAACGCCGGAGTCGGTGAGGTCACCAACGCCCGCAAGCTGGACTGGGACCGCGTCCAACGCACCATCGACGTCAACGTCACCGGCGCCGCGGCCACCCTTTGCGCTGCCCTCCCGGCGATGGTCGAGCGAGGCCGGGGCCACCTGGTGGGAGTCTCCTCCCTGGCCGCCTTCCGCGGTTTCCCCGGGTCTGCCGCCTATTGCGCCTCAAAGGCCTTCCTCCAGGTGTTCCTGGAGGGGCTGCGGGTCGACCTCCGGGGGTCGGGGCTGAAGGTCACCTCGATTCATCCCGGCTATGTGAAGTCGGAGATGACCGCCAACACCAAGGGCCCAATGCCCTTCCTGCTGGAGACCGAGGACGCGGTGGAGAGAATGGGCAAGGCCATCTACCGGGGCGACGCCGAGTTCTCCTTCCCCTGGCAGATCGCGGGGGTGATGAAGGCGATGCGGCTGATGCCGAACGGGATCTACGACCTGGCCCTGGGCGCCGGAAGGAAGAGGGGAGCCCGGAAGGTTCCCCCACCCCAGAGCTAGTTGGGGGCGTTCATCAGGAAGTCGTTCGGATCCACCTGATTGCGGCTGGTCTCCATGTCGGTGGGCTCGGTGTCCTTGCGGAACCACATCTCCACCGCGTTGCGGTTGTCCGCGGCGGCCAGCCTCCCGGTCTTGGGATCCACCTTCACCTTCAACACCTCCAGCGCGGAGGGCGGGTGGAACTCACCCTGGGGACGGTCCCCCAGCGCCTCCTTCATGTACTGCAGCCAGATCGGCAGCGAGGCGCGGCCGCCGGTCTCGAAGCGGCCCAGCGGGTGCGGGTTGAGGTCGTAGCCAAGCCACACCACCGCCACCAGGTCCTTGGTGAAGCCCGCGAACCAGGTGTCGAAGGAGTCGTTGGTGGTGCCGGTCTTTCCCGCCGCCGCCTTCCCCAGCCGGTTGGCGGGACCACCGGTCCCCTCCTTGACCACCCCGCGCAACAGGTCGCGGAGGATGAAGGCGTTCTCCCGCTCCATCACCTGCTCGGAAGGCTCGGCCAGCGCCGCGTAGCCGCCGGCCAGCCGATCCACCAGCGGGGCCCAGGCGTCGTCAAAGGCGGTGTGGTCCTCCACGGTGCGGCCGAAGCGGTCTTCGATCTTGCGCAGGAAATAGGTGGCGCGCTTGTCGCCGAGACGATCAAACGTCGCGTACACCGAGGCCAGATCCGCGGGGTACACGCAGGAGGAGCCGAGGGCGGCGGAGAAGTCCATGTTCATCGGGGTGGTCAGGCCCATCTTCAGGGACCAGGCGCTCATGTTCTTGGTGCCCACCGCGCCGAAGGTCTTCACCGCCGGGATGTTCATCGAGTTCACCATGGCTTGACGCAGCAGCACGTCCCCCTGGAAGTCCTCGCCGAAGTTCTCTGGCTTCCACACCTTCTGGTTGTCCGGATCATGCTGCACGATCGGGCTGTCCACGATCACCGTGGCCTGGGTCCACTTGAGCTGTTCAATCGCCGCCCCGTACACCAGCGGCTTGAACGCCGAACCCGGCTGACGGCAGGCCTGAAAGGCCCGGTTGAACTCGTTGGCGTCGTAGTCGTAGCCGCCGATCATCGCCACCAGGTACTGCCGGTGGGGATCGATGGAGACCAGCGCGCCCTGCAGCTCCGGCTCCTGCTCCAGCCGGAACAGGGTCACTCCGTCGGGAATGGCCTTCTCCAGCTTGGAGTCGAACTGCTCCTTGTCGTCGTAGAGGTGCTTCTTCTCAGCCACCGCGCGGACCAAGATCACATCCCCCAACGCCACCGCCCGCTTCACCGAGGTCAGCATCAGCGCCGGGTAGTAGCCCTCCGGGTTCAGCTTGCGGGCCCAGCGCATCCCCAGCAGCGGCAGCAGCCCCTTCTGGTCACCGACCTGGACCTGGGCACTCTGTTCGTCCCCCGCGATCGCGGTCACCAGGCCCACGTAGAAGCGGCCGGGGGTCAGCTTCTCCTCCCCCATCACCTTCTGGCTCTTCTCCAGGAAGGCCTGGCGCTCTTCCGGCTTCTTCAGCTGCTGCAGCGGGCCGCGGTAACCCTGGCGCTTGTCCACCTCCAGCAGCCCGTCCAGCATCGCCACCTGGGAGCTGCGCTGCCGCTCCGAGTCCATGGTGGTGAAGATCTTCAGGCCCCCGTTGAGCAGGGTGGGGTTGCCGTAGCGCTCGACCACGTCCTTGCGGACGTGCTCCACGAAGAAGGGCGCGAACTGGTGGAAGACGTCCTCCACCGGGTACACGCTGACCTCGGTGTCCTGGGCCTCGTCGTGCTCGGCCTGGGTGATCATCCCCTCCGCGCGCATCCGGCCCAGCACGTAGGTGCGGCGCTTCTTGGCCGCCTCCGGACGGACGAACGGCGAGTAGCGGGAGGGCGCCTGGGGCAGCCCGGCGATCAGGGTCATCTCCGCCAGGGTCAGGTCGCGGACGTCCTTGCGGAAGTAGTTCTCGGCCGCGGACTGCACCCCGTAGCTGTGGTGCCCCAGGTAGACGTTGTTCAAGTAGAGGTAGAGGATCTCCTCCTTGGTCAGCGCCTTCTCCAGGCGGATGGCCAGGATCGCCTCCCGGATCTTCCGGGTGAGGTTCTTGGCCGTGGCGGACTTGTAGCCCTCGGCGGAGATCAGCACCGCCTTGGCGGTCTGCTGGGTGAGGGTAGAACCTCCCTGGACCGACCCCTTGCCGGTGGTCTTCTTGACGATGGTCTTGAAGGCGGCGCGGGCAGTGCCGAACACGTCCACCCCGAAGTGGTCGAAGAAGCTGGAGTCCTCGGAGGCGATGAACGCCTGGACCAGCCGCTTGGGGATCCGCTCGTAGGGGACCACCTTGCGACGCTCGTTGTAGAACTCGCCGGCCAGCACCGCGTCGTCGGTGTAGACCTCGGTGAGGACGGGCGGGAAGTACTCGTCGACCTTGGGGATCTCCGGCAGCCCGTCCGAGTACACGTAGTAGATGCCCAGCCCGCCGGTGACCCCGGCGGTGACGCCCACCAGCAGCAGCCAGCCCAGGAGCTTGGCGGTAGTGCGCTTCCAGTTGCGGGTGCGCTCGGGCTCCTCCAGCACCAGGCGGTGCGAGGAGCGATCCACCGGCGGCGGAGGCGTCTGGGGATCCTGTGCGGTCGGGTTCATGGTTCGAGGGCAGCCTTTCTCAACACGTCCACCAGCTCCGGGGGCAGCTCGGCGCGCAGCCTGAGTTTCCCACCGTGCTCCGGGTGGGGGAACTCGATCTGCTGCGCGTGGAGGAACATCCGCTTGAGGCCCCAGCGAGCTTTCACGTCGCGGTTGTAACCAAAGTCGCCGTACTTCTTATCCCCGGCCACCGGATGGCCAATGGCCACCAGGTGTCTGCGGATCTGATGTGTTCGCCCGGTGTCGATCCGGCACTCCAGCAGCGCACAGTCGCTCCCCTGCTTGAGCACCTGGTAGCGGGTCACCGCCTCCTGCATGTTCACGCCCCGGCGGGCCTTGGACTCGGCCGTCTGCTGGTGCTCGGAGAGCGGCAGGTCGATCACCCCGGAGGTGCGGGGCATCTTCCCCTTCACCAGGGTCACATACTGCTTCTTGGTTCCGCCGTGGGTGAACAGGTCGGTGAAGTGCACCATCGCCGGGCGCCGCTTGGCGACCAGGATCACCCCGCTGGTCTCGCGATCCAGCCGGTGCGCCGGGCTGGCGTTGAAGTCGTTGCGGGTGGCCTTGGGGCCCAGATAGGCGCGAACATAGTCCACCAGTGTCCCACCGGTGATCCCGCTGCCGGTGTGGACTGCCATCCCTGCCGGCTTGTCCACCGCCATGATCCAGTCGTCCTCGTAGAGGACCTTCAGGTCGCTGGGATCCACCGGAGGGGGGGGCGCGGGCACACGGGCCTTGTCTGGAGCGCCCAGCAGCGTGTCCGCGGTGCCGCGAATCGTCAGCACATCCCCCGTCAGGAGCGGTTGCTCCGGCTGGCATCGCTTGCCGTTCACTCGCACCTTCTTGGTGCGGATCATCTTGAACAGGTGCGAGACCGGGACGTTGCCGAGCTTTTTGCGCAGGTACTTGTCCAGCCGTACCCCCGCGTTGTCCTCGTCCACCCGAAACTCGATCATGTAGGCGCGCGGACCAAACCACAGCGATCCACCCGAAGCCAGGAAGGCCCACGGTCCGCTTGATCTGCCTGGCCGCTGGGGGGTCGCCTGCTTCTGCGCCCTGGCAAGAACGGTCATACTGCAGGCGGCCGTGGCAACCCCCCGCCCCCCCGTCCTGCGCGCCGTCCATGCCCTACCGCTGGGGCTGTTGGCGCTGGTGCTGGCGGTGACCGCGGGTCCGGAGCAACCGGTGGGGGTGCCGGCCGCCGGCGCGCTGGCGGGCGGAAGCCAGGACAGCACGGTGGCGGCGGGAGGGACCAGCCAGTCCCTGGTGGTGTGGACCGACCTGCGCTCCGGGTTCCAGGAGATCCGGGCCGCCCGGGTGGCCACCGACGGGACGGTGCTGGACCCCTTCGGCCTGCGGCTGGGAACCGGATCGTCTCCAGCGGTGGCCTGGGATGGCACGGACACCTACCTGGTGGTGTGGCAGAGCGGCCTGGACATCTCCGCCGCCCGGGTGCGGGCCCCGGACGGGGCGGTGCTGGACAGCACCCCGCTGAGCGTGGCTGCCTCCGCCAACGAGGAGGCCGCGCCGGCGGTGGCCTTCGCCGCCCCGAACTTCTTCGTGGTCTGGCAGGTCCGGTCTGGCCCCGGCAACTGGAAGGTGGTTGGCCGGCGGATGAGTCCTGCGGGAACGCTGGTGGACGCCACCGACCGGACCGTCTCCGGCTTTCCAATCAGCAGCGTCACCTGCACTTCGCAGGCGATCGCCAGCAGTGGCACCGGGTACCTGGTGGCCTTCACCTGCAAGGACTTCGGCGCCAGCACCAGCGCCAACGTCCACGGCGCGCTGCTGGACGCCGCCGGCACCCTGGATCCTATGGGGGACCTGGACATCTCTTTGTTGCCGGACACCGAGGCCAACCCGGCGGTGGCGTTCAACGGGACCGAGTTCCTGGTGGCCTGGGACGGGGGCGGGCGGGTGCACCTGCGCTGGTACTCCACCGCCGGCGCCCAGACCGGGGCGGCGGACCCGACCACCACCACCGGCGTGGACCCGATCATGGGCTGCGCGGGAGGCGATTGTGGGTTGGGCTGGCGAGACACCCGGACCTCTTCCAACAGTCACCTCTACGGCGCCAAGACCCGCTCCAACCGCACCCTGGACACCGAGGTGGCGTTGGTGACCAACAACAACTCCAAGACCCAGCCGGCGCTGGTCCACGCCAGCACTTCGCTGCTCCTGGCCTGGAGCGAGCAGGACGCCCTGGACCGGAACATCCTCGGGCAGCGGCTGGACACCTCGCTGGGGGCGCTGGGCGGCGTGTTTCCGCTCTCCACCGCCGGCGCCTCGCAGCAGGGGATGATCGCGGTGTCCGGGGCGGCGGGCGAGACCCTGCTGGTGTGGCAGGAGCGGCGCGTGGGCAGCGTGGACCTGCTGGCCACCCGGATCAACGCCAGCGGAGTCCGGCTGGACTCTCCCCCTTTGGTGATCTCCGGGGCGGCCTTCGACCAGCAGGGCGCGGACGCGGCCTTCGACCCGGTCAACAACCGTTATCTGGTGGTGTGGCAGGACAACCGGGCAGGGGTGAACGTTCCCCAGATCTTCGGGGTGCTGGTGGAGTCGGGGGTAGTGGGGGCGGAGATCCCGATCACCACCGCCGCCACCCCCAAGTCCGGGCCCAAGGTGGCCTACGGCGCCGGGGTGTACGAGGTGGTCTTCCAGGAGGACTGGTCGATCCGGGCGGTGCGGGTCTCCGCCACCGGGGTGCCAGCGGCGCAGCGCACGGTGGAGCCGGGCACCTCCGCGGACACGCAGCTTCAGCCGGGGATCGGCTTTGGGGCCAAGTTCCTGGTGGCCTGGACCTACGATACCCAGGGCTTCTCCGAGGGCCGGGCCCACTTCATCGCCACCAACGGAGCGATCGAATCCACCCTCCTCCGCCCAGGCGGGAACACCCTGCCGGTGCCCCGCATCCCGGTCTACAGCGTCTTTGGGTACGCGGTGCTCTCCACCGGCGCGTCGCAGCTGGACTCGGTGCTGTTCGACAGTGCCGGTGGCATCGCGGGCGATCTGGGGATCACCACCCCCGGACTGAACCAGGGCCCCTTCAGCCTGGTCCGGGATGGCAGCCAGTATTTCCTGGTGTGGCTCAGCGCCGGACAGGTGGTGGGCAAGCGGGTCTCCACCGGCGGCTCGGCGATCGACGCCACCCCGGTGGTGCTCTTCTCCACCTCCACCCCGGCCACCATCCCGGCGGCGGCGCGGGTCGGCCCGGACCTGTTCACCGTCGGCTATCAACGCTACGAGCCGACGGCCCCCTACTCCGGCGTCGGCGGCTTCTACCGGCAGGTGAACATGGCTGCCACCGGCTCGGATGTCTCGCCCCCGGAGGCGGGCGCGGTCAGCGATGGGGTAGGGGCGGACCTGGACCTCCAGCTGTCCACCACCTCCTTGGACGCCAACTGGAGCGGGTTCGTCGATCCGGAGAGCGGGATCGCCGGCTACCGCTGGTGGGTGGGCACCACCGCCGGCGGCTTGGACCTGCAGGCGCCGGCCACGGTGGGCACCGCCGCCAGCGCCCAGGCCTCCGGGCTGAGCCTGAGCACCGGCACCCGCTACTACGTCACAGTGGAGGCCACCAACGGCTCCGGGCTGACCGTCACCGCCAGCTCCGACGGGGTGGTGGTGGACGGCACTCCGCCGGTCCTGGGGTTCGTGCACGACGGCCCGGGGGCGGATCTGGACGTCACCGCGTCGGCCACCGCCCTGGAAGCCAACTGGTCCGCGGACGATCCGGAGAGCGGAATCATCGAGGTGGCCTGGGCGATCGGGACCACCGCCGGCGGGGCGGAGGTGCAGCCGTTCACCCCGGTGGGCATCGCCAACCTCGCCGCCGCCAGCGGCCTGGCGCTGCAGAACGGGCAGACCTACTTCGTCACCGTCCGGGCCACCAACGGGTTGGGGCAGACCGCCCAGCTGACCTCGGATGGAATCACCCGGGTGGTCCCCTTCGCGCAGGTGCGCTTCGTCTCCCCTCCCACCACCGCGACCGCCGGGCTACCGCTGGAGGTGACTGTGGAGGTGCTGGACGGGTCGGGCGCGCGGGCCACCGGTTTTGGAGGCTCGGTACGGTTCGTCTCCAACGATCCGGAGGCCCAGCTACCCTCCCAGACCGCGTACCTGGCGGAGGATCAAGGCCTGCACCTCTTCCCCGGACTGGTGTTCTGGGCTCCCGGCACCACCACCCTGACGGTTGAGGAGGTGGGTGGGAGCGGGCTCTTTGCTCAGCTAACGGTGGAGGTGCAGTCGCCAGTATTCCCGGTGATCCGCCGCGACGCCAATCCGGTGGGGGCGCTGGGGATGCGTTACCGGCTCAACGCCACCAACACCCTGGGGGTGGCCGGCGAGGGCCCGATCACCTTCGAACGCTGCGGTGGCCCCGAGGAGTTCGCGGTCGATCCGCAGACCGGCGCGGTGAGCTGGACCCCGGTCGCCCCCGGAGTGGTGACCGTGTGCGTGACCGCCCGGAACGCCGCCGGCGAGGACAGCTACTCGTTCCCCGTCCAGGTGGCGGACCGGTACCGGATCGCCTGCGGGTGCAGCTCAGGCTCTGGCTCGTTCGAGGTGGGGGTTTGGCTGGCCGCGGCGATGTTGCTGCTGCGCAGGCGCGCTGCCTCGCAACCAGTCCTAAGATAGATCGACGGTCGATGATCGGCTGGCGCGCATCGTTTCGGGAGCAGTCCCTGGTGATGGAGCGCTATCCGATTCCACGGGCCGGACGCCCCGAGGTGACCCTGGCGGCAGACCTGGTCGAGGTCTGCGTGGGGATGGGCTCCGCCGACGGTCCGGACCCGTGCCGGTGAGTTCCTGTTCGTTCCCACAACCCAGGTGAAGGAATCGGCAACGTTCGCAACGACCCACCCGCTTCCCTTCGTGCGCCGGGCGGACGTCTGGTCTGCCCTTGTGGAGCCTTTCCTGGACACCCAGCAAACTCGCGAGGCTGAGCAGGGGTTACCGGAGGACGAGGTGGCGGGGCTTCGCAATCGGGAGACCCCCGAGGTCATTGGGAGCTGGGCGGGTGACTCTCCACCGTCGCCACCTCCCGCGCGACCGTCGCCTCGAACAAGGTGGGCTCGACGCGGTAGCGCTTGAAGATCCGGACCCACTCCCGGACCACCGGACGCCGGGTGAACTCGATCCGGTCCTCGTACAGCGGCAGGACAACCTCCGCTCCGGAGGAGGCGGGCTTGCCGCTCTTTCCGGCGTCCGCGGTGACCCGCTCGAAGCGGACCTCCTCGCGCCGCACCATGACCTCAAAGGTACGCTTCTCGGTCACGACGTACTTGTGGACGCGCAGATAACCCGCGACCCCGGCTCTCACCGTGGCTTCCAGTTCTTCCTGATGGAGGTCCAGCACCGCCACTCCCTTCGCGGGAGGGGGGAGAGGGCGGCGACGTGCTCTCCAACCCGCCGCGCCGAGGATCCGGGCGGCGAGGGAGAGCTTTCGCGGTCGCGGACCCATCTACTTCCAGGTCCCCTTGTCGTCGTCCGGTCTTGGAGCCTGCCGCGTGGGTTGCTCGACCTCCACGTGCTCCGTGCGCACCGTTTCGCTGGTGGCGCGCTGTTCGACCTGGCGCTCCTTGGACACGTGCAGGCGCTCCTTGACCACCGGCCGCTTGTGGATCTCGACCTCCTCCTCCATCACCGGCACGGAGATGGTCTCCTCCTTGAACGCCTTGTCACCCAGGCCGGCGGCCCGCACCTCGCCGGAGGAGGCTGGCCGACGCTCGACCCGGATCTCCTCATGAACCACCGGAACCGTGACCTGCCGGGTCTCCTCGGTGACCCCCTTGTGGATCGTCACCTCCCCGGACTGCTTCATGCGCTTGCGGATGTCGAGCTCCTCCTCAAGCACGTCGATGTCGATGTCCCGCCCCTCGGACGTCCCTCTTGCCGCCCCGGTGGAGGTGGAGGCCGGCGCGCCCTCGCGCGGCTTGAGCCAGACCGCGCCCTCCCGGATGCCGTCGATGCGGCGATAGTCCGCGATGTACTCGAGCTTCTTGCCTCCATCGATGATCAGCGCGTCCTTCTCATGCGCGGTGACCGGCCCCAACTCGCGACCGGTGTTGTCCCGCACGATCATTCCCTTCGAGATCTGGTCTACCCATTTGAACATTCGGATGCTCCTCAGTTGGGGTTCATCCAAGGCTGGGCACCCACGACGCGAAGCGCACCCCTGTGGAGCTCGTCCGCGCCCTTGCCCCCCGGAAAGTCAGGGGTCGGCCGGCGTCGCCCCCCCAGGGACGGGAATGCGCTGGGCGGGCCCCCTGCCCCCCTACATCCAGAGGGCACTTCGTCCGCAGACGCAACCGGACGATCATTTGTCTGGCGTGACGGCCAAAGCGCGCCGATAAAGTCGCCCCATGGCGAAGGCTCCCACCATCGAATCCCTGCTGAAGAACGGCTCCACCGAGTGGAACAAGCTCCGCAAGGCGGGCAAGGTCAGCACCGACCACACCGGCGCGACGTTCGCGCAGCTCTTCTCGGCCAATACCGATCTGTCCAACCTGACCCTCGTGGGCTCCGAGTGGGAGAAGTGTGATCTGTCCAAGATCAACTTCCGGGAGGCGGATCTCTCCAACGCCTACTTCCACGGCGGCCGGTTGCAGGACTGCGACTTTCGCGGCGCCAACCTGGACGGCGCGACCTTCGAACGGATGAAGATGCTGCGCTGTGACTTCACCGGCGCCCAGGGCCTGGAGGCCCTGGAGC
>JALYOC010000118.1 GCA_030857095.1 Myxococcota bacterium | reverse complement strand
ACTCGCCCGCCCCACTGCCTGGCTTGCTGCATTGCCTAGGCGCGTGAAAACATTCTGAACGTGGACCCCCACCGCTACTCAGAGTTGGTGCCTGTTCCCCGCCTGGCTCGGTTCCCGGTGGAGCTTCGCCTGCCCCAGGGGTTCCGTCCCGAGCGGCGGGAGACCTGGCCGGTGGTCGAAGGGCGCTTGGAGTTCTTGGGGGGGAGGCTCTGGTACATGCCGCCGTCGGGAGACATTCAGCAGTTCGTGGCGGTGGATGTCGCCTACGTCCTCCGTTCTTGGGTGGAGGGCCATCCCGAGTTCCGGGTCGGTGGAAACGAGGCCGGGATCCTCTTTGGCAAAGGTGAGATCCGCGCAGCCGACGTCGCCGTCTGGAGGCGGGACGATTCGCAGCCGTTGACGGGTGGCTTCCAGACCTCCCCTCCGGTGCTGGCGGTCGAGGTGGCCGGTCGCGAGGACGAGGGCGAGGAGAAGCTGCGCGAGAAGGCTCTTTGGTATCTGGCGCGGGGAGTCGAGGTCGTCTGGCTCATCTTCCCAGAGACTCGGAGCTGTCTGGTGATACGTCGCGAGTCCGAGGAGTCGGTCTCCTCTGTTGGCGTCTTGTCCGAGGTGGATCGACTGCCCGGTCTCACTCCCCGAGTGGCTTCGTTCTTCAGCCAGTTGCCGCCGCTTGTCCGCTGAACCCCAGCGGACTCGCCCGTAGGTCAGCGGTCGAGGTGCTCTCGTATCGCTGCAATAAGGTCAGGCACCGCTCGCGCGAGACGTTCGACCAGTTCGTCGAAAGTCACGCGAGGCTTCACCAGATCGGCGGACTGCTCGCGACGCATCTCCAAGAAGCCCTCGGGGTCGAGGTCGAAGAGATTGCAGAGGAAATCATCCGGCGACTGGGCTTCGAGTCCTTCGGGGAGCGGCGCGAAGTCCTTGAGGTTCGAAGTGGTGATCACCTGTGCCCAGCGACAATTACTTCTCCCCGCCAGCGACAATTAGAACTCCCCATCCTTTCTGAGGGCTGACGTCGCGCGTAGGGCCAGATCTCGCAGAGGAGATCCGGTGACCGCGACGAACGCCCAGGTGAGGAAGTTGGAGAAGGGGAAGCAGCTGGGTGTCGCCGCGGCGCGCGCGGGGATGGATCGCAAGACGGCGCGGAAGTACCGGGACGAGGGGAAATTGCCCTCGGAGTTGACTACCCCGCGCGATTGGCGAACGCGGGAGGATCCGTTCGCAGGCGAGTGGGAGCAGCTCGAGCGCCGGCTGGACGAGGCGCCTGAGTTGGAGGCGAAGACGCTGTTCGAGATGGCTCCTAAGGGTCCGCTTCGCTCCCGGTTGACGAAGTAAGGAAAAGTGAGCACCCTGACTGCGAAGGGGCAGACGACCGACCGTGCCCAATCCAGTTGTGGGTTGAACTCTAGCCCATGCACCTTCTCTTCGACCCGGACGGCGGGGCTTGGCCCGGGCCGCTTGGCGACCAACGCCAGGCAGTGGAGGGAGAGACTCCGCTGACCGTGATGTTCCGCAACGGGATCCGATTGTCGTAAACGGGGAGTCTGGAGCCCTAGCTCGGCGATCGAGGAACCGTCTCCCCCTTGCCGAAGTCGCCACCGAGGCCTATACCTCAAATATCCCTCATCCGTGAGGGAAGGAGGCCCCATGCGACTCGAAGCAACCGTTCCCGACAGCCGAGGCACTGCCGTCGTCCAGCTCGCGGACGAACTAGGGCTCAGCCGGAGCCAGCTCGTCGACGAGGCGCTGGCGTTGTTCCTCAAAGTGGTGCTCGAAGTTCGTCGCGGGCGTCGCCTGGTCACCGTGGACCCGGGTTCGTCGTCGCCCGCGTGTGAGATCGCGACGCCAACCCTCGCCGTGCTCGAGTGGGCGCAGAATCCGCAGAAGATCGACCTCCCGGTGGAGGCACTTGCGAAGATGCGGGCGCTGGCTGAGGCTCCGCCCCCGCCGAACCCGCGCTTGCGGGCGGCGGCGAAGCGCCACAGCAAATGAGCGAGTGGGAGTCTCCCTACCACACGACACCCATCCAGCCCGCTGACGCCAAGGCGGGCTTCGCCTGCGGGAATCACTCGCTCGACGACTTCTTCGCGCGCCATGCTGTGGCCAATGACGCCGCTGGTGTCTGTCGCGTCTATGTTCGTCGTCGCGAGGCCGATGACGACCCTTCGCTCCCCGGCATTCTCGGCTTCTACACGCTCAGCATGGCGAGCGCGGAGGCGGCACCGGTGGCGCAGATCCTCGGGAAGAAGCTGCCGAATTACGCGATGCCTGTGGCGCTCATCGGACGCTTGGCGATCGACCAGCGCGTGCAAGGCCGGGGGCTGGGAGAGAAGCTGTTGCTTGACGCGCTTCGGCGCGTGGTGACCGTGGCAGCGAACGTCGGTTGTACGGGTGTCGTTGTCGACGCGAAGGACGAAGGCGCAACTCGCTTCTACGCCAACTACGGCTTCGTGGTGGTGGTCTCCGAGGGCTGGCCACGTCGAATGTTCTTGCCGATCAGTGTCGCGCGCGATGCCTTCGCGCCCTGAACCGCTGGGTCGCCGCACCAGTGTGGGCTCCGCTCGGCCCCTCTATCCCGTGCTCAGCGTTATCCCCAGGCGAAGCCCGTTGATCCGCTCGAAGTGCTTGCGGTTGTTCGTGAGCAGCGTCGCCTGGTGGGCAAGACAGATCCCCGCGATCAGATAGTCGGCGGTGCCGATGCCCTTCCCCGCGCCCTCAAGTTCCCTCCGAACTCGGGCCGCCTCGATGGCCGAGGCCTCGTCCAGGTTCAAGACGTTCATCGCGTCCAGCAGGGTCGCGACTCTTCGCTCGTCCCTCGCCGTTCTTGCTCCGCTTCGCAGCTCGAACGAGGTGATCGTCGTTGTGCACAGCCGGCCGGTGCCAAGCTCAATCCGGATCCGCGCTGCCGCCGGCTCCCGACCCCTGAGGAACTCGATCAGGACATCCGAATCCGCGAGCATCATCGCCAGAGGCTCCGCGCTTCACGGACCGATCGCTCCAGGGCTTCGGCTCCGGCGTTGTCGAGGGTTCCCTCCAGCCGAAGGGCGGCCTCGGTCCGGTCCGAACGGGACCCCTGCTCCTCAAGGTACCGGTCGACCGCCTCTTGAATGAGGCGCGAAAACCCCTTCTCTCCACGCTCCGCCGCCAAGCGCAGCAGCTCGGCGCGCTGAACGTCGCTGAGTTCGATCGTCGTCCGCATGGGCAAGGCTGCGATGCATGCACATGCATGTCAAGCCCTGGCGGGCGGCCGACCCAGCCCAGGACCTGACCGCAGCCAGCTTCCGATATCCGGCAGCCATGGTGCGCTCGGGCCGGTGGAAGCGATGCCGGAGGTCTGGAGCGTTGGCCAGCTCGGCGAGCGGGGAGCCGCCACTGAACCGGGTCTGACGAACCGCGTCGCGGACCCGTGTCCCGCGCTGACACGCCGGGGGTGGACCCTGTTGTCATGCGCGTCCACTTCGATCCGGACTTCGGCGGCGGAGCCTGGCCAGGGCCCCTGGGCGACGCCAGGGAAGCGGCGATCGGCGAAGCCTGGGTGGGGCTCGGCGGGCTGGTGGGCCTCCTGGAGACGGCCTATGGGCTGACTGGCCCCGCGGTGTCGGAGACCCTCCGGGTGGCTCACGTCGCGCGGGCGGCTCGCGAGCAGGCCGGCTTTTGGTCCAGCTCCGCCCAGGTGGATCCCGTCGCGGTGGCGCGCAGGATCCTCAAGTGGCGCGACCTGTTGGTCCTCCACGGCTGGGATGGTAGCGCCCTCGGCGCGGTCCGCCTCGACCAGCTTCGGGCGGTCTGCGCCCAGGTCCCCTGTGGCATCGAGGATCGCCTGCGGGCGGTGGCGGACACCGCGGAGCGCAGGCCATCGCCCCTCGAGTGCCTCACCACGTACACGGACTCCGACGGGACCCCGGCCCTGCTCACGCGGCTGTTCCACGCGCTGGAGTCCCGGGGAACCCTGCTCCGGGGCTCCCCTCCCGTTCAACCTCGGATCCCGTCCTCCGACCTGGACCGCGCTCGCATGGGCGTCGGCGGGTTCACCGGCGACGGCTCGCTTCAGCTCCTTCGCAGCCCGGGGACGCTGCAGGCCGCCGACGCGCTGGCTGCGGCCCTGGCCGCTTCCGACTCGCTGGACGCCACTGTGCTGATCGCCCCCACTCCGGCGCTGGACGTGGCGCTGCGCCGGCATGGGCTGCCCTCCACCGGTGCCAAGTCTCGCCATCCCGACAATCCGTTGCTGGAGGTGCTGCCCCTCTCCCTGCGTCTGACCTTCGCGCCGGTCGATCCCCAACGGGCGCTGGAGCTGCTCACCCTCCCACGCTCGCCGCTTCCTTCTCGATTGGCGCGCTGGATGGCCCACGCGCTGACGGAGGTCCCCGCGGTGGGCAGCGACCTCTGGCGGGCCACACTGCAGGAGGGGCTCGCCGGCCTGGAGGAGGCGCAGCGCTGCGAGGTCGCCGAGCGGTTCGGTCTGCTCTTCTCCTCGACCCTGGGCGGCCGGGCTCCGGTGGAGCTGCTGGCGCAGAAGTGCACCACCGTCGGGGAGTGGCTCTCCGAGACGCTGCTCTCCTCTCCGGATGGCTCCGAGCGCGCCGCGGGGGCGGCGGCGCTTGAACAGGTGGCGTCGTTCCAGACCTATCTGGCGTTCTGCGGGCAACCGGAGCTGGGAGAGGCCGAGGTGGGGCAGCTTTTGGACGACGCGACCCGCTATGCCTCTTCGACTGTGGCCTACCCGGCGCAAGCGGGGTTGGCCTCCGTCTCCACTCCCGGGGCAATCGTCGGTCCTGCCCGCCGGGTTCTCTGGTGGGCCTTCCACCAGGAGGAGGCGCAGCAGGTTCTCGCCGACCCGTTCACCCCTCACGAACTGCGCATCCTGGCCGACGCCGGGGTGCGGCTGCCCTCCCGCTCGCAGCAGGCTCGGAGTCTGGCGCGTCGCTGGCGCCGCCCGCTGGATCATGCCCGCGAGGTGCTGGTGCTGGTCTCCCCGCTCCAGGGAGAGGATGCCCAGCGGCGTCAACCCCACCCGCTGGTTCACGGACTGGAGGCATTGGAGGTCAGCGCTCCGCGCCTTCCGGTTCCAGCCGCGCGTGTGCGCCGCTCCGCCATCCGCCCCGCTGGTCCGGTTGCGACCTGGACGTTTCCTCCGGGCCAGGTCGGCCCACGTCCGGTGGAGTCCCCAGCCAGCGTGCGGGCGCTGTTGGGCTGTTCGCTGGGGTGGACACTGCGCTACCCGGCGGACCTCACGGGCGGACTCGCGCGGCGCCTTCCGACGGGGCCACTGCTCTACGGAAAGTTGTCCCACCGGCTGCTGGAGCTGGCGCTGCGGACGATTCCCGAGGCAAGTCCCGAGGAGGCCCGCGCCTTCATGGCAGCTGCCTTCACCCGTCAGGCCCCCCGGCTCGCCGCGGCGCTCTTCCTCCCCGGCGCGGACCGCGAGCGCGAGGACGTGCGGACCACCGTGCTCGCCGCGGCCGGGGCGCTGTTCCAGTTGCTTCGCGACGCGGGCCTGAGCGTGGAGCGCGTGGAGGAGCTGATCGCTGGACCGGCGCTGGGAACGCGCCTGGAGGGGACACCCGACCTGGTGGTGCTGGACCCCGAGGGAAGACGGGCGGTGGTGGACTTCAAGTGGGGGTTGGGCGAGCACTCCACCGCGCTGGAGCGGGGGGTGGCGCTGCAGCTTGCCGCCTACGCGGTGCTCCTGGACGCACCCCGGCCGGCCACCCATGCCTACTTCATCCTTCGCTCCGGGCGGCTGCTGACCGGCGATGCGGCCTTCTTCCGCCGGGCCTCCGGGCTGAACGCCCCGCCGGCGGAGCAGACCTGGCAAGGGGTGACCCAGGGACATGCGTTGGCGCTTGCGCGGCTGTCCAGGGGCGAGGCGCTCGCGGCGGGGATCTCGGTCACTGGCGAGCGTCAGCCCAGGGGCTTGGAGGGGCTGGGGCCGGAGGGCGTCACCCTCAACCCACCCTGCGAGAGGTGCGCGATGGGCGCCCTTTGCGGCCGGCTCTTTGTTCGCGGAGCAGAGGAGGATCGTCCATGGACGTCGAGCTGATCTCCGCCAGCGCCGGAAGCGGAAAGACGACCCGGCTGACAGAGGTGGTGCTCCAGGCGATCCGGACGGGTCAGGCTCGTCCCGGCGCGCTCTTGTGCACGACCTTCACCCGGCAGGCCGCCGCCCAGCTTCAGTCCCGGCTCAGGACGCGGTTGGTGGCAGACGGGCACCACGCATCAGCAGAGGAGCTGGCTGGGGCGAGGATCGGCACGGTCAACGCTGTCTGCGGGAGCCTGAGCGTCGAGTTCGCGCTGGAGCTGGGGCTCTCTCCCGAGCTGCGGGTGCTGGATGAGCACGCGGAGTCCGACCTGCTCAAGGTGGCGATTGGAGAGTCGGTCAGCTCCTCGGACCTTGAAGCGCTGGCGTCGCTGCGCTCGCGCATGCCCGACTTCGACTGGCAGCAGGCGGTCGCGCAGCTGGTCCCGCTGGCGCGCCAGAATCTGATCGCTTCAGAGGACCTGCGCGCCCAGGCGGCCCACTCCGCCCACGGCTTGCTGCGCCTTCTTCCGGACCCACCGGTGGATGAAGAGGCGCAGGTGACCGGACCGCTGCGGGGGGCGCTGCAAACCTTCCTCGTGGCCGCGCGCGCGGAGGGGCCTCCCTCCGAGAAGGGGCTGCGGCTGGCGCTGGAGTTCGCGGAGGACTGCTGGCTGCGACTGTGCCGGGGCGAGCACCTGCCCTGGGCGGACTGGGCCAAGCTCTCGGAGCTGGGGACCACCCAGCGCTCCCTCCAGTTGGCAGAGCCGGTCCGTCGGGCGGCCGCCGCTCACGAGCGCCACCCGCTCTTGAGGACGGACCTGGCGGAGGCGATTCGGTGGGTCCATGAGCTGGCAGCTCGAACCCTGGAGGCCTACGCGCGCCACAAGCGGGAGCGCGGGGTGCTGGACTTCGGCGACCAGGAGCTCTTCGCCTTCCAGTTGCTGGGGAGGCCAGAGCTGCGAGAGCGCCTGGCCCAAGGGCTGGACCTGGTGGTGGTCGATGAGTTCCAGGACACCAGCCCGCTGCAGTTGAGCATCTTCCTGCGGCTGGCCAGCCTTGCCCGAAGGAGCGTCTGGGTGGGGGACCAGAAGCAGAGCATCTACGGCTTTCGGGGCGCCGACCCTTCCTTGATGGACTCGGTCCTCGCGGCCTTCGGGGGCGCCCGCCCGCTGGAGGTGCTGCCCTTCTCCTACCGGAGCCGGCCCGGGCTGGTGGAGGCCACCTCTCGCCTCTTCGCTCGAGCCTTTCCCGCGCAGGGGATTCCTCCCGAGCGGGTCGTGCTCAGGCCTCGTCGCTTTGACCCGCCCCAGCCCATGGGGGAAACGCCGCGCGTCTGGATCGAAGACTGGACGCTCCCGGCCAAGAACCTGCGGCAGGAGCTGGAGCTCCTGGCGGCCGGCGTCCAGGAGCTGCTGGCGGACGCCACGGTGCGTGTCCAGGACGTCTCCGGAGCCCATCGACGCCCCGGCCCTGCGGACGTGGCGGTGCTGTGTCACTCCAACCAGGGCTGTCTGCGGGTCGCGGAGGCGCTCTTGGGGTTGGGCATCCGGGCGGTGGTGCCTCGGGCCCGCCTGCTGGACACCCATGAGGGACGCGCGGCGCTCGCTGGGCTGCGGTTGTGGGTGGACCCCAAGGATGCCCTGGCCTGCGCGGAGCTGGCCCGCATGCTGGTCTACCCGGAGGCACCGCAAACCTTCCTGGAGCAGGCGCTGCAGTCTCCAGGGGCAGCGGCCTTTGACGAGCTGGCGCCGGTGCGACGGCTGCGCCAGGCCAGGGAGGAGGGGCGGTCGCGCGGGCCAGTGGGAGTGCTGGATGCGGTGCTGGACGCGCTGGACCTTCGGGAACACTGCCTCTGCTGGGGGGACTGCGACCAGCGGTCGGCGAACCTGGAGGCGCTGCGGGGGCTGGCGGTCCAGTTCGCGACCCGGCCCGGTGGAGCTGGAGGGGTCGGCAGCGCTCCTGGGTTGATTGCGCACCTGGAGCGGGTTCACGAGGCGGGGAACGACTGGCAGGGGAGGGCGGAGCAGGACGCGGTGGTGGTGTCCACCTGGCATGCCTCCAAGGGGCTGGAGTGGCCGGTGGTCATCCTTCACGGGTCTTCGCCCGCGCCCTCCGCGCTGGGGCTGACAGTGGAGGGGGCGGACGCGGCCATCGACCTGCAGGCGCCGCTGCGCGGCAGGCGGATCCGCTACTGGCCCACCCCCTACCGCGAGGGCAGCAGCAAGACCGCCTTTCACCAGCGGCTGACAGCCTCGGCGGAGCAGGCGGAGGCGCTGCGCGCGGGGCAGCGCCAGGGGCTGAGGCTGCTGTACGTCGGCTGGACTCGCGCCAGGGATTTGCTGGTGCTGGCCGGACGCCAGGGCGCGGCAGCGGCGCCGTACCTCTCTGCACTGAACGAAGAAGGGCTTGCCCTGGTGCAGTCAGGGCCAGAGGGGCTGCTGCTTGGTGGAACCTCGGTCGGTGCACGGGTGAGGAGGCCTGGGCCCGGCGCGGTGGGGTTGTTGGCGGTGGAGCCGGGGTCGACCCCGCTCGCGTCCGGGCCTCGCGTTCATCCGGTGGCCAGGTTGGCGCCCTCCGCGGCACGAGGTAGCGGCTGGATTGGGCGCGTGGAGGCGGTTGGCGAGAGGGTCCGCCTTCCCGGGAGGCCGGACCTGACCGCGGTCGGAGAGGTCCTGCACGGCTTTCTGGGGGCCGACCTGCCAGGACTGGATCCGCTCTCGCGACGCGCCATCGCAGAGGGACTGCTGGTCAGGTGGAGCGTCCGGGAGGTGTTGACGGCGCGGACGGTGCTGGAGGTCTCGGAGCGGTGGACCGCCTGGGTGGGACGCCGTTGGCCCTCGGCGAGGTGGCACCGCGAGCTCCCGGTCGTCGGCCGGATGGCGGCGGGGACCGAGGTGAGAGGGACGGTGGACCTCGCGCTGGAGCTGGAGGAGGGCTGGGTGGTCGTCGATCACAAGACCTTCCCGGGTTCGCGCGCCGGAGTGCGGAGGCGGGCGGAGGCCTACGCGGGGCAGCTGGGGCTGTACGCGTGGGCGATCTCCCGGGCCAGCGGAAAGCCGGTGCTGGCCACCTACCTCCACCTCCCGGTGAGCGGTTGGGTGATGGAGGTGAAGGTGGACCCGAATGGATTCCAGTCGTCGGAGAGGAGCAGCGAATGAGGCCCAGCGCGGTACCAGAGCAGCCCGAGGCGCAGCAGATCCCGGTGCGGATGCTCAACGAGTTCGCCTATTGCCCGCGGCTGTTCTTCCTGGAGCATGTGCAAGGTGAGTTCGAGGACAACGGGCACACCGTGGAGGGGCGGTGGGTCCATCGGCGGGTGGACCGGGAAACGGGCGCCCTCCCGGAGCCACGGGGGGAACCGCCCGACTTCGTGGCGCGTTCGGTGTCGCTGGAGTCGGAGCGTCTGGGCGTCTCGGCGCGAATGGACCTGGTGGAGGGCGAGGGAGGCCTGGTCTTCCCGGTGGACTACAAGAAGGGAGCGGCTCCCGAGCTGGCGGAGGGGGCCTACGAGCCGGAGCGGATTCAGCTGTGTGCCTATGGGCTGGTCCTTCGGGAGCATGGGTTCCGATGCGAGGAGGGATTTCTCTACTTCGCGCAGTCCCGCCAGCGGGTCGCGGTTCGCTTCGATCAAGCCCTGGTCCAGCGCACCCTGGAGCTGCTGAGCGAGGCGCGGGAGACGATCCGGCGGGGCCGCATTCCCCCGCCTTTGAAGGGAAGCCCCAAGTGCGAAGGCTGCTCGATGCACGGGATCTGTCTGCCGGACGAGGTGAACCTCCTGGCAGGAGGGCAGCCGGAAGCAGCCGGAGAGTTGAGACGGCTGGTGCCGGCGCGAGATGACGCCAAGCCGTTGTACGTGCAGGAGCAGGGAGCCAGGATCGGCCTGTCAGGCGAGGTCCTGGAGGTTCGCGACCGCAACCGTCTGAAGGTGGCGGAGGCGAGGTTGTTCGAGGTCTCGCAGGTGGTGGTGCTGGGGAATGTGCAGGTGTCGGCGCAGGCGATCCGCGAGCTGTGCGGCAGGGAGATCCCGATCTGCTGGATGAGCTACGGCGGCTGGCTGAGCGGCCTGACCGATGGGCTTGGGCACAACCACGTGGAGGTGCGGCGGTCGCAGTATCGGGTCGCGGACGACCCAGAGCGCGCGTTGCGGCTGGCGATGCGGGTGGTCCGGGTGAAGATCGCGAACTGCAGGACGCTGCTTCGGCGCAATCACCCCGAGCCCCCGGAGCAGGTGCTGCGGGACCTGGCGATGTTGATGGAGCAGACGGGGAAGGCCACCAACCTGGGAGAGCTGCTGGGTGTGGAGGGGAACGCGGCGCGGCTCTACTTCGAGGCGTTCCCCGCGCTGGTGCGGCCGCCAGGCAAGAGCCTGGCGTTCGACTTCGGGAAGCGGTCGAGGAGGCCGCCGAGGGATCCGGTGAACGCGCTGCTGTCGCTGGCGTACTCGTTGCTGACCAAGGAGTTCGCGGTGGCGATCCGGGCAGCGGGGATGGATCCGTTCCTGGGCTTCTACCACCAGCCAAGGTTCGGGAGACCGGCGCTGGCGCTGGACCTGATGGAGGAGTTCAGGCCGCTGGTGGCGGACTCGGTGGTGCTGACGGTGATCAACACCGGGGTGGTGGGGGAGGGCGACTTCGTTCGCAGCAGCATCGGGGTGGCGTTGACCACGGAGGGCCGCCGGAGGTTCCTGCGGGCGTTCGAGCGGAGGATGGAGGAGGAGATCACCCACCCGGTCTTCGGGTACCGGATCTCGTATCGGAGGACCCTGGAGGTGCAGGTCCGGTTGCTGGCACGGCACCTGACCGGGGAGTTGGAGGCCTACCCGGAGTTTCGGACTCGGTGACCCCAGGTGCGTCAACGCTACATCGTGACGTATGACGTGTGCAGTCCCCGGCGGCTGCGCCTGGTCTTCAAGACGATGAAGGGCTTCGGGCAGCACCTGCAGCTGTCGGTCTTTCGCTGCGATCTTTCGCCGATGGCCCTGGCCTTGATGAAAGGCAAGCTGCTGCAGATCATCCATTCGGAGGAAGATCAGGTTTTGATTGTGGACGTAGGGCCGACGGAGGGAAGGGGCAACGAGGCCTTCGAGAGTCTTGGAAGGCCCTACGTGGATCAGAGCTCCGAGCCGAAGGTGATCTGAGGTAGGCTCCTTGAAAATTGAATAGCGCGAGCGGCGAGGTGAACGCCGGCCACGTCCACCCGCTCGCAAGTGGATTTCGAGAGTGGTGCCGCAGGGTTGGGCTGCTTAGGCCTGGCTCTGTTGCTCCCCAGGCTCCTAAGCCTGGGTTGTGGTCAGTAGGTGCTCGATCTCGGGCACCTAAGTAGGCGAGTTTCCCTGGGTTGTTCGAGGGGCTCGATCCCTGCCCGCGAGGGCGGGGCTCCGTTGAAGCCTCCAGGAGGTCGCGGACGTTCTCCGCGTCCATGTCGATCCCTGCCCGCGAGGGCGGGGCTCCGTTGAAGCATGTATGTTCGCTAAAGTAGCCGCTCCCCAGATCTCGATCCCTGCCCGCGAGGGCGGGGCTCCGTTGAAG
>JALYOC010000181.1 GCA_030857095.1 Myxococcota bacterium | reverse complement strand
GCATCGAGGGCAGCGTGCTGGGCGATTACCTGGCGGTGAACAGCTCCACCGCGGTCACGGCCCAGGTGGCGGTGGACGCGGCGGCCAGTGCCTCGGCGGATCTGTCGGCCGCCCTGGATTCGGTGTTGGCGCTGACCCTGGGGTTGGGCGGGACGGTGGATTTCAATGCGGTGGCCGACGCCACCTGTGACTCCTACGCCAGCTACCGCGCCGCGGTGCAGGCCCAGGCCGGGGCGCTGGGCACCTTTGGCACCAAGGCCTCCCCGGCGGTGGAGGTGCTGGTCGTGGCCCACGCCTCCTACAACTAAGACCGGTAAAAAAAACAGCGCGGGGCGGGTGGCCGAAGCGAAAGCGCCACCCGCCTAGAAGCGGGCGCCCACCATCACGCTGGCGTCGAACAGTCCGCCCTCCGGGTTGCCCACCGGCTGGGCGGCGTCGGCGAAGTTCTCGTCGATCAGGAAGCGGTAGGTGGCGCGCAGACCGGCGGAGAACATCCCGGAGTTGAACTCCAGCCCGGCCGCCAGCGGCACCTCCTGGATGAAGTCGGACCGGTAGAGGCCGTCCGGGTCATCCGCGCTGACGTAGCTGGCGCCCAGGCCCACCCCGGCAAAGGGCCGGATCCGGTCCAGGAACGGCGGGGCCAGCTTCACCATCGCCGAGGCGCCATGGCGGGTGAGGCTGGGGGAGACCGTGAAGCGGTCGTCGGTGATGTGGTTGCGGGAGCCCTCGTAGTTCACCTCGAAGCCGATCATCCGGTAGGGCTGGACGTTGAGGCCCACCCCCCACGACGGGCCTGCGGCGGTGTATTCGCCCAGCGCGCCGGTGAATCCACTGACGCCTCCGCGGGCCTGGAGGTTGAAGTCCCCAACCCGGTCCCCATCCGCGGCCCAGCCTGGGGCCGAAATGCTCAGTGCAGCGGCTGCCACAGCGACGAACGCCTTCTTCATGTTGGATCTCCTCCCCTGGAAGTCTCTTTCCTGAAAGTGGGGCTGATCTCGGGTCTGCGCAGGCGACCGGGCAGGGAAGAGAGGGGTAGGCGGCCTGGCGGGGACCGGGTGTCAGAGAGCCCTGTTAGGTTCCCGACCGTTACAGTCACGCCTGGAAGCCTTCCAGGCGGGGAGGGGTGCGAAAGAGTGCGTTGGGTGATGCCGGAGGCCCGGGAGGCCGCGGGAGAGGAGCAGGCCCGTTCGCTGGCGGCGGCGCTGCAGTGCCATCCCCTGGCGGCGCGGATCCTGGTGGCCCGCGGGCTCCAGGATGCGGCCACCGCCTCTAGTTTCCTCAACTCCCGCCTGGCCGACCTTCCTGATCCGTTGCTGATGAAGGGGATGACGGCGGCGGTGGATCGGCTGCTGCGGGCGATCCGGCAGCGCGAGAAGATCACCCTCTACGGCGACTACGACGTGGACGGGGTGTGCTCCACCTCGTTGCTGCGACTGTTCCTGGAGGATCAGGGCGCCCAGGTGGCCACCTACATCCCCCACCGGCTGGAGGAGGGCTACGGCCTCAACGTCCAGGCGATTGAGCGGATCGCCGGGGACGGGACCCGGGTGCTGGTCACCCTGGACTGTGGAATCACCTCCCACGCGGAGGTCTCCCGGGCCAACGCGCTGGGGCTGGAGGTGGTGGTGGTGGACCACCACGCGGTCCCGGAGACCATGCCTCCTGCGCTGGCGGTGCTCAACCCGCTGCAGCCCGGCTGCGACTACCCCACCAAGTACCTGTGCGCGGCGGGGGTGGCCTTCAACCTGTGCATGGGGCTGCGCCGGCAGCTGCGGCAGGACGGCGCCTACGCCACCCGGCCAGAGCCCAACCTCAAGGCGCTTTTGGATCTGGTGGCGTTGGCCACGGTGGCGGACGTGGTCCCGCTGACCGGCGCCAACCGGATCCTGGTCAAGCACGGGCTGGTGGAGCTGGGCGCCGCCCGCCGTCCAGGGATCCGGGCGCTGAAGGAGATCAGCGGGCTGGACGCGGAAGGGGCGGTCAACGCCGGCCAGGTGGGGTTCAAGCTGGGGCCGCGGATCAACGCCGCCGGCCGGTTGGCGGACGCCTCGGTGGGGATGCGGCTTTTGTGCACCACCTCCGGGGTGGAGGCGCGGGCCATGGCCCGGGAGCTGGACGCGGCGAACAGCGAGCGGCAGCAGATCCAGGAGGCGATCACCGAGTCGGCGCTGTCCCAGGCCGCCTCCCGGAAGGGCGCCTATGGGCTGGTGCTGTCCTCGGAGGCCTGGCACGCGGGGGTGATCGGGATCGTCGCCTCCCGGGTGGTGGAGCGCTTCCACCGTCCGACGGTGATGGTGGCGCTCAAGGACGGGGTGGGGCGGGGATCGGCGCGGAGCATCGAGCCCTTCCACCTGGTCCAGGCGCTGGGGCTGTGCGCCGGCCACCTCCAGCGCTTTGGCGGGCACAAGCACGCCGCCGGGCTGGCGGTGGAGCAGGGGCGGCTGGCCGCGTTCTCGGAGGCCTTCGACGCCATCGCCCGGGAGCGGCTAAAGGATGAGGACCTGACCCCAAGGTTCCGGGTGGACGCCCTGGTCCGTCCCTCAGAGTTGGACGAGCGGGCGGTGGAGGCGGTGGAGGCGCTGGGGCCATTTGGAAACGGCAATCCCAACCCCATCTTCGCCGCCCGGCGGCTGGAGGTCTCCCCCAAGGTGCTGCAGAACAAGCGGCCCGGGCAGGTGGGGCACCTCAAGCTGCGGCTGGAGGGCGCCCCCAAGCTGGACGCGATCGGTTTCTCGATGGCGGACCGGCTGGCGCTGACCGAGGGGCCTGTGGACCTGGCGTTCAATGTCGGGATCGACGAGTGGAACGGGACCCGGAAGATCTCGCTCAAGCTCAAGGACATGCGAACGGCGGGCTGAGGCCGGGGAGGCTAGAGTGGGCCAATGGGCACGGTGACGAAGTCCGAGGAGCAGGTGCAGGCGCTGGGGGACGAGGCGCTGATCGAGCAACACCGGCAGGTGGAGGTGGCGCTCAACACGCTGCTGCCCCTGGTGGAGCGGCTGGAGACCCGGGTGAAGACCTGGGACTCGGCCACCCTGCCGGAGCGGCGGGCCTTTTTGGGCGAGCTGCCGGGACTGGTCACCCAGGGGGACCGGTTGGCGCGGTCGATCGGGATCCGCTCCGCGTTCACCTCAGAAGAGGTCCAGGGCTACCGCGAACAGTGGATGCGGGTCCGCCAAGCGGTCTCCGACCTGGGCAGCTGAACGCTGGGCGGGAGCGGTGATGGCGGTCCGCTCGCGCTACTTGAGCGGCGGCGCGTCCTTCCAGCGGTCGCTCTCGGAGCCAGGGAACTCGGAGTCCGGCGTCTTGCGCACGTCGTAGAAGAGCGTCAGCCGGTGGGCGTCGGCCAGGAAGGTGTCCGAGGACTTCCGGGGCACCCCGGAGTGATGGGCCCCGCGGTCGGTCAGCGCCTTCCAGAACCAGGGGATCCCGTCGGTCTCCTGGAAGGTGAGGCGGAAGCGCTCGGGAGCGACCTCGGCCACGGGAACAGGGCGCGCCCCAGCAGCGAGTACGCGAACTGATCGATGGCGATCTCCCCCCTCCGGTAGATGGCGTCCTCGGGGGTGAACTCGGGGAACATCCGGGGCGCCGCGTAGTGGGTGACCTCCGCGATCATCTCCGCCGGGTAGCCGGGTTGGAGCGGGGGGCCCACGTCCAGGCCCCGCATTTCCTGGTTTCTGCTGCGGCGGGTGAAACGAGAAACGCCCCCGGAGGGCGATCAGCCGCTCTCCGGAGGCGCGTCTTCCCAAAAAGTCGCTGCTAGCTGAGGCCCCAGCGGACCTTTCCCGGCGTGAGCAGCGCGCCGGCCTTGGCCAGCTCTGTGAGCCGGAACTTCTCGGTCCGGGAGTTGAACTGCGCCAGGCAGCCATCCGAACAGAAGTAGTACTTGCGCTGCTTGTACTCGGTGGTCGGGACCTTCCCCGACACCTTGCGGCCGCAGATTGGATCCAGCTGTTGCTGCGGCTGTGCGGTGTTTGCTGCTGCTCCCACGGTCTTCTCCCACTCCACCAGCTTCGCCATCCCCGTCCCCCTGACCTGGGACTAAGCACCCGGCATGCCACCTTGGGCGCGGACCTGCTCCTCCCGGGAGCGGGCTGGGATGTCCGGCGCTGGACGGCCGCGGGTCGAAGCGATCCCCGGCGGACAATTGCATGGGTCCGGATGGGTACCGGGGAGCCGCGGAGAGGGAAAAGTCGTTCCTCCTCAGAAGGCGGCGCCCAGGCTGGCGCCCAGGTAGGTGTCGTCCATGTAGTGGCGGCGGTAGCGGGTCAGCTCCACCCGGAAGGAGATCCGCAGCAGGCCGTCGGGGGAGACCAGGGGCCGCCCGCGGAAGCCGATCCCGTACTGGAGCGCGGGCTTGATGCCGATCAGCCCGGTGGCGCGATCATCGAAGCGGACCAGCGACTGTTGGATCACCACCCCGCCGCCGAGCTGCCCGTAAAGCAGGAAGTCGGGTCCGAACACCGGGAAGGCGAACCCGGGGGCCACGGTCAGGTAGTGGAAGTGGGTGTCGGTGTTGATGGTGACCGTCCCCTCGTGGAGGGCGGCGTAGTTCCAGGAAAGGTCGGCGAACAGCCCCTGGCGGATCAGCTCGTCGAAGAAGAGCCGGCCGAACTCCCAGTTGATCCGCACGCCCAGCGCCAGCCGGGGGTCCACCAGGGAGCCGCGGGAGCTCTCCAGGAACATCACCCCCACCACCGCCTCGCCGCCGAAGCCCAGGGTGGGATCGTCCAGCCCGGCCAGGGAGAGCTGGCGATCCTGCTTCTCGATCTGCGTCTCCTCCGAGCGGGAGCGGGTGGGATCGCTGCGCGGCGGAAGCCTTCGGCGGGGGATGTCCGACTCCACCGGGTCATCCGGGTAGGGGATCACCCCGTCGTCCTGGGCCAGCGCCGGGAAGGAGGCCAGCAAGGAGAGGCAGAGGGGAATGGCGTGGGGACGGCGCATGCGCAGGGTGCTCATCCGTTGATGTTCGGGCAGGTGCCGTTGTTGGCGGACTCGGCCGGGCAGGCCAGGACGGCGCCGGCCCCGGAGACCATGTCCGCCTTGGGGATCTGCAGGTGATCCATGAAGGCGTTGCAGGTCTCCACCTTCAGGTCCGGGTCGCTGATGTGCTGGAGGATGGAGGTGGCGACCGCGGCCAGGGTGAAGTTGCCGGGAGTCTCCGCGTTGGACTCCACCAGCTGGCGCAGGCCGGGCGAGGTTCCGCTCTCGTCGTTGTAGGCGGCCAACAGCGCGCGCTGCATGGTCTGCTTCTTGGTGTTTCCGGCGGCCCGATGCAGGGCGGTGGCCAGCAGGGTTCCCAGCCGGTAGTCCAGCCCCTGACCTCCGAAGGTTCCCACGTGCATGCTGCTGATCGCGTTGCGCAGCGGCAGATCCATGCAGCGGTTCAGCCGGGAGAAGTCCCGCCCGTCGGCGGCGAAGGCGCCCAGGGACGGCTCCAGGAAGCGGGTGGTGCAGCCGTAGGAGGTGCCGCAGCTGACGCCGTAGGCGTGGTAGTCGGCCAGGCCCTCGTCGATGCCCTTGATCAGGTTGGTGCCGGGGGTCGTGAAGCCCCCCTCGGGGATCCAGCGGGTCTGAAACGGGATCGGGATCGAGGCGCCCCCGTACACCCGCTGACTGAACACCCGGTGGGAGAACTCGTGGGCGACCACCCCTCCGTTCATGGAGAGGGGAACGTCCTGCAGTTCCTTGAAGGGAAGGATCGCGAAGGCCTCGATCGGTGAGTGGAAGAGGGCGTTGTCCTCCAGCGGGGCGGCGCCTTCAAAGGAGAGGGAGGGGAAGTAATAGACGGTGGGGCCGGCACCTGTCCGGGGATCCAGGGTCTCCCCCATGGTGACGCCGTTGTCCTGGAAGTAGAGGTAGGCCTTCTCGAAGTTGAAGTAGGTGCTGACCATGTTCCAGGTGTGGAAGTCGGCCGGCCACAGCACCCCCGCCCGCTCCACATACGAGGCGCGGGGAGGCAGACCCTCCGACTTCACCAAGACCTGCCGGAGCTGCTCTTCGGTGCTGACGTTGGCCCGGAGCGGGTCATTGGAGTCGTCCACGATCCTCGCTCCGCCCACCAGCCGGGCGGCGGTGCCGCTGAGCGCCACCACGTCCTGCACGGTGGAGAGGGACACCTCGCGGGGCTCGTACTGGCCGGTGTTGCTGATCACCATGGCCATCACCGGGACCGGGGCCACCTTGTCGGGGGCGCAGGCGGCGAGGACCGTCAGGAGGGGGAGGAGTGGGAAAGCCCGCATGGGACGGGGTTTTACTACGCGCGCCGTGCCGACCGCTCGTTCGAGTTGGGGGGGCCGGAAGGTCTTTGACGCACCGCATGGTCGGCCCCTATGTTCGGCGACCTTTTTTCCAAGAGAGAGCATGGCGGCGAACTTCATCACCGAGGTCAAGCGAACCCACAACTGCGGACAGCTCACCAAGGCCAACATTGGCGAAGAGGTGGTGCTGTTTGGCTGGGTCCACAACCGGCGCGATCACGGCGGCGCGGTCTTTATCGATCTTCGTGACCGCGAAGGGCTGACCCAGGTGGTCTTCGAGCCGGAGATCGCCAAGGAGGCCCACGAGCTGGCGGGGTCGCTGCGGCTGGAGTTCTGCATCGGCGTGCGCGGGAAGGTCGCCTCGCGCGGCACCCAGGTGAACCCGAAGCTGAAGACCGGCGAGATCGAGATCAAGGCCACCGAGCTGCAGATCTTCAACCGCTCGGAGGCCACCCCTTTCCAGATCGAGGATCGGATCGACACCAACGAGGAGAAGCGGCTGTCCTACCGCTACCTCGACCTGCGCCGCCGCCCGCTCCAGGAGACGCTGATCAAGAGGTCGAAGATGAACCTCATGACCCGCACCCACCTCAACAACCACGGGTTCCTGGAGCTGGAGACGCCGTTCATGGGCAAGTATACGCCCGGCGGCGCCCGGAACTTCCTGGTCCCCTCGCGGCTGAACCCCGGCAAGTTCTACGCGATGGCGGAGAGCCCCCAGCTCTACAAGCAGCTGTTCATGGTGGCGGGCTTCGACCGCTACTTCCAGATCGTGAAGTGCTTCCGCGACGAGGACCTGCGCCTGGACCGGCAGCCGGAGTTCACCCAGATCGATCTGGAGATGAGCTTCGTCACCCAGGACGACATCTTCACCATCATCGAGGGCCTGATCCAGCAGCTGTGGAAGGAGCTCCTCAATATCGACGTCCCCGTCCCCTTCATGCGGCTGGACTTCGACGAGTCGATGGACAAGTACGGCAACGACAAGCCGGACCTGCGCTTCGGGCTGGAGCACACCGTGCTCACCGGGCTGGTCAAGCAGCACGGCGCCGAGGGTGGCGTCCCGATGCTGCTGGACGCGGTGGAGCAGAAGGGGATCGTCAAGGCGATGGTCCTCCCCGCCGCCAACGCGCTGTCCCGCGCGGAGAGCGACAAGCTGGAGGAGTACGTGAAGGGGATGGGCGCCAAGGGCCTGGCCCGCGCCAAGGTCAGCGAGACCGGCGAGTGGACCCAGTCCCCGCTGGCCAAGACCATCTCCCCCGCGCTGCGGCTGGCGATCAACGAGGCCTGCGGCGCCAAGGCCGGCGATCTGATCATGTTCCAGTTCGGCCGCGAGTCGCTGGTGCAGACGGTGATGGCCAACCTGCGCGTGCACGTGGCCAAGAAGCTGGGGCTGATCCCGGAGTACGGCTCGGGCGGGCAGTGGAAGTTCCTGTGGGTCGTGAACCCGCCGCTGTTCGAGTACGACGACGAGTCCAAGACCTGGGCCGCCGCCCACCACGCCTTCACCCGGCCCCACGACGAGGATCTCCAGTACCTGGGGACCGATCCGGGCAAGGTGAAGTGCTACCGCTACGACGTGGTGCTCAACGGCTTCGAGATCGGCGGCGGGTCGATCCGGCTGCACGATCCCAAGGTCCAGGCCGAGGTGTTCCGCGCCCTGGGGATCAGCGACGAGGACGCCCGCAGCAAGTTCGGCTTCCTGCTGGACGCGCTGAAGTTCGGCGCGCCGCCGCACGGTGGAATCGCCATCGGCATGGACCGGCTGGCGATGCTGCTCACCGGCGCGGAGTCGCTCCGCGACGTGATCCCGTTCCCCAAGACCCAGAAGGGCACGGATCTGATGACCGGCGCGCCGGGCGAGGTGGACGAGCGGCAGCTCAAGGAGGTCCACGTGAAGGCGACGCCTCCGGCGCCGAAGTAGTTGGCTGGAGGGATCCGGCTCGAGCCAGAGCCGGATCGCACCTGGGGCCGCGAACCACTCCTTCCCGGTGTACCGTCCAGGTCGCGATGCAGCAGTTCGAAGACATCCAGAGGCTGGAGACGTCTCAGGTCGAAGCGCTCCTGGACGACCCCGATGCCCGGGTCCGGATCTGGGCGCCCCTCGAAGCTGCGGCCTTCACCTCAGTAGCCAGGGACCTTCCCCGAGGCTCGGCGCTGGCTGGAGGCGGCACTTGTGTGGGGAGGACTCGAGTTCGAGGACGAGCCCTCGGGACCGGATCTGGGCGAACTGCCGGAGAAGGTCCTCCTCGATTGGCTGGCACGGGTGGCGAAGGCGAGGGAGGGGCGCAGTTCCAGCGGCCGATGTCGGGTCGCGGGTTGGACCGCGGTTGCCGCGGGAGGCCGGCACGGTGCTCCGAGGGGTGCGGGGGGAGAGCGGGTCCCCACACGGTGAATAGATCATGATCTATTCGCTGGAATTGCCGGCTAAGCGGCCCGGGCCGGGCGGGCAGGACGGTCCATCCACCGAGATGACCTCTCCGGCTCGCGGAAACTGCGTCGACCTTGCTTGGCGCAGCCCAGCCGGATCTGCACAGCGTTCCGTGCGCTCGGGCAACAAGCGCGGGTCCCCGGCCTTGCAGCCGGAGAAGTTCACTTCCGGCATGACGGCGGCCCAAGACAGGCTGCCGCGCCTGAAGGACGCGCTGAAATTCGTTCGCCCGGAGACGAGGACCAAGGATAGGTCAAGCCGACGCGAAAAGCGGGCCTCCCCTCTCAGTCTGGAGAGGTAGGCTCCGTTTGGGCCGCGGCCGGCGCGCCCTGGCTGGGGGGCTGCCATGGGTGATGCGGCGCAGTTCGATCTGATCATCATTGGCGGCGGGGTGAACGGCACCGGGATCGCGCGCGACGCGGCGATGCGGGGCCTGCGGACCCTGATGCTGGAGAAGCGGGACGTGGCCTCCGGCGCCTCGGGCGCCAACTCCGGGATGATCCACGGGGGGCTGCGCTACCTGCGCTACGACCGCAAGGTCACCGAGCTCTCCTGCATCGACTCCGGGTACATCCAGCGGATCGTCCCGCATCTCTTGTTCCGGATCCCGTTCATCGTTCCGCTCACCGCCCAGGACGCCGCCCGGCCGGACCTCAAGGAGCGGTTCATGGCCTACGCGTCGGTGGTCTACATGGGCGCGTACGATCTCTATCAGCCGTACAAGCGCGGGCTGCCCTCGGTGGAGCTCACCCCCGATCAGGTCTACTCGCTGGAGCCCGGGCTGCGGCGGAACCTGATCGGCGCGGTCTCCATGGACGAGTGGGGGATCGATCCCCACCGCCTGTGCGCGCTCAACGCGCTGTCCGCCCAGCAGCACGGCGCGACGATCCTCACCTACACCAAGGTCACCGGCTTCATCCGCGGGGAGAAGGGCGCGGTGGAGGGAGTGGAGGTGCGCGACGAGCGCAGCGGCCGCTTCGCCCAGTACCGCGCGCGGATGGTGGTCAACGTCTCCGGCGCCTGGGCGCCCAAGGTCGCGGCCATGGCGGGGGCCACGGTGAGAATGCGCCCGGGGAAGGGCGTGCACCTGACCCTGGACCGGCGTTTGTCCAACTACGGGGTGATCACCAGCGCGGTGGACGGCCGGCAGATCTTCGTGATGCCGCACGAGCAGACCTCGATCATCGGCACCACCGACGACGACTACTACGGGGACCCGGACGACCTGAAGGTCACCGAGGACGAGGTGGAGTACCTGCTGCAGGGAATCGAGAGCGCCATCCCCTCCATCCGCCAGGCGCGGATCCTGCGGGCCTGGGCTGGCATCCGCACCACGCTCTACGAGTACGGGACGATGGAGGACGACCTCTCGCGCGAGCACGCGGTGTTCGATCACGCGGCCGAGGGCGCGCCCAACTTCCTGACCCTGATCGGCGGCAAGCTGGCCTCCTACCGGATCCAGAGCGAGGAGCTGACCAACCTGGTCGGTCGCCGGCTGGGGAACGAGCGGGATTGCCGCACCCACCAGGAGCCGCTCCCCGGGGGCGAGAGCCACCCCAACGTTGCCGACCTGGCGCGCGAATACCGGATCCCCGAGCCCACCGTGGGGCGGATGGCGTACCGCCACGGCGCCAACGCGGAGAAGATCTGCCAGATCGCCGATCAGACCCCGGCCTACCGCGCCCTGCTCTGTCCCTGCGAGCAGGTCTCCTACGCGGAGGCCGCGTACTCCATCCGCGAGGAGAACGTGCGGCGGCTGACCGATCTGCGCCGTCGCTGCCGGGTGGGGATGGGCCCGTGTCAGGGCGCCCAGTGCGCCACCAACGCCGCGGCGCTGTTCGCCCGCGAGCGCAACCTGGCGCCCTCCGAGGCCCACCAGGAGCTGATGGGCTTCTTGGGGGCTCGCTACCGCGGCCGCCGGCCGATCCTGGATGGCGAGCAGCTGGCCCAGGAAGAGCTGTCCCGCCACAACCACCTGACCACCGAGAACCTGGACGGGAGCTATCCGCGTGGGTGAGGTGCTGGTGATCGGCGGAGGGATGGCGGGCGCGATCGCCGCGCTCAGCGCGCAGCGGGCGGGCGCGCGGGTGCAGGTGGTGCGGCGCTCCTATGGTGCCACCGCGCTCTCCTCGGGGGCGGTGGACGTGGCGCCGGATGTCACCGCGCCGGGAGGAGACCTCCGCGCGCACCTGATTCCGATCCAGCAGGCCGCGGAGCAGCTGGCCCGGGTCCGGCCGCTGCATCCGTATGCGGTGCTCCGCGCGTCGCTGGGGCGGCTGGAGGAGTCGCTGCGCTTTGCCCAGGGGCACCTGGACGCGGTGCTGGCCCCAATGGGCGAACGCAATCTTTTGCTGCCCACCCCCGCCGGAACCGCCAAGCCGACCGCGCTGGCGCAGCGATCCCAGGTGGGGGCGGAGCTGACCTCGCTCCCGGATCGCTTCGCCGTGGTGGCCTTCACCAACCTTCCCCACTTCGACGCGCGCTGGGTGGCGGCGGGGCTGCGGCAGACCTTCCAAGCCCTGGGCCGCGACGTGCAGCCGGTGGTGGTCACCGTGGACTTCTGGCGGCAGTTGGAGGACGCGCTGCGCTCGCCCTACGAGCTGGCCCTGTTGCTGGAGGAGAAGGGCGCGGTGGAGCGGCTGGCCCAGGCGCTGAGCAGCGCGGTCCCGGCGGGGATCGACACCGTGCTGCTGCCGCCGTTCCTGGGCCGGACCCACGCGCGCCTGGCCGAGGCGTTGTCCGCGGCCTCCGGCTTGCGGTGCGTGGAGACGGTGGCCACCTCGCCCTCGGTGCCGGGGGTGCGGCTGCAGGAGGCGCTGGATCGGGCGCTGGGCGCTGCGGGGATCACCGTGCTGGAGGCCGAGGTCCAGCCGGTGGCGTTCGCCGGAGGGCCGTTCGCGCTGACCGACGGTCGCAGCGTCCACGCCGACGCGGTGGTGCTGGCCACCGGGAAGTTCATTGGCGGGGGGATCGTCCGCGAGCGCCACTTCTTCGAGCCGCTGTTCAGCCTCCCGGTCTTCGCCGGGGCCCGGGTGCTGGGGGAGGAGTTCGTCGGCGATTTGTTGGGGGATCAGGTGGTCTCCGATCACCTCGCCTTCCGCGCCGGGGTACGGGTGGACGCATCGCTGCAGCCGGTGGGGGTGGATGGACGCGCGGTCTCTCCCCACCTGTTCGCCGCCGGGGCGGTGATCGCCGGCTACGACCCGGCCACCGACAAGTCCGGGCTGGGGGTGGCGATCTTCACCGGCTATCTGGCCGGGGAAGCGGCGGCGCGGGTGAGGCTGCCCGGGTAGCAAGACCGACGCCCCGGCCTCACGCCGATTGACAGGGGCGCCCTCGGGGTGCGATCCGGGCGCCCATGAGCGACTCCTTTCCCGTGCATGTGGCAGTCCGCCGCTCCGACGGCAACACCGAGCAGGTCCGTGTGGGCACCGCCTACCGTGAGGGCGAAGGCTTTCGCCTGGAGTTGGGGGAGCTGTCGATTGGCGGCACCGCCGATCACAGCGCTCCGGCCCGCGCCTCATCGGGTGGCTATGCCTCGTCCGGCGGCGGTTCCTACGGAGGTTCGGCCGGTGGTGGTGGCGGCTCCGGGCTGCGGTTCCCGAACTATGGCCGCAGCAAGGGCGGACCGATCGAGGGGGCCAGCGAAGGCGACCTAGAGTACTACGCCAACGGTGCTCGCCGCTCCCTGGCCGATCCGTCCAAGGCCCGCTTCCACGACAAGGAGCGCGCCCTGCTGGCCGCGATCGAGGCCGAGCTGAACCGGCAGCGTGGCGGTGGTGGCGGGGGCGGGGGCGGCGAGGAAGGGGGCGGGGGCTACGGTGGCGGTGGCGGTGGCGGTGGCGGTGG
>JALYOC010000081.1 GCA_030857095.1 Myxococcota bacterium | reverse complement strand
CTGTTGGAGCTGGAGGCGGCGCGGGCGGTGCTCACCCGCCCCGGGGTGGAACGGCCAGCCCGGCTCCGCGCCCAGGGTCAGTCCCTGGCTGCGCTCACCGCGGCCGGGCCGCTCCGGCTGCGGTTGGACGACCTGGAGCTGGCCGAGGGCAGCACCCAGCGCGGCGCGGACCTGCGGGCCCTGGCCGGCCGGACAGATCTGCCGTTTGGCCCCGAGCTGGAACGGGCGGTGGAGGAGGCGGCCGCCGCCCCCCGGATCCGGATCCTGGTGGACTGCGACCAGCGGCTGCCGTTCGCCGTGGCCCTCTGTGCCCGGCTGGCGAAACGAGCGGATCAGCCGCCGCCGACCCTGTGCGGTCCGTTCGCGGTCCGTCACCAGTCAGCGCTGGAGTCGCTGTTCCCCGGCCTGGCGTTCGATGCCGCCTTGCCAACCTGGACCCTGGACGGCGCCGCCTGGCGCTGGGACGGACAGCCGCCCGTGTCCGCCGGGCCCTGGCGCGGCTACCTGCCGCTGGAGGCGCTGGCGGCCGCAGAGGGACCGCCGCCCCGGTTGGCGGTGGTGCCCTTCCTGGCACTGGATGAGGCGCGGGGGGTGCTGTCCCTGGAGGGTCGCTGGTTCCCCCGCGCGCTGCTGGAGGAGGCCGCCGCCCGGTTCACGGTGGTGGGGGAGTGGCACTTCGGCGCGCCGATCCCCGCCGCGCTGACCGAGCAGTCCGCGGCGCTGCTGCTGGCCTCCGCCACGGAAGCGGGGCCGTCCCTCTCCTTCGCCTGGCTGGGCGGCCTGCGACGCTTCCACTGGAGCGTGGACCGGCCAGGGCAGGCGCGGTTCGATGGGCTCCCGCTCGCGCTGGAGGCGACCGGGGCAGACCTGGACCTGGCCCGCAGTCGCTCCTTCCACACCCCGGGGATGCTGGAGGAAACCGCCTTGGACGCGCTGGTGCGGCGGGTGCTGGTGGCGCTGGCCCAGGCTCCCCGTCCGCCCAGCCCGGGGCGGGTGGGGGCGGGGCTGGCCACGGTGCGCCCGGCGTCTGCTCCCGGCGGCGACTGGCTGAGGCTGGCCGGGGACGCGGCCCTGGTCGAGCTGCCACTGACCCTGGAGGGGAAGGCCCAGCCGACAGCGGTGGCCACCAGCCTGGGGACCGGGGCGCTGCTGTCCCTGGACCCGCGGCTGCTCCCGTTTTTGCGCCGGCTGGAGCGGCCCTGCCGGGAGGGAGAGTTCCTCCCCGGGGTGAACCCGGCGATGCGTCAGAAGCTGCTTCACACGCTGCTGGAGCGCGGGATCCTCCAGCGACTGCCGGAAGGGGGCGCGGCGTGAGCCAGGCCTGGAGTTTGGGAGAGGTGTTCGTGCTTCGGCACGCCGGGTTTCCGTTCGACTGGCTGGAGCAACTGGGCTCCTCTGACTCCACCCGCGCCGCGCTGGACGCGGTGCTGGCCGCGGAGGACCGGCTTTTGGCGCTGGGTGCCGAGGCGCCGGCGCTGTTCAAGGGGACCCCGCCCCGCCCGCCGCGGCGTCGGCCGGAGGACTGGGGAGAGGCGGTGGCCGCCTGGGAGCGGGCCAGAGCCGCCCTGGAGACGGAGTGGACGGCGGACCGCGCCCGGCTGCGCGAGGCGCTGCATTCCCGCTGCGCCGAGGAGGAGGTCCAGGGGGCGGTGTTCCTGTCCAATCCTTCCATCTACGAGAACAGCTTCCGGCGCTATGCCCAAGAATCGCTGCGCCCGGAGAACGCCGACTCCCGCCGGCTGGATCGCCAGGCCTATACCTACCTGCAGCGGCTGTGTGGGAAGAACGAGACCACCAGCTACTTCGGACCGATGGGCTACGGCGAGGTCCTCCCCGACGACCGGGTCTCGGTGGAGGTGGCGCCCAGCGGCGATGGCCGCCGGCGGACCTTCCTGGCGATCTGGGCGCTGACCGAGCTGGCCCGGGTGATCCAGCGGGAGCGGGTGTTCCGTCCCGAACTCACCCTGCGCCAGAACCCGATGTTCGAGGTCTCCGCCACCGAGGTCCGCTGCGCCCCCCTGGGGCTGGAGGCTCCGCTCTCCACTCTAGGCGCCCGGCTGGTGGGGTTGCTGGGGTCCGGTCCTCAGACGGTGCGGGCGCTGGCCACCCAGCTGGGGCTGACCCCGGGGGACCTGGAGCGGGAGGCGCTGCCACTGCTCAAGGTGGCGTTCGTGCTGCGGGGGCTGCCGTTTGCCACCAACGACCTGGACACCCTGGAGTCGCTGATCGCCGCGGTGGAGGCCTTCCCCCCCTCGGCGGAGCGCACCCTCTGGCTGGAGCGGCTGGGGACCTTCGCCGCGCTGCTGGGGCGCTTCGCCGTGGGGACCCTGGCCCAGCGCCGCGCCCTGCTGGCGGAGTTGGAGGCGCTGTTCACCGCCCTGACCGGCAGGCCCGCCCGACGCGGCGAGGGTGGGGTCTACGAGGATCGGCTGATCCTCTACGAGGAGGCGGCCTCGCCCTTCGCGCTCCGCTTCGGCAAGAGCTTCGCCGAACGGCTGGCCCGGGCGCTGGGGCCGGGTTTGGAACTGTCCGCCGGCTATGGGGAACAGATCCAGCGCGGCCACCGCCAGGAGGTGACCCGGCTGCTGGGCCCCGAGGGCGAGCTGGACTTCCTCAGCTACACAGTCCGCACCCGCCCCGCGGAGGTCTCCGGCACCCGCTTCTCCCCGGTGCCGCCGCTGGCGGTGGAGGACACCGGTCCCACGCTGCAGCTGGACCCGGGAATCGCCCCCCCCGCAGGCGACGGGGCCCGCTTCGCATTGCCCGACGTCTGCCTGTGCGGGCCGCTCCCCGCGCCCGGCGCCCCGGCGGATGGGATGGAGATCCTGTTGGCCCGGGTGCACCACCACCTGCTGGTCTACGGGTGGCTGGCCGCCTTCCATCCCCGGCCGGAGCGGTTCCGCCGGGTCTCGGCGCGCTTCGTGGGGGGGGAGCCGGGCGCCGCGGGCCTCACCGCGCTGGCCGTGCGCCGGCGCAACAAGGGCTTCTACGCCTTCCCCGGGCGCAGCCTGCTGCAGTCGGTGACCGACACCAACGACTTCCCGGCCCAGGCCCTGAGCCCCACCCAGGCGCGGGTGCGGCTGACGCCCCAGGGGCCGTCGCTGCACGGCCCCGACGGGCAGCCGCTGCAGCTGTACTTCCCGCTGGACGACTTCTCCAAGTTCGCCCCCTTCGCCGCCCTGGGGGCCCCTTCGGTGGTGCACGCCCCGCTGCAGGCGGCCGGCGGCCACACCCCCCGGGTCTCGGTGGGCGGGGCGGTGTACCAGCGCCGCCGCTGGCAGGTCCCCACCCAGGGGCTGGCCGGGACCACCGGGGTGGAGCTGGCGCTGGGGGTGCAGCGGCTGCGCCGCCGGCTGGGGCTGCCCCGGTTCGTGTACGGACGCACCCCGGCCGAGCGGAAGCCGTATCTGTTCGATCTGCAGTCCCCCTTCGCCCTGGAGCTGCTGCGCCACGCCCTGGCCGGGGTGGAGATGATCACCCTGGAGGAGATGCTGCCCTCCCCGGACCAGCTGTTCCTTCGCGACGGGCGGGGCCGCTACACCTTCGAACTGCGGATGCAGGCCGAGCGGTGGACGGTGACCCCCCCCCCGGAACGCTGATGCCGTCGGAGCACCGCCTGGAACCCACCGCCACCCCTTGAGCCGCGCCCACCCCGGCCTTCGCCTGCGTTGAACGCAGGCTTCACCAGCCGCTATGGTCCCCGGCCGATGACACAGCGGAACGGGCGCGACGAGGAGCAGGTGGAGGTGCTGGTGATCGGCGCGGGGGTGGTGGGCCTCTCCACTGCCCGGGCGTTGGCCAGGCGCGGCGCCCGGGTGGTGGTGCTGGATCGCTCGCTGCGCGGCGGGGAGGGCTCGCGCGCGGCCGCCGGGGTGGCAGTGCCCAGCATCCGGCTGCTGGGAGACCCGGTGATGCTGGACTTCACCGGCGAGGGGCTGAAAGTGCTGGCCGAGGACCTGGCCGCGCTGGCGCAGACCTTCCCCACCCATGGCCTGACCCGTGGTCGAGGCATCCTCCGCCCCGCCCTGGACGCCAACGCCCGAGCCGCGCTGGAGAACCAGGCCCGGGAGCGGCCGGAGTTCCTGGGGCGCTGGGTTCCCACCCCGGAGCTGGTCTCCCTGGAGCCGGCCCTGCGGGGGACCCCGCTGCTGGGCGCCTTCTCCCAGGAGGAGGCCTACTCGGTGGACGCGGACAGCTACCTGGACGCGCTGCTGCACGAGCTCACTGCGTTGGGGGTCTCGGTCCGGATGGGGGAGGCGGTGCTGCAGGTCAGCCCGGAGGCCGACGGGGTGCGTGTCCGCACCGACGCCGCCCGGCTGCGGGCGCAGCGGCTGGTGGTGGCTTGCGGCGCCTGGTCCGGCCAGCTCCCCGGGCTGGAGCTATTGCCCATCCGCCCGCTCCGCGGCCAGCTGGTGTCCGTCTTCAGTCCCCACTTCCGCCTGACCCGCGTGCTCTCCGGGCAGGTGTACCTGGCGCCCTGGCGCGCCGGGGAGGTGCTGGTGGGGGCCACCGAGGAAGACGCCGGCTTCGTCTGCCAGTCCACGCCCCAGGGGATGTTGTTCCTGCTGGCCACCCTCGCCAAGCTGGCGCCGGCGCTGCGGGAGTCCCGCTTCACCGGCGCCTGGGCCGGGCTGCGGGCCACCACCGCCAGCGGCCGGCCGATGATTGGCGCCTACCCCGGCCAGCCCCGGGTGTTCGTCGCCTCAGGCCACGGCGGGCAGGGAATCCTCACCGGCGGGGTCACCGGCCGGATGCTGGCGGACCTGATGGAGGGGAAGGGCTCGGCGCTGACGGAGAGCTTCGATCCGGCGAAGGTGGCCGCCCTCTCCGCCCCGCAGGCGGGATAGCCGATGCTGTGGGTGGACCATGCCTCGGTGCGGGTGGAGTCGCTGGACCGGGCGGCGCTGCTGCTGCAGCAGCGGCTGGGGCTGATCCCCACCCGCACCCCCGGCGCGGAGCAGCAGCACAGCCGGCTGTTCTTCCACCGCTCCTACCTGGAGGTCAGCGAGGGGAATGGCCCCGCCTCCCCCCCGGCGGCCGCGGTGGAGCTGTTCTTCTTCGGCTTCTCCGACCTGGAGCGGACCTGCGCCCAGCTGCGGGCGGCGGATCTCCGCTTCCGCTCCGAGCCTTACCAGGGGCGCGACGGGCTGTGGGACAACCTGGAGGTGGAGGCGCCACCGGGGGTGCCCAGCCCAATCCTGGTGCGGCGGGTGCTGCCCCGGGAGGTGGCCGCCGACTGGCCCCCCTCCCGCCCTCAGCCCTGGCCGTGCGGCGCGCGCGCGGTGCGGGGCTTCCACCTTGAAGTGACCGCGCTGGAGCCGGCCGCTGCCTTCTTTCGGGCGCTGTTGGGGGCCCCCGCCTCCCCGGCCCCACCACATCCGCTGACCGGGGTTCCCCGGGTGCGGCTGGACTGGGAGGGCGGGTTGCTGCTGCTGCAGCAGGGTCCCGCGCCGGGGGTGGTGGCGGTGGTGCTGGAGTCGGTGGACCTGGCGCTCAGCGCCCGGTTCCTGGCGGACCGCGGAACCCCGGCCCGGGTGCTGCCCGAGGGCCTATGGGTGGACCCGCTTCTGCCCGGGCTGGGCCTGGTGCTGGTGGCTCAGGGCGTCTGCCCAGGCCAAATCTGATCGCGCCGTTCGCCTGCCTGCTGTACATGCGGGAGGGCGGCAGCGCCGGCTGCTTCCTTCGGACTCCCGGCGCGGAATACTATCGCCCCGCATTCTCGAACCCCGATGGACCGGCACCCTTTCGTTCGCCGGCCGTGAGCGCCTTGAACACCGCCCCTCGAATTGAACCCACCCAGACGGGACAGACCGGCCACACCGGTTCTTCGCCCGGGCTCACCGCCACCGGCCTGTCTGGCCGCGACGTCACCCGCACCGGGATGCAGCTGGTCCCCAGCGCCCTCAAGGAGGGGCAGGTCCCCGCCAGCGCCGAGCAGATCGCCGCCGACGTGCGGGCGGTCCGCGGCCTGCGCTTCGACCAGGTGCTGCTGATCACCACCCTGCTGATCGTGGGGGGGATCGTGGCCGCGCTGGGGTCGGTGTTCACCTTCACCGCCGAGCGCGCCTTCCAGGAGGCGGACCAGCAGTACACCGCCAGCCTCCAGGAGCAGGCCCGGGAGATGGGGCAGAAGCTCTCCAGCACCATTGCCCAGACCGGCCGGGTCCCGATGCGGGACAACGACTACGGATACTTCAAGCACCAGGTCGCCGAGTTGGTGAAGCAGAACCCCAACGTGGCCCGGGTCCGCATCTACAACCACGAGGGGCTGTCCATTGCCGACTCGGACGGGGACCTGCGCGCCGACCCCTCCTTCCAGGCCGCGCGGGGCTTCGCCACGGCCATCTACAAGGGCACCTCGGTGTTCGAGTTCCGCGAGCCCATCGAGTTTGGCGGCCCCGACGGCGCCGGGCTGGTGGTGCTGACCTACTCCCTGGACCGGCTGCAGGGGCTGCTCACCGAGATGGAGCAGAAGAAGCAGCAGACCCTGGACGACTCCACCACCCGCACCCTGGCCCTGGGTGGCCTGTTCATGGTGCTGGCCGGGGTGGTGGCGGCGCTGGTCAGTCGCCGGGTGACCCGCCCGCTTGGGATCCTGACCCAGAGCGTGATGAGGCTGGCGGAAGGCCACTTCGAGGCCCGGGTGGACGCCCGGGCCGGCAGCCGCGAGGTGAAGACCCTGGGGATCGTGTTCGACCACATGGCGGGCCGCATCAACCTGCTGATGCAGGACGTGCGGCAGAAGGCACTGCTGGAGCGGGAGATGGAGGTGGCCAAGACGGTGCAGCAGACCCTGCTCCCCAACCGCGATGTGTTCCCCATCGGCCCGATGCGGATCGCCGGCACCTCCTTTGCCGCCGATGCCTGCGGCGGTGACTGGTGGATCCGCTCGCCGCTGGGGCCGACCCGGGTGGTGATCGGGATCGGCGACGTCACCGGCCACGGGCTGTCCACCGCGCTGGTGGCCACCTCCGCCACCGCCGGCTTCTCCTCGGCGATCACCCTCCACGAGCCAGGGCAGATCCACGCCAAGCTGCTGATGAACTCGCTGAACCAGACCCTGTTCCAGCTCTCCCGGGGAGAGTTCCAGATGTCCACCTCCCTGGCGGTGGTGGACCTGGCCTCCGGCGAGCTGGAGTTCGCCAGCGGCGGGCACCCGCCGGCGCAGGTGTTCAACCGCCACGACGGCAAGGTGAGCTCGCTGAACATCCGCGGCCCCATCCTGGGCGAGAGCGAGCATTCCGACTACGCCACCTCCCGCTACACCCTGCGACCGGGGGACGTGCTGGTCTGGTACAGCGACGGGCTGACCGAGGCCAACAACGTCGAACAGAAGCCGTACTCGCTCAAGCGGCTGCAGAACTCGCTGCGGCAGTTCGGCTACCTCCCGGTAGACCAGTTGCGGGACGCGCTGATCAACGACGTGCAGCAGTACATGGCCGGGGCCCCCCAGGCCGATGACGTGACCATCGTGGTGGCGGAGTACGCACAGTGAGAATGGCCTCTCCCCTGGTATGGGCGCTGGGCGCGGGCCTGGCCTTGGCGCCTGTGGTGGCGGTGGCGCAGTTCCGGCCTCCGCCGCTCTCCGAGGCACAGCGGCTGTCCGCCTCCGGTGACGGCCCCCGGCTGGAGGGCAGCCGGCTGCTGGGCCGCGGGGACAAGCAGGGCGCCCAGGCCCAGTTCAAGAAGGCCTACGACTACTACGCCCAGGCGCTGAAGGTGGATCCCCAGCTGCTGGTGGCGGCGGAGGGTCTGGGCGTGGTGGGCAACGCCCTGGGGCTCCACGATCAGGTGATCGCCCGGCTGGGCCCGCTGACCGCCACCCACCCGGACTCGGTGGACCTGGCCTTCAACCTGGGGGTGGCCTACTACAAGTCGCGCCGCTACGAGGACGCGGTGCCCCACCTGGAGAAGGCGAGGGTGGCCAATGATCGCGCCCACCTGGTCGCCCACTACTACCTGGGCCAGTACCACCTGGCGGTCGGGCGCGGGGACCAGGCGGAGGTGGCGCTGGGCAGCTATCTGGCGCTGCGGCCGGACTCGGTGGCCGGGAGCGACGGTGACATCTACGCGCTGCTGGGGCGGGCCCACCTGCTCCAGCGCCGCCCGGCCGAGGCCCGCGCGGCGTTCCAGCGCGCCCAGCAGGGGGCAGGGGAGACCCCCGCCCTGCGGGTGGGACTGGCAGAGGTGCTGGTGCTGGAGGGGAAACGCAAGGAAGCCATCGCCGAGCTGAAGCAGGTCTCCCAGAAGTTCCCCCAGCACGCGGACGCCCAGGAGCGCCTGTCCCGCCTGCTGCTGGAGGATCAGCGCGCCCCGGAGGCGGAGCAGGTGGCCCTGCAACTGGTGAAGCTGCAGGACGGGGCCCAGGCGCAGCTGCTCCTGGCTGACGTGTACCTGGCCCAGAAGCGCTTCCCCCAGGCGGAGCAGTCCGCCCGAAAGGCGCTGGCGGCGGATCCCCGCTTCCTCACTGCACAGGTGCGGCTGGGAACCGCGCTGCAGGGACAGGGTCGGCACGACGAGGCGGTGAAGGTCCTGGAGAAGGCGGTGGGCGACAGCGGCGGGAGCAGCTACGAGGCCCTGGCGGCCCTGGGAAGCGCCAACCGCCGCGCGGGCCGGTTCCAGAAGGCGCTGGAGGTGCACCAGAAGGCGCTGGCCATGGCCCCCAACTACCCGCCCTCCCACCTGCTGCTGGGCGCGGACTACTTCGTGGCCGGCGACTGGGACAAGGCCATCCGGCACTACGAGACCGTGCTGCGGCTGGTGCCGGGCGACAAGCGCGCCACCCACTGGCTGGCCCTGGCCTTCGCCCGGCGCGGTGAGGCGAGGGCCGCGGAGCCGGGCCGGCTGGAGGAGGCCTCCCGCGACCTGCGCCGCGCCTTCGACCTGGAGTCCAGCGGCGCGCAGTCCCGCACCCTGGGCGCGGCCCTGCTGGACCTGGGCCAGCACGAGGAGGCCCTGGGGGCCCTGCTGATGGGCAGCAGCCGCCCGGACGCCAACTGGAGGAACCAGCAACTGCTGGGCTACGCCCAGCTGGCGGTGCGCAAGCCGGCCGACGCGCTCAAGGCCTTCCAGGCCGCGGAGGCGGCAGCGCCGGATGAGGACACCCGGGCGGAGTTGAAGGCGGCGGTCGGGCTGGCGCTGGCCGCCCAGGGGGACCTGGACGCGGCGGTGGACCGGCTCTCCTCCGGCAGGGGGGTGAAGGCGGTGGCCGCCCTGGCGGCGGACAACCTCCCGGTGTTGCTGTACCGGCGGGCGCTGGTCCGGCTCAGCCGGGGGGACGCAGGCTCCGCGCGAGAGGACCTGGCGGAGGCGGACAAGCTGGGTGGCGAGCATCCGGACCGGCGGGCTCTGGCGGTGTTCGCCCGCGCCCTGGCGGAGGTGGAGGAGGGCAAGGACCGGGAGGCGGCGGGCCGGCTGCGCAGCGCCCGGCTGGACCGGGTGGATTGGCTGCAACCCGGAGCGTCTGGGGTGCTGACCGCCTATCTGCATTACCGGGCGGACCGGCTGCCCCAGGGCAAGCGGGCGGCGTCATCGGCCATCAGCGGGGGCGGACCTGCGGGCCGCTTCGCCTCCCGACTGGTCCGGGCGGTTGGGCGCCGCGAGGCCCAGCTTGCCTACGCCAAGGGAGATCAGCGCCGCGCCGAGGCGGCGTTCCGGGCCGCGCTCCAGGCGGAGCCCTCCAGCGCGGCGCTGGCGGTGAACCTGGCCTCCGCCCGCTACGGAATGAGGGGCGGCAAGGGCGTGAAGGAGGCGGTGGGCGTCTGGACCCAGCACGCGGACAATGTCCCGGAGGCCCTCCTGAACCTGGGCATCCACGCCCTGGAGAAGGAGCGGAAGGTGACCCAGGCGGTGGAGTACTTCGACCGCTACGCCAAGAAGGCCGCGGGGCGCTCCACCCTGGCCCGGGAGTGGGCGCAGCGGCTGCGGCAGCTGTACGGCGAACCGGTGGTGGCAGCTGAGGGAGGCGCGCTGTGAAGAGCAAAGGATGGGTCGCGGTGGTGGGCTGGCTGGTGAGCTCGCTGTGGGGCGTGGCAGCGTCAGCGGAGCCGGCGGCGCGCGCCGAGGTGGTGGTGGGAGTGTTCCTGCCCATCTCGGTCGCGGATGGCGAGCAGCGCTTCCAGATTGCCCAGCAGCTGGCCGGCAGCCTGCAGCAGAGCCTGGGGGCGCCGGTGGAGGGCCGCAGCTTCGGCCGCTTCGAGGACTTCACCCAGGCGCTGAACTCCGGAGAGATCACCTTGGGGGTGGTGGACGGCTGGGTGGCCGGCCAGCTCCCACCGGGGATCTCCCCGCTGGCAGTGGGGCAGGCCGCCGGAGACAAGCAGCGGGTGCAGCTGGTGTCCAAGGAGAAGAAGACGGTGCCGGCGCTGAAGGGCGCGCGGCTGGCGGTGGTGCGTGGCGCCACCGGCCAGGAGGCGAAGCTGCTCTCCAACCTCTTCTTCCAAGGAGACCTGCCCGCGCCCCACTTCAAGCTGGTGCCGGTGCCCAACGCTGAGTCGGCGCTGGAGGCGCTGCAGGCGGGCGCGGCGGACGCGGCGGTGCTCCCGGTGGCCTCCTCCTCAGGCCTGGAGGCGGCGTACATCGGGCCCTCGCTGCCCACCGCACTGCTGGTGTACCGCAAGCCAGTGCCGGCCAAGCTGCGCGAGGCGCTGCTCAAGGTCCGGTTCGGTCCGGTGGATCGGCTGGTCCCGGCGCGCGGTGACGAACTGGATGACCTGCGCGTCCTCGCCCGCCGCGGCCCCCCGGCGCGGACGCCGGTGCTGGCGGACACCCCGGTCGAGCGCTTCGACCTGGAGCTGCTGAACGTGGCAGCCCTGGAGCCGATCCTCCCCCGCTTCACTCCCCAGGTGCGGGCCCCGCAGGAGACCCCGGACGACTAGGGGCCGGTACGCCAGCGAACGCCCGTCGCCCCCGGATCGGGGGGCTACGGTGAAAGTCGACTGGCGCACGTCCCCTTAAGTGTGGATAATCGGTCGCAGGATTGGCAGTCGCTCCTCACCATCTTGAGCCACAGGCGGACAATGATCGCAGCCTACAAGCCCGCACGCTGGATGTTTGCGTCGGTTCTGTTGCTGAGCCTCGGTGCAGCCCCCTCCCTCCAGGCCGCACCGTCGCGCCCGCCGCTGTTCTCGGTCCGGGCGATAGACGAGAGCGGACCGCACATCAAACGCCTGCAGAAGGCCTTGGCCAAGGCGGGCTACGATCCGGGCACCATTGACGGCATCTACGGCAAGGCCACCGATGTTGCGGTGAAGCAGTACCTGGCGGATCGCGAGGCGGAGAAGCTGGCCAAGGCGCAGAAGGCGGCGCCCACGCCCGGCCCCCGGCCCGAGCCGGCCGAGGAGCCGGAGGCGTTGGCCACGGCGGCCGAGCCCGAGTCCGAGC
>JALYOC010000179.1 GCA_030857095.1 Myxococcota bacterium | reverse complement strand
CCGCGGGGGCGACGGTGGGCTCGGGGGGACGAACCGCAGTGGTGGCCGGGGGCTCGGGGGGAGCAACGGGCTCGGGCGGGAGGGCGGGCGCCGAGCGGTCCTTCTTGCGGACCTCCAGAGGGATCGGCTCCTCGGCGACGGTGCGGGCCAGCCGCTCCACCATCTCCAAGGAGAGCGAGTCTTCCAGGGTGGTCTCCTCCACCGGCACGTTCGCCGGCGGCCGGGGCGGGACCTGGGCGGGCGCGGCGACCGGGGCCTCGGGCTCGACGGCGGGGACAGGTTCTCCCTGGGCGAGCAGCGCGGTGAAGCGGGCGGCCAGCGGCTGCTTGTAGATGATCGAGATCCAGTCTCGGACCCGGACCTCCAGCCCCACCCACAGCTCCAGCTGCTTGCCCAGCAGGAACGCCACCTCGTCCAGCTCCACCTTGCGGACCGGGTACCCGCAGACGATGTGCAGCACCGGGCCTTCCACCGAGAGCGGCGCTACGCACAAGCGGTCGGCGATCTTCGGCGGGATCAGCGTGGCGACTTCCGGGTTCGGTTCGAAGTCCGCCAGGTTCACCGCGCGGAAACCGGAGGCCTCGCCCAGCGCCTGCAGCAGCGGCACCTCGGAAACCCAGCCATGCTCCAGCAGGGTGGTGTCCAGCGCCCCGCCGGCCACGGCCAACTGACGCAAGGCTTCGTCCGCCCGCTCAGGGGTGAGCAGGCCGCGGCTGACTAGCACCTGGGCGAGACGGGCGGGCATCGGAGCGGGCGGAGTGTATGCGGCGCGCGTGGTGGGCGCGCCGAAATCACACGGGTCGGACGACGAAGGTCGAGGTCAGCTTGTCGTGGAGGGTCTGGCCGCGGCGGTCAAACAGGGCCAGCCAGAAACCGCCCAGGAAGAGGGCGAAGGAGAAGGCGGAGAGCAACGCGCGCAGGATGGCCCGCGCCGGCGCCGGAGCCAGGCCGCTGCGATCCACCAACTGGATCCCCAACAGCCGTCGTCCCAGGGTGCGGCCGTCCCACAGGAACCCGGCCACCGCCGAATAGACCAGGGCCAGGACCAGGGCCAGCACCAGCCCGGGAATCAGCACGTGCTCCATCGCATGGGCGCGCGCCATCCAGGCATCCAGCCCGGTGAGGTGGGTCGGGGTGGGGCCGACGATGGCGGCGGCCACCGCCAGATACGCGGCCAGGATTCCCAGGATCAGCGCCGAGTCCACGGTGAAGGCCAGCGCTCGCCGCCACAGTGAGGCCGGCCGCGCGTGGTGCTCCTCCACTCCCGGGTGCGAGGCCGCCGAAGCGCTCATCCGGGGAGGCGTGGCAGACGGGGTGGCGGGACGCGAGGCAGGAGGCGGAAGAGTGGTCATGGCAGGAGCGCGTTCGAGCTGTGCGTCGGTGTGAAGACTTCCGGACCGACCGGGAGCGGCGAGGTCGGACCCGGGCGAGGGGATATCTGCCAGCAGCGGAGAGGTGAAGTCCACCCGAGCCCGGGCAGGCGTCGCCGGAGCAACGCTGGCGGGAACAGCGGCAGCGGCGGGCGGAGCCGGAGGACGCGGAGGAAGCGCGGCGGCGGGCGGGGCCGGAGGACGCGGAGGAGCAGCGGCAGGGGTTCGGGGTACGGGTGGCAGTTCACCGGGCCGAGGCGACCGGCGATCCAGGTTCAGGTCCTGATCGAGGAGACGGGGGACCGCGGTCGCGGGCAGGCCCTGGCCATGGCAGACGCCGCATTCGCCGATCGCAGGAAGCTCAGAACCACATTTCAGACATTTGGTCACATCCACCTCCATCACTTCGACCCTGATGAGACGACCAACGGCCTGGGGGAGCAAGAAACGGTCAGTGGCGCTTGGTTGAAAAGGAAAAAGGCCCCCGGCTCATCGCCGGAGGCCAGTGAAGCAAGACTGGTCGCAACTAGGCGGTGACACGCCGACGCTTGCCGGCGAAGCCCACCACGAGCAGCACGACGATCGCGCCCAGGACGGACATCAAGAGGCCGCTGGGGGTGAGGTCGAACAGCTGCCCATCGCGACGGAAGAGAGAACCGACCAGGCCGCCCACGAAGGAGCCGACGATGCCCAGGAGGGTCGTGGCCAGCAGGCCCATCGACTGGTTCCCCGGAAGAAGTGCACGCGCGATCAGACCCGCGAGTAGACCGATGACGATGAACGCGATGATTCCCATTTGTCTTGCTCCTGTTTTGAAGGGGACCCGCTCGGTCCCGGTGACGGAGGAAAGTAGGTACTTGGTGTACGGGAATGCTTGGCGTGTTCCCCGATCAGGAGACGCCCAGACCAGGGGCCCGGTCGCTTGCCTGCTCTGTCCCGCGGGGGCAATGCGCAGCGCCGGCGGGCGCGCGTCTCAGCCCAGCTCACCGCGCAGATGCAGGATCACCGCGGCGGCGGCCAGCGAGGCGGTCTCCGTCCGCAGCACCCGCGCCCCCAGGGTGACTGGCACCGCGCCGACGGCGATCAGCGCGGTCACCTCCGCGCGATCAAGCCCGCCCTCCGGTCCCACCACCAGCGCCAGCCCGCGGTCGGCTGCTTCACCGACCGCCTGGGAGAGGGTACAGGACCGCTCCTCCTCATCCAGCACCAGCACCGTGGTCCGCGGCGGCAGGGCGCGCACCGCCTCCAGCAGTCCCTGGGGCAAGCCGACCTGTGGGACATCCGAACGTCCGCACTGGCGGGCGGCCTCCTCCACGATCTTCTGCCAGCGGGTGCGCTTGGACTCGCCTCGCGCCGCGTCCAGCTTCACCACCGCCCGCACGGTGGCCACCGGAAGGAAGCGGGTGATCCCCAGTTCGGTGCCCTTCTGGAGGATCCACTCCAGCTTGTCCCCCTTGGGCAGCCCCTGCAGCAGGGTCAGCGGCGCTCCGCCGATCCCGGTCTGGGGGTTCGCCAGGGTCAGCTCGGCGAAGGACTCCTCCAGTCGGGCCACCACCGCCTGGTAGCGGGTGCCCCGGCCGTCGAACACCTCCAGCGCCGCGCCCGGTCCCAGCCGGAGCACGTGGGTCAGATAATGGAAGCGCTCGCCCTCCACCCGGAGGCCTTCCGGGGCGGGCGACGGGACCGGCAGGAGGAGGCGGATCATCGGCTCAGCGGGACAGCTCGATGCGGATCCACTCCCCGATGATCTCCGTGCCGGCCGGCTTGAGGCCACAGGCCACATACGCGGCCTCCACGTCGGCGTGCTGGGGGACCAGCACCCCCGCCAGCACCAGCCGGTCTCCCACCCGGGCGGTGATCGCCGGCGCCAGCTCGATCAGGGTGTTGGCCAGGATGTTGGCCAGCACCAGGTCGAACTTCCCCGGGGGCAGCTCCTCCAACGTCTTGCCGGACAGCTCCACCTCCGGGGTGCCGTTGCTCTCGGCGTTCTCCAAGGCCAGCTCCACCGAGACCGGATCGTTGTCGGTCCCCACCGCCTTGCTGGCCCCCAGCTTGCGGGCGGCGATCGCCAGCACCCCGGTGCCGGTGCCCACGTCCAGCACCGAGGCCCCCGGGTGGGCCTGCAGGTAGCGGTCGGTGGCCGCCAGACACAGCTGGGTGGTGGCGTGGTCCCCGGTGCCAAAGGCCATCTTCGGCTCGATCACGATCCGGACCTTGTCCGCCGGGGCGCCCTCCACCATCCAGGGCGGGCCCACCCACAGCCGGCCCACCTCCACCGACTTGATCAGCGCCTTCCAGCTCTCCGACCAGTCCTTGTTCTCCACCTCCTCCAGCCGGGTCCGGGCGGAGGGAAGTCCGGAGGCCAGCGCCAAGGCCGCCTCCTGGGCGGAGGCCGCGTCCTCGAAGTAGGCCACCACGATCGCCTCCCCGGCGGCGGGGGCGCGCATCCCGGGCATCAGGGTGGTGGCGGCGTCGCGGATCTCCAGGCCGGTGGAGCCCAGGTCATGGAGCAGTGATTGGCACTCCTCCGAGGCGGCCTCGGGAAGGTCCACGGTCAACGAAGCGTAGGTCTGGGCCATTGGCCGCCTTCTACATGATGGCCGGGGGAGGCGCGTCCCCGTAGTCGCGCCGGTGGATCCGGATCAGCGCCAGGAAGAAGGCGATGCACATCGGACCCAGCAGCAGGCCCACGGTGCCAAACGCCGCCAGGCCTCCCAGGAGGGCGAAGAAGATGATCGCTCCATGCATGGAGAGGCCGCGCTTGACCAACAGCGGCTTGACCACGTTGTCGGACAGCCCCACCACCACCACCCCCCAGATGGCCAGGAACAGCGCCGCCCAGGGGTGGCCGGTGGCGTACAGCAGCAAGGCCGCGGCCAGGCACACCGCCGCGGCGCCGATGGCCGGGATCAGCGCCACGAAGAAGGTGACCACCGCGAAGAACAGCGCGTTGGGCACCCGGGCGATCAGGTAGCCCACCAGCGCGGCCACCGCCTGCACCGCCGCGGTAGCGGCGCTGGAGAAGATCACCGCGACCGAGACCTTGCGGAATTCGATCAGGATCTCCCGCGCCTGCCCCGGCTTGAGGGGTGAGACCTCCTCCACCCAGTCCACCAGCGCCTTGCCGTCGGTGAGCAGGAAGAAGAGGGCGATCAGCATGAAGATGGTCTGCACCGCGAAGGAGCCGGCCCCGGCCACCGCCCCGGTCACCGCCTGGGCCGCCTTGCCGCCCTGCTCCTGGACGGTGCTGCCCAGCTCGTCGTTGAGCTGCTGCAGCGCCTCCTCGGTCCCCACGTTGAAGCGGTCCATCACCCTGCGCACCTGCCGCTCCAACGGATCCGGAAGCCCCTGGATCAGCCCCTCCGCGCCTTCGCTGCGCAGGGTCTGGGAGACGTAGCGGTACCCGTCGCTGGCCTCCTTGACCACAAACGCGGTCAGCCCGGCCAGGGGGACCACCAGCAACAGCAGCACCCCCAGCACGATCAGGCTGGCGGACAGGTGGGTCCGGCCCCGGAACACCCGCCGCAGCCGCTGCTCCAGCGGCCACAGTGCGCCGGCCAGCACCGCGGCCAGGAAGAAGGCGGAGACGAACGGCAGCACCACCATCCCCACCAGCAGCAGGGCGATGACGAACAGGACGACGAACACCCGTCGGGCGGTGAGATCGGAGCTGGTGCTCATGCGGGGGAGGTTACGGCCACCCTCCGCCGCGTCAGATTTTTCGGCCGGCCCTTCGTCCGCTTCCCTCTCTTTCCTAGGGCCCGACCCGGGCCAACACCATCTTCTCCAGGTCGATCACCCGCCGCGCCGCCTCCATCACCTCCCGGGCGGTGATCGCCTCCACCAGCTCGCCGTAGTGCTCGAAGCGCCTGCCCCCGAGATTGTAGAGGTAGTCCAGGCCCAGCAGCCCGGCCCGGGCGCCGTTGCGCTGCAGGCCGATCTCGTGACCGCCGATCAGGTTGCGCTTGGCCCGCTCCAGCTCCGCCTCGGTGATCGGGGTCTCGCAGACCTTGGACAGCTCCGCGCGGATCCCCTCCAGCGCGTCCGCCTCCTTGTCCGGGCTGGTGCCGATGTAGACCGCGAAGTAGCCGGGTTCGATCCCGTCCACCGCGTAGCTGGTCACGCTGTACGCCATGGACCGCTTGTCCCGCAGCTCCATGAACAGCCGCCCGCCCTGGCCGGAGAGCACGGTGGAGAGCACCTCCAACGGCCAGCGCCAGGCGTCGGTCATCCGCGCGCCCTGGAAGCCGGCCACCAGGTGGGTCTGCTTGAGCGGCAGCAACTTCTCCACCCGGCTGGGCCCGGTCCGCGCCGGCTCCACCGGGAGGGTGGGGGCCGCCGCCGCCCGGCCCCGGGACTTCCCGAAGGCCTGGTTGGCCAGCTCCCGGACCTCGTCCGCCTTCACGTCCCCCACCACCGCCAGGGTCAGCTGGGAAGGGTCCATGAAGCGGGCGTGGTAGTCGAGCAGGTCCGACGGCTGCAGCCCCGCCACCGAGGTCTCGTCCCCCTGCGAGGGCAGCCGGTAGGGGTGCTGCTGGTACAGCGCGCGTGAGAACAGCTCGAAGGCGATCGCCGCCGGCTTGTCGTCGCGCGAGCGCAGGTCCTCCAGCATCAACTTCCGCTCCCGGTCCACCTCCTCCTCGGTGAAGGAGGGCTGGTTGAGGATCTCGGAGAACAGCCCGAACGCGCTCTGGAAATGCTTGGAGAGGAACTCGCCCCGGGCGCCCACCGAGTTGCGCCCGCCGCTGCCGGAGAGGCTGCCGGCCAGGTCGTCCACCAGGTGCGAGACCGCCTCCGCCGAGCGCTGCGCGGTGCCCCGGGTCAGGGTCCTCGCCAGCAGGGTGGTGAGGCCGTTGTGGGCGTCGTCTTCGAAGCGCACCCCGCCCAGGTAGGCGGCGCGCATCGCGAACAGGGGGACCGCGCTCTCCTCGCGGATGATCAGCCGGGCGCCGGAGGGGAGGGTCTCCACCAGGACCCCGGAGTCCCCGCGGGCCTTGGCGGCGGTGAGCTGCAGCCGACCGCCGGGGGTGGTGCGGGCGGGGCGGGGGAACGCGCGGGGCGGACGGTCGGTCTTCGCCACCTGGTCCAGCACCTGCCGGACCTGGCCCTCGGTGAGCGGGGCGCCCACCGGGACCAGCCCGGAGACCGCCACCTGATCCAGCCGCAGGTACTTGCTGGCCACAGCGCGCAGGGCCTGGGGGGTCAGCGCCGCCACCTGGTCGTAGTAGGCGGCCTCGGCCTCGATCCCGCCCACCGTGGTCTCGAACATCCCCAGCTTGCGGGCCTGACCCTGCACGGTCTCCTTCTGGTAGACCGCCTCCGCCTCGAAGATCGCCTTCACCGTCTCCAGCTCGTCCGGGGTGACCTCCGCCACGGTGAGGTCGCGGGCCAGCAGCAACATCTCCTCGAAGGCCTCCAGCGCGTGCTCCGGGGCCAGGGAGAGCGAGGCGGCGAACACCCCCGGGTTCAGCGCCGTGTAGGAGTAGGCGCCGGCGGCGTTCACCCACCGGCGGCTGCGCTTGAGCTCCAGCGACAGGCGGGAGGTGTCCCCCTGCCCGTAGATCATCGCCAGCACGTCCAGCGCGGCGTTGTCCGGGTGACGGGCATCCGGGCCGGGGAAGGAGATCCCCAGGTGCAGCTCCTTGGAGGGATCCTCCAGCAGCCGGATCCGCTGCCCGGTCCGGGGCGGCTCCACCGGGCGGGCAGGCTTGCCGGGATACCGGCGGCCCCAGTCGCCCCCCAGCAGCTCCTCGCTCCAGGCCTTCAGCTCGCCCGGCTCCAGGTCTCCCACCGCCACCAGCACCGTGTTCTGGGGCGCGTAGTGGCTCTGGTAGAAGTCCAGGACCTTCTCCCGGGTGAAGGAGCGGACCGACTCCTCGCTGCCGATCACCGGCTGACCGTAGGGGTGGGAGGGGAAGGCGGTCTCGTAGAGGGCGCGGGAGGCGCGGCGGCCCACGTTGTCCTTGCCGCGGTTGATCTCCTCCACCACCACCTCGATCTCCCGGGCCAACTCGCCGGGGTCGAAGGAGGAGTGGCGGATGGCGTCGGCCAGCACGTCCAGGCCGGTCCGGGCGAACCGGCTGGCCATCACCACGTGGTAGACTGTCTGGTCGAAGGACGTCCAGGCGTTGATGTGACCGCCGGCGGCCTCCACCTCATGGGCGATCTGCCCCGGGCCCCGGCGCGCGGTCCCCTTGAAAAGCATGTGTTCGTGGAGGTGGGCGATCCCCGCCTGATCCGGCCGTTCGTCGGCGCTGCCCGCCTTGACCCACACCTGGAAGGCGGCCACCTTCGCCGCGTGCTGCTCTTCGAAGATCACCGTGAGGCCGTTGTCGAGCCGGAACCGCTGAGCCATTCCTGCACCCTTTCACTGTGGCGAGACCCCGGCAACCTGGCTGGAAGGTCCCCAGCCATGCTCTGAACGATGCGTCGCAACGTCTTTGGGGAAGGGGTGGATCCAAGGATAGTGTCTCGGCCCAATGGCCGGCAGCCCTGAAGACGCGGATCCCTTCGCCGACCTCCGCGAGTCCATCGAGGGAGGCGAGACGGTCCTTGAGCCGGGGATGGGGGCGATCGTGCCTCCGCCCCTGCGCAACACGATGGCGGGGGCGCCACCGCCGCTGCCGCCCAGGCTTCCTCCGCGCCGTCCGCCGCCGGTGACCACCGCGGCCCCGGTGGCTGCCCCGCTGCCGCCGGTTCCCCCGCCCAGCGCCTCGCGCGCCCACGGCAGCGACCCCTTCTCCGAACCCCCCGAGCCGCGGCCGCCTCGCAGCGGCGCGCCGGAGGAGAAGCTGGATTTCTTCCGTCAGGTCCTCAAGCTCAAGCAGGAGACCCTGCACCGCGCCCGGGCGATGTACCTGGAGCGGGAGGCAGAGGAGGAGGCGCTGCGCGGCGCGGTCAACGCCACCCGCGCGCAGTTGGAGGAAGCGCTGCTGCAGCTGGCCTCGCTCAAGGATCTGCCCCCGCAGCTGCAGCGGGCGCAGGCGGCGCTGGAGGATGAGCGGCAGCGTCGGAGCGCGGCGGAGACCAGCGTCGCCGACCTGCGCGGTCAGCTGGAGGCCAGCGAGACCGAACGGCAGGACCTGACCCGGGCGCTGGCGGAGGTGGAGGCGCAGGTCCCCACCCTCTCCGAAGCGCTCAAGCAGGAGAAGGCGGCCCGGGCCCAGCTGACCGACGAGCTGTCTGGGGCCACCGAGGCGCTGCACCTGGCGCAGGACCGGGTCGCCGACCTGGCCGCCCAGCTGTCCGAGGCGGAAGGCAACCTGGAGGCGGTGAACGAGCAGTACACCACCGTGGTCGCCGAGGCGGAGGCGCTGCGCGAGGCGCAGGAGCGGCTGTCCGGCGAGCTGGAGCGGACCACCGAGGAGCTGCGCACCGTGGACGCCGAGCGCGGCGCCGCGGCCGCCGAGCGCGACGCCAACCGGGCCGACTTCGACGCCGCCCAGGCGCGGGTCGCCGAGTTGGAGGCCCAGCTGGCCGAGGCCAGCGGCAAGGCGCAGGCGCTGGAGAGCGAGCAGGAGTGGTCGAAGAGTTCGCTGGATGAGGCGCAGGCCCGCCTCAAGTCGGTGGAGGAGGAGAAGGAGTCCGCGCTGGCCAGGCTGGCCCAGCTGCAGTCCGAGTCCAGCGCATCGGCCGCCGAGATGGCCGGGCAGCTGGAGGCGGCCCAGGACGCGCTGGCCTTGGAGGAGCAGCGGGTCTCCGAGCTGACCTCCGCCCAGCAGTCGTTGAGCCAGCAGCTGGAGCAGCTGCGCGGCGAGCGGGACCAGGTGGTCTCCCAGCGCGGCGCCCTGGAGTCGGAGCTGTCCGGCGAGCGGGACCGGTTGGAGACCGAGCTGTCCACCCTCCGCGAGGCGCTGTCTTCGCAGAAGGGGGAGGCGGAGGCGGAGCGCGAACAGTTCGCGGCGGAGCGTTCGGAGCTGACGGCCCAGCTGGCGGCGGAGCGTTCGGAGCTGGAGGCCCAGCTGGCGGCGCAGCGCGCGGACTTCGAGGCGCAGCTGGCGGCGGAGCGCGACGAGCGGGAGCGGATCTCCTCCGAGCGGGAGGCCCTGGCCCAGGATCGCGAGGCCCTGGCGCAGGACAAGGACGCGCTGGGCGCGGCCCGGGAGAACCTCCAGGATCAGCTGCTGGGGCAGCAGACCCGTGCGGCCCAGCTGGAGGGACAGCTCAAGCAGGCCCAGCAGCAGGCGGGCGCCAGGGGCAGCGAGCTGGAGGCGCAGCTGCAGCGGGTCCAGAAGACCGCCCAGGAGGCCGGGGCCCGCAGCAAGACGCTGGGCGGCGAGCTGGACGGGCTTCGGCTGGCGCTGGCGGAGGCGCAGGGGAAGGCCGAGGCCTACGCCGACGAGATCAAGCAGATGGAGTCCGACCTGGACCGCGAGCGGTCGGTGGGCGGCGCGGCGGCGACCAAGAAGCTGCGCGACGAGCTGGTGGCGGCCAACAAGAAGGCCATCGACGCCCAGGTGCAGCTGCAGTCGCTGCGGCAGGAGAAGAGCGACTCCGAGGCCCGGATCCAGGACGCAGAGGCCCGGGTGGCGCAGGCAGAGGAGCGGGCCGAGGCCGCCTCCCGGTCCACCCGCGGGGGGGGGAGCTCCGACGAGGTGGAGTCGCTCAAGGCGGACCTGGCCAGCATGAAGAAGAAGCTGGCCGCTGGGGAGACTGCCCGGGAGGCAGCCGCCACCCTGAAGAGCAAGGTGGCCAAGCTGGAGGCGGAGCTGAAGAAGGCCAAGAGCCAGTAGCGATGCAGCCCTCCGCCTCCGTCGATCCGATCACCGGGCTCTCCGCCGCCCGGTTCGGGATCTACGTCCACTTCCCCTACTGCCTCTCCAAGTGCCCGTACTGCGACTTCGCGTCCACCGTGGCCAAGCAGATCCCGGAGGAGCGCTACGCCCGGGCGATCGCCGCGGAGCTGGCGCTGCGTTTGGACCGCCTTCCCCAGCTGCGGGGCCGGGTCGTGGAGTCGATCTTCCTGGGCGGCGGGACCCCGTCCCTGTGGCACCCCCGCCACGTGGCCTCGGTGTTGGAGGTGCTGGGCAACGCCTTCCAGCTGGCGCCCCGCGCGGAGGTGACCCTGGAGGCCAACCCCGGCGCCTCGGACGTGGCCCGCTTCGCCGACTTCCGCGCGGTGGGGATCAACCGGCTGTCGATCGGCGTGCAGTCCTTCCAGCCCTCTACCCTGGCCGCGCTGGGGCGGGCCCATGACGGCGCGCTGGCCGAGACCGCCTTCCGCGCGGCGCGCGAGGCCGGGTTCGGCAACGTCTCGATGGACTTCATCTACGGGGTGCACGGCCAGACCCTGGCGCAGGTGGAGTCCGACGCCCGCCGGGCGGTGTCCCTGGGACCGGACCACCTCTCCGCCTACGCGCTGACCCTGGAGAGGGAGGCGCTGGCGGAGGAGGTCCCCCTGGCCCGCCAGCTGTCGCGCGGTGAGGTGACCCTCCCCCCGGACGAGGCAGTGGTGGGGATGGGAGCGGCGGTGCGGCGGATCTACGGGGAGGCGGGCCTGGCCCGCTACGAGATCTCCAACTACGCCCGGCCCGGCTATCACTCGCGGCACAACAGCCTGTACTGGACCGGCGGCGAGTACCTGGCGTTGGGCACCGGGGCCACCGGCTTTCTGCTGGACACGCAAGTCCCGACCGGGGGCGAGCGGTACTCAAACCACCGCAGCGCGGAGAAGTACCTGGCCACGGTGGAGGCCGGGCAGCTGCCAGTGGTCACCCCGGAGCGGCTGGACGGAGACGACCTGCGCGCCGAGCGGCTGGCGATGGGGCTGCGGCTGACAGCGGGGGTGGACCTGGCGCTGGTGGCGCAGCGGTTCCCCTCCGGGAAGGTGGTCCCGGCGGCGGAGGTGGAACGGCTGGTGAAGCTGGGGCTGGCGCGCAGGGATGGCGCGCGGCTGGCGTTGACCGAGCTGGGCGCCGACCTCCACAGCGAGATCGCCATCCGGTTGATGTAGAAGAAGGGCGCGGCCCCGGTCCTGGGAGCACGCGCCCTTGCGGGTTCGACCTTCCCTCCCCGGGTTGTGCCCAAGCGGGCGTTCCGGGGGCACTGAGAGACTTGGAGACGCGTGAATGCGGGTACTTGGCGATTGGGTCAATGAGCTGCTGACGGAAGATCGTCTCTCCGAGGGAGGGAAGCTGGCGCTGGAGGATGCGCTGCGCTCCCCCGATCAGGTCGTCCGGGACCGCGCCAGCGAGCTGTTGATCCAGATGTTGCCCAAGGCCCGGCCGACGGCGCGCGGGGGGGTGATCCACCTCCTCCAGTCCGCCTGGTGGCCGCCGGCGGTGGGCCTCTCCCAGCCGGCGTTCGACGTCACCCTGCCCGCGGTGGTGGAGGCAGACGCCGGAGACGACGAGCTGATCCTGGACACCATGCTGTTGTGGTCCCACCTGGCCCGGGTGAACGCCGGGCTGCTGGCGTCGCTGGTGGATACCCTGGGCCATGCCTCGCCCGGCGCGCGCCGGGCAGCCGCGGGCGCGCTGAGCCGGATGGGAGCGGGAGCCAAGGCGCAGGTGCCGGAGCTGGTGAAGTTGCTGGAGGATCCGGACCCCCAGGTGTCCGAGGCCGCTCTGGAGGCGCTGGGCGTGCTGGGGCCGGTGAACGTGGAGCCGGCGTTGACCGCGTTTCGCCGGGAGTTGCAGACCCAGCAGGGCAAGCGGCGCTTTCTGGCGCTCTCCGCGCTGCGCGGGATCCTGGAGCACGCCCGCATCGTGGGAATGGCGCTGCCGGCGGACACGGACGTGGACGAGCAGGCGCTGATCAACGCGCTGACCGATCCGGAGGTGGCCACCCGGATGCAGGCCGCCGGAGTGTTGGGGCTGCGGGGGCAGACCAGCGACCGGGTGGAGGAGGCGCTGGTGCGGGTGCTCTCCGACGCCAGCGCGGACGTGGCCGCCGCCGCCGCGGTGGCCCTGCTGAGGGTAAAGCGCGCAGAGTCCCAGGCGCTGGAGTTGCTGGGCGCTCAGCTGCTCTCTGCGGAGGTGGGGCTGCAGGACTCGGCGATCTACGCGCTGGAACCGCTGGAGCCGGCCACCCTGGCCCGGGCCCGCCCCGCGCTGGACGCCGCCGCCATCTCTGGCGTGGGCAACGGTCGCGAGGCGGCCAAGGGACTGCTGCTGCGCCTGCGCGTCTGAGCCGGTTGGCCGGAGGCGGGCTCCGGCGTTAGACTGGTAGTACCGAGGTAATACCGGAGGCGAAATGGCCACTTCATTGAAGCTCCCCGGCCAGCTCAAGGCGCGCGTCATGGCGATCGCGAAGCGGAGCGGCAAGTCCCCGCACGCGTTCATGGTGCAGGCCATCGAACAGCAAACGGCGGACGCCGAGCTGCGAGCGGCCTTCGTGAAAGATGCCCTGAACGCGGAGAAGGAAGCCGTCGCGAGCGGCAAGGGGTTCGGCCTGGAGGAGGTTCGCGCGCTGGTGGAGGCCCGCGCCCGGGGAGAGAAGGCCAGGCGACCGCGGGCCCGTGCATGGCGGAAGTAGTCTTCACGGCCCGAGCGCTGGCCGACTTCGAGGCCATCGTGGAGGGACTCCGCGAGCAGTCACCTGCGTCGGCGGTGCTGGTGACCGCCCAACTGGTGGAGGTCTTCGACCTGCTCCAGCGACACCCGTTGTTGGGCCGTTCGGTGGAACAGGGACTTCGTGAACTGGTGATCTCCCGGGGGAAGACCGGCTACCTTGCGCTCTACCGATGGCAGAAACGCGAGGAGGTGGTGCTGGTGCTCGCCATCCGACACCAGCGACAGGCGGGTTACCGCGACCCGGGGTCCTAGCCTCGAGCCCCGCGCCGCCTTCTTTTCCCCGGGGCTCGGCTCACCCGCTGTAAGCGTTACCTGAACCCAAGCTCCAACT
>JALYOC010000061.1 GCA_030857095.1 Myxococcota bacterium | reverse complement strand
GCGATGGTCCGAACGGGCAAACCCTGGGATGCCTCCCTGGCTCTGCCCGCCTAACCGACGACTAACCCTGGCAACCGGAATCTGCCCGCGATTGCCCTTGAAAACGGAGACAGTTGCTGTCCCCTTTTTCCGCTCAGGCCAGTCCGCGCTCACGCAGCAGTGAACCCAGCCGCTCGGCCCAGACCGCGTCGTCCTCGATGACCAGAACCCGCATCAGGACTCAAATGCCGGGCCGGAGGGCCGGGCACAAGGGACGCTCTGCCGGGTCGAGCCGGGCACGAATGCCCGGGGGTCAGGCGCCGTCCTCGGCCGCCGCCAGCGCCTTGGCGAACTCCTCGCGGGTGATGAGCCCCTTGTCCGCCATCAGCCTCAGCAGGGTCCAGAACTTCAGCTCCAGCCGCTCCACCGGATCCGGCGCCTCCTTGGACCCGAACAGGTAGTCCAGGTCGCTGCGGAGGTGATCCACCGGGGTGGACCGTCTGGCGGTTGCCGGGGTCAGCACCGGCGGAGCGGGGCTCTGACCCGGGGTGGCGGCGGAGAAGAGGTCATCCAGATCGTCGGCCGGGACGGGCTCCACCCCCTCCAGCAGCTCCCCCTCGATGATGTCCTCCTCCGCGGCTCCCTCCCGGGAAAGGGAGACGCTGCCGCCGCCGGCCTTGGAGTGGATCACCATCACGGTGTCCCCCAACGCCTGATCCGGGTTCACCTTGTGGTAGTAGCGCGCGATCGCGCCCCGCACCGAGGACAGCGGCGCCATCCGGGGGGCGACCTTGAGTCCGGTGGTGAACTCGATCTCCTCGATCGCCGGAACGTTGAGCGGGTCGCTCATCGCCACCAGCAGCAGCTTGCGGGGCTGGGCCTTGCCACTGGCCGGGGCGGTCATCGCGAACGGGAACAGGTCGTGCTGCTCACAGAACTGGGCGCGCAGCATGTGGATCGCGGACCACTCCGGCTGGGTGACCTTCAAATCCACCAGCGGGATCCCCAGCGCGTCTGCCAGGGCGTGCGCCAGCTGATCCTCGGAGAGGAACCCCTTCTGGATCAGCGCCACCCCCAGCCGCTGCCGGGTCTGGCGCTGATGGGCCAGCCCCTCCTCCAGCTGCGCCGGGGTGATCAGCGCACGCTCCACCAACAACTCGCCGATCCGTTTGCGGGCCATTCTTCGGAGAGCCATAACAGACGTTTCCTGCCCGCCCAAAAATGCAGGGGGTCTGTGGGCCCTGGGCGCAGCCTTGCGCATCCCCAATCCGGTGCGCAAGCCCGCTTGCTGAGCGAATATGCTAGCGATATCGGGGATTTGACCTCCCCCGGCGCCTTGACACCACTTTCCACCGGTACTTAGATTGGCGCCCTCGAAGGGAACCGGTTCATGTGGCGGGTGTCCACGACCGGTGAGGGAACGGGTCACCGTTCCTGCGGTTCCGAGTTCCGGAGTCGCTTTACTGGAGGCAATCGATGAACGTGGGGTCTTTGAAGTCCCTGGTGCTGCTGGCGGCGGAGGTTGGTCACGGGAATGACCGCGGACTCTTTGAAGAGCTCGCGGCACGCTGGGAGGCAGGCCGATGGGGCATGTACCCCATCGCGGTCTGTCTGGTGATCGCGATCGCGATCATGATCGAGCGCGCGATCGTCCTCTACTTCTCCGCGTCCATCAACAAGGACGGGTTTCTGCGTGGGCTGAAGAAGCACATCTACGCGGGCGACCTGGACAAGGCGATCAACTACGTGGCCGGCCAGAAGCCGACCCCGCTGACCAATGTGATCAAGGCCGGGCTGATGAACGTCCCCAAGGGCGAGGAGGAGGTCCAGGCGGCTCTGGACGAGGCCTCCCTGCGCGAGTCTCCGAAGCTGGAGGCGCGGACCGGATATCTGGCCATGCTGGGCAACGCGGCGATGCTCGCCGGGCTGCTGGGAACCGTCTCTGGTCTGATCGCCTGCTTCGAGGCGGTCGGCTCTGGCAATGTGAACCCGGCCGACAAGGCGACCATTCTCGCCAACGGCATCTCGGAGGCCATGAACTGCACCGGCTTCGGGCTGCTGACCGCGATCCCGGCGCTGGTGATGTTCTCGGTCCTCAACGGCCGGACCCAGCATCTGATCAACGACATCAACGAGACCTCGGTCTCCGTGCTCAACCTGATCGTCCAGAACAAGGACAAGTTCCGCACCGCCACCGTGCCCGCCACCCGAGGCCACTCCGACGAGGAGTAGTCCCAGGTGAAACTTCCGGGGAGCGACGGTGTCGTGATCCTTAGGAATTGGAACTTGAACCAGGCGGGGTGGGTTTCTCCCACCCCGGGAAGTGAGGAGTGCGATGGCCGGCGGAATGGACCTGGGGACAGGTGGCAAGGGTGGAAAGAAGGCGCTGGACGCCTCGATCAACCTGGTCCCCTTCATTGACTTGATGGCGGTGACGATCAGCTTCCTGATCATGACTGCGGTTTGGACGCAGATCGGGCGACTGCAGGTGTCCCAGTCCGGCGCCAGCGCGGCGGAGGAGACCACCGAAGAGACCTCGGTGCCGATCACCCTGGTGGTGACCGAGAAGGAGCTGCGGCTGCAGGCCGGCCCCACGACTTTCGATCCCATCCCGGTGACCCGGGACGGGCAGGCCCGGATCGAGCTGGTCCGCTTCACGGAGAAGATGACCGAGGTGAAGGGCCAGCTGCCCTCCCCCCCCACGGCGATCACCGTGCAGACCGAAGACACGGTGAAGTACGAGGACCTGGTCCGGATCATCGACCAGTGCAAGGCGCTGGGGTTGGAGAACGTCTCGCTGGCAGCGGTGGGCTAACAGATGCCAATCAAGGTTCCTGGCAAGCGGTACGGAAAGCGGCTGGAGCGGAGCAAGGTCTTCGGCCACGGCGCCCATGGGAAGAAGCAGCAGTTCGCGGACCTGCTGGTCACCCCGCTGGTCGACATGTTCGTGATCATCGTGCTCTTCCTGATCGCCAACTTCTCGGCGACCGGCGAGGTGCTGAACATGACCAACGACATCCAGCTCCCCGAGGCCTCCAACGTGAAGGAGATCGAGCTGGCGCCGGTGGTGATGGTCTCCTCCACCGAGGTGACCATCAACAGCAAGCGGATCGGCAGCATCGAGGAGCTGACCCGCGACGAGACCTACCTCAACATCCCCGGGCTGGAGGAAGAGCTGCGGCTGATGAAGAAGCAGTACGAAGACCTGCACGCGATGGCCAACGACACCGAGAACGCCTTCAAGGGTGACGTGAACATCCAGGCGCACAAGGACGTGCAGTTCAAGATCATCAAGCGGGTGATGTTCTCCTGCGCAACCGCCGGCTACGGGAACATCAACTTCGCTACCCTTCAGAAGGGCGATCCCTCGACGGTGGCCGCCGAGGGCGCCACCGCCGCCACCGGCGCTCCGTAGGGTTCCAATCACTGGATTGAAGAACGGCGCGTTCCTCCACTGTGAGGGACGCGCCGCTTCGTTTCTTGAGCACCGCTGACCCACGGGCAGGTGGATGGGGTCTTCCCCGGCTCGCAGCCGAAGGCCAAGGTGGCCCCTACTGCGGCTTGCGGGCGACCCGGGTCCGCTGCGCGTCCACGATCCGCTCCAGCAGGGCCAAGAAGGTGTCCCGCTCGGCCGGATTGAGCGGCAGCAGCAGCGACCCCACCCGCTGCTGGATCGCCTGATCCGCCTGTTCGGCCAGTCCCCTGCCCTTCTCGGTGAGGTGCACCCGCACCACCCGCCGGTCGTCCTCCCAACGGTCGCGCCACACCAACTCCAGCTCCTCCAGCCGATCCACCAGCCGGGTGGTCTTGGAGACCGAGATCCCCAACCGGTGGGTGACCTGGTTCACGCTCAAAAGCCCCTCCGAGCGCAGCCACCACAGCGCCTCCAGGTGCAGGGTGCGCAGCCCCCGCGGGCGGCGGATCTCGGTGAACGGGTTGGACAGCGCCCCCGCCCGCGCCGCGTCCACCATCAACCCCTGGAGACGGCCCAGTTGGGGGACAGCTTCCTTGGACACGCTCATTGGCTGCACGCAGGGTAGAGCCGCCGCCGGCGCGCTGTGACCCGCCCGGCCGTCCGCCCATTCGGACGGGGAGTGGCCAGGGAGACTGCAGCAGATCGGCCCTCCCCAATGAATTTCACCACTTCAAGCTGGCCCAGCTTCGGCAAGGGCGCCCTCCGGATTTTCAACCCCCCAAACCCCGGAGAGACGCATGAAGTCCCATTGGATTGTCCTGTTTGCCCTGCCCCTGCTCACCGCCTGCCTGGAGGAGCCCAACGGGGTCCTGCCCGCCGCCGCCTCCGACATGGAGGCGCTGCATGCGCGGCTGGTGACCCTGGAGACGAAGCTGGGGGATCTGGAGGGTCGGCTTGGCGCCCAGGCGACCTCGGTGCAGACCCTGGCGGTGGGACTGGACGGAAGACTGGCCAGGGAGGAGGACGCCACCACCGGGATCCTGACCCGGCTGGCGGAGCTGGACAGCGGGACGGCCACCCACCTCCAGTCGCTGGACGGCGCGGTCGCGGAGCTGCAGTCGAAGTTGGCGTACGTCAGCGTCGGAGCTGTGAACGGCAAACCGGGGCTGATCTTCCGCGGGACCAATCTCTACGTGCAGAGCGCCGACGGCTCCACCCCCGACGGCACTGGGAACGTGATCCTCGGCGCTGCCCGGACGTCGGGGACCGCTGCGAGCCGGGCCGGCTCGCACAACCTGTTGATTGGCGGGGGAAACAACCACCCCGGCTCGTACTCCCTGCTGGTGGGGACCGACAACACCGCTGCCGGTGATTACAACGTGGTGTTCGGCTCCTTCAACGAGACCCGCGGGATCCACTCCGCGGTGCTGGGCGGCAGGGCCAATCTGGCCGCAGCAGCGGACTCGCTGATCCTCAGCGGTCTGGGGCATCAGGTGGACGATCAGTTCGCCTCCATCCTGGGCGGGAAATACAACTGGATCGAGGGACCCCCGGCAGGCGTTCACAAGGGGTTCTCGGTGATCGTTGGCGGGTCGGAGAACAAGATCTCCAACGCTTCTGGCTCCACCATCGTCGGAGGAGCCAAGAACATCATCGGCACCTCCTCCCGGGCAGTGATCGGCGGCGGGACCCGGAACCTCATCGGGGGCAACTACGACCACGCCACCATCGGCGGCGGAATGGATTCCTTTGCGAAGTACCCCGGCTCCTTCACCCCGTAGGTCTCAGGGCAAAAAAATGGGGTGAAGCGAAATCACTCTCGCTTCACCCCACCGCCCGGGCCCTTGGAGGGAAATGCCCGTCGGAGATTTTTGGGAAGGTTCGCTTCAGAAGCCGGGACGCAGCCTCAGCTTGGATTCGCCCCGGCTGTAGGCGGTGGCGGCGGCGATGATGTGGAACGGCCAGCCGAACAGGCCGGCGGTGCCGATCCAGAAGCCCGGGGTGATGATCAGCCAGAACACACCCCGGAGGATGTCTCCGTTGTAGATCTGGCCCAGCCCCGGGATGAAGAAGGACAGCACTGCAGCGGTTCCTGGCTTGCTCATCGGTTTGTCCTCGCGACCTCCTGCTGGGTTCAACGAACCGGCGGCGGATCTATTTCACCACGGTGCAGCAAAAATCCTCCCCCCGGGGGACCCTGCCTCCGCGCGCCCGGCCCGCCGGGTCATTAGGCTGGGGGTATGGACGTCCTGAAAAAAGTCTCGGATGCGGCCCCGGCTTTGAAAATATTCCCGCTTCCGCCGGTGGTGCTCTTCCCTGGAACGGGCGTCCCGCTGCACATCTTCGAACCGCGCTACCGGCAGCTGATCTCCGACGCGCTGGCCACTGATCGGGTGATGGCCCTGGGTGGGTTGGCCCCCGGCTGGGAGGAGGCCTACACCGACCGGCCGGCGCTGCTCCCCATCGCCTGTGCGGGAGTGATCGGCGAACACGAGGCCCTTCCGGATGGGCGCTTCATGATCATGCTGGAGGGGGTGACCCGGGTCCGGGTCCGCGCGGAGCTGCCCTCCCGGAAGCTGTACCGGGAGGTTGCGGTGGAAATCCTGGAGGATGCACCGTTCAAGGGTGACGAAGAGGAGGCGCTGCGCCAGGCGGTGCTGGAGCTGGCGTCCCTGCTACCGGAGGAGGTCTCCCCGCCCCTGCTCCACCACGCGGCGCTTCAGAGCGGGGGATTGCTGGCGGACGTGGTCGCCGGGGCAGTGGTCGCCGAGCCGCAGCGTCGCCAGGCTTTGCTTGCCGAGCTGGAGGTGGGCGCGCGGCTGCGGGCGGTACACGCAGAGATCAGCGAGCTGATCGCCAAGCTGGCCGCGATGCGCCCCGCGCTCTATCCGAACTGAGTGATACGCAAGTTCCATGCCAGGGCCCACGGGGCGAATGGCAGCCAGGAACCCCGGTGCCTACTTTCAGGTCAGCCATGGGGATTTCTAGGACGGGTTGGGCGTGGGCGGGCTGGGTGCTCTTGATGCCGTTGGCGGCAAGCGCAGGCGGCGAGAAGAGCTGGGAGACCTTGCTGAACGGACCGCTGACTGTGCGGACCCGCGAGCTCCCGGACAACAACGCGATCAAAGAGGTCTGGGCGGTGGGGACCATGGATGCCGAGGTCCAGGACATCCAGTCGGCGATCATGGACGCGGAGGCCTACCCGCGGTTCATGCCCTACTTCAAGGAGTCGCGGTACCTGACCGCGGCCAAGGACAGCGGGGCGCGGATGGTCTACTCGCGAATGGCCCTGCCCTTCGTGACCGAGCGGGACTACGTGGTCCGGGTCACCCTGATCCAGGGCGTGAAGGAGGATGGCTCGGGTGAGTTCATCAACCGCTGGGAGGCTGTCCAGGGACAGATTCCGGCCCGCAACAACGTGGTGCGGCTGAAGTTCAACAGCGGCACCTGGGAGGTGCGCCCGATGCCCAACGGCAGGTCGCAGGTCACCTACCGGGTGGCGTGCGATCCGGGCAGCTGGGTGCCGGGCTTCGCCCTGGACGCGGCCAACAAGCGCGGAGTCCCAGAGACGTTCAAGGCGGTGGAGACCGAGGCCAAGCACCGCGCCGCCAAGCGCAAGCAGCAGGCCTCGCTGGTGACGATGCCGGTCAACGTCCCTCCGCTGTAGGTACCCCTGGTGAGGGGGTGGCCGGCCGCGGATTGGCTGGCGCGTGGCAGGCTCCCCGGCGCTAAGGTCTTTTCAGACCTCCGGAGGAGCCGCTCGTGCGTCTTGTGAAGATTGGCCTGGCCCAGGTGAACACCACCGTCGGCGCGTTCCGCGCCAACGTGGACCGCGCGATCAAGCAGGCCCAGCGGATGGGCGCGGACGGGGTCACGGTGGGCGTCTTCCAGGAGCAGCTGGTCAGCGGCTACCCGCCTGAGGATCTGGTCCAGTGGGCAGGCTACGTGGACCGCCAGTGGGAGGAGCTGTCCCGCTTCGCCCAGGCCACCGCCCGCCTCCCCTCCGTGTTCGTGCTGGGGGTGGCGGTGACCCTGGCCGGGCTGCGGTTCAACTGCGCGGCGGTGGTGGCCGGAGGCAAAATACTGGGGCTGGTCCCCAAGGAGAAGCTGCCCAGCTACAACGTGTTCTACGAGGGCCGGACCTTCGCCCGGGGCTTCCCCGGCCAACGGGAGTCGGTCCACGGGATCCCCTTCGGGGACCTGCTCTTCCGGTTCGACTTCGGCACCCTGGCCCCGGAGGTCTGCGAGGACCTGTGGAGCGCGGACGGGCCGATGCGGCGGCGCACCTATTCGGGCGCGGAGCTGGTGGTCAACCTCTCCGCCTCCCCCTATCGGATCGGGGTGGTCCAGACCCGCCGGGAGCTGATCGCCACCCGGGCTGCCGACCACCAGTGCACCATCGCCTACACCAACGCGGTGGGGGCACAGGACGGGCTGATCTTCGACGGAGGCGGCTTCCTCAACCAGAACGGCAAGTGGCTGCTGGAGGCGCCCCGCTTCACCGAAGGCTACACCGCCGGGGTGGTGGACCTGGACCGCACTCTGCGGTTGCGCAGCGCCAACACCACCTGGCGCACCGACCGGGAGTCCTACGCGGCCGCCCACCCGCTGGTGCCTGTGATCGACGCTGCGGATTTCGCCACCGAGCGGGGCGGGCTGAGGTATCCGGTGCCCGCCCACCGCAGCTTCTTCCTTCCCGCGGAGGACAAGCAGCGCGGCACCCGGGAGGCGTTCTGCGAGGACATCCTGGACGCCCTGGCCCTGGGAGTGGGGGACTACTTCGAGAAGACCCGGGCCTTCTCCATGATCGGGCTCGCCCTCTCCGGGGGAAGGGATTCGCTGCTCACCCTGCTGATCGCCCACCGCTACGCAAAGCGGATCAACCCCCGCAGCCCCGGCTCGCTGTTGCGGGCCTTCTACATGCCGTCCCGCTTCTCCTCGGAGGGGACCCGCAAGGCGGCGGAGACCATCTGCTCGGAGCTGGGGGTGCCGTTCAAGGTGGTCTCCATCGACGACGCCTTCGAGCGGGAGCGGGCCACCGCCGTGCAGATGCTGGGCGAGGGCAAGGCGCTGACCCCGATCACCGAGCAGAACATCCAGGCCCGGATCCGTGCCCAGCGGATGTGGAACTGGTCCAACTCCTCGGGGGGGCTGTTCCTGCAGACCGGGAACATGAGCGAGAAGGCGGTGGGCTACACCACCGTGGGCGGAGACCTGATGGGCGCGCTGGCGGTGATCTCCAACCTGCCCAAGACGGTGGTGATGTACCTGCTGGACTACTTGCAGCAGACCACCGGGCTGCAGGGGATCACCGAGGTGCTGGCCCGCCCGGCCGGGCCGGAGCTGGCGGAGAACCAGCTGGGTGAAGAGGAGCTGATGCCGTTCCCCATCCTGGACGCCTGCTTCTACCTGTTCGCCGAGGAGAAGCTGCAGCCCTCAGAGATGCTGCCGGTGCTGGGACAGATGTTCCCGGAGCTGGCCTTGGACCGGCTGTCGGCCCACGTGGACAAGTTCATCCGGCTGTTCCTGCAGTCGATCTACAAGTGGGTGCAGTCACCGCTGTCCCTGCACGTGGGCAACCTGGATCTGGATCGCGAGCGGGCGCTGCAGATTCCGGTGGTCACCCGGCCGGACTGGACCCGGGACGGGTAGGTCCCCCTCAGTCGTTCCAGGGACGGGGGCCCTTGTCGTCCTCCACAGCCGAGTGCTTGGCGGTGGCCGCCTGCTCGGCCCGGGTGGCTCCGGGCAGCCCGCCGCGGGTCTCCAGCCAGGCCTCCAGGTCGGCGCGGATGGCGCGGTACTGCTCCAGGAACACCCGGTTGCGGTCCTTGATCTGGTGCAGGTAGTGCCGCTTGCGGTTGCGCTCGCGCTGGATCTCCAGCACCCCCTCGATCTTGTCCAACACGTACTTCACGTGCTCGAAGGGCTTCTCCAGATACGCGGCGGCGCCGGAGTTCAAGGCGTCGATCGCCGAGTCCATCGAGGCGTAGCCGGTCATCAGCATGAAGTCGGTCTCCGGAGAGAAGGCCTTGACCTGCTTGAGCAGATCCAGCCCGCTCATCCCGGGGAGGTTCTTGTCGGAGATCACCAGGTTGAAGGGCTTGTTCTCCTGCTTCCCGGTGCGCACCGCCTCCAGCGCGTCCTCGCCGTTCTCCACCGAGAGGAAGCCGTAGTTCTTCTTGGAGAGGATCGCCTCCAGCACGCTGCGGACCACCTCCTCGTCGTCACAGACCAGGATCCGCGGGGTGTCGCCCTCGGCGGCCAGGCGGTCCATCTCCGGCTGCAGCCGCTCCTCCAGCTCCATGTTCCGCTTCTGGGCGGCGACGATGTTCTTGAGGAACTCCTCATTGAGCGCCCGCAGCCGCAGCAGCAGTTGCCGCTCCCGGGCCGCCTGGCGGTGTCGGGAGACCCACTCCTGGATCTGCTGGACGATCTCGTTGCGGGTCTGGTTCTTGAATTCCAGCACCCCCGACGCGCCACCCCACAGGGCCAGCACCACCGCGCGGGGGATGCCGGCGTCGGTGGCCATCAGCACCTGGATCTCCGGCCGGGTCCGGGCCAGCTGCTCCACCGCGGCGCTGGCCTCCTTCCAGTCGGCGGTGATGATCGCCACCGCCACCTCCATCCCCTCGGTGGCGGAGAGGGCGGAGGTCACGGAGTTGAAGCTCAGGAGGTCTGTGCCCTGCTCGGCGAGCAGCGCCTTGAGCTGGACCGGCCCTTGGCGATGCCCAATCCAGAGAAGCTTTTGCATTGGAGACCGGCAGCTTAGCCCAAAGGCCC
>JALYOC010000059.1 GCA_030857095.1 Myxococcota bacterium | reverse complement strand
AGCCGGTGGTGACCGAAGACGTTGGGGGCCGAGCCTCCACTCAACTTGGCAGGCTCAGCCCCGGCGAGCTTCTGCCCTTGGTGGTCCGGTGGGGCCGAGCGGGTGGCCACCCGGGGCGGTTGCCACTTCCAACACAACGGAGTGACCGTGCGGGCACTGCGCTGCGATTTCTCGCCCGACTTTTCGCAGCGGAGCGCCCGCACGGTCACTCCGTTGTGTTGAGCGGCCGGAACTGGGGATTCGTCGGAGCCCAGGATCGCCGCAACGACCGTAACCGCTGCACTGGGGAGCCCCAAGTCGCGACATCCCCGCGGCAAGTGCGAGCACCTGGTCGCGCCGGCCCAGCTTCGAACAACTTCACCAGGGCCTGATGCTTTCCCTGTTTCCGGACCCACGCCGGTCAGCGGGAGCGCGCCACGGGCCGCTTGGCATTCTTCGTCTTGGTCTTCGTCGCCTTCTTCACCGCCCTCGCCTTCGGCTTGGCCGCGGACTGGAGCTCCTTCGCGGCCGCCTTGGCCGCCTTGGCCACCGGGCGGGACTTCTTCTCGTAGCTCGGTTGGAAGAGTTCCACCTCGACGTTCCCCGGCATCACGAAGTGGATAACCTGGCCGTATCCCCGGTCGGCGATCCCATCCTTGAACACCACCCCGTTGGCCTTCAGTTCGGCCACCGTCTTGCGGAGGTCGTCGCAGTAGAAGGACACGTTGTGAGTTCCGGAGGTGGGGCTGCCCGGGAAGTCGGTCGGGTGGACCCCGACGTCCCCTTCACCAAGGTCGAAGATCAACCAGCCGCCGCCCACATCGGTGAACGGGATCTTCAGCTTGGTCCGCAGGAACTCACGAAGAGCAGCCGCCTCGTTGGAATAGAACATCGCGTGGACGCCCTTAATCATTGTTCCCTCGTACGACGGTGGTGGAGGACCCGGGGTGTAGCGCGGCCGGGTGCAGCGAGGAAGGCAGGCTGCGCTCGGAGAAGGGAAATCGCCCCGGCCGCCACCCGTCCCCGGGTTGGAAGGCATCATTCGCCCCCTGCTATTCTGCGACCCACCGCGGGTTGTCGCTGGAGGGGTGAAAAGCGCCCGGGCCGTCAAGGACTTGTCCGAGAACGACCGACAATCAGCGAGTTGTCGCAGACCGTCACCCGCCGTGCAGCGCGTGGTGCAGGAGATCACGAAGCGGTTTCCGCCCGAGCAGATCTCGGGGGACGACTGCATCCGACAGGCTGTCCTGGCCGGAGATGGCGCCGCCTTCGAGGCTCCGCGTTGCAACCGGGTGGTGGACGCGGTGATGGACCGCGTCTTCCGTTTTCCCTGACCTCGCGTCCAGACCCGGCGTGAGCGGGGTGCTGCTCCCTTGGCAGCGGCGCCCTGAAGGTCCGCCGCCTCAAGCCGAACCGGCCACTGCCGCGCAGCTCCAGCCGTCGTAGTGCGCGCCGGTGCCCTCCAGCAGGTCGAGGACCTGGAGGGTCACCTCGTCCATTCGCTCGTGCGTGGGCGACTCCGAACGATGGAACCCCAGGGCCCACATCTGGTGGCCGCTGTGGGGCGGGGGCGGACTGGGAGCGTCCACCTGGAAGCCCTCGGCCCGCAGCGGCTCCAGCGCGGCGCGGGCGCTGCCCTCGTCGGGAAACAGCGCCAGGTGATCGATCGGACGCGCGAGCCCGGGACGATCGCCTTGTTCCTGGAGCTGTTCGCACAGCCGTCGGTTGACCATCCGCTGCTGATCCCGGCGGTCCGGAAAGAGGATCTCGAAGTAGGAGGTCCACTCCGGATCGTTCTCCAGCGACAGCACCGGCGGGTACTCCTGGGAGGCGAGACGCAGCTGCGGCTCCACGCTGTCGCGGCTGACCTCCGCCGGCAGATAGAAGAACAGGTCCGAGCTTCCGGCGCGGACCACCCGCCCCACGAAGGTCCCGTCCAGGGGCCGCAGCGCGGCGATCACCGCGTCTTCGATCACGAACAACCGCTGGGCCTCCTCCGCCGACCGGAGCCCACTCTCCTGCGGCCGCTTCATCCGCATCCGCACGATCAGCAAGGCCGGGTGCGTCGGCACCGGCGCGTGGAGGGCCGCCGCCATGTCCACCATGATCGAGGCGGGCCCGTCCTCGAACTCCACCATGTAGAAGTCGAATCCCTCGCGCCAGGTCCTGGGCATCCCGTCCTCCTTTGGCAGATGCTCTACCGCAGATCGGCGCCGAGGCAGGCCTCAGTACACGTCCTCCGGTGAGAGCCCGGCGTTCACCGCGATCCGTCGCAAGGTCTCCACCGCCGGGGTCGGCGAACGCTGGAAGGTCGTGCGGTCCACCGCGAACAGGCCGAAGTCGGGGTGCCACCCATCGGACCACTCGAAGTTGTGGAGCAGCGACCAGTGCAGGTAGCCCCGGACGTCCACCCCGTCGGCGATGGCCCGCTCCATGGCGTCGAAGTGCCGCAGCAGGAACTGGGGCCGGACCTCGCCGCTGGCGTCGGCCATCCCGTTCTCGGTCACGTAGATCGGCACCCCCACCGAGGCGAAGCGGTGGAGCATCAGGTACATCCCCTCCGGGTAGAGCTCCCAGCCCAGGTCGCTTTGGGGTCGATCCTCGCGGCTGTACTGGATGGACAGCGCCGCCAGCCCCAGGTCGGCGCGGACGTAGCTGCGGAAGTAGTAGTTGAGCCCGAGGAAGTCGAAGGAGTCCTTCAGCCCCGGGATCTCCTCGTCGATGGCGATCCCCGGGGGGATGTTGATCTGGATCCTCCCGGTGCGGGCGGCGCGGAGCGGGACCTCGTTGGCGAAGTCATCCGCCAGGGCGGCGATGGTGGAGTCCAGCACGCTGCTGGACGCCGGCTGCAGCACCCGCCCGTGGTGAACCAGCCCCACCCGGGCCGCGGCGCCGTCCCCATCCGCGTCGGCGGTGTCGTTGATCCGCACCGCCTCGCGCATGAACACGTGCGCCTCCAGCTGGTTGAACAGCACCTGCGCCGCCGCGGCCTGATCGGTCTTCCCCGGGGGCCACAGCCCCACCAGGTAGCCCTGTACCGCCAGCGCGTTGGGCTCGTTGATCGTCACCCACAGATCCACCTGGCCCCCCAGCAGCGCCGCCACCCGTCCGGCGAACGCGGCCAGCTGGTGCTTGATTTGCGGGCTCTCCCAGCCCCCCTGCGCCGCCACCCACCGGGGGAGGGTGAAGTGGCTCAGGGTGACCATCGGCTCGATCCCGCCGGCGCGCAGCTGCACCATCCAGTCGAGGTAGCGGTCGGCGGCGGCGGAATTCCACTCGCCCGGGTTGGGCTCCAGCCGGCTCCACTCCACCGAGAGCCGGTAGCCGTTGGCGCCCAGGTGACGAAGCGCGCCCAGGTCGTCGGAGAACCGGTTCCAGGAGTCCACCGCCTGACCGGAGACCTCCCCGTTGCGGACGTGCGGGGTCCCATCCGGATGGCTGGAGTTCTCCCAGTCCGTCCAGTCGTTCACGTTCCCGCCCTCCACCTGATGGGAGGAGGTGGCCGCGCCCAGCAGGAACCCCGGAGGCAAGCGGGTTCCCACCACCGCCGGATCCACCTCCTCCGGGAAGTGGGGGCGGGGATCGCAGGCCCAAACCGCCAGCGTCACTGACAGCCCCAGCAGCCGGAGCAGGGTGCTCATCGGGCACCTCCCCTCGAGCCAAACTCCCCGGAGAGCGTCGCCTGGTACCGCGACGCGTTGAACAACTGGAAGGCCAGGACCTGGAGGTGGACGCGGGCGAAGTCTCCCACCTGGACCGAGGTGCGGCCCATCACGCCCAGCGGCACGAACCCCAGCTCGTGCTGGTCGAACAGCAGCGCTACGTGGACCGGCGCGAAGCCCTGGTCGAACACCCCCACCGCGAACCCCCAGCGGCCAAACCGGGCCTCGGTCCTCAACGAAGGGAGGAGTTGCAGCGGCACCCGCGAGTCAGGCGACCACTGCACCTGGGGACCGATCGCCAGCGACCAGCTTCCGCCCTGGTAGCCGACCCGCGCCGCGGCATAGGTGGAGAGGAAGGCGTCCTCCGCCGTCGGGAGGCTGGCCAGCACATGACCATCGATCAGCACCGGCCCCAGGGCGGTGCGGCCGTAGACCTCGGGGGTGAGGTAGAGGTCGCCGAACCGGCCGTCGCCGTGCTCGGTGGTGATCAGCAACCCGCCCACCCCGGCCCTCCACTCGGTGGCGGCCGCGGTGGCGGGCAGGGACAGCCAGAGAGTCGCCAGCAGGGCGCTCCCCAAGTACGAAGTTCGATGCGGTCTCATTGGCACGGTCCCCAGTGCAGCCGGGGTGCCAGCCGCCGCTCAGGGGGACGACCCGCGGCCGGCTGTGCAGAGGCCTGCACAGCCGTGCAATCCGCCACTCACTGCTCAGGGCGCCGTCGGTCCCTTGCCGGTGTCTGGGGTCAGCCGCAGCAGCTTTCCGTTCGAGGAGTCGGTGAGCAGGTAGAGCGCGCCCTCCGGACCCTGGACCACCTCGCGGATCCGCTCGCCGCGGTCGCGCAGCAGCCACTCCTCGGCGATCACCTTGTCCTGGTCCACCACCAGCCGCACCAGCGCTCCCGCCGCCAGCCCGCCGATGAAGAAGTGCCCCTTCCACTCCGGGAACAGGTCTCCCGAATAGATGGTCAGCCCGCTGGGGGCGATCACCGGGTCCCAGTAATAGACCGGCTGTTCCATCCCCGGCGCCTGGGTGGAGTCGTGGGCCGGCTGGCCGCTGTACTCCTCCCCGTAGCCGATGGTGGGCCACCCGTAGTCCTTGCCGCGCTGGATCAGGTTCAGCTCATCGCCGCCCTGGGGGCCCATCTCCACGATCCACAGCCGCCCCTGCGCATCCAGGTCGGCCGCGAGGATGTTCCGGTGACCCAGGCTCCAGATCTCCGGCCGCGCCCCCGCGGTCCCCACCAACGGGTTGTCCGAAGGCACCGAGCCATCCGGGTTGATCCGGACGATCTTCCCCAGGTGGCTGTCCGGCGCCTGGGCCTGGTCGCGGCCCTCCTGGATCGAGCGATCGCCCAGCGTCACGTACAGCTTCCCATCGGTCGAGAACACCAGCCGCCCACCCGCGTGGGCGGTGGAGTCCAGGGTGGGCTGCATCCGGAAGATCACCTCCAGCGCGTCCACCCGGGACGGCGTCCCCTCCACCAGCTTGCCCCGGGCCACAGCCAGGCCGTTCCCGTCCGGGCGCGGCTCGTAGTAGCTCCAGTAGATCAGGCCGCTCTGCGCGAAGTCCGGGCCCAGCTCCACGTCCAGCAGCCCGCCTTGACCCCGGCCGTCCACCGCGGGCAGTCCCTCCACCGGCGCCGAGCGCTGACCCTCCGCGGTGACCAGGAACAGGTTTCCGGTGGGCTTCTCGGTCACCAGCATCCGCCCGTCGGGCAGAAAGGCGATCGCCCAGGGCTTGTTGAACCCGGAGGCGACCTCGGTCACCTGCAGCCGGGTGGCGGACAGCACCTCCGGCGCCCGGGTCTGCTCCGGGAAGGCGGGGCTGAACTCGGGGACGTTGGGAGGGTCGGTCTGGACCGGATCCCCCTCCGGCCGCGGGGTGGTCTTGCAGCCGACCGTCAGCACCAATGGAAGCAGCAACAGCAGTCGCATCGAAAAGCTCCTGGCATCTACCGCTGTTGATCAGCCCGCTACTTCTTCTTCTCTTCCCCCAGCAACGCGGCCAGCGCCGGCATCTGCCCCGCTCCGGTGAGGCGGCGGGTGCTGGAGAGGTGGTGCAGCAGTAGGTCCCGGTTGTCTGCCACCGAGAGGTTCTGCAGCTCCAGCGCGCCGATCCGGTCCTCGGGGGTGAACGCCGGCTCGGCCACTTTCTCCATCGACAGCTTGTCCGGGCCATAGCCCATGTGCTCGGCGTCGGTGTTCACCAGGGTGTAGTCGTCTCCCCGGCGCAGCTCCACGGTGACCGCGCCGGTGACCGAGGGCGCCAGCCAGCGGGTCAAGCCCTCGCGCAGCAGCAGCGCCTCGGGGTCGAACCACTTGCCCTCGTACAACAGCCGGCCCAGGCGGCGCCCGAGGGTGAAGTACTGGTCCAGGGTGTTCTCGTTGTGGATCGCCGAGAGCAGCCGCTCGTAGACCAGGTGCAACAGCGCCATCCCCGGCGCCTCGTAGATTCCGCGGCTCTTGGCGTCGATCACCCGGTTCTCGATCTGGTCGCTCATCCCCAGCCCGTGACGGCCGCCGATCCGGTTGCACTCCAGGAACAGCTCGAACAGCGAAGGGAAGCGCTTGCCGTTCACCGTGGCCGGCAGCCCCTGCTCGAAGCCGATGGTGACCTCCTCCGGATCAATTCCCACCTCCCTCTTCCAGAAGGCCACGCCCATGATCGGGTCCACGATCCGGATCCCCTTGTCCAGACGTTCCAGGTCCTTGGCCTCGTGGGTGGCGCCCAGCACGTTGGCGTCGGTGGAGTAGGCCTTCTCCACGCCCATCCGGTAGGGCTTGCCGATCCGGTTCAGGTATTCGCTCATCTCCTTGCGTCCACCGAACGCGGAGACGAAGGCCGAGTCCAGCCAGGGCTTGTAGATCTTCAGCCGCGGGTTGACCAACAGCCCGTAGCGGTAGAAGCGCTGGATGTCGTTGCCCTTGTGGGTGCTGCCGTCGCCGAAGACGTGGACGTCGTCCTCGCGCATCGCCTGGACGATGGCGGTGGTGGTCACCGCCCGCCCCAGCGGGGTGGTGTTGAAGTACTTGCGGCCACCGACCGAGAGGTGGAAGGCGCCGCACTGGAGGGCGACCATCCCCTCGCGCACCAGCTGCTCGCGGCAGTCGATCAGCTTGGCGGCCACCGCCCCGTGCTCCAGCGCGATCGGCGGGATGTCCGCGGGGTTCTTCTCGTCTGGCTGAGCCAGGTCCGCGGTGTACGCGTGGACCTTCATGCCCTGCTCGGCCAACCAGGCGACGGCGCAGCGGGTATCCAGGCCACCGCTAAAGGCGATTCCGAGGGCGGTGCCCTGGTCCGGGAGGGTTCGGTAGATGCGGCTCATACGGCGCGAACTATCAGTCCCGCGCCCAGCGCACCACTGCCACACGCCCGCCTGTCCGCTAGCTCCTCTCAGTGCTTCTTGGGGCGCCGCTCCAACACGTCCAGCGCATCCCCCACCGCGTCGAACACCCGGGTCAGCTCCGCCTTGGCCGCGCGTACACCCTGGTTGTGGAAGTAGGGCCCCATGGAGGCGGACTCTAGGGGCCGGCGCGCTATCCTGGGAGGGTTCCTCCTCTCCCCCCGGAGCCTGATGCGTCCCCTCGCCGCCCTCTCCCTGATGGGCCTTGTGCTGCTGGGCTGTACCCCGACGAACCCGGGCGATCCCTGCGACGCGGGCTCGGACTGCACCCCGACCGCGATCTGCACCGCTCCCGCGTTGGCGGACATCGGCACCCCCACCTCGGTGGTGGGGGATGGCACTGCCGCCAGCTGTACCGCCGCCGCCCTGGCCACCGCGGCCAGTGGAGGAGGGACGATCACCTTCAACTGCGGCAGCGCGCCCATCACCATCGAGGTTGCCTCGCCGATCGTCTTCACCCAGACCACGGTCCTGGATGGCGAGGGGAGGATCACGCTCAGCGGCGGCAAGCGCACCCGGATCCTCTATCTGGACTCCGGCTACGACCAGACCACGCCCCGGCTGACGGTGCAGCGGCTGACCTTCCGGGACGGCCTCAGCCCCGCCGGGGGCGAGGACACCGCGCAGGGAGGCGGGGCGATCTACCGCGACGGCGGGAGCCTGACGGTGATCGACTGCACCTTCATCGAGAACCGCGGTCCCGCCACCGGACAGGACGTGGCGGGCGGAGCGATCTACGGCTTCGGCGGCGGGGACATCGTGGTGTCGGGCAGCTCGTTTGTGGGCAACAGCGCCAGCAACGGCGGCGCCATCGGCAGCCTCAACGGCGACCTGACGGTGATCAACTCCACCTTCGTGGGCAACGCAGCCACCGGCACCGGCGGCAACCCGGGCAACGGTGGCTGTGGCGGCGCCATCTACCAGGACGGGGCGGACGAGGTCAGCTCCGCTTGCGGGGTCTCCTTGCGAGACAACACCGCCGGCGCGATCGGCGGGGGGTGGTTCCGGGTCTCCAACTACAACAACGGCACCTTCACCATGGAGCGCAGCACGGTGGACGCCAACCGGGTCACCCCCACCGGCTCCGGCAACGCCGGGGGGATGTACCTGCAGGGGCTGGTGCTACGAATCACCGCCAGCACCATCTCCCGCAACCAGGCCTTCTACAACGGCGGGATCTGGCTCCACACTTCCGACGTGGACCTGACCAACGTCACCATCGCCGAGAACACCGCCTTCGGCAGCAACGGAGGCGGGATCTGGCTCTCCGACCTGCGCTCGGGGACGTTGAAGAACGTCACCCTCGCCAACAACCGCTCCACCGCACAGGATCAGATCGCCGGAGCAATCTTCGGCGCCGGGCTCACCCTCCACAACACCCTCATCTCGGGGAACTCCGCGATGTGGGTAGGGGAGTGCAACGAGGAGCACGGCGGAGGCAGCAACAACCTGCAGTGGCCCGGAGACTCCCTCTGCTCCGCCTCGCCGCTGATCGCCGACCCCGCCCTGGGCGCCCTGGGCGAGAACGGGGGACCCACCGAGACCCTGGTTCCTTCCCCCACCAGTCCGGCGCGCGCGCTGGGCACCGACTGCCCCGAGACCGACCAGCGCGGTCAGCCTCGCGGCAATCCCTGCACCGTGGGTGCGACCGAAGTGCCGTGACGCAGCCCGTCGATAAAGGGGACAGCAACTGTCTCCGTTTTCAAGGGCAATCGCGGGCAGATCCCGGTTGCCAGGGTTAGTCGTCGGTTAGGCGGGCAGAGCCAGGGAGGCATCCCAGGGTTTGCCCGTTCGGACCATCG
>JALYOC010000019.1 GCA_030857095.1 Myxococcota bacterium | reverse complement strand
TCTCGGGTTCGGTGGTGCTGGCCAGTTCCACCAGGGTCCTGGTCACCGTGGTGCAGCGGAGCTCCTCCACGGTGGTCAGGTCTCCGGCGGACATCTGAACCCTGCGCACCCGCGTCTGCGCGTGTCGCCTCCGCTGCGCCGGAGGAATCGCCAGGCAGATCGGCTCCGTTTTCCACTCGCCATCCAACCCGTGAAGGATCGCCGCGGTCTCCCGGCACCCCCATCCGTGGAATCTGATTGAGGGGACTCTGGCGCCCCCATCTGACACCCGGCGGACTCGGTCCAGCGCACGTCGAAGGAAGCCGGCCCGTCCGCGGGGTTCTCGTCCAGACCGGCCTACTCGGTCCAGCGCACGTCCAGCGAGATCTGCTCGCCCTCCACCCCGAGGAGCTTGATCTCGAGATTCTTCGCTCCTGCGACCTCGAGCCCGGCGCTGAGGATGCCCCGGTAGAACCCCGGGTTGCGGACCGGGCGGATGCGGATCTCGAAGTGGCCCCGACCTCGCTCCTCGGCTTCGGCCTCCACATAGTTGGTCGCCGAGCGAAACGACTGGGTCAGCCGGCCGATCACCCGACGGGTCCCGAGCACTGGCAGCAGACGCAACAGGGCCCGGCCCATCAAGGTGGTCTCGTACCGCTCGATGAAGGCGCGGCCGAGGAGGAAGAAGGCTTCGTCGTCGCTCAAGGATGGGTACAGAAGCTGTCGCACCTTCCCCAGGACGGAGAGGTGGGCCGCCAGCGGATAGGCCACCTGGAGCCGGTCCAGATCAACCCCGGACTCACGGAAGGCAGCCAGCACCTCCGGCCGCGGCGGATCCCCACAGGCCCGGAACAGGGTCTCAAAGGACTGACCGAATACGACCCGGTTGGCCGGGGCAATGCTCGACGGCCGAGCGGCCGGCGAATTGGGCTTGGGGTCGTCCACGGTGGCCACAGTCTAGTGCGCGCAGGCAGCGGCCGCTGGGCGGGACATCCTTTCCTCACGCCCCCTCCTCGTGCCGCAGCGCCTCGATCAGCGAGCGCGGCGCATCGCGCCTGGCGGCCCAGTCACGCGACCGAGCCCCCTGCTGCCCCAACCCCTGGGCGGGAAGCGTCCCCAGCACCACCGCCCAGAAGACCCAGATGGGCCCCGCGCTTGCACCAGATGCCCGTACGATGCTCCCGGTCTGCCTGTCGGCCCCCATGGAACCTTGCACTTTGCACAGTGTCTACCGTCCGGAGGACACCCCGGGGAGCCTCCCGCGTCGGTGCGGGCTCTGCACCCCGGGTGCCAAATCCGCAGTGCGGAGTTCGCCATGAGCGCATGGAGGAGCCGCCCGGCGTGGGCTCCGCTGGCGGTGGGGGCAGTCGTCAGCGGGGTGCTGCTGGCCTCCACCTGGTTCATCCACCTCAGCGTCCGCGACGCCTCCGAGCTGACCGCGCGCGGACTAGGAGAGGTGTTCGTCCTCTCCGGCTGGCAGAACCTGGGCGGCATCCACTTCCCGCCCAGCCAGGAGGACCTGCGGATCTTCCTGGCCAGCCACGAGCAGGACGGGCTGCGCTTTGTGGCCGTGTACTCCGATTCGAACACCGAGCTGGTCTCGGCCGGTGAGGCGCACGGTCAGGGAATGTCCGAGGGGCTGACCCTCAACGGGGATCGCGCCCGCCTGGTGGGCCGGATCCGGGCCCGGCGTCCGCCGTTCGGCCGGCGCCTGCTGGGAGAGGATCGCGGCGATCGCCCGCGCACCCCTCCGCGGATCGTCTACGAGTTCGAACCGCTGGCCGCGCTGGAGCTGCAGCGACGCTCGCGCGATCTGTTCTTCGTCTCCGCGCTGTCCTGCCTGGGGGTGATGGGGCTGGCCTTCGCGCTCTCGCGCACCCTGGGGCAACGGGAGAAGATGCGCGAGGAGCTGGAGCACGGACGCCGGCTGGCGGCGCTGGGCTCCATGTCCGCGGTGCTGGCGCACGAGCTGCGAAACCCGCTGGCCTCACTCAAGGGCCACGCCCAGTTGCTGGCGGAGACGGTGGAGGGCGACCAGCGGCTGCACCCCAGGGCGGACCGGGTGGTCTCCGAAGCGGTGCGGCTGGAGCGGCTGATGAACGACCTGCTGCTGTTCGTCAAAAGCGGAGCGCTGCGCCGCGCGCCGGTGGACCCGGCGGCGATCCTGCGCGCGGCGGTGGAGACCACCGATCCGACGCGGATCGATCTCCAGTTGCCCGCCACCGTGCAGACCGCGCGGTTGGATCCAGAGCGGCTGCGGCAGGCGCTAGAGAACGTGCTCCAGAACGCGCTGCAGGCCAGCCCCCCCGGGGGCCGGGTGACCGCGCAGCTGCGCTGGGAGGGCGGGGAGGTGATCTTCTCCATCCGGGACACCGGGCCGGGCATCACCGCCGGCGAGGAGGCGCGGATCTTCGAACCCTTCGTCACCCACAAGATCAAGGGCATCGGCCTGGGGTTGGCGATCACCCGGCGGATCGTCGAACAACACGGAGGGCAGATCCTCGCGCGCAACCGGGAAACCGGCGGCGCCGAGTTCGAGCTGCGGCTCCCTTCCAGGGAACAGTGATCATGGCGCGCCTATTGGTGGTGGACGACGAGGAGGGAATCCGCAGCTACCTGGCCGAGGCCCTGGCCCGCGACGGGCACACCGTGCTCACCGCCGCGGATGGGCTGGCGGCCTCCCGGCTGCTGGACCAGGAGGCCTTCGATCTGATCCTCACCGATCTGAAGATGCCCGGGATGGACGGGATGGCGCTGTTGCAGAAGGTCCGCGCCGAGCAGCCGGACGCGGAGGTGATCATGCTCACCGCCCACGGGTCGATCGAGAACGCGGTGGCGGCGATGCGGGCCGGCGCCTACGACTACCTGACCAAGCCGGTGGGCAGCCCCGCCGAGCTGCGGCTGGTGGCCTCCCGGGCGCTGGAGCGGCGGGCGCTGTTGAACCTCAAGGCCACCGCCCGGGGACAGGGCAAGGGGGAGACGCTGACCTGGGGCGCGCCCAGCATGCTCCCGGTGGTGGCGGCGCTGCGCCGGGTGGCGGCCACCCAGGCCACGGTGCTGCTGCTAGGAGAGAGCGGGACCGGCAAGGAGGTGGCCGCCCGGGCGCTGCACACCTGGAGCGAGCGCGCCGACGGCCCGTTCGTGGCGGTCAACTGCGCGGCGCTCACCGAGACCCTGCTGGAGAGCGAGCTGTTCGGCCACGAGAAGGGGGCCTTCACCGGGGCCAACGTCCAGCGCCGCGGCCGGATCGAGCTGGCGCAAGGCGGCACCTTCTTCCTGGACGAGATCGGCGAGCTGCGCCCGGCGATGCAGACCAAGCTGTTACGGGTGCTGCAGGAGCGGAGGTTCGAGCGGGTGGGCGGCACCCGGACCCTGGAGGCGGACGTGCGCTGGGTGGCGGCCACCAACCGCGATCTGGGCCCGATGATGTCCCGGGGCGAGTTCCGCGAGGACCTCTACCACCGGCTGGCGGTGTTCCCGATCCAGCTGCCGCCGCTGCGCGACCGGCCCGAGGATCTGCCGCCCCTGGCCTCCCAGCTGCTGGAGCGGATCGGCGAGGAGCTGGGCCGCCGGGGGCTGAAGCTGGGTCCGCCGGCCCTGGCCGCGCTGCAGGCCCACCGCTGGCCGGGCAACGTGCGCGAGCTGCGCAACGTCCTGGAGCGGGCGGCGATCCTCTCCGACTCCCCGCTGATTGACAGCGTGCCCTTGCAGCTGCCGGGCGCCGCGCCCTCCCCCGCCGCCGCCCCGGGGCGCGTCCCCGAGGTCACCTTGGAGGAGCTGGAGCGGATGGCGATCACCCAGGCCATCGCCTCCGAGGGCGGCAACCGCAAGCGCGCCGCCGAGCGGCTGGGGATCGGGCTGCGGACGCTGTACGACAAGCTCAAGCGGTATGGGGAGACCAGCGGCGAGGAGTAGCCGGGGCCCGCAAAAGCGACTGCCGCGCGGACCCTTCGGATCGGCGCGGCAGCGGCACATCACCCGACTTCGGCTGCGACTACGGAGGGCCGTAGCCCTGCACGCGGGAGTTCAGCTCCACCGCGGTGGCGAAGATCTGCGCCCAGGAGCGGGACTTCCAGCGGTCGCCAAACCCCTCCTTGCCGTTCGCGTGGGTGAAGAGGTCGTCGCGGAACAGCTTGTCTGCCGCCTTGCGCGCTTCCGGCTTGAGGGGGGTGCCCTTGCGGTCGAAGTACCGGAGCAGGTCGTACCCGTAGTCGTGGGTCTTCGCCATCTTGTCGAAGTCCTCCACCGGGCCAATTCCGCCGGGAGAGGAGGCGGCGCCCTCCGGGTCCTGCATCCGCGGACCGCCGGGGGTCTGGATCAGGTACGGGGTGTAGCCCATCACCTGCTGGAAGTCCGGCGGCGGGGGACGCGCGCCGGTCAGGTACTCGTTCATCAGCTTGCCGTGGTCGCCGGCCGGAGCCGCCGCCACCGCCTGGGGCTTGGCCACCCCGCCCACGAAGGTGTCCGTCGCGACCGCGCCGCCACGCACGGCGTTCACGGGGACGGGGGTGGACGCCTTGTCCTGCTGCGTCACGACTCGGAGGCTGGAGAGACCGTCGTTGCGGACGTTCATGGGATCCTCGAAAAGGTAGACTCCCTGCATTGTCGTCGGATGTATGCAACAGTTGCGTCGAAAGGCCGGTTTGGATGACGAACCAGAGCGAGTTCGAGGAGGCGGTGTCGCTGTTGACTGCCGGGGTGGCCTCAAAGGCCATCCCGATCCTCGAGGATTTGGCCCAGAAGGACCCCGCCTCCTGGCAGGTGGTCCACGCCTTGGCCCGGGCGGTGGACATGGAGGGGGATCAGCCCCGTGCCCAGCAGCTGTTGACCCAGGCCCACCGGCTGGCCCCCAGCGAGCCCGAACCGGCCTGCGATCTGGCGATGTTCCTGTTGGCCACCGAGCAGGACGAGGCCGCCTGGCAGGTCCTGGAGCCGGCGCTGGCCGCGCATCCGGGGCACCCGCGGGTGAACCTCCAGGCCGCCATGGCCCAGGCGAAGAGCTCGCCGTCCCGGGCCCGGGTGTTCGCCGGACAGGCCCTGGAGACGGGGGACCCGGAGATCCAGGACCAGGCCCGGGCGCTGTACGGGATTCTCGCCGCCCAGACGGTCTGATCCGCGTTTCCCTACCCGGCGCCCGTGGGCTAAAGGGGCGCCTCGATGGCCGAGTTCAACGTCACCCAGATCCTGACCGGGAAGCGCATCCTTTTTTCGGGTGCCACCGGGTTTGTCGGCAAGGTCTCGCTGTCCATGCTGCTGCACCGGTATGGCGACGTGCTGGACAAGATCTACGTGCTGGTGCGGAAGGGCTCGGCGATCTCCGCCGAGCGCCGCTTCCACGACAAGGTCGTCACCAGCGAACCCTTCCAGCCGATCCGGGACCGCCTGGGCGAAGCGGGGGCCACCGCCTACTACCACCAGAAGTTCGTGGTCCTGGACGGGGACATCACCGACCCCTGGATGGGCCTGACCGACGAACAGGTCAAGGCGCTGAAGGGCAAGGTGGACGTGGTGGTCAACTGCGCCGGGTTGGTGTCCTTCAACCCTTCCCTGGAGGTGGGCCTCAACGTCAACACCTACGGGGTGCAGAACACGGTGGCCACCTGCCTGGAGTGGGACGTGCCGCTGGTGCACATGTCCACCGCGTTCGTGGCCGGCTCCAAGAGCGGGCTGATCTTCGAGGACGAGGAGGTGGTCGGCTACTTCCCCCGCAAGGATGAGCTGGACCCGCGCGACTTCTCCCTGGAGCAGGAGCTGGAGGACGCCAAGAAGATCGTGGCCCGGCTGCGGGAGCAGGCGGACGACAAGGCGCTGACCTCCACCTTCCGCAAGCGCGCCCTGGACCGGCTGACCTCCGAGGGGCGGGACCCCAAGGACGAGAAGACCCTACGGCTGGCGGTGGGCCGCGAGCGCAAGCTGTGGCTGACCACCCAGCTGGTGGAGGCGGGGATGGAGCGCGCCCGCCACTGGGGCTGGCCCAACACCTATACGTACACCAAGTCCCTGGGCGAGCAGGTGATGGCCAAGACCCCGGGCCTGCGCTACGCGATCGTCCGGCCCTCGGTGGTGGAGAGCGCGCTGCGCTTCCCCTTCCCCGGCTGGAACGAGGGCTTCACCACCTCTGCTCCGCTGGCCTTCGCCGGCCTCAAGGGGCAGCGGCAGATCCCCGCCGGGTTCAAGTCCATCCTGGACATCATCCCGGTGGACATGGTGGCCGGTTCGCTGATCGCGATCACCGCCCGCCAGCTGGTGGTCAGCGAGCGCCGCGTCTACCAGCAGGCCACCGGCGACTCGATGCCCTTCATCGCCGCCCGCTCGGTGGAGCTGGTGGGGCTGTACCGCCGCAAGTTCTTCCGCAACAAGACCAGCGGCTCCAAGCTGTGGAATGAGGTGAAGTCGCGCATCGAACCGGTGGCGGTCAGCAACAACCTCTTCCAGTCCACCTCCGCCCCGTTCTTCCTGCGGGGGGCGAAGAAGCTGAAAGAGGTCATCGACGAGGTCAAGCCCACCTGGGGCGCGCCTTCCCTCTCCGCGTTCCTGGAGAAGGCCCAGGACAAGCTGACCGAGGTGGAGGAGCAGGCCACCTCCCTGACGATGCTGATCGACCTGTTCTTGCCCTTCATCTGGGAGAACCGGTTCGTCTACCGCTGCGACAACACCCGGTCCCTGTACGAGAACATGGCGCCTGAGGATCGGGCCAAGATCCCCTGGGATCCGGACAAGCTGGACTGGCGGGAGTACTTCCTCAAGGTCCACCTCCCCGGCCTGGAGAAGTGGGTGTTCCCCGGCCTGGAGGAGGAGACCCAGCGGCGCACGGTGATCCACGCCCACCGCGATCTGCTGGAGCTGTTCGAGGCCTCGGTGGAGAACTACCGCCACCGGGTGGCCTTCCGGATGTGGGAGGGGGAGCGGGAGGAGCGCTTCACCTACGGCCAGGTGGATCGCTACGCGGCGCGGGTGGCGTCCTACCTGTTCAAGGCCGGGGTCAAGCAGGGCGAGCGGGTGATCCTGCTCTCCGAGAACCGCCCGGAGTGGGGGATCAGCTACTTCGGCATCTTGCGCGCGGGCGCCACCGTGGTCCCGGTGGATCCGGCGCTGAGCGAGGCGGAGGTGCTGAACATCGCCCGGCGCAGCGAGGCCAAGATCTGTCTGGTCAGCGAGCAGGCCGCCGCCGAGCACCCGGGGCTGGCCCAGCTGCTGGAGACCGAGAAGCTGGCCTGCCGGATCGATTCGTTGGCGCAGGCGATGGCCGGCGACGAGTCCTTCCCGGATCGGGTCGGGCCGGTGCGGAAGATGGCGTCGGCGGATGAGGTGGCCTCGCTGATCTTCACCTCCGGGACCACCGGGCAGCCCAAGGGGGTGATGCTCACCCACCGCAACTTCGCGTCGCTGATCGCCAAGCTGGCCGGCGCCTTCGACCTGGGGGTGGGAGACGGGCTGCTCTCGGTGCTGCCGCTGCACCACACCTTCGAGTTCGCCGCCGGGTTCCTCACCCCGTTCCAGCAGGGCGCGGAGATCACCTACATCGACGATCTCACCGCCGACCGGCTGGGCGAGGTCTTCGAGACCGGGCGGATCACCGCGATGATCGGCGTGCCAGCGCTGTGGCAGCTGCTGCACCGCAAGATCACCCAGGAGCTGGCCGAGCGGCCGCCGGTGGTGGAGCAGGCCATCGCGGCCCTGATGAGCACCAACGCGGAGCTGCGCAACCGCAGCGGGGTCAACCTGGGCAAGCTGCTGTTCTGGCCCATCCACCGCAAGTTCGGCGGGAACATGCGCTTTCTGGTCAGCGGCGGCTCGGCGCTCCCGGACGACGTCCATAAGGCCTTCCACGCCTTTGGCTTCAACATCGCAGAAGGCTACGGGCTGACCGAGGCCGCGCCGGTGCTCTCGGTGCAGGAGGCCGGCAACAAGCGGCTGCCGGGCAGCGTGGGCAAGGCGCTGCCGGGGATTGAGCTGAAGATCGCCAACCCGGACAACAACGGGATCGGCGAGGTGATCGCCAAGGGCCCCAACGTGATGGCCGGCTACTTCGGCGACCGCGCGGCCACCGAGGCGGTGATCAAGGACGGCTTTTTGCACACCGGCGACCTGGGCCGCATCGACGCGGACGGACGGCTGTACCTGGTGGGCCGGCAGAAGGACGTGATCATCGACGCCAACGGGAAGAACGTGTACCCGGACGAGCTGGAGGAGCTGTACGCCCGCCACGATCACGTCAAGGAGCTGTCGATCGTCGGCCTGCCGGACGAGGCCGGCGGGGAGAAGGTGGCCTGCCTGTGCGTGCCTGACTACAAGGACCGCCCCCGGGACGAGGTGCGCCGCGAGCTGGAGGACCACTTCCGCCAGACCTCGCTGGAGATGCCCTTCTACCGCCGGGTGAAGGTGCTGCGGTTCTGGGACGCGGAGCTCCCCAAGACCTCCACCCGCAAGGTGAAGCGCAAGGTGGTGGTGGACGAGCTGAGGCGCCTGGAGCGGGTGGCGCAGTCGGGGGAGAAGCTGCGGGAGAAGGCCCACGCGGCGACCGGCGGGGTGGCAGACTGGCTCTATCCCCTGGTGGCGGACGTGGTGCAGCGCCCGGTGTCCGAGGTCCGCCCGGAGGCGAACCTGGTCTCCGATCTGGGCTTCGACTCGCTGATGCTCAACGAGCTGTCGGTGGCCCTGGAGCAGGCGGGGGTGCCGCTGCCGGCCACCAGCGATCTGACCGCGGTGCAGACGGTGGAGGACCTGCGCAAGCTGATCTCCGCCTCTGGCCGCCGCGCGGTCACCGAGGCCAAGATCCGCGAGCTGCGCGAGGAGGGTGAGTCCGCCGGCAAGAAGGAGGAGGAGATCCCCGTCCCGGAGGCAGTCTCCCACCTGGGCCGGCAGCTGATCTCCTTTGGCCAGCGGGTGCTGTTCGGCGGGATGTTCGAGGTGAAGGTGACCGGGCGGACCTTTGTCCCCGCCAACCGGAACTTCCTGGTGATCGCCAACCACTCCAGCCACCTGGACATGGGGCTGGTGAAGACCACCCTGGGCGAACAGGGCGAGAAGCTGACCACCCTGGCCGCGCGCGACTACTTCTTCGATACCCCGCTCAAGCGGGCGTACTTCGAGAACTTCACCAACCTGATCCCCATGGACCGCGAAGGGTCCCTGCGCGAGTCGCTGCGGATGGCGGGAGAGGCGCTGCGCCAGGGCTTCAACCTGCTGATCTTCCCCGAGGGGACCCGTTCGCTGACCGGCGAGCTGGGCGAGTTCTACCCGACGCTGGGCTTTTTGGCCCTCACCCACAAGGTGGACGTGCTGCCGATGTACCTGGAGGGGACCTACGACGCGCTCCCCAAGGGGTCGGTGTTCCCCAAGCAGAAGGAGCTGGCGGTGCGGATCGGCCCCGCGCTGGAGTACGACCAGCTTCGGGCGCAGACCCAGGGGATGTCCCGCTCGGACAGCTACCGCTACGCCACCCGGTTGGCGGAGCACGCGATCAAGGCGCTGCGCGACCACCAGACGTTCTCCCTCAGCCCGGGCGGCCAGCCGCCCCCGCCGGTGGAGCCGTCCACCCGAACCCGTAAGAGCAGCGAAGGGAAGGACCTGTGAAGATCCTCGTCACTGGCGCCACCGGCTTTCTGGGCGCCGCCCTGGTCCCCCGGCTGCTCAAGGCCGGGCACCAGGTGCGGATGATCTCCCGCGCCGTGCCCACCCAGGCCGAGCTCAAGGGCGCTGAACATGTCCTAGGCGACCTGCTCCACCCCGAGGCTGTCCAGCGCGCCATGGAGGGAGTGGAGGCGCTGTACCACCTGGCCGGGCTGGTGGACTTCGATCCCCAGGACGGCGGGCGGCAGATGTACCGGCTGCACTGCGACGCCACCCGGGAGGTGCTCAAGGCCGCGCGGGAGGCCAAGGTGAAGCGGGTGGTGCTGGCCTCCACCTCCGGGGCGGTGGCCGTCTCCAAAGAGGAGCGGGTGGGCACCGAGGCCGACGACTATCCGATCACCGTGGTCGGCCAGTGGCCCTACTACCTCTCCAAGATCTACGAGGAGAAGCTGGCGCTGGAGTTCTGCAAGCAGCACGCGATCCCGCTGGTGGTGTGCAACCCCTCCCTGCTGCTGGGCCCGGGCGACGAGCGACTCTCCTCGTCTTTCACGGTGGTGAAGTTCCTCAACGGGGATCTGCCCGGGGTGCCCAACGGGGGCATCTCCTTCGTGGATGTGCGCGACGCGGCGGACGCCTTCGTCCAGGCGCTGACCCGGGGGGACCTCTACGGCCGGCACCTGATGGGGGTGAACATGACCCTGCGCGAGTTCCTGGAGCGGCTGGCCCGGATCAGCGGCGTGGCGATGCCGCCCTTGCGGCTGCCCAAGCAGGGCAACATCCTGGGGGCCCGCCTGCTGGAGAAGCTGGCCAAATTCCGCGGGGTGGAGCCGGGGATCGACTCCCGCACCGTGGAGATCAGCGAACACTTCTTCTGGCTGGACGCCTCCAAGGCCGAGCGGGAGCTGGGCTTTACCGCCCGCGATCCGCAGGAGACCCTCTTCGACACAGTGCAGTACATCCTGGGCCGGATGGCGCCCGGCAGCCTACCTGGGACCCGCGGCCGCCTGGAGGAGCTGCGCAAGGGGACCTGAAATCGGGCCCAGGCCCCGCGGCACGACCAGCGGGTGAAGCAAGGTCGGCCGGAGCACTGAGCCCCGCCCCGCTGAACGGGGGCGGCGTCGGCTGCGCGAACAACCGCTGGTCCGGGAGGACAATCCCGCATCCCGGAGGGAGTCGCCACCTCAGTGCTGCGCGGCCCCGGGATTCTCCCGGTGCGCCTGCCTCTGGGAGAAGCCGTTGCCCCCTATCGATCAGTCCCTGGCGCTGCGAAGCGCGGCCGAACCCGCCTCCCGGCTGAAGTCCGAGGCGCCGCAGGGCCTCAACCAGCTGCGGGACCCGGTGGACCGGGACCAGTTCCTGCAGCTGAGCCCCTCCTCACTCCGGGTCTCCGAGGTGCGCGACCAGGCGGCCTTCGAGGCCCTCTCCACCGAGTGGGAGCACCTGCTCACCGGCCTGGAGCACGAGGTGTTCGTCCGCCCGGAGTTCATCGGGGCCTGGCTGCGCAACTTCGCCGCCCAGAGCCCGCTGCGGGTGCTGGTGGCCCGGGAGGAGGATGGCGCCCTGTCCGCGGTGCTCCCGCTGGTGGAGACCCGCTGTCCGGAGTTCGGGGTACGCGCGCTGCACTCCGCGGCCAACGTCCACTCCAGCCGCTTCGATCTGGTGGCCAGGCACCCGGGGGCGGCGGCCACCGCCTTCATCGACCACCTCTCCCGGGATCCCGGGTGGCAGGTGCTGCGGCTGATGCACGTGCCCCAGGGCGCGGCGGCCTGGAACCTGCTGCAGGCCGCCGAGGCCGCCCACTTCCCCGTCGGGACCTGGACCTCGCACCTCTCGCGCTATCTGCAGCTGCCCACCACGGTGGAGGAGCTGCGCGGCCGGTTGAGCAAGAACCTGACCTCCGGGCTGCGGCGGCGCCGCCGCCGGTTGCTGGAGAGCGGCGCGGTCAGCCTGGAACTGTTCACCCACGGCCCCGAGCTGGAGGCCAGGCTGGACGAGCTGTTCACGGTGGAGGCCAGCGGCTGGAAGGGGCGGGAGGGCACCGCCATCCTCCAGGACGAGCAGACCCGCAGCTTCTACCGCGAGGTGGCCCACGCCGCGGCCCGGGCGGGCTACCTGACCTTGTACTTCCTGCGGCTGGACGGGCGGGCGATCGCCGCCGATCTGGCCTTCACCTACCAGGGCCGGTTCCTGTCCTTGAAGTTCGGCTACGACGAGCAGTTCGCCCGCTTCAGCCCCGGCCAGCTGCTGACCGAGGACGAGCTGCAGGAGGGCATCGGCTCCGGGTTGCAGGAGTTTGATCTGCTGGGGGACGACGCCCCCTGGAAGGAGGCCTGGACGGACCAGACCCGGCCCCACCACTGGCTGTACGTCTTCCCCCGCACCCGCACCGGGCGGGCGCTGTGCTCGGCCAAGTTCAAGCTGGCGCCCCGGCTCAAGCGGCTGCTGGGACGCGGGCCCTAGCCGGCAGCGCGGACCACCTCCGCCAGCGCGCGGGAGAGTTCGGCGGCGTCGAAGGGCTTGGGAAGGAAGCCCCGCACCCCGGCGTCCAGCAGCAGCTGCACCTCCTCGTTCAGCGCCGAGCCGGTCATCAGGACCACCGGGAGGTTGGGGGCCAGGTCCCGCAGGGCCAGGTAGGTCTCCCGCCCGGACATCCCGGGCATGGCCAGGTCCAGCAGGATGCCGACCAGAGAAGCTCCGCGCTCGCGCACCAGCTCCAGGGCCCGCTCTCCGGAGGTGACGGTGAGCACCTCGTAGCCCAAAGAGCGCAGGGCCACCGCGGTGGTGCGCAGCAGCAGCGGTTCGTCGTCCACCAGCAGCAAGGTCCCCGAGCCGCGGATCAGCGCCCGGGGCCGGGACGGCGGGTCGTCGGCCACCACCGCCTCCGAGGCCGGCAGGTGGACCCGCATGGTGGTCCCCTCGGGGCCGGTGGAGGCCACGTCGGCCAGGCCGCCATGGCTCTGGGCGATGCCGTAGACGGTGGCCAACCCCAGCCCGGTCCCCTTCACCGGACCGCTGGTCTTGGTGGTCACGTAGGGTTCGAACAGCCGCTGGCGCACCGCCGGATCGATCCCTCCCCCGTTGTCCGCCACCTCCAGCACCAGGTACTTGCCCGGCTTGAGCACCGGGTGCTCCTGGGGCCCGAGGGTGCGGTTGAAGGTCCGCACCTCGATCCGCCCCTGAGCGGGGATCGCGTCCCGGGCGTTGATCAAAAGGTTCATCAGCACCTGCTCCAGCTGGCCCGCGTCCCCCTCGATGGTCCCCGGCAGCGCCTGCAGCGACAGCTCCACCCGCAGCCGGGCGCCAAAGGTCCGGCGGGCCAGCGACACCGCCTGGGCGGCGATGGAGTTGACGCTCACCGTCTGGGAGAGGTTCTTGCCCCGCCGGGCCGCGCCCAGCAGGGACCGGGTCAGGTTGGAGGCGCTGTCCGCCACCTCCTCCAGATGCCGGGTCAGCTCCAGGCGCACCGGGTCCTGCTCGTTCTGCCGCAGCTGCGAGGCCACCAGCTTCACCACCGCCAGCAGGTTGTTGAAGTCGTGGGCAACCCCGCCGGCCAGCTGTCCGATGGAGTCCAGCTTCTGGGCGATCTCCAGCTGCCGCTCCTTCTCCTGGCGCTTTCCCTCCGCCTCCACCTCGCGGGTCTTGTCGGTGAAGGCCTCCACCACGTACCGGACCTGCCCCTGGTCATCCAGGATCGGGCTGGCGAAGACCCGCAGGAAGGTGCGCTGCCCGTCGTGGCGGTGGATCACCAGGTCCTCGATCACCACCGGCCCCTGGGCGCGCATCACCCGCTCGAAGGGCATCTCGCCTTCCGGATAGGGGTCGCCGTTGGCCAGGTGCACCCCGTAGGGGCCCACATAGTTCCCCCGGGTGGCGTCGACCGGGGGGGTGATCCCCAGGATCTCCTCGAACTTGCGGTTGACGTACACCGCCTCCCCGGAGGGGGCGCTGCCCACCCAGATCGCCACTGGAAGCGCGTCGGCGAACAGGGCGATCTGTCGGAGCTGCTCGAGGCTGCGATCCATATGTGCAATCTGGATCTTTTCAAGCGGACGCGCAGCAGGGAGCAGAACGCCTTGGATGGCAGGCGGTTGGGGGGTCCCTCCACCGCCTGTGCTGCGGCACCCCGGGTGTCCAGACCGCCAGCCCGGTCACCGACCATCCGGGCGAGGGCCGACTGCACCGGCTTCAAATGAGAAGGCCGGCGATCCCCCGCCGGCCCCGTTCAGGCGCTGCCGTCGGGCGGCGGCCTAACCGACCACCATGTTCCGGCCTTCCTTCTTCGCCTTGTACAGGTTGGCGTCGGCGACCTTGATGAACTGCAGCGGCTCGGTCATGTCCCCGGTCATGTCCGCCACGCCCAGGGAGATGGTGACCTGGATCTCCTTGCCCTCGAACTGGAAGGGGTGGTCCTCGATCATCTTGCGGATCTTCTCGGCGAAGCGGCGGGCGTTCTCCGAACCGGCCTCCGGCATCACCACCGCGAACTCCTCGCCGCCGTAGCGGGCCATGCACTCCTCGCGGCGGATGCGGGGACGGATCACCCCCGCCAGCTCGCGCAGCACGTAGTCCCCGGCCAGGTGGCCGTTGTTGTCGTTGATCTTCTTGAAGTGATCGATGTCGAACATCACCAGCGAGAGCGACCGGTTGTAGCGGTGGCACCGGCCCATCTCGCGCTCGATGAACTCCAGGAAGTAGCGCTTGTTGTGGACCTGGGTGAGGCCGTCCACGATGGTGAGGAGGTAGATCTCCTCGTAGTACTTGCTCTCGATGTTGTCGCCGGAGAGGAACTTGAAGATCGACCCGCCCACCTTGACCAGATCTCCGGTCCGCAGCGGGGTCTCTTCCAGCACCTCGGCGTCGTTGAGGTAGGTCCCGTTGGTGGAGCCCAGATCGCTGACGAAGGACTTCCCCCCGCGGCTGACGATCTTGGCGTGCCGCCGCGAGACGTTGTCCAGGTCGACGACGATGTTGTTCTTCACATCGCGGCCAATCGTGAACTCCTCCTCATCGAGGATGTACTTCTTGCCCAGGCCGGGCCCGTGAATGGAGACCAGACAGCTCTCGCTGCCCGCCGGGACCCGTTCATGGAGCTTGGAGATCTTGGTGACGCGCGTTTCATCCGACATCGCGGGTCAGAAATATCACGCTTGGGTTCCAGAGTGCAGGCAGGCGAGCTAGTCTGGCCCGGATGCGCCAATCGAGTGTGGTAGGACCTTTCTTCCTCCTTGCGGCGGTTGTGACCGGATGTGCGCGTGCTCCGATCAAGCCGCCGGAGGTTCGCGAGTACAGCCTGGGAGGCCTGAGCGCTCCCACCCGTGACTACGCCGGCACCGGCAAGAGTGTGTGCCGGGTGGACCGGGCGCTGGTGGCCGAGGAGACGGCGGCGATGAACACGCTGCTGGAGCAGTGGCTGGACCAGACCTCTGCCAACGCGGACGCGATGTGGTCGGACCCGCAGCTTGGGCTGCTGGAGGCGGGCAGCCAGTCACTCTCCCCCGCCCTGGATAGCCACGAGCGGGTGCTGGCCGAGCTGGCCGCCTGTCCCGAGGTCGGGAAGGTGGACCTGGCCACGCTGGTCAGCCGCGGGCAGCAGCTGGCCCCGCTGGCCCGCAACCGGCTGGCCAGCGCTCCCAAGCTGTTGGCCGACCTCAAGCACCGCCAGCGGATTGCGGAGTGGAAGGCCAAGGAGCTGGCCGCCCAGCCGGTGGAACACCAGACCTGGTGCCCGGCCAAGCCCCGCCCCATCGCCGACATCTACTATGCCTGGCAGGACGAGACCGGCCGGACCCAGTGGCTGTTCTGCGACGGCAACAAGGTGGTGGCCGAGCCCAACGGGGCCCCCACCCACGTGGCGGCGGAGGGCTACAACCCCAAGAAGCGCGGGGGCCAGACCCCGGCGGGCTTCGTCAGCGCCGCCAAGCGGTTCCCGGACTCGGAGATCCGTCGTCCGCCCGCGCTGGACGCCGCCTCCGCTCCGAAGGAGCCCACTCCCCAGCCGGCCACCTCCGAGCAGCCCGCCACCGGAGAGTAGGTCCCCCGGTCAGACCGCCGCGGCCACGTGCTGCGCGCCCCAGCGGGCCAGGCCGAAGATGGTCTGCTGGGGGTTGACCCCCAGCGCGGTGGGCAGCACCGAGCCGTCCACCACGAACAGGTTGTCCAGTCCCCGGTAACGCAGCTGCGAGTCCACCACCGATCGGGCCGGGTCGCTGCCCATCGGGTTGCCGCCCATCTGGTGGGCGGTGACGACCTTGACCCGCAGCTTCTCCCAGGGGGCCTGGTCGATCAGCCCCAGGTCCTGCTCCGAGTTCATCACCAGAGGCTGGGTGTGCAGGGTCATCACCTGCCGGGCCCCGGCGGCGAACTGCAGCCTGGCCATCTCCCGCTGGGCGAAGCGGAAGGCCTCCCAGTTGGCCTCCGTCAGCTCGTAGTTGAAGGCCAGCCGCTGGTGGCCGCTGCGCAGCCCCACCGTGCCGCAGGGTTCGTCCTTCTCCAATAGCCCGTCGATTGTGATCGCCAGGCAGGCCTGGACGTTGGGGAGGCTGGCCATCAGCTTCCCATGGGCCTGGCCGAAGCCGGAGAGGGTGGTGGCGGCCAGCATCGGGTGCACCGGCGGGACCTCCAGGAAGAAGCCAATCTTCCCCGCCCCCCGGTCGTTGAAGTGGTGCGAGTAGACCGACTGCGGCGCCCCGTAGAAGGCGTTCACCGGCTCGTCGAACAGGGCCACGCTGAGGATCACCGGGTGCAGGAAGGTGCGCTTGCCCACCAACCCTCCGCCATCCAGCCCGGAGCGCAGCATCAACGCCGGGGAGTTGATCGCCCCGCAGCACAGCGCGAAGACCTTGGCCTTGACGGTGAAGTACCGCCCGGTGGGGTTGTCCTTCTCCGGGTCGAAGATCTCCACCTTTAGCGCTGTCGCGCGGGCCCCGTCGTACTCCACCTGGCGCACCGAGGCGTTGGCCAGCACGTCCAGCCCCTGCTCCACCCCGTCCGGGATGTAGGTGACCAGCATCGACTGCTTGGCGTCGATCGGACAGCCCAGGCCGCAGTAGCCGAGGTTGACGCAGTTGTTCACGTTGCGGGGGATGCTGCCGCGCTGGTAGCCCAGCTTCCCCAGCCCGTCCCACAGCAGCCGGTTGTTGCGGTTGGCGCGCTCCACCGGCCACGGGGCGATGTGCAGCCGCTTCTCCAGCGCCTCCCAATGCGGGGTCAGCACCTCGGTGGTCAGCCCCTGCACCCCGTACTCGTCCCGCCAGCGATCCAGGATCCGCTGCGGGGTGCGGAAGGAAGAACACCAGTTGACGGTGGTCCCGCCCCCCACGCTGCGCCCCTGGAGGATGCTGATCGACAGGTCGTCGGTGGCCCGGTTCCCCAGCTCCTGGTACAGCATCGGGTAGGCGGTGCCCTCGGTGAGATCGAACTCCCGGCGGGTGTGGTGGCCGCCCTCCTCCAGCAGCAGCACCCGCAGCCCGCGCGCGGCCAGCTCATGGGCGAGCACCCCGCCGCCCGAGCCGGAGCCCACCACGCAGACGTCGTATTCCAGGGTGATGTCCGGCGGCAGTGACGCCGCGCTGCGGATGGTCCCGGCGTTAGCCACCCTCCACCTCCGGCTGCTCCTCCACGAACACCCCCAGCCCTTCCCGTCGGTCGCCACCGCCCCGGTACACCGGCGCGTCCTTGTTCCAGAAGCCCTGGGGCGGACCGGGATAGTTCGTGGCCGGCCAGGCCTCGTTGGCGCCGTAGTAGGAGGCCAGCGCCACCGTGCGCAGCGCCTGGTAGCCGGTGCGTCGCAGCGACAGCGCGCTGTGGGCCCAGTCCCGGATCACCGCGTCCTGCTCGGCGGGCTCCAGCGCGGTGAAGGGGCGCAGGTGACCGGCGAACAGGAATCCGGCCAGGGCGTTCTCGAACAGCCGCAGCAGCTGCTTCACCTCGCCCTGGACCTCGCGGCTGGCGCGGGTCAGCACCCGGTCGGCGTTCAACGCGATCCGGTCCACCGGGGGACCGGCGGTGGGCTGGACCACCCTGCGGGCGAAGGCGTCGAACACCGAGTATTCCACCAGATCGAAGGTTTGCAGACCTTCGGGGGGGAGCGGGATCCGCCGGCCGCCGCGAAGGGCCAGCAGCCCGCCTCCGCCCAGGGACAGCAGTGCGCCGCCGACCAGACCGCGCTTGATCAAGGACCGCCGGGAGATTGCCTCAGCTGACATTCGGTGATGACCCTACCTCAATCCCCTTGCTGCCAGCGGGTGCGCCAAGTCTAGATCACAGCCCATGCCCAAGACGCTCGCGATGATCCTTGCCGGTGGCGCCGGCACCCGACTCGAGCCCCTCACCCGGGAGCGCGCCAAGCCCGCGGTGCCGTTTGGAGGGCGCTACCGCATCATCGACTTCTGCCTCTCCAACTTCGCCAACTCCGGCACCTTCAAGATGAAGGTGCTCACGCAGTACAAGTCCGACTCGCTCAACAACCACATCGCCCGGGCGTGGCGGATGACCCCGTTCTTGGGGCACTACGTGGATCCGGTGCCGGCGCAGATGCGGACCGGGCTGGATTGGTACAAGGGTTCGGTCGACGCCATCTACCAGAACCTGAACATCATCACCGACGAGGAACCGGACTACACCTTCGTCTTCGGCGCGGACCATGTGTACCGGATGGACACCCGGCAGATGATGGACTTCCACATCCGGAACAAGGCGCACTGCACGGTGGCGGCGATCCCGGTGCCGATCGAGCAGGGCCGGGAGTTCGGGATCATCGACGTGGGGCCCAACGGGGAGATGCTCAACTTCCTGGAGAAGCCCAAGAACCCGCCGCCGATGCCCGGCAACGACAAGATGTGCCTGGCCTCGATGGGCAACTACCTGTTCAACACCGACGCGTTGGTCAAGCAGGTGGTGAAGGACGCGGCCAACGAAAACTCGGCGCACGACTTCGGCAAGTCGGTGATCAGCGAAATGTACAAGACCGCGCCGGTCTTCGTTTACGACTTCGCCACCAACGTGGTGCCGGGGACAGAGGAGAAGGAGAAGGGCTTCTGGCGGGACGTGGGAAGCATCGACGTCTACTACCAGTCCAACATGGATCTGGTGGCGGTGGACCCGATCTTCAACCTCTACAACGACAGGTGGCCCATCTACACCCACAACGACAACTTCCCGCCGGCGAAGTTCGTGTTCGCCGATCAGGTGAACAAGCGGGTGGGCTACGCCACTGACTCCCTGATCTCCGAGGGGTGCATCATCTCCGGTGGGCACGTCCACCGGTCAATCCTCTCCCCCAAGGTGCGGGTGAACTCCTTCGCGGAGGTCACCGACTGCATCCTGTTCGAGAACGTGAACATCGGCCGGCGCTGCAAGATCAAGAAGGCGATCATCGACAAGAACGTGGAGATCCCGGCCGGGATGACCATCGGGCATGATCCGGTGGAGGACCGCCGCCGGTTCCACGTCACCGCCGAAGGGGTGGTGGTGATCCCCAAGGGGATGAAGGTGGTCTGACCCACCCCGCCCTCCTCGCGGGGGGCGGGGCCGGCGCTGCGACACCCGCCCGGAGCCCTGCCTCAGCCGGCGTTGATCCGGCTGGTCTTCCGGGCCGCCTTGGCCGCGGCGGTCTGGCCGACGGCGGGGGCGGGAGAGGCGTGGTGGTTGGCCAGCACCTGGGCGATCTCCTCGTTCACCGCCGCCAGCAGATCCGCCTTCTCCCGGAACGGGAGGAACGCGCTCTTGAAGCCAGAGACGATGATCGTGGTCAGGTCCTCCAGGGAGAGGCCCAGTTGCTTGTGCACCAGCAGCAACTCCTTGGTGACGGTGGTGTCGGTGATCAGCCGGTTGTCGGTGTTGATGGTCACCCGCAGGCCGTAGTCGAAGTAGAACTTCAGCGGGTGGGAGGCCAGGTCGGTCACCGCCCCGGTCTGCACGTTGGAGGAGGGACACATCTCCAGCGGGATCCGGTGGTCGTTGACGTAGTTGAGCAGGTCCCCGTCCTCGCGCAGCCGCACCCCGTGGCCGATCCGGTGGGCGCCCAGGTAGTGGATGGCCTGGGAGATGGACTCCGGGCCGAAGGCCTCCCCGGCGTGGGCGGTGCAGTTCACGTTGTTCTTGAGGATCAGCTGGAAGGCGCCCTTGTGCTCCTTGGCCGGGAAGTTGGCCTCGGCGCCGGCGAGATCGAAGCCGATCACCCCGCGGTTCTTGTAGGCCACGCTCAGCTCGGCCAGCCGCATCGAGGTCTGGGGGTTGATATGGCGGATGCCACAGACGATCACCCCGCACTTGATGCCGGTCTCGCGCTTGGCGTGGCGCAGCCCCTCCAGCACCGAGTCGATCACGGTGGTCATCTTCAGGCCCTTCTTCTGGTGCAGGGCGGGCGAGTAGCGGACCTCCAGGTAGCGCACCCCCTCCGCGGCGCAGTCCAGCGCCAGCTCGTAGGCGGCGCGGTACAGCGCCTCTTCGGTCTGCAGCACCGAGAGGGTGACATCGAAGGCCACCAGGTACTCCTCCAGGTTCTTGCACATCCGGCCCCGGATCAGCTTGGCCAGCCCCTCCTCGTCCTCGGCGGGCAGCTTGACCTTCTGCTCCTCCGCCAGCTGGAGGATGGTCTGCAGGCGCATCGACCCGTCCAGGTGGCAGTGCAGGTCGGTCTTGGGCAGCGCCCGGACCAGGGCCTCGGTCACCTCCGGCATCGGGGGGTTTGAATCGTCACCCCGCCGTTCGCCCGAGGGGATTCCGGTTGCCGCAGACTCATCGTCGTCACGAATCGAGGACATGGGACCTTTCCTTCCGCGAATTCCATCCTACGGTCAAACTCCCTGCCCACCCCATGTCCTCCCCGCGCTTCTACCTCCGCGTCTGTTCGCTGCTGCTCGCCACCACGCTGGGCTGTTCCCGGCCAGCGGAGAAGCTGTTCGAGGTCTCCACCGACGCCTCCACCCGCACCGGGATGTTCCCGCTCCAGGACGGGGTGGTGGTGGTCAACGAGGGCGGGTTCATCACCTCGGTGCGCCACGACGGCGCCGTCCGCTGGCGGCTGCCGCTGGGACGGGAGCTGGCGTCCCGTCCGGTCGAGGCCCGGGGGATCCTGGTGGCCACCAGCGTGGCAGGGGAGTGGTTCGGAGTCGACGCGGCCAGCGGGAGGATGGTGTGGCAGGTGCCCCGCCAGCCGGTCACCCGCGGCGCCCTGCTCAGCGATGGGGCGCGGGTGTACGGGGTGCTGGCCGACGGCGGAGTGCGCGCGGTGGACGCCGCCACCGGCGCGGTGTTGTGGAACCGCCCGGCGCCGGCGCGGATCGGCGCCTCCCCCCTGGCCTCGCCGATCCTGGTCGCCTCCGGGTTGGTGGTCTCCCTGGGAGACGCCGGCCTGGTCTCACTGGCCTGGGAGGACGGCGCCCAGCGCTGGCGTTCGGATTCGGTGGCGCTGGGGATGACCCCTGCCGCCGACGGCAAGCGGCTGTTCGTGGCGGGGAGGGGCCAGCGGGTCTCCGCCCTGGACGCGGCCACCGGGGCGGTGGTGTGGACCCGGGCGATCGAAGCGGACCTGACCACCGCCCCCACCCTGATCCAGGACCGGCTGTACGTGGGCGCCGGAAGCCGGTTGTTGGCCCTGGATCCGGCCACTGGAGAGCCCCGCTGGTTGGCGGAGCTGGACGCGCCGGTGGCCCCGGTGGCCGTGCAGGGGACCACCTTGCTGGTCCCCACCTCCGGCAAGGAGGGGCGGCTGTACCTGTTCCAACCTCCCAAGACCCGGCCCTACGCCTCGGTGCGGGTAGACAGCCCGCTGCGGGTGGCGCCCATTGCCTTTGCCGACCGGGTGCTGGTGCTGGCCTCCGACGGGCGGGTGCTGGGCTACCGGCTGACCCCGCCTACTCGGGATTGAGGAAGCGGGCGATCACCCGCTTGAGCCCGACGCTGTCGAAGCGGACGGTGAGCTTGGCGTTGGGCCCCATCCCGTCCACCTCCAGCACCACCCCACTGCCGAACTGGCCGTGGGTGACCCGGCGACCGCGGATGTCCCCGCCGTCCTCGTCGAAGTCGCTGGTCTGGGCATAGGAGCGGTCAATCTTCGGACCCAGGTCCTCGTCCGCGTCGCGCAGCCGCCGTCGGTACGGGGTGTAGCCTCCCAGGGACTGGGCCCTGGGCGCCTCCAACTCCGGACGGGCGAACCCGAACAGCGCCTCGGGCACCTCGCGCAGGAAGCGGGAGGGCTGGTTGAACTTCAGCTCCCCGAACAGTGCCCGGCTCTGGGAGAGCGAACAGAACAGCCGCCGCCGCGCGCGGGTGAAGCCCACGTAGCAAAGCCGCCGCTCCTCCTCCATCTCGTCCGGTCCGCCGCCTTCGGTGGCGCGGGAGTGGGGGAAGATTCCGTCCTCCATCCCGGCGATGAACACCGCGTCAAACTCCAGCCCCTTGGCGGCGTGGAGGGTCATCAGCGCCACCCTCCCCTCGCCCACGTCCGCGTCCGCCTCACCCACCAGGCTGATCTGTTCCAGGAAGCCCTGCAGTGCCGGCGCGGACACCTCCAGTGACTCCGGACCGGGGGCCGGCTGCTGGGACCGCTGCAGGTCATACTCCTGCGCGGCGCCGTACAATTCGCGCAGGTTCTCGGCGCGGGTCTGGCCCTCCTCGGTGCCCTCCGCCTGGTGGGCCTCCACCAGCCCGGTCTCCTTGAGCATCGCCTCCACCGCCGAGCCGGCGTCCGGGGCCTCCCGGCCCGCCTCCACCAGTCGCTCCACCAGCGCCCGGAAGCCGGAGAGTCGCTTGAGGGCGGCTGAGTTCAGCTGCGGGATCTCCTGCACGTTGGCCAGCGCCTGGTAGACGCTGGTGCCGCGGGCGACCGCGTGGGCGGTGATCCGGTCGGTGGTGGTGTCGCCGATCCCCCGGGCCGGGACGTTGATCACCCGCAGCAGGTCCGCGTCCGAGCTGGGGTTGACCATCAGCCGCAGGTACCCTGCCGCGTCCTTGATCTCCGCCCGGTCGTAGAAGCTGCGCCCGCTGACCAGGGTGTAGGGGACCCGGGCCAGCCGCAGCCCCTCCTCCAGCACCCGGCTCTGGGCGTTGACCCGGTAGAACACCGCCACCTGGGAGTAGGAGATCTGCCCCTCCCGGTGCAGGGCGTGGATCCGCCGGGCGATCTCCTGGGTCTCGGTGCGCTCGTCGCGGGAGACCAGCAGGGTGAGCGGTTCGCCCTTCCCCCGCGAGGACCACAGCTTCTTCTGCATCCGGCGCTGGTTGTTGTGGATCACCGCGTGGGCCGCTTCGAGGATGATCTGGTCGGATCGGTAGTTCTGCTCCAGCTTGACCACCTTGGCGCCCGGGTACTGCTTGGGGAAGGAGAGGATGTTCTCCACGTCCGCGCCGCGCCACCGGTAGATGGACTGGTCGTCGTCGCCCACCACCACCAGGTTCGGCTTGGCCTCCGGCGGGGCCAGCGCCGCCAGCAGCCGGTACTGGATGGGGTTGGTGTCCTGGAACTCGTCCACCAGCACGTGGGTGAAGCGGCTGCGGTACTTCTGCGCGATCTCCGGCTTCTTCTCCAGCAGCTCCACCAGCAGGAGGAGCAGGTCGTTGAAGTCCACCGCGTTGGAGGAGCGCAGCAGCCGCTGGTAGACCACGTAGGCCCGCATGCACGTCTTGGCCTTGTAGTCGTCGGGAGGGACCCGCCCCAGGTCCGGCAGCCGCCCGGCGTTCTTCTCCTGGTCGATCTTGGAGAGCACCTCCCGGGGGGTGAGTTTGGCGTCCACCTGGATCTCCTTGAGCGCCCGGCGGACCAGCGTCATCTGATCCGAGTCGTCGTAGATCACGAAGGAGGAGGTCAGCGGGTGCAGGTGCTCGGCCTCGCGGCGCAGGATCATCGCCGAGGCGGAGTGGAAGGTGGAGACGGTCAGCTCCCGGGCGGAGGGCCCCAGCAGGACCTCCAGCCGCTCACGCATCTCCCGGGCCGCCTTGTTGGTGAAGGTCACGGCCAGGATCCGCCAGGGGAACACCCGGCGTTCGATCACCAGGTGCGCGATCCGGCGGGTGATCACCCGCGTCTTGCCCGAGCCTGCGCCGGCCAGCACCAGCAGGGGCCCGTCGCCATGCAGCACCGCTTCGGCCTGCGGCGGATTGAGGTCTTGGAGGAGGTCAGCCACCCGCCGCTTGTAACGCCTCCCGGCCGGGGCGGGTCAACGTTTCCCGCCGCCTCCGTCTCCACGCCAGTGGGGCAGGCGTGGATTAGGGTGGCCCCCCATGTCCGAGTCATCCCGTCCGACCCCAGAGCAGCTTGCCCACTACGCGCAGGAGTTCAGCAACAGCGTGCCGCTGAAGGCCTTCGGCTGCCGGTTGCAGTTTCCCACCCAGGACCGGGTGGTGGTGGAGATTGATCCCCTGCTGCCCCACCACCGCGGCGGGCTGGGCACCGACGCGGTCAACGGCGGGGTGCTGGCGGCGATGTTCGACCTGGCCATCGGCACCACCCCGGCGCTGCGGGACACCACCCGCCGCAACGCCACCATGCAGCTGTCGATGACCTTCGAGCGCCCGCTGCGAGGGAACAAGCTGCGCGCCGAGGCCTGGATCGAGACCGCCGGATCCTCCACCATGTTCTCCGCGGCGCGGATCCTGGATGAACACGGCGTGGTGGTGGCCCGTTGTCAGGGTGTGGTGAAGCTGTCCCAGCTGAAATGGAAGGCCGGCGGAAGCCCGGCGGTCGGTGAGGAGTCGGCACAATGAAGAGGGCGGCATGGCTGGCAGTGGTCCTCCCGGCGCTGGTGTGGGCCGGCGGGCAGCTCCCCCAGGGTTGGCGGGAGCTGAAGTTCGGGATGGGCGAGGCGCAGGTGCAGAAGAAGGTCCTGGAGTACCGGACCAAGCCCGACCGGGAGTGGGAGCAGACCCCGCTGACCGCGATGTACGTGCCGGAGCTGGCCAAGAAGAGGCTGGTCATGCGGGACCTGGACAGCGCCCGCTACCACCAGTGGATGATCGGACACCTGGACGAGGGCGCCGCCACGGTGCGGACCTTCTTCGCCGGAGGGAAGCTCTTCGCGGTGCAGGCGATGGGGACGGTCACCTTCAACCAGTACGTGGAGAAGGCCGCCGCCGCGTACGGGTCCCAGCCCCAGCGGGCCAGGTTCACCGTCAGCGACGAGACCTCCACCGGCAAGCCGGAGGACACCAAGGAGGTGGACGTCGCCTTTTGGAAGGGCCCCTCCTCCACCGCGCTGATCTTCCAGGTCAGCGGCTGGGGCCCGGAGCTGCTGGTGATCAGCAATGACGGCCTGGGAAAGGTGAACCAGTCGCTGAAGAAGCCGCAGTCGGCCGGTGAAGGGGGGACCCGGTTTTGAGCCGGCCCTGGGCCGCGGCTGCGCTGCTCGTCCTGGGCGGCTGTTCCCTGTTCGATCCCTGCCGCGATCTGCGGTGCGGCGCGTGTCCTCCGCCGTTCGAGTTGCGGGTGACCGACCGGTCCTCAGGGGCCGCGGTTCCCGGCGTCCAGGTCACCGGGGCGGAGGTCTCCTGCGGCGAGGCCGGCGGCTACACCTCCTGCTCGCCCATCGGCGGAGGCGGAGCGGGGACCTTTCACCTCACCGTCAGTGCGCCGGGGTTCGTCTCCACGGACGTGACGGTGAACGTGGGAGAGGTGGATACCACCGGGCAATGCTGTGCCTGCGGCTACCAGCCCCAGCAGGTGGTGATCGAGCTGGTCGGCCTGTAGGCGCCGCCGGGGTACGCCGGCGCGCCGTCCCCACCGTCTGGCTGCCTCGCTCCTGGGGAGGGTCGATTGCCCGGTGGGTTGAGGCCGACCCGCCGCTGGGGTTGGACCCGGTTGGCGCGCGCGGATCTCCCTGGATCCAGGCGCTGTTTCCCCTGGCGCGGCCAGTGCATTGGGTGTGGGGCGGAGGACTCGCCTTGCCTGTGTGGAACAACTTTCTGGCTCGTGGCGCCCCGGTGAAGGACGGCGCCTTCTCGATGGACTCCGACGGACTGGCGCTGGAGGCCTGGCCCCAGGATGACGATGACGCCCCGCTGGAGGTGGCGCTGGTGACGCCCGACGTCCCGGCTCCGGAGCGGCTCCTGCTGGTCGAGGACGACGAGGCCATCCGCCGGATGTACCGGGTGACCTTCGAACGCCGCGGCTTCGAGGTGGTCGAGGCGCAGGACGGCGCGGAGGCGCTGCTCTACGCGGCCACCCAGGGGTTCGACCTGGTGGTGAGCGATCTGAACATGCCCCGCCTCGACGGGTGGGGACTGCTGGCCCGGCTTCGCGAGGACGCCCGGACCCGCGACCTCCCGGTGGCGCTGCTCTCCTGCGAGAACGATCTGCGCGAGGCCCTGCGCGCGGGATCGGTCGGCGCCCAGGCCTACATCTCCAAGGGCACCCGCCTGGAGCTGGTCGCGCAGGAGATCATGCTGCTGTGCGAGCCGACCCGCCGGATCCGTCGCGCGCTGCGCGCCCCGTCGATGGAGCCTGTTCCCACCGCAGGGGTGGGGGTGCTGCCGCTGCTTCGCGAGATCGCCGCCGCCCGCTGGTCGGGCGCGCTGCGGATGCGCGGCGCGAAGTCGCACTTCGAGGTCACCTTCCGGGAGGGCGAGGCGGTTCGCGCTGAGGGCGGCTCGGGTCCGTTCCGCGCGCAGGGCCAACGGGCGTTCAACGCGTTCGTGGGGCTGGAGAAGCTGGCGGGTGAGCTGCGCTCCGAGAAGCTGAGCGTGACGGCGAACCTGGAGGGTTCGCTGGACTCACTGGTGGCCACCGCGATCCTGGTGGCGAACGAGAACCGTCTGCGGAACCGCACCGACGCGATGGTCAAGCCGCGGTGTACCGAGGTCGACGCCGCGCTCTACGAGCGGTACCGGCTGCTCGCCTCACCCGAGGCCCGCGAGACGGCGGCGCTGGCCTGTGAGGCGAGGCTGACCCCGGCGCAGGTGATTGCCCGAAGCGACCGATCCCCGATCACCGTGGAGCGAGAGCTGATCGAGATCGTCCGCCGCGGGGTGGTGCGGCTGGCCTGAGCAACGTCGTCCAGCGTGACGCGGGGAAAGAGAGGACCTCGCCCCCTGGGATGGCGCTACGGGACCTCAGTGCAACCGTCCGCTCGGGGGCGGACGGGGGACGCGCACCGGTCCGGGGGAGGCGTCCGACGGGTGCAGCAACTCTTCCACGTCGGTGGCCAGCCTGGCGTAGGCCAGGGTCATCGAGTCCTCCTCGATGTTGTTCACCCTCCAGGCGCCGTCCTCCAGCACGAAAGTCCAGACGGTCTCCACGTCCTTGAAGCCCCTCTTGCCCTCCACCACCCTTCCGGTCGCGCGCTCGGCCAGGTAGTCCATGGAGGCGTTGATCGCGACCACCACCCGGCTGCCGCCGCCCTGGCCGTCGAAGTTGCGGCAGGAGAGCGCGAGCGGGCGCATCCCCCGCAGCTTCTTGACCTTGCAGTGGTTGATCAGGCCTTCGCGTTCCCAGGCGTCCAGGTGCGCCAGCTGCTGGTTCTGCCAGTACCAGTCGGTCATCCACGCCGAGGCTTCGGCCAGGTCCTCCCTGCGCCAGGCGGAGTGCACCCGCTGGAAGCAGTCGGTGACCCGATCTTTGAGGGTGAACCGATCAAAGGCGGGGTTCCGCTTCCCCAGGCTGGCCACCCACGGGGAGGGCGGCGGTCCTCAACCGGACGTCGCCGTCGCCGCGGACGGTACCCGCCCCTCCCCTCGGGGGCTGGGAAAGGTGGCTCAACCGATCCAGTTTTCCCCGGCGGATCCGAGCCCGGCCGGGAGAAGTGGCTTATTGGATCGACCTTTCCCTCACCGCCCCATGTCAGCCGTGTGTGCTGAGGTCGCACCCGCGTGAGGAAAGGGGCGACGCATGGGGGATGCGGCGTGGAAGGCGTTGGAGGTGGTAGCGGCCAGGCAGTCCGGACTGGTCACCCGCGGGCAGGCGTTGGGCGCCGGGATTGCGGGCAAAGTCCTGGAGCGGTGGATCCGGGCGGGAGCGGTGAGGACGATGCACCGCGGTCTCTACCGGGTGGCGGGGGCGTCTGATCCAGGTGACCGTGAACTGCGCGCCGCCTTGCTGCTCGCGGGCCCGGAGTCGGTGCTCTCCCACCGCACCGCAGCCAAGGCTCATCGGCTCTGGGGGATTGATGGCTGCCCGCTGGAGGTCACGGTCCCCCGCCGCACACTGATTGCGGTTCCCGGATTGACCATCCACCGAGCCCGGCTCAGCGCCGAGGACCGAGGCGACGTGGCGGGACTGGCTGTCACCAGCGTCCGGCGTACCCTCTGGGATCTCGCTCCCCATGTGGACATCGTCACCCTCGCGGCGCTGTTTGAAGCCGCGCGCAAGAAGGACCGGGACCTGCTGGCGACGACGAAGGAATGGTTGAGGACGAAGAGGCACCGGCTTCCACCGGAGTTGGGCCAGGCCATCGACCTGATCGTCCGGGACTGCGAGTCCCGCGAACGGCCGTTCGACAGCCACTTCGAGGTCGCCTTCTGGCACCGCTGGCTGTTCAACGGGCTGGACCGCCCGGTGCCGCAGCTGAAGGTGAGGGATCGCGCCGGAAACATGTACATCGACTTCGCCTTCCCCAATGAGAAGGTGGCTGTGGAGACGCAGGGCTACGAGCTGCGCGACACCCGTGGTTCGTTCGATTACGACGCGTCGCGGACCCTGCGCCTGGGCCCCCTGGGATGGCAGGTCATCCCGGTGACCAAGACCATGTTCCGAGAGGCCTTCCCGGCGGTGGTTGAGCAGATCGAAGGTACACGGAGGTCGCGCCGCTAGCTGATGCCGCAGTCGCGCGCTGGTCTGGCCCGCTCCCGCGCCGGCGAACTGCACGGGAGGGCGGACGCCACCCACGGGGTGGCGGCGGATCCGGCGCAGACCCGGGCGATCGGGAAAAGTGGCTCATATGATCAAGTTCTCCCCGGCGGTTCCGAGCCGAGGCTGGGAAAAGTGGCTCATATGATCCACCTTTCCCCACCGGCCGCCCTGAACGGCGAGCGCTGGTGAGTAGAAGCGGCCCGCTGCCCAGCTGGAGTTGAACCCATCGAGGCCGGGTCGACGGACGGAGGGCTCCGGTCTCCGAGCCAGGGCTGGGCGTGCTGGGGGAACTCGTGGTTGGGTGCGACCATGAAGCTGTCGTGGAGCGCGGTGGGGATGAGCGCTGGGGCCGCTCTGCTGCTGCCATGGCTGGGCTGCGCGACCGTCCCCGCTGGCGGGCCCTCGGTGGTGGCGGTGGTGGTGGAGCCGCGGGTGGTGGCCCAGGTCCGCCCGGAGTTCCTCTCGGTCTCGCTGGACATCTCCCAGGTGGTAGGGGGGCGTTTCTGGGGCGCGGGCGGAGGAGTGGAGCTGGGCGCGGGAGAGACGCCGGTGCCCGCCTTCGACTTCCAGCGTCCGGAGCTGTTGGAGCGGGCCCGGGCGCTGGCGCCGGCCTATCTACGGATTGGGGGCACCGAGGCGGATACCACCTGGTATGCGCTGGACCGGCCGCCGCCGACACCGCTGCCGCCCCACTTCACCGCGGCCCTCACGGCCGAGCGCTGGGAGTCGCTGGTCCGGTTCTCCACTGCCTCGCGGCTGCCGCTGCTGTTCACCCTCGCGGCCGGGCCTGGGGTCCGGGGGAGCTTGGGAGAGTGGCTTCCCGCGCAGGCGTCCGAGCTGTTGAGGCACGCGAAGCGCCGGCAGGACCCGGTGGTGCTCTGGGAGCTGGGCAGCGAGGTCAACGCGTACCCGGTGATGCACGGGCCTGCGGGCCGGGTCTCCGGCCGGGAGTACGCGCGCGATCTGCAGACCGCGCGCGACCTGTTGGACGCGCACTTCCCAGACGCGGCGCTGGCCGGCCCGACCAGCGCCTATTGGCCGGTGATTGGCGAACCCTTCCCGGTGCTGCGTTCCACCCTCCGCCATGCCCGCGGGGCGCTGGGCGTGGTCAGCTGGCACTACTATCCGCAGCAGTCCCGGCGCTGCCCGGTGGCGGTCCGACGCGCCGGGTTGGAGGTAATGCTCCGACCGGAGCACCTGGCGGAGATCGAACGCTGGGCCACGGAGGTGGTGCAGGCGCGAGACCGCTTCGAGCCCGGCGCCGAGCTGTGGATGACCGAAACCGGCAACGCCCAGTGTGGAGGCGAACCGGGGGTCTCCAGCCGCTTCGTCTCCTCCCTGTGGTGGATGGACCAGCTGGGGCGGCTGGCGCGCCGGAACCACCAGGTGGTCGTCCGTCAGACCCTGGTGGGCAGCGACTACGGGCTGCTCGATCCCGAGACCCTGCGACCCCGGCCGGACTACCACGCCTCGCTGCTCTGGAAGCAGCACATCAACGTGGGCTCGAAGGCCGCGCAGGTCACGGTGGAGGGCGTCGCCGGGTCGGAGCTGACCGTGGTCAGCGCCGCCAGGCTGGACTCGGAGGAGATCCTCATCCACCCCACGCCGCCGGGGATCGCGGCCGCGATGCGAGGATCGTCCCGGTGGACGGTGCCGGCCCAGTCCTACGCCTTCCTGCGGCTGGATGATCGGCTGAGCGGCTGGGTCGCGCCCGAGGGCGTGGCCCCGCGACAGGCACCGGGCCGATGAAGACCGAGCGGCAGACGGTTGTGCTTCCGGACGACCGCGGACAATCATCGGGTCGTCGGCCCGCACTAGAGGTCCTCATGAAGTGGTGGACGGCAGTCCTGGTGGTGACAATCGCCGCAGGCTCGATCACGCAGGCGGCGCCGCCCAAGAAGCGCAGCGGCAAGCCCGACGCGGGCGTCTCCCAGCGGAGGGTCAGGGCGCTCAAGTTCGGGACCCTGGAGATCAAGGTCCAGGAGGGCGTCACGGTGTTCGTGGACGACCGCGACCTTGGCAAGTCCCCGCTCGCCCCGATCAAACTCCTGGAAGGCAGCCACCGGGTGCGGTTCGTCCACCCGGCGCTGGGGCTGGACGATTCGCAAACAGTCGAGATTCGCGCCGGCCAGATCTCCTCGCTGGAGATCAACTACGAGACATGACCGAGCGCGCTTGGCGCCGACTCCCGCCGCGTCAGCACCGCCGAAATATTGCCGCCACAACAAAACAAGTGAAACGACTCGCCCGTGGTTTAACTCCCCGGGTCCATGGAACCGCTTCCCCCAACCCCGGAGGTACCCACCGGGGTATCCATCTCGCCCGCCCCGGGAGAGCTGCTGCGCGCCCACCGTCGGGCGACGCGGATTGCCATCCCCGGCCTGGTGTTGCTGTGGATGGTGGCGCTGGTCAGCCCGCTGCTGGCCTACCGCGCGGATCTGCGCAACGCCGAGGAGCAGCTGGTGGCCCACCTTGCAGACCGAGCGGTGCTTCAGGCGCACGCGCTGGGCGCCCACCTGGAGCTGCTGAGGGCCGAGCTGCAGCGGCTGGCGGAACACCCGGCGCTCACCCCTCTTGACGGGCTGTCCCGCGCGGAGCTGGCGCTGCTGGAAGGGGCGTTCGAACACTCGCCGCTGTTCTCCGGCGGGGTGGCCCTGCTCTCCGCCTCCGGGGACCGGGTGTGGAGCGAGCCGCGCACCATGGACCTGGGCCGAAGTGGGCTGGCCAGCCGGCGCTGGTTCCGCCGGGCCCTGGGCGAGCGCACCGCCACGGTGGACCTGCTGGAGAACGGCGAACAAGGGCTGCTGGTGGTGGTGGTCCCGGTGGTGAGGCCGGAGGGGGTCACCGGGCTGTTGGTGGGTGAGTTGGTCACCGCGACCCAGGTCCTGCCCGGCGCCCGCAGCTTCGACGAGACGGTGGTGGTGCTGGTGGACCCCGAGGGCCGGGTGCTGCTGCCGGCCCGGACCCCGGTGGAGTCGATCAGCCACCAGATGGCTTCCCGGCTGCGGTCGCTGGTAGACCGCCCCGGCCCGCTCACCCTGGGGGAGCTGAAGCTGTTCGGGGCGGCCGCGCCGGTAGGAGGGAGCGGGCTGTTGCTGGCGATCCTGGAGGACGAGGCGCGGGATCGCAGCCGGCTCACCGCCCGCTACCTGGGCCAGCTGGGCTTCCACGTGGCGCTGCTGGTGGGGGTGATGTTCCTGTTCACCCTGCTGCTGCGGTGGTCCTACCGGTCGCTGCTGGCGGCCGAGGAGCGCCTGCGCCGGCAGGAGACGATGGCCGCGCTGGGCACCGCCTCCTCGCTGATCGCCCACGAGGTGAAGAACGCGCTCAATGGGATGCAGGCCGCGCTGTCGATGTTGCGCCCCACCGGCGCCGCCGACGAGCTGCCGGTGGAGGCGCTGCGCTCGCAGGTCCGGCGGCTGGGGCACCTGGCCCGCTCGCTGCTCTCCTTCGCCTCGCCGCGCACCGCCCACTATCGCCGCTGCGAGCTGCGGCTGCTGGTGGAGGAGGCGATCTTTGCAGTGCGGATGATCCCCGACGCCACCGACGTGAACGTGGAGACCTCGCTGGAGCCGGGGATCCACGTCCGGGGAGATCCGGCGCTGCTGGTCTCGGCGATCGACAACCTGGTCCGCAACGCGGTGGAGGCGGGGGCGGTGGCCCGGGACACCGGCCAGCAGGCCCCCCCCTGGGTGGCGGTGCGGCTGTTCCCGGAAGGGGAGGAGGCGGTGCTGGTGGTGGAGGACAACGCCGGAGGGGTCCCGCCTGCGTTCGAGCCCCGGCTGTGGGAACCTTTCGCGGTGGGGCGCGCCAAGGGGATCGGACTGGGCCTGCCGATGGTGCGCACCGCGGTGCAGGCGCACTCGGGTACGGTCGACTACCGGCGCATCCCGGGGGGCAGCCGGTTCACGGTGCGGCTGCCGCTGGAGAGGAGTCCAGGATGAGCAGCTCGCTGTTGCTGGTGGACGACGACCGGACCTTCTCTTCGCTGGCCGCGGCGGTCCTGACCCAGGAGGGTTTCCGGGTCCGGGTGGCAAGGTCGCTGCACGAGACCCGCGCCGCGCTGGCCCGGGAGGCGCCAGATCTGTTGGTGCTGGATCGCCGCCTGCCCGACGGGGATGGGCTGGCCTTTCTCCCCGAGCTGCGCTCCCAGCTGCCGGGAACGGTGGTGCTGATGGTCACCGCCCACGGGGACATCGAGAGCGCGGTGGAGGCGATCAAGGCCGGGGCCCGCGACTACCTGACCAAGCCGGTGGAGCTGGACGATCTGGTGATGCGCGCCCGCCGGGCCGCCGAGGATCTCCAGCTGCAGGAGCGGCTGCGCCGGGCGGAGAGCGCCCTGGAGGGACGGCACCGGATGCCGCGCCCGCGCGCGGCGGCGATGCAGCGAACGCTGCAGATGATCGAACGGATCGCCACCGCGCCCCGCAGCCCGGTGCTGTTGCTGGGCGAGACCGGCACCGGCAAGGCGGTGCTGGCCCGCCATCTCCACGCGGCGCGCGGCGGCCAGGGCGCGTTCGTGCACATCAATTGCGCGGCGCTGCCGGACACCATGGTGGAGAGCGAGCTGTTCGGCCACGAGCGGGGGGCCTTCACCGACGCCAAGACCGCCCGCCGCGGGCTGGTGGAGGTGGCCAGCGGCGGGCTGCTGTTCCTGGACGAGGTGGGCGAGCTGCCGCTGCCGCTACAGGCCAAGCTGCTCACCTTCCTGGATCAGGGCGCCTTCCGCCGCCTGGGCGGAACCTCTGAGCTGACCTCCACCGCGCGGATCGTGGCGGCGACCAACAAGGATCTGCAGGCGGAGGTCGCCGCCGGCCGGTTCCGGGAGGACCTCTACTTCCGGCTCAGCGTATTCCGGGTGGACGTGCCACCGCTGCGCGAACGCCGGGAGGACATCATCCCCCTGGCCGAAGAGCTGGTGCTGGAGCTTTGCGCCGAGCTGGGCCGCAAGCCGGTCCCCTTCTCCGACGCCGCGCTGGAGCGGATGGCGCGCTACCCGTTCCCCGGCAACGTGCGCGAGCTGCGCAACGTGCTGGAGAGATCCCTGGTGCTGGAGACCGGCCCCCGGCTGGAGCTGGAGATGCTGGGCCCCGCCCGCGGCGCCCCCCCTGCGATCGCGCCCGACGCCTTCGTGGTCTCCGGTCCCCCCCAGCCACTGGACTCGGTGGAGCGGCTGTACGTCCGCCACGTCCTCGAGCGCCTGGGCGGCAGGCGGATGGAGGCGGCCAAGGCGTTGGGGCTGTCCTACCCGACCTTCCTCAAGCGGCTGGAGGACGAGCCGGCGGAGTGATTCAAGTTCCTTCAAGTCCCACCCGGGCCGACTTCAAGATTCTTTCATCGCCCCAGACCCCGGCCTCCGAAAACCCCAGTTATTGCGCGTGACTCGCCGCGGCATGCCGCTTGCCTTGCGGACGCCGCGATGACTACGCGAACGACGTCGGTGGGTGGTGCGGGTAGGTCGTTGTCGGTCCGGGAGATCCTGACCACTGACCTTCCCTCTTCAATGGTGGTGTTCCTGGTGGCGCTGCCCCTGTGCATGGGGATCGCCCTGGCCTCGGGCGCGCCGATCATGGCCGGGCTGGTCTCGGGGATCGTGGGCGGCCTGGTGGTGGGGCTGTTCGGCGGGGCCCCGCTGCTGGTGAGCGGCCCGGCGGCCGGGCTGGCGGTGATGGTGTTCGGGATGATCGCCCAGCTGGGCTTCGCGGTGACCTGCGCGGCGGTGGTGGTGGCCGGGCTGGTGCAGGTGGCGCTGGGCTCGCTGAAGGTGGCAAGCGCGGCGTTGGCCATCTCCCCGGCGGTGATCCACGGGATGCTGGCCGGGATCGGGATCCTGATCGTGCTGGGCCAGCTGCACATCGTGCTCGGCGGCTCGCCGCAGTCCAACGCCTGGTCCAACCTGGAGGCGCTGCCGGCCCGGCTGGCCGAACTCAGCGTGCCGGCCACGGTGCTGGGGCTGCTGACGGTGGCGGTGCTGGTGATCTGGCAGTTGCTGCCCGCGGGGAGGCTAAAGAAGGTGCCGGCGCCGCTGGTGGCGGTGGTGGGCGCCTCCGCGGTGGCGGCGCTGTGGGGCGCGGACGTGGCCCGGGTGCAGCTGGCCGGGGACTTCTTCGGTTCGCTCCAGCTCCCCCAGCTGCCCGCGGCCGGGACCTGGGTAGGCTTCCTGGTGGCGGCGCTGTCCCTGGCGTTGGTGGCCAGCGCCGAGTCGCTGCTCAGCGCGGTGGCCACCGACAAGATGCATGCGGGGCCCCGCGCCAACCTGGATCGCGAGCTGTTCGCGCAGGGGCTGGCCAACACCGCCGCCGGGTTGCTGGGCGGGCTGCCGATCACCGGGGTGATCGTCCGCAGCGCGGCCAACGTCGCCTCCGGCGCCCGCACCCGCTGGTCGGCGGTGATGCACGGGGTGTGGATGCTGGGCTTCGTCACCCTGCTGGCGGGCCTGGCCGGGCTGGTGCCGCTGGCGGTGCTGGCCGGACTGCTGGTGTACGTGGGCGGCAAGCTGGTGAACCTGGCCCACATCCGCGAGCTGCGGCTGCGCAAGGAGCTGACCGTCTATGTGATCACCGTGGCCGGGGTGGTGGGGATCAACCTCCTGGCCGGGATCGCGCTGGGCCTGGGCGCGGCGGTCGTGCAGCTGCTGTGGCGGCTGGCTGCGGTGAAGGTCCACGTTTACCACGCGGGCGACGTCCACCGGGTGCTCATCCGCGGAATGCTGACCTTCGTCGGCGTCCCCAAGCTGTCCGACGCGCTCTCCAGGGTGCCCCCCGGCAGCGCGGTCGAGGTGGACCTGGATCTGCAGCGGCTGGACCACTCCGGCTACGAGGCCCTGGAGAGCTGGGCCCACACCCACCGGCGCACCGGCGGCCAGGTGCGGATGGAGCCGCTGGAGGAGATCTGGTCCACCCACGGTCCCGCGGTGGATCCCCCGCCTCCCCTTTCCCCCAACCCGTCACTCGTTTCTGGAGGTGCCCAGTGAAGAAGTTGATCCGCGGTCTCTTGGATTTCCAGCGCCACACCGTGGGCCCCTACCGCGAGACCTTCGCGCGGCTGGCCCAGGGCCAGACTCCAGACTGTCTGTTCATCACCTGCGCCGACAGCCGGGTGGTGCCCAATCTGTTGGTGTCCACCGACCCCGGCGACCTGTTCACCGTCCGCAACGTGGGGAACATGGTGCCCCCGGCGCACGAGGACGGGCACGGGCACTCCACCGGAGACCGCTCGGACGCGGCGGCCATCGAGTACGCGCTGGGGCATCTCCCGGTGACGGACGTGGTGGTCTGCGGCCACTCCGGCTGCGGCGCGATGAAGGCGCTGCTCTCCGGTGGCGTCGAGCGGGCGCCGAACCTGGAGGCCTGGCTGAAGAACGGCGAGTCGGCGCTCAAGGATTTCCACACCGGTCGGAACGTGGGGGTGGACATCCCGGAGGCGGACCGCCTCTCCCAGCTCAACGTGCTCAGCCAGCTGGAGCACATCCAGACCTACCCGGTGGTGCAGGCGCGGCTGCGGGCGGGGACCCTCCGGCTGCATGGCTGGTGGTTCGACATCGGGCACGCCCAGGTGCACACCTTTCGGCAGTCGCTCCAGCGGTTCGTCCCCATCGATGAGGCGCAAGGCGAGGCGCTGTTGCGCGAGCTGGACGCCCCCGGCCCGCGGGCCGGGGACGCGATCGCCGAGGTGGCCTGAGGCCTCAGGGAAGCCGGTGATAGAGGGGGGAGCTGGCCGGCGCCGGATAGAGGGCCACGTTCCCCACCGAGCCGATGTCCCCGCTGGTGATCACCGTCTGCGGCACGGTGGGGGCGCCGCCGGTGGTGCTGGTAGTCAGCTGGGACGGATCCAGCCGGGCCATCTTCCCGGAGGAGAAGGCGGTCCACAGACCGCCGCCCTCGTCGAAGGCCAGCCCTTCGATCAGCGCGGCCACCGACACCGTCAAGCGCACCGGCGGGTTGACCTGACGGTCTCCGGTGCCGGTCAGCTCGGTGGACGGGATACGGAAGAAGACGTTCCCGCCGAAGTCGTTGGCCCACAGGTCCCCGGCCGCGTCGAAGGCCAGCCAGCCTGGCCGGTAGAGGCCGTTGTTGGCGGGGTCGTCCGAGATGCGGGGCGCCAGCCGCAGCGCCGGGGTGGCGCCGCTGACCGACTGCTGCGCCGGGTCGAAGCGGACCAGACGATCCGAGTCCGCCGAGGCGACCCACAGGTTGCCGGCGGAATCAAAGGCCAGCCCGGCGGCGGAGGGGATCTCGGAGAGGGTCACCGCGGGGGTGACCTCCGCGGCGGTGGAGGCCAGCTGTTCGGCGGAGATCTTCATCACCGCGTTCCGGCAGGGGGAGCTGAGCCACAGGTTTCCCTCCGGGTCAAAGGCCAGCCCGGTCAGCGCCGGGAGACAATTGAGCCCAGCCACCGAGAAGCCGCGGTCCCGGGTCCGGGTCCCGGAGCTGCCCAGCGAGGAGGCCGCGTAACGGACCACCTGGGGATCGGCGGTGGTGGGCCCCAGCGCCCACAGGTTGCCGTCCTTGTCGAAGGCCACGTCCTTGCCCGCGCCGGTGTTGATCACCACTGTCGCCGCCTGGGTGGAGGTCGCCGCCAACACCGACGAGGCGAACCCCAACAGCTGGCCGCTGCCGTTGCCGTTGGTGGCCCACACCTTGTTGCTGGTGGCGATGGGGGCCCACGCCACCTCCACGGTCTGGGTCTGCCCGTCCGCCAGACAGAAGCTGGCCGGGCTCACCGTGGGGGCATAGGCGGTGCGCACCCGCGGATCCGCCGCGGTGACCTTCTCCGCGGTCACCCCCCAGGCGCCGCCGCCTGCCCCCTCCAGGGTGCGGGGCGCAGTCAGCGTCTCTTCGGTGGGCCCCAACGCCACCACGGTTCCGGTCGCGCCGGCCGGCAGTCCGCTGAAGTTGACCACCACGGTGCCGGTGCCTCCCTCCGGGCAGGTCTCGCTCGGGCAGCCGGAAAGCAGTGCGCTCATCGCCCACAGCCACATCCAACCGGTTCGTCGTTTCATGTCATTCCCCCTCGAAGGCGGCCTGTAAAGCACAGCTTCGAATCAGAGATCGAGCACTCCTCCACCGGAACGCCTAACGTTCCTCCATGCTGCGGATCGTGCCCCTCGGAGGGCTCGGCGAGATTGGCCTCAACTCGATGGTGGTGGAGTTCGCCGGCGAGCAACTGCTGGTCGACGCCGGGCTCCTCTTCCCCCACGCCGGGGAGCCGGGGGTCAACGCCATCCTCCCCGACTTCTCCTACGTCCGCGCCTCCCCAGGCGCGCTGAAGGGGATCCTGCTCACCCACGGCCACGAGGATCACGTCGGCGCGCTGGCCTCGCTGCTGGAGGAGATCAACGTCCCGGTGTACGGGGCGCCCTTCACCCTGGCCCTGGTCCGCCACCGCCTGGAGGAACAGGAGATCAAGGCGGACCTGCGCGAGATCGGCCCCGGGGAGTCCATCCCCCTGGGGGAACACTTCCGCTTCGAGGGGGTCCGGACCTGCCACTCGATGCCGGACGCGCTGGGCTACCTGATCCAGACCCCCTGGGGCACGGTGGCCCACACCGGCGACTACAAGGTGGACGAGAACGCGCCGGACGGACGCAACACCGATCTGACCCGCTACGGCGAGGCCGGCGACCAGGGGATCTTGTGCCTGCTGGCGGACTCCACCAACTCGGAGTCGATGCGCCCCACCGGGTCGGAGTCCACGGTGGCCAGCGCGCTGGACCGGGTGATGGCCGAGGCCGGGGACGGGGCGCTGGTGGTCTCGATGTTCGCCTCCAACATCCTGCGGCTGCAGGCGGTGTTCGACGCCTCCGCCAAGCTGGGACGGCGGGTGGTGCTGGGCGGCCGGAGCATGGTCCGCAACGTGGAGCTGGCCCGCGGGCTGGGGCTACTCAAGTTCGCCCCCGACGCGGTCGTCTCCATGGACACCGCCGCCACCCTGCCCCGGCGCGCGCTGACCATCCTCTCCACCGGCTCCCAGGGGGAGCCCCGCTCCGGCCTGGTGCAGCTGCTCAACGACGAGCGGCCCCTGCACCTGGTGCCGGGGGACGCGGTGATCCTCAGCGCCCGGCCCATCCCCGGCAATGAGCGGGTGGTGGCGGCGCTGATGGACTCCATGGCCGCCCGGGGCGCCCGGGTGATCCACGCCGGCCCGGTCCCGGACCTCCACGTCTCCGGACACGCCTCCCCGGACCAGCAGCGCCAGCTGATCCAGGCCTGCCGGCCGGAGAACTTCGTCCCCATCCACGGCGAGCTGCACCACCTGCACGCCCAGCTGGCCACCGCCCGGGCGGTGGGGGTGCGTCCCCAGGGGCTGTGTCTGGCCCGGGACGGGGACATCATCTCCTTCGACTCCGGTCGGGCGCTGGTCAACGAGCGCACCCATGCCGGCCGCCGCTACCGGGACCTGTTCGGCCAGGGCTGGCTGACCCCCGACGCGATCTCGGAGCGGATCCGGATCGCCGAGACCGGGGTGATCGTGGCCGCGGTGGTGGTGGACGGCTCCGGCCGGATCGTCGGGGGTCCCACCTTCGAGGGCCGGGGTCTGGCAATGGAGGAGCTGGCCCACTTCCCCAAGGCGGGAGAGGCGGTGCTGCGGGAACTGCAGTCCGTCTCCACCCAGCTGCTGGCGGACGAAGCCTTCCTTAAATTCGAGCTGGCGGCCGCCGTCCGCAAGGTGTTCAGGACGGTGTCCGGGAAGCGCGCGGCGGTGGTCCCGGTGGTGGTCCGTTCCTAGCCGCCCTGCTAGAAGCCGCGACCGCCCATGCCCTCCTTCGACGTCATCTCCAAGATCGACCTCCACGAGCTGGACAACGCGCTCAACCAGGCGCGCAAGGAGATCTCCACCCGCTACGACTTCCAGGGCACCCGGACCGAGCTGCAGCTGCTGGACGGCAACACCGGGATCTTGATCAAGTCGGAGAGCGAAGGGCGGGTCAGCGCCGCCTACGAGGTGCTGCTGACCAAGCTGGCCAAACGGGGGGTCTCGGTCCGGGCCTTCACCTCGGGGGAGATGGACAGCAAGGCCCTGGGCGTGGTGAAGCAGACCATCTCCATGCAGCAGGGGATCCCGGTGGAGAAGGCCAAGGAGCTGATCAAGCTCCTCAAGGAGTCCAAGCTGAAGGTGCAGGGCTCCATCCAGGGCGACCAGCTGCGGATCACCGGCAAGAACCGGGACGACCTGCAGGCGGCCATCGCCCAGCTCCGCGCGCAGCAGGAGCAGCTGAAGCTGGACATGCAGTTCACCAACTTCCGGGAGTGATCATGAACGCCAACAACCTTGCGATGTGGATGGTGCTGGCGGCGCTGATCGCCGCCCCGCAGGCCTCCGCGCAGATGCGCCCGGCGAAGGTGGTTCCGGCGCTGCCCAAGCCGCCCACCCTGGATGGGGCCACCCGGGACTTCGCCAAGGCGCTGACAGTCAAGAAGATCGAGCAGGGCACCGCCTCCTTCGTGCTCAAGGCCGGCCACGCCAAGACCACCCTCTACCTGGCGGTGGAGGTGACCGACGACCTGCTGGACGCCGGCGACGCGCTGGAGGTGATGATGCACTTCCCGGAGGCGGGGATCACCGCCGAGGGACACCGGCTGCGCTTCGCCGTGGATGGGAAGCGGATCGCCGAGGGCGAGTTCGCCGCCCCTGCCCACGCCCAGGAGCGGGTCCGGGCGGTCACCCGCAAGACGGCCCAGGGGATGACCCTGGAGCTGGCCATTCCCGCCGAGTCCCTGCCCCGCTTCCCGGCGGTGGAGCCGATGCTCTTCGACCTGTGCCTGACCTACGAGGATCGGGACGCGGTGGGCAGCGCGGCCAATTCGTTGAGCAACTGCACCGGGGCCTCGATGGGCGATGAGGCGGTCAGGCTGCCGGACGACTTCCGCAAGCGGATCGGACTCAAGCCGCCCTCGGAGGTGATCGGGTTGCAGCGCCGGGCCTCGGGCTGGATCGGCTACGGGATCATGCACTACCCGATCTGGGCCCATGGGGACTCGCCGATCACCCACGAGAACCTGCAGCGGCTGGTGACCGACGAGCCGGTGGAGCCCGCCTCCGCGGCGGTCAGCCTGCCCCCCCTGCTGGACATTGGCCCCAACAAGATCTTCTCGGTGCTCTCGGGGAAGAACCCCTACGCGGTGCCCGGGAAGTGCAACGGGGACGACGAGCTGCGGATCGGGCTCTACCTGGTCAAGGGGCGGACGGCCGACCGGGTGCTCGAGTGGGTGGGTGCCAGTTGCGCGCTGGGCCGGGCTTCGGTGAGCTTGGAAGATGACGGCGACTTGACCATCGGTTACTCGAACGGCGCCACGGTCCAGTTCCTTTGGACCGGCGGTAAATTTCAGCGCACAGAGATTGGCAGGCGATAAGTGGCGAAGAAGAGCGAGACGAAGTCCCTGTACATGATGACCCTGGGCTGCCCGAAGAACCGGGTGGACTCAGAGGTCATGCTGGGGACGCTGACCCAGCGCGGCTACCAGCTGGTGCAGGAGCCCGAGGGCGCGGACGTGATCGTGGTGAACACCTGCGCGTTCATCGGCCCCGCCAAGGAAGAGTCGGTGGACGCGGTGCTGGAGATGGCCGAGTTCAAGAAGTCCGGCCAGTGCGGCACCCTGGTGGTCACCGGCTGCCTCTCCCAGCGGTACGGCGCCGAGCTCTCCAAGGAGATGCCGGAGGTGGACCACTTTTTGGGCACCTCCGCCTATTTCCAGATCGGTGATCTGCTGGCCGCCGAGGCCTCGCCCCGGCAGGTGATCCCGGATCCGGACTACATCCACGACGCCAAGACCCCGAAGATCAACACCTCGCCGGGCAACAGCGCCTACCTCAAGATCTCTGAAGGCTGCGACAACGCCTGCGCCTTCTGCATCATCCCCACCCTGCGCGGCGGGCAGCGGTCCCGGACCATCGCGGACATCGTGGCCGAGGCCAAGCAACTGGCGGACCAGGGGGTGCAGGAGCTGAACCTGGTGGCCCAGGATCTGACCGCCTACGGTCACGACCTGCCCGGCAAGCCGAAGCTGCACCAGTTGCTCAAGGAGCTGTGTGCGGTGGACGTGCGCTGGCTGCGGCTGCACTACGCCTACCCGCGGGTGTTCTCCGACGAGCTGATCGAGGTGATGGCCACCGAGAAGAAGGTCGCCAAGTACCTGGACATGCCGCTGCAGCACGTCTCCGACCGGCTGCTGATGTCCATGAAGCGGGGCCGGGACTCCAAGTTCCTGCGCGAGCTGCTGACCAAGCTGCGCGCCCGGGTCCCCGGGCTGGTGATGCGCACCTCGTTCATCGCCGGGCTGCCCGGGGAGACCGAGGAGGAGTTCGAGCAGCTCAAGGCGTTCCTGATCGAGCAGCGCTTCGAGCGGGTGGGCGTGTTCCAGTACTCCGACGAGGAGGGCACCGCCGCCTACGACCTGCAGCCCAAGGTCCCCCAGAAGACCATCGAGCGCCGGTGGCGGGAGCTGATGGCAGTGCAGAAGCGGATCAGCCGCGAGCAGAACAAGAAGTTCGTGGGCAAGCAGCTGGAGGTCCTGGTCGAAGGTCCCAGCCAGGAGTCGGAGCACCTGCTGGTGGGCCGCCACGAGGGCCAGGCCCCGGAGATCGACGGGCTGGTCTACATCAACGACGGGATGGCCTACCCGGGCGAGCTGGTCACGGTGGAGGTCACCGAGACCCACGACTACGACCTGGTGGCCAAGGTGGTGGACCGGCCGGATCCGAAGGAGCGGAAGCACAAGGTCCGCACCTCGATGCCGCTGCCGGTGGTCCCCACCATGCTGCCCCCGCGGTAGTGGGCGCAAAAGGGGACAGGCTCAGCCTGTCCTCCTTTTCCTGTTCTCAGTCCTCCGGTTCCGGCTCGTCCGGCAACGGGGCCGGCGTCTGGCGGCGCAGCTCCTGGTCCCGGAAGCGACGGAACAGTCCCAGGTTCCGCTCGGTGGCCCCGGGGGCCCCGCCGCCCGGAGCTGTGGCGCAGGAGCAGACGATGCCTCGTCCCCGTGGATGCATGGCAAAGGCACACTGGCCCGCGCACTGCGGATCCACACCCTCCTCGAACAGCACCGGACGGACCCCCGCCGCCGCCTGCAGCGCCAGCCCACAGGCCGGGAACGCCTTGGTCAGCTCCGGCCAGGGCAGGGTCTCGGTGAGGTTGGCCCCGCGGTCGCTGGGAGGAAGGTTCATCCCCAGCTGACAGGGCGCGCGCACTGAGGCTCCGTGCGCATCCACCCCCTCCAGGTAGATCCGTCCGCCTTCGGGTAGGTCTCGCCACACCGTGACCGTGGCGCGCAGGCCCTCCGGGAGCGGCATCGCATGGAGCGAGAAGCAACTCTCCTCGCGGGTGGTGCCCGCGGGCCCGCAGGTGCGCCGGCGGGGCTCTCCCCCCATCCGGGGTCTTCGGAGCACCATCAGCTGCGCGGTGGGGTCGAGGATGGTCTCGAAGCGGCCCCACACATCCGGCCCCAGCAGCCCCACCGCGCCGGTCTGGGTCCAGGCTCCCAGCCCGTCCAGGGTGGGCTGGGCCAGGCTCAGCTCGGGAGAGAGCTGCAGCCGCTCCAGGGAGAAGGTGGACAGTGTCTGCAGCTGACGCGCGGCTGGGGTGGGCAAGACCAGCCGCTGGGCGATCACCGCGTCGGTCTCGACTCCCGCCGCCCGGGCTGCCTCCACCCCCAGCGCGGAGCGGGCGCGCGCGGTGGTCAGGATGAAGGTGGAGACCAGCTCCCGGCCACCGGCCGCCTGGACCTGCACCGGGACCAACAAGCGATCCGTGGAGGGGTCCTTGGTCAGCGGCAGCAGGTGCTGCTCGAAGCCATCCGGGGCCGGAAGCTGCCGGTAGCCCTCGCGGGTCCCGGGGGCCTGCAGGGTCAGCTGCCACCGCTGGGGATCGAAGTGCAGCGCATAGGCCCCCAGCAGATCGCTGCCCAGGACCAGCCGGCACTCGCTCCCGGAGATCACCGCCACCGGTCGGGAGGACAGCGCGCGCCCCTCCACCTCCGCCGCGGGGAGCGGCACCTCCGGCAGTGACTCCCACTCTCCGGTCAGGCCCTGGACCCGGACGGTGCCCTTGGGCTCGGGCGGAGCGGGGAAACACCCGAGGGTGATGGCGGACAGCGGCGCGGCCAGCTCCAGTTCCACCTGGGCCGGCTGGCCGAGCACCTTGCCGTCCAGCAGCAGCCGCAGGGTGGGGTCTCCCCGAAGGGGCGCGGTCAGCCCGGCCAACTCCAGCCGGGGCGGGGCGTCCGGGGTGGCGGCCCGGACGCAGCCTTGCAGCCCTGCCAGCGCGGCCAGGAGCAGTCCAGGCCACCGCCTCACCCACTTGCCTGCGCCGATGCGGGGATCCATCCGAGGATTAAACCCGGCCGGACGGGCCCGAGGCACCTACTTCCGGGTCATGTCGATGACCTGGGTATTCGCCGGGGGCGCCAGCTTGAAGGCCGCGTCGGTGAGCCCGGTGTTGGTCTTCATGTCCAGGAAGGTGATCGCGTTCTGGCTGCCGTCGGGATCGATCACGATGCTGCGGCGCACCTGGGCGGTCTTGGGATCCACCTCCAGGCGGATCAGCTTGAAGCGCGGGTCGGCCTCCTTGGGGGTCAGCTCAAGCAAGGTGCCCTGGCAGTCCTTGCAGGCCACCTTGGCGATCTGGAACTCGTCGGCCAGCTGGCCCTTGCCCCACAGGAAGGTGACCGACGCGGAGAGCTGGCTGGAGTCGAAGGTCCCCTTGGTGAGGGTCATCGCCGCGGGGTCGTAGGCGTAGACCTTGTCGTTCGAGAGCACGAAGGTCCGCGTCGACGGCTTGAGGTACTCCCAGCGCATCAGCCCCGGCTTCTTGAACGCCACCGTGCCGGTGGAGGTCTGCTTCCGCTTGAAGGCCTGGTACGTGTAATCCTGTTGGAAGCGGGCGGTGAAGTCCTGGGTCTTCTCGTAGAAGCCCTGCATCCGCTCAACCAGGGCCTTTACGTCGGCCGCCATCTCCTGGGGCGCGGGGGTCGCCGGAGCGAGCTGCGCCGGGCCCGGCTTGCTGGCTGCGGCCCCGCCACCAATCCCGCCGTCCTTGACGACCACCTCCACCTTGTCGGGCGTACCCGCGGTGCTGATGACGACGCCCTCCAGCCGCTTGTTTCCGATGCCGAGCGGAGGTCCATCAAACTTCGGGGTCCGCTCGTCGACGAGCACGCTGAGGCCGGTAGGCGCGCCATGCACCTGCCCGCTCGCCATCCCAGCGTCCGAGGGGACGCCCCCCAGTGCCGCGATCACCGACATCGTCACCCAGTTCGCGATCATCACCTGTGCACCTCCGTGAGCCGAATGGACGCCGCCCGGAGGGCCGGATTCAAGGCGTGTGGGTCTTGTAGATCTTCTTGCGCTGCTTCACCGACAGCATCTGGAAGCGCTGGGTCAGCGACTCCCTCTCCTGCTCGCTCAGGTCACCCTGCGGCCCCAGCTTGTCGGTGCGCCAGCCGATGGCCCGGCCGATGGTGGCGGAGACCGCGGCGGAGACGTTCAGGCTCTGGGAGAAGCCGCGCATCGGGATCCAGAACACCCCGTCCGCGCCCGCCAGGACCTCTTCGGAAACCCCGTAGCGCTCGTTGCCGAAGACCAGGGCGATCTTCTCGTCGAAGCGCAGGTCGAAGAGGCTGCTGCCGCCGGGGCGGATTCCGGAGACCCAGATCTTGTAGCCCCGGGAGTGCAGATGCTGGCTGCAGGCTGCGAAGTCCTGGTGGATCCGGATGTCCAACCACTTGTCGCAGCCCTGGGTGACCCGACCATTGGGCTTGAAGCGGAACTCGGGGTGCTCGATCACATGCACCTCCTGCAGGCCCATCGCCTCCGAGGTCCGCAGCACCGCGGCCATGTTGAAGGCGTCCTCGAGGCGGTCGAGGACGATCACCACCGCGCGGGTGCGCTTGGCCACCACCTCGTCGATCCGCTCCTTGCGTGCGTCGAGCAGGAGCGAATCGGGATCGAGTCGCTCATCCTCCACCGGCTCGTACTGGGGTCCGCCACCCGCCATCAGCGGCTCCGCTTCCTGGCGGGGGCCGCTCCCTTCGCGGGCTTCTTCGAAGCGGCGGTGCCGGCCACGGGCTTCCTGGCCGCGCTGTTGCCGGCCGGCGCCTTCCCGGCGCTCTTGCCGGTCTTCACCGGCGCCTTCCCGGCGCTCTTGCCGGTCCTCGCCGGCGCCTTCGCCGCGGTCTTGCCGGACTTCACCGGCGCCTTCGCCACGCTCTTGCCGGCCTTCACCGGCGCCTTCGCCGCGGTCTTGCCGGACTTCACCGGCGCCTTCGCCGCGTTCTTGCCGGCCTTCGCGATCGCCTTCGCCGCGCGCTTGCCGGCCTTCGCGATCGACCTGGCCGCGCTCTTGCCAGCCCTCGCGATCGACTTCGCCACGCTCTTGCCCGTCTTCACCGGCGCCTTCGCCACGCCCTTGCCGGCCTTTGCCGCGCTCGCGCCGTCAGCCTTCGCGGGGGCCGCGCCCTTACCGGCCTTGCCGGCCGACTTCCCGGCCTTCTTCGGGAGCTCCAGCCGCACAGCCTCAATCGCCTCCGGGCCGCCGAACAGGATCTGCGCGGTCACGTCCAGCACCGCCTGCAGCCCCTCGCCGGTGGCGGAGGACAGCGGGAACACCTTGTGCCCACGCTGGGCCATCGCGTCCTTGAAGGCGGAAAACCGCTCCTGGGCCACCGGGAGATCCATCTTCGTGGCCACCACCACCTGCGGCTTGGTGGCCAGCTCCGGGCTGTACTTCTCCAACTCCCGGTTGATGATCTCGTAGTCGTGCAGCGGCGTCCGGTCCCCTCCCTCGTAGGCCAGGTCCACCATGTGGATCAGCACCCGGCAGCGCTCCACGTGCCGCAAAAACTGCATGCCCAGCCCGGTGCCATCGCTGGCGCCTTCGATCAGCCCGGGGATGTCGGCCATCACGAAGGACAGGTTGTCCTTGTACTGGACCATCCCCAGGTTCGGGACCAGGGTGGTGAACGGGTAGTCGGCGATCTTCGGCCTGGCCCGGGAGACGCGGGACACCAGCGTGCTCTTTCCTGCGTTGGGGAAGCCCAGCAGGCCCACGTCGGCCAGCAGCTTCAGCTCCAGCAGCAGCAGCTTCTCCTCCCCCTGGGTGCCGTCTTGGGCAAACCGCGGCGCCTGCCGGGTGGAGGTGGCGAAGTTCATGTTCCCCAGCCCGCCCCGGCCTCCCCGGGCGGCCACGAACCGGCCGTCGGACTGGGAGAGGTCGCAGAGCAGGTCGCCGGTGTGGGCGTCCTTGACCAGGGTTCCCACCGGAACGCGCAACACCATGTCCTCGGCAGCGCGACCGTTGCAGTCGTTGCCCAGGCCTCCCTCGCCGCCGCGGGCGCGGTGGTGCTGCTGATAGCGGTAGTCCAGCAGCGTGGTCAGCTGCGGGTCGGCCTCGAAGATCACCGAGCCCCCGTCGCCGCCGTCACCCCCGCTGGGGCCACCCCGCTCGATGTACTTCTCCCGCCGAAAGGCGATGGCACCATTGCCGCCGTCGCCTGCCTTCACCTGGATCCGGACCTGATCGACAAACTTCATAGGGCTTAGAAATGCAAAACGGGCCGCCCGCCGACCGCCTCAACCGAGGCGATCCGGGACGACCCGTCTCGAAAGCCGCTGCGGTTCCCAAACGGAAACCGCGGCGAGCGAGTTTAGGCCTGGGCCTGGGCAGCCTCGGCCGGGTAGACCGAGACCTTCTTGCGATCGCGGCCGTAGCGCTCGTACTTGACGACGCCGTCGACCGTAGAAAACAGGGTGAAATCACGGCCCAACTTCACGTTGTTGCCGGGGTGGATCAGGGTGCCCACCTGACGAACGAGGATGCTGCCGGCAGAGACTTCCTGGCCGCCAAACACCTTTACGCCCCGGTGTTGTCCCGGAGAGTCACGCCCGTTGCGCGATGAGCCTTGTCCTTTTTTGTGAGCCATGGTCGCTAGTTCTCCAAAAAGAAGGGATGCGGCTTAGCCGCTGATGGAGGTGACCTTCACCTCGGTAAACGGCTGGCGGTGCCCACGGCGCCGGGTCCAGCCCTCCTTCTCCTTGCGGAAATGGAGGACCTTGCGGTGCTTGTCCTGGCGCAGGATCTTGCCCACGACCTTCGCGCCGCTGACCAGCGGGCGACCGACCTTGGGCTGCTCGGCGCCACCAACCATCAGCACCTCATTGAACGTGACGTCGGCGCCGGCGTCGCCCGAGATCTTCTCGATCCGGAGGACGTCGCCCTCGTTCACCCGATACTGCTTTCCGCCCGTGCGAATCACTGCGTACATCGAAGACCTCGAAGGCTTTGCGTTCTGAAACGCGGACTTCCCGGCGCAAATTTCGGGATTGACTCCCTATAAGCGCCAAGGGGCGGCGGATCTATGGGAGTTCAACGGGGGAGTCAAGACGTCCGACAGCCTCCCCGTGGATCGGTAGCCAGGAAGGCTAGCGCTTCCGCTCCATCTCGTAGACGTGCTCGGGCTTGTACTTCATCGCCCACAGCCACGGCCAGAGGCCGCACAGGAAGCCGGCGATCGCCGGACCGGCGTCGATCTCCTCCGAACGGGAGATCACGGTGTTGTACTCGGCGTAACCCTCCTTCACCAGGCGGACAGTGGTGGAGGAGCCGACGATCTTGGTGTCGGTCAGGGTGTAGGGGGTGACGCCAACGGACTCGCCGTTGAGGTAGACCTTGGCACCCTCCGGCTTGCTGCGGATCACGGTGCTGGCGGTGCAGCCGCTGGCCAGGGCCAGCAGGGTCACCATCGAGGTGAGCTTCACGAACGAAGAGCGAGAGCGCATGGCCGCGACTTCTAGGCGGCCCCCGCGAATGGCGTCAACAAACTTCACTACAGCGGCGGATCCCCCGGCTGGACCCAATCGGACGGGGGAACCTCGCCCGGGGACACTGACCCGGCAGGAGAGGTTTCGCCCCCTACCCCTGCCTGTGGATCCAGCACGTACAGCCGCTCCGACTTGTAGCCGAACACCCACAGGTAGGGGACCAGGCAGCAGGAGCCGAAGACACAGGCGGCGGGGTTGAGCTGTTCGTCCCGACGCAGCGTGGTGGCGAAGTCCTGGTAGCCGGGCTTGGAGAGGCGGATGGCGGTGGTGCTGAAGGCCATCTTGGAGTCCTGGTGGGTGTAGGGGGTCACCCCCACGAAGGCCCCGTCCACCGAGACCCGGGCGCCAGAGGGGTTGCTGCGGATGATTGTGCGGCTGGCGCAGCCGGCGAGGAGCAGCAAACCCAGGGGAAGGAGGCGAAGCACCCCTGCAGGCATAAGGAAGCAGGCGGCCTCCCGTCAATGTGTGAACCGCGCGTGCGGCCCGCTAGCATCCACGGGACCATGAGCCAACGGCGCATCCCCCTGATCGACCTCTCGCACTACACCCGCGGAACGCCGCAAGAACGTAACCGCTTCGTCAAGACCTACGGCGACGCCCTCAAGGAGTTCGGGTTCGTCTCGCTGAGCAACCACGGCGTGGATCAGCAGCTGATCCGCAAGACCTACGCCGACGTGGCGCGCCTGTTCGCGCTGCCTGATCCGGCCAAGCAGCGCTACCACGTGGAGGGCGGCGCCGGGCAGCGCGGCTACACCGGGCGGCTGCAGGAGCACGCCAAGAACCGCACCGTGGGCGACCTCAAGGAGTTCTGGCACGTGGGCCGCGAGCTCCCCGCCGGACACGCCCACGCCGCCAAGTACGGCCCCAACCTCTGGCCCTCCGAGGTCGCCACCTTCAAGGAGAGCTCGCTGGCGCTGTTCAACCAGCTGGACTCGGCCGCCGCCCAGATGCTGCAGGCGCTGGCCGACTACTTCGGGGTGGGCCGCGACACCTTCTCCGACATGGCGCAGGACGGAAACTCGGTGCTGCGGCTGATCCACTACCCGCCCCTCAAGGAGCTGTTCGTCCCCGGCGGGGTCCGCGCCGCCGAGCACGAGGACATCAACCTGATCACCCTGCTGTGCGAGGGGACCTCCTCCGGCCTGGAGATCCTCACCCGGGCCGGTGAGTGGCTGCCGGTGGACACCCTGGCCGGGCAGATCGTGGTCGACTCCGGGGACATGCTCTCCCGGGTCACCAACAACGTCATCCCCGCCACCACCCACCGGGTGGTGAACCCCAAGGAGGCGGACCTGGAGCGGTACTCGCTGCCCTTCTTCGTCCACCCCTTCCCGGAGTGCGTGCTCCAGCCGCTGCCGATCACCGAGACCCCGGAGAACCCGGCCCGCTATCCGCCGATCACCGCCGACGCCTTCTTGCGCCAACGGCTGGAGGAGATCGGGCTGCTCAAGCCTTCGGCGTGAGCGCCTAGTCCGCGCCTAGTCCTCGCCCAGCTTCCGCTTGAGCAGGGCGTTGACCATCCCTGGGTTGCCCTTCCCCTTCATCGCCTTCATCACCTGCCCGACCAAAAAGCCGTAGACCTGCTTCTTGCCGGCCTTGTACTTCTCCACCTCGCCGGCGTTGGCGGCCAGGATCTCGTCCACGATTCTCTCCACCGCCCCCTCGTCGCTGACCTGGGCCAGCCCCTTCTCGGAGATGATCTGCTGCGGGTCCTTGCCGGTGCGGAACAGCTCCCCGAACACCTCCTTGCCGGCGCTGCTGGAGAGGGTCCCAGCGTCGATGGCGGTCAAGAGCGCGGCGAACTGGGGCGGCCCGAAGCGCAGCCCAGAGAGCGGAAGGTCCTCCTCCTTGATCAGCCGCAACAGCTCGCCCCCGAACCAGTTGGAGAGCTTCTTGTAGTCCCGGTAGAGCGCGGCGCAGGCCTCGAAGAAGGCCGCCAGCTCGCGGTCTCCCACCAGCAGCTTGGCGTCGTAGGCGGGCAGCCCCAGCTCGTCCTGGAAGCGGCGCAGCTTGGCGCGCGGAAGCTCGGGCAAGGCCCGCTCCACCTCGGCGATCCGCTCTGCGGACACCTGCACCGGCGGGAGATCCGGCTCGGGGAAGTAGCGATAGTCGTGGGCCTCCTCCTTGGACCGCATCGACCGGGTCTCGTTGCGGGAAGGATCCCAGAGGCGGGTCTCCTGCACCACCTTGCCGCCCTGCTCGATCAGCTCCACCTGGCGCTGGATCTCGAAGTCGATCGCCTGCTTCACGAAGCGGAAGGAGTTGATGTTCTTCAGCTCGGCGCGGGTCCCGTACACGGTGGCGCCCTTCCTCATCACCGAGACGTTGGCGTCACAGCGGAAGGAGCCCTCCTCCAGGTTGCCGTCGTTGACCCCCAGGTAGACCAGGATGTCCCGCAGGGTGCGCAGGTACTCGGCCGCCTCCTCCGCGTCGCGCAGGTCCGGCTCGCTGACGATCTCCAGCAGCGGGACCCCGGCGCGGTTGAGATCCACCAGCGAGTCCCCATGCGGATCGTGGGTGCTCTTCCCCGCGTCCTCCTCCATGTGGATCCGCAGGATCCGGATCGTCTTCTCTCCGGCCGCGGTCTGCACCGCCAGCTGTCCGTGCTCGCAGATCGGCTGGTCGTACTGGGAGATCTGGTAGCCCTTGGGGAGGTCCGGATAGAAGTAGTTCTTCCGCGCGAAGATGCTGCTGGGGCGGATGGTGCAGCCCAGCGCCCGGCCGGCGCGGATGGCGAACTCCACCACCCTCTCGTTGAGCACCGGCAGCACCCCCGGCATCCCCAGACAGACCGGGCAGGTGTGGGCGTTGGGTTCGCCGCCGAAGGAGGTGGAGCAGCCACAGAAGATCTTGGTCCGCGTCAGCAGCTGCGCGTGGACCTCAAGGCCGATCACCGGCTGGAAGTCATCAAGAGGCATGGCCGTCCTGGAGGTGGGGGCGGCGGGAGGAGAAGTCATGCTCCCGCTCGAAGGCCCGGGCGATCCGCAGCAGCCGGGCCTCGTCGAAGTGGCGGCCCAGCAGCTGCAACCCGATTGGCAGCCCGGCCTGGGTGAAGCCGCAGGGCAGCGACATCCCCGGCAGCCCGGCCAGGTTGCAGGGCAGGGTCAGCACGTCCATCAGGTACATCGCCAGCGGATCGCCGCTCTTCTCTCCCAGCTTGAAGGCCGGGGTGGGCGAAGTGGGCGAGAGGATGGCGTCCACCTGGGTAAACGCCCGATCGAAGTCGCGGCGGATCAGGGTCCGGACCTGCTGGGCCTTGAGGTAGTAGGCGTCGTAGTAGCCGGCGGACAAGGCGTAGGTGCCCAGCATGATCCGCCGCTTCACCTCCGCGCCGAAGCCCTGGTCCCGGGTCTGGGAGTACAGCTCGCCCAGGCTCCTGGCCCCCTTGGCGCGCAGCCCGAAGCGGATCCCGTCGTAGCGGGCCAGGTTGCTGGAGGCCTCCGCCGGGGCGATCAGGTAGTAGGCAGCCAGCGCGTGCCGCGAGTTGGGCAAGGAGATGTCCACGATCTCCGCTCCCAGCCGCCGGTAGCTCTCCGCGGCGGCGCGCACCGAGGCTGCCACCTCAGGGTCTATCCCCTCCACGAAGTACTCGCGGGGCAGGCCCAGCTTCAGCCCCTGCACCCCCGCCTCCAACTCCTGGCCAAAGTCGGGCACCTCCACCGGGGCGGAGGTGGCGTCCAGCGGATCGCGGCCGCAGATCAGCTGCAACAGGGCCGCGCAGTCCGCCACGGTGCGGGTCATTGGCCCCACCTGGTCCAGCGAGCTGGCAAAGGCGATCACCCCGTAGCGGGAGACCCGCCCGTAGGTGGGCTTGAGCCCCACGGTGTTGGTCAGCGCCGCCGGCTGGCGGATCGACCCGCCGGTGTCGGTGCCCAGCGCGCCGAACGCCTCCCGCGCCGCCACCGCGGCCGACGAACCGCCAGACGAGCCGCCCGGGGTGCGGGTCAGATCCCAGGGGTTGTGGGTGGGGTGGAAGGCGGAGGACTCGGTGGAGGAGCCCATCGCGAACTCGTCCTGGTTCAGCTTCCCCAAAATCGGCAGCCCCGCCTCGCGCAGCCGGGTGACCACGGTGGCGTCGTAGGGGGGGATGAACCCCTGGAGGATCTTCGACCCGCAGGTGGTCTCCAGCCCCCGGGTGCAGAAGATGTCCTTGAGCGCGATCGGCACCCCGTCCAGCGGTCCGGCCGGCCTTCCCGCGCGGCGCCGCGCATCGGAGGCCTCCGCCGCCGCCAGCGCTCCTTGCGGATCGGTCCGCAGATAGGCGCGGACCTGGGGATCCACCTGCTCGATCCGCCGCAGGCTGGCCCGGGTCGCCTCCACCGAGGAGGTCTCTCCGGCGGCCAGCCGCGCCGAGAGCTGGAGCATCGACAGCTCGGTCAGTTCCATGCCGCCCTCGTCACTCGATGATCTTGGGGACCGCGAAGCGGGTGTCCACCCGCGCCGGGGCGTTGGCCAGGGCCGCCTCCGGCCCCAGGGAGGGACGGGGCTGATCCGCGCGGACCCCGGGCGCGCCGGCCAGCGCCGCGTGCAGCGTCGGCTCCACCCCGGTGGTGTCCACCCCTTCCAGCTCCGCCACCGCGTCCAGGATGGCGGAGAGCTGGGTGGTGAAGCGCTGCTCCTCGTCCGGGGTCAGCGCCAGCCTGGCCAGGCCGGCGACGTGACGCACCTGCTGCAGCGTGAGCGCCATTACCGCTTGAAGATGCCCAGCACGGCCTTCATCACCGCGCCGCTGTCGCTCTTGGGGCCCACCAGCTGATCCAGTTCGCCCGCGTCCAGCCAGACCCCCTTGCAGTTGAAGCAGGTGTCCACCTCCACGCTGCCCTGGTTGAGGGTGTGCAGGTCCATGCCGCACTTGGGGCACTTCATGAAGTGCAGCGCCTTGAGCTCCTCCTTCTTCAGGGTCTCCAGCTCCTGCGCCTGCTGGAGGGCGAGCTTGCGCTTCTTCTCGATCTCCTCGCGGGCGAAGAAGTCCTCTTCCGTGTTCGACGGCTTATCGAAGTCGGCCATGGTGGTTCCTCAGGTTGAACGGTGGGATCGGGCTTTTAGCTGCGCTTGGGTCAGTTCCCAAGTCGCTCGATCTGGCTGCGAGCAACCCCTGCCTCGGCGCCGTTGGGGGAGATCTCCAGGTAACGGCGGTAGTACTTCACCGCCTCCGGGTTGTTGCTCTGCAGCCGGAAGGCCTCCGCCAGACCCATCACCGCCACCCCGTAGCGGGGGTTGAGCTTCAGCGCCTGCTGGAAGGCGGTCGCCGCCTGGGGATAGGAACCCTGGTCCAGCAGCGTCAGGCCGCGCCCGGTCACCGGTTCGGCCCGGGTGGGCTGCAGCTGGGCGGCCTGGGCATAGGCATCGAGGGCAGGCTGGGTCCGCTCGCGGTCCCGGAACCGGTCGCCCTGGTCCATGTACCAGTCGAAGTCACGGACCGGCTCGGGCTTGATGGGCGCCTCGCTGCGAGCCGTGGGGGTGCCCGCATCGACGGGCGCCTCGGCCTGCACAGCGCTGCCCGCATCCTGCCCGGGGGTGCCGGCGTCGGCCTCCACCGCTGCCAGTTCACCGGGCGCGGGGACAGGCTCGGCCGCCAGCAAGCCGGCATCCACCTCCTCCGCCTCCACCCCGGGAGCAGGAGGCGGGGCCTCCGGCTGGGGCGAGCGGAACCGGGCCAGCTGCTCGTCCACGAACGGCAACATCCCCTGTGTGTAGGCCCAGTAGCCGCCGCCACCCAGCGCGACCAGCAGCAGCAGCGCCAACAGCCAGCCACTCCCACCCCGCTTCGGTGGCTGGAGGTCGCGGCGCTGGGCCGAGAGGGTGGCGTAGTGATCCACCGGAGGAGGGATGGAGGACTGGGGGGCGGGAACCGCCGGGGAGGGGAGCTCGGGGGCCTGGTGATCGATGGACGCCGCCGCGCTGGAGCCACCGGGAGGAAAGACTGTGACCTGGGCAGGTCCGGGGGCGGAGATGGCGGGGAAGGAGGGCGCGGTCTCCCGTGGCGGGGACGGCGCGCGGACCGGGGCCGCCACCGGGGTGTCCAACTGGATGGGCGCGGGCGCGGGAGCAGTCAGCTGGGCCTCCACCGCGGCCTGCCCGGGGGTGCCGGGGGCCAGCGAGGGCTGCTGCTGCAGCGAAGCCTCCAGCGCCACTCCCTTCTGAGCGGCGTCCACCACCTGGAAGAAGGGGGAGAGCTCGGCGATCTGCCCCAGCTTCTTCCAGGTCTCGCCGGTGAGGCTGATCTCGTCCTCCCGGGAGACCTTCCGCTCCACGATCCACTTCTGGAGGGTGGTCAACTCCTTGAAGTTGAAGACGTTCCCGGTGACCTGGCGGACCTTCCACTCCTTGGGCTTCTCCTTGGCTTCGGTGGAGGGCGAGGCTGCCTGGGTCAGGGGGGAGGCGCCGGCCGCATCGTCCGGCTTGACCGGAACGGTGACGAACAGTGCCTTCTTCTTCACCTTGAAGACGTACCCGCAGGTCGTGCACTTGACGGTGACGCCCGCCTCCGTGATCCGAGCGTCGTCAAACTCGTACTCCGTTTTGCACTTCTCGCAGCGCACATCCATACCCAGAGACTTACAGCAGGACCCGGCGTTCGCCTAACAGACGGCCACCGCCTCCCGGACGCACTGGAAGCGGCCGGAAAATTGACCGGGTCGCCCCCCTCCCTACACTCCGGCGACCGTGGCAGCTACAGGCTGCTACGGACACCGAAGAGGGTTGGAATTCATGGCGGCGAAGCGGGCCAGACCGACGGACAAGAAGAGCCTGGTACGTCAGGACATCGCCAACCGGCGGCGGGCGATCCAGGAGAAGAAGCTGTCCACCTCCTCCACCGGGAGGCGGGCGATCCTGGGGGTGTTCGTGCTGGCGGTCTCGCTGTTGGCGCTGGTGGCGGTGGGCAGCTTCAGCGCCCAGGACCGCATCGGCCCCGGCTACCAGAACGCGATCGGTCCGGTGGGCCACGGCATCGCCGAGGCCCTGCGCGGCCTATTGGGGATCTGCGCCTACGTGCTGCCGCTGGCCGGCCTGTACGGAGCGATGGTGATGTTCGTGGGGGCGCGGGACAGGACCCGCTGGCCGCAGGTGCTGGCCGCCGCCTTGCTCTGCGTCTCCACGGCGGTGTTGGCGCAGCTGTTCTGGGGCGCCGAACCCGGCTGGAGCCACCCTCCGGGTGGGCTGATCGGGGTGGGGCTGGGCAACGAACTCTCCGGGCTGTTCTCCACCGTGGGCACCGTGATCCTGGTCACCGCCGTCTCGGTGGCGGCGCTGATCGTGGGGATGCAGCAGCTTTTCCTGAGGCTGTGCGCCGCCGGCTGGTCGGTGGCCCAGTCCGCCGGCGCCGTCGCCAAGACCCAGGGGGCGCTGTTCCTGGAACGTCAGAAGCAGGCGATGGTGGTGCGCCGGGAGGCCGCCGCCCAGGCCAAGCTGGAGGAGGCCGCGTTCCTGGCCCAGCTGGAGGCGGACGAGGAGGAGCTGGCCGCCGCCGAGCGCGAGGCCGCCGAGGCCGACGCGATGGCCGAGGAGGCGGTGCGGCTGACCCGCGAGGCGGAGCAGAAGGCGGAGGCGGCCAAGGCGCCCCGAAAGCCCCTGCTGGAGAAGCAGCCCCTCTGCTCCCCTGCCCTCCTCGCCCGGCTGCCCCGCGCTGCTCCGGTGGAGCCGCCGGCGCTGCCCCCGGGTGATCCGGCCTGGGCCTCCAGCCTGCTGTCCACCCCGGTGGCCGCGGCCAGCCCCGTCCCGGAGGCCTCCGAGCCTCCCCGCAAGCGGAAGCAGCCGCAGATCATCGCCGCGCCGCAGGCCTCCATCCCGCCGATTCCCGCGGTGGACCTGACCCCGGCCATTGCGCCGGCAGTGGCAATGACCCCGGTGGTCGCCGCCCCGATCTCACTGCCGCCGCCGGCCGCGGTGAAGGAGCCCGCCGCGGCCTCCACGGCCCTGGCGCGGATGCCGCTGATCGTGGAGCCCAAGGCCCCGCCCAAACCGACCAAGAAGGTGCAGGAGCAGTTCCACTTCGTGGGGGACCGCAAGAGCTTCACCCTGCCGCCGCTGGACGTCCTGGAGTTCGAGAAGGCGGAGCGGACCGCGCTGGACAAGGACGTGTTCCTGGCCACCGCGGAGAAGCTGCGCGCCAAGCTGGCCGACTTTGGCATCGTGGGAGAGGTGGTGGAGATCCGCCCCGGCCCGGTGGTGACCATGTACGAGTTCCTCCCCGGCCCGGGGATCAAGGTCTCCAAGATCGCCTCGCTGCAGGATGACCTGGCGATGGCGATGGAGGCGATGCGGGTCCGGATCGTGGCCCCCATCCCCGGCAAGGGCGTGGTGGGCATCGAGGTCCCCAACCGGGATCGGGAGACGGTGTTCCTCAAGGAGATCGTCGAGCAGGACATCTTCCAGAAGGCGTCCTCCAGGCTGACGATGTCGGTGGGCAAGGACATCGAGGGGATGCCCTACCTGCTGGATCTGGCCAAGGCCCCCCACATCCTGATGGCCGGCACCACCGGCTCCGGAAAGTCGGTGGCGGTCAACTCGATGATCATGAGCATCCTCCTCAAGGCCACCCCGGAGGAGGTGCGGTTCATCATGGTGGACCCCAAGATGCTGGAGCTCTCGGTCTACGAGGGGATCCCGCACCTGCTGCTGCCGGTGGTCACCGACCCCAAGAAGGCCGCGCTGGCGCTGCGCTGGGCGGTGGAGGAGATGGAGCGCCGCTACCACCTGCTCTCCGAGGCCGGGGTCCGCAACATCGCCGGGTACAACAAGCTGGTGGAGTCCGCCCAGGGCGCGGCCAAGGAGCTGCTGCGCAACCCCGGCGCCCAGGTGGTGGAGGCCAAGGCCGCCGCGCCCGCCGCCGAGCCGAAGAAGCCCGCCGCCAAGAAGAAGCTGCTGATCGTGGATGTGGCCCAGGGCGAGTCCGAGGACGAGGCGTTGGCCCGCGCCTCGGCCGCCAACGAGCTTGGCGTCCCCGCCCCCCGCGAGGAGCTGGAGGACGCCCGCGAGCCGCTGCCGGAGGAGGAGCCGGCGCTGGCCGCCTCCGAGGCCGAGGCGGCGGAGGAGGACGACGACGCGCCCCTGCCCGAGCTGGCCGCCGCCAGCGGTGGGGAGGAGGAGGAGCCCGGCGAGAAGGAGAAGCCGGAGCTCAAGAAGCTGCCCTACATCGTGGTGATCATCGACGAGCTGGCAGATCTGATGATGGTCGCCTCGCGCGAGGTGGAGACCTACGTGGCCCGGCTGGCCCAGATGGCCCGCGCCTCCGGCATCCACCTGATGGTGGCCACCCAGCGCCCGTCCACCGACGTGGTCACCGGCGTGATCAAGGCGAACTTCCCCACCCGGATCAGCTTCATGCTGCGCTCCAAGCCGGACTCGATGACCATCCTGGGAACGGTGGGCGCCGAGGCCCTGCTGGGGATGGGCGACATGCTGATCATGCCCCCCACCAGCTCGCACATGCAGCGCGTCCACGGGGCCTACGTCTCCGAGGAGGAGATCAAGCGCGCGGTGGATCACCTCAAGGCGCAGGGCAAGCCGGTCTACGACGAGTCGATCCTCAAGGCGCGCGAGGAGGACTCGGAGGGCGGAGGGGAGGAGGACGAGCTGTCCGACGACCTCTACGATCAGGCCCTGGCCACGGTCACCGAGATGCGGCAGGTCAGCATCTCCATGCTCCAGCGCAAGATGCGCATCGGCTACAACCGCGCCGCCCGGATGATCGAGCGGATGGAGCGCGACGGCGTGGTGGGCCCGGCGGACGGCGCCAAGCCGCGAGAGGTCCTGCTCCGGCCGGTGGGCGAGATGCCCGGCGCGGGAGCGATGTAGCCCCCGTCTGATCGGGCCCGTCCTCCCCGCGCCGGAACCGGGGTACAAGGCTTCGCATGGCTGAACGGCTGCCACTGTTCGCGACGGCCTCCCGGGGGACCGAGGAGCTTCTCTCCTCCGAACTCCAGGAGCTGGGCGCGGTGAAGATCCGGCAGGATCGCGGAGGCGTGCGCTTTCACGCCAACCTCCACGAGGCGCTGCAGGTGGCGCTGTGGACCCGGATCGCGATGCGGATCCTCTATCCGCTGGGTGAGTTCGAGGCCCAGGGTCAACAGGGGCTGTACGACGCGGCGGCCAAGGTCCCCTGGGAGGAGTACCTGACCCTGGACCGGACCTTCGCGGTGGACGCGACCTTGCGGGACTCGGAGCACACCCACTCCGGCTTCGTCGCCCTGAAGATCAAGGACGCGATCGTGGACCGGCTCCGCGAGAAGCTGGGAGGCCGCCCCAACGTGGACGCCAAGCACCCGGATGTGCGGGTGGTGGCCCACCTGGCCAAGGACAAGCTCTCGCTCTCCCTGGACGTGTGCGGGGAACCCCTGCACCGCCGCGGCTACCGGGTCAGCCGGACCGAGGCGCCGCTCAAGGAGACCCTGGCCGCGGCGATGCTGCGCGCGGGGGGCTACACCGGCGAGCAGCCGCTTTTGGATCCGATGTGTGGTTCAGGCACCCTCCTGGCCGAGGCGGCGCTGATCGCCACCCGCCGCGCCCCCAACCTGGGGCGCCACTTCTCGATCGTGCGCTGGCCCTCGGTGGGGACACAGGCGGCGGAGATTCTGCGCGGGCTGGTGGCGGAGGCCAGGGCCCAGGAGCGCCGGCCGCTGGCCCCTATTTTGGGAATGGACAAGAGCGACGATGCCATCGACGCCGCGGACGCCAACCTCTCCGCGGCGGGCCTGGCGGAGCACGTGATGATCGGCGTGGGCGACGCCACCCGCCCGATCCGGCTCCCCACCCAGGAGTCGGGGCTGCTGGTCACCAACCCCCCCTACGGAGAGCGGTTGGGAGACGGCGGGCAGAAGGGGATGAAGTCCTTCTATTACAAGCTGGGGGACTCGCTGGGCGCCCTGCCCAGCTGGAAGCTGGAGATCCTCTCCGGGAACAAGGCCTTCGAGGCCGCCTTCCACCACCGTCCCAAGAACCGCCGCATCCTCTGGAACGGTCCGCTGGAGTGCGAGCTGCTGGAGTACGAGAACCCCGCCGAGCCCCGCAAGCACCAGACGCCCTGAGGCGCGCGGGCTACAGCGCCTTTTCGGTGCGGCGCAGGAGCCGGGAGAGGTTGGACCGGTGGGTGAACAACATCAGCACCAACAGGGTCACGCACAGCCAGGCGTACTCGCGGGGGCGGTCGGTGAAGAAGGCAGTGACCGCGGCGCTGATCGCCCCCAGCAGTGAGCCGATCGAGCTGATCCGCAGGGTGATGAACACGGCGGCGTAGACCCCGAAGCCCACCCCGGCCGCCTCCGGCAGCAGCACCAGCAAGACCCCCAGCGCGGTGGCCACCCCCTTGCCACCCTTGAAGCGCAGCCAAGGCGGGAACACGTGCCCCAGGAAGGCCGCCAGGCCGACCAGGGCGTGGAGCCGGGGCTGATCCGGGAACAGCAAGACCGCCAGCCCCACCGCCAGCGCGCCCTTCCCCGCGTCCAGCAGCAGGGTCAGCACCCCCAGCTTCTTGCCCGCCACCCGGGCCACGTTGGTGGCGCCGATGTTCCCGCTGCCGCCGCTGCGCGGATCGATCCCCGCCTTCCAGCGGGCGATCAGCACCCCGAAGGGGATCGACCCCAACAGGTATCCGACGAGGATCGCCAACAGCGGGATCAGCACCGGCAGCTCAGCTCCCCGCCAGCCACTGCGGATAACGGTACTGGATGATCACCCAGGCGTAGTTGACCGCCACCAGCAGGACCGCCGTCATCCGGAACCAGAAGAACTCGCGATCGGAGACCTTGAGCTCGGGCACCGGGACCTTGAACGCCAGGTGCAGCGCGCTCCACACCGCCGCCACCATGAACAGCCCCGCCACCACCGTGCCCAGTGGATTGGCGCTCCAGGCCCCCAGCACGTTGAGGTGGCTCATCCGATCCGCCACCCGGGTCAGCCCGCAGCCCAGACAGGGCCAGCCGAAGTGCTCGCGGAAGACGCACCCCCAGAAGGGCAGCTTTGCGATGGGGATGAAGCGCGCCACCAGCAACCCCACCACCCCGGTGAGGCCCAGGGCGTCGAGGAGCCCGAAAGTGCGGTTGGGTGCAGGCCAGGTCAGGGTCACGGGGTCTCACTCTAGCGGGCGGCGTTCATCCCCGCTCCGGCGGCCACCACCGCCAGCACCCCGCCACAGCAGCAGAGCACCACCAGGGGTAGGAGCAGGGCGGCGAGCGGTCGCCACCAATCGGTCCGCTGGACCCTGGACGTTCCCCAGACCAGCAGGACGTAGAAGTAGAGGAAGGCGACCACGTTGAGACAGGGAACGCCTGCCAGCAGCAGCGGGGCGGTCGAGTAGCCCACCGCCCGGGCGGTGGCCCCAAAGCCGTTCTTTCCCGCGCCGAACAACAGGCACAGCAGGTGGAAGATCCCCGCGCCGATCACGAACAGCAGCGGGTAGAGCAGCAGCGACCCAAGGGTCCAGCCGACGATAGACGCCGGCTGGGTGAAGGCCTCGAAGACCGCCCGGACCTCTTCTGGCATCGCCTCCAGCCCAGCCGAATCCCTCTGCAGTCCCATCTGGAGCAGGGTGAGCGGCAAGGAGAGCAGGCTTCCAATCCCCAGGGCGAGCCAGGCGAAGAGCAGTGCGTCCACCCATTTCCGGGTGGGGCTCAGCTGGCTCCAGAACTTGTCCGGGGCCAGCATCACCTCCTTGACCGTCAGCCCGTACGCCTTGAGCAGGCCCAGCCGGCGCCGGTCTTCCCAGGGGGTGGGCTGGTCCAACGGTTCGTCCGGAGGAAAGGCACCCCCGCCGTACCCCCCACCGGGACGGGGCGGGATTCCGCCGGAGAAGCCGGCCTCGGACGCGCTCCCCGACGGAGGCGGAGGGAGCCCCGCACCCCAGGCGTCTCCGCCCCCCGGCTGGGCACCGGCGGCCGGCGGCTGGTCCCCGGGAGGGGTCGCTGCCGGCGCGGGGACGTTGATCTGCTTCCCACAGGAGGGACAGAACTGGATCCCTCCGCGGTCGGTGGTGAACACGGTCGTGCAGTGGGGACAGCGCGCGCGCATGGCGGCGGACTGTAGGGGCCGCGGCTTGATCGGGCCAAGGCATTTGGAGTAGCAGACCAAGCCATGATCTCCCTCGCCGTCGCCCTGGCCGTCCTCGCTACCGCCCCGCAGCCCTCCGCCCAGCTGGCTGCGCCCCCCGCCCAGGTCCCGGACAGCGCCGAGTGTCACCACCCGGCAGTGGAGACCGCCGCCGCCAAGGCCCCGGCGGAGGTGATCCTGCGGGGGGAGAAGATCCAGGCCACCAAGTCGGCGGTGAAGGTCAGCACCCTGCTGACCGACTCCGGCAAGCTGGAGGGGAAGACCGTGGTGGTAGAGGGCACCGTGCGCAAGGCCTGCGAGCGCAAGGGCTGCTGGATGGAGCTTGCCACCGCCACCGACGATAAGAACCCCGGGGTGCGGGTGACCTTCAAGGACTACGGCTTCTTCGTCCCCCTGGACTCGGCCGGAGCCAAGGCCCGGGTGGAGGGGGTGGTGAAGGTGGCCGAGCTGAGCGACGCGAGGGCCAAGCACTACGAGTCCGAAGGCGCGCTGGTCCCGCGCGACGCGGCCGGCAAGCCCCGCGAGGTGCAGCTGCTGGCCACCGGCGTCGAGCTGCACCGGTAGCAGTTCCCGAAGTTGGCTCACAGCTACACCATGCAGGGCGTGCAGCGGACCGCGGACCACGCGGTCGGGCTGGCGCACGCCTTCCTGGGCTGGAAGAGCCCCGGCTCACGGGTCCATGACGTCCAGCTGGATCCCCGCTTCCAGCACCGGGGGGTGGATCTCCTTTGGGAGAGCGGCGCCCAGGTCCAGGGGGTGGAGGTCAAGGGGGACCGCCGCACCAGCGGGAACTACTTTTTGGAGCTGGTCTCCAACGCGGAGAAGGACACCCCGGGGTGCTTTCTCTACAGCGAGGCGGACTGGCTGCTCTATGCCTTCGTCCAGACCGGGGAGATCCACTTCCTGCCCCTGCGTTCGGCCCGGGAGTGGTTCCTGGGGCGCGCCAAGGACTTCCCGCTGCGCCACACCCGGACCCGGATGGGCAACCAGCGCTACACCACCGTGGGCGCCCTGGTCCCGGTGCGGGAGCTGCTGAGCGGCGTGGAAGGCGCCCAGCGGGTCCCGCGCAAGCTGTACCTCCCCCCGGGGGAAGGCTGAACCGGTCCGGGGATGACCCTCTCCGGTCCGACCCACTCCCCAGCCCGGTCGTGGTTCACGGCAACTGGGAGGTGAGGCCAGGACCCGCGTTTCAGGGGCTCGGCATCGGCCGCAGCTCGGGCACTGTCGGCCAGGCCACCGGGTTGCGCCGGACATCCACCACCCGGCTGGCCAGATAGGGGGTGACTTCCCGGGCCTCAAAGGCCTTCTTCCAGGCGGCGAAGGTCCCCCCGTTGCGCCAGGCATCCATGGCGGCCAGTCCTGCCTCCGGACCGCACTGGGCCATCATGTACTCCACCCACGCCCAGCGGGCGGAGGTGGGCCGGACCTCGGCCTTCCCCTGCAGCCCCTTGCGCAGCCGCTCCAGCCGACGTTCGACCTCCTTGATGCCTGCGAACGGACTGCCATCCAGCGGGGTGTTCCGCTTGGCCACGAACGGCGCGACCCCCAGCGCCACCGGGAGGATACGGGAGAGCTCGACGGTGAAGCGCACCAGCTCGTCGATGTCCTCCTCGGTCTCCAGCGGCAGCCCCACCATGTTGTAGACCTTCAGCCGCTCCATCCCCGCCGCCCGGGCGAAGTTGGCGGCCCGCAGGATCTGCTCCTCGGAGTGCTTGCGATCCACCAGGTCCCGCATCCTCTGCGAGGCGCCATCCGAGGCCACGGTCAGCACCTGGGCCCCTCCCCGGCGCAGCTGGTCCACCAGGGCCTGGGTCAGCCGGTCCGCGCGAAGGGAGGACACCCCCACCTGCCGGCCGGAGTCCACGATGGCCCGGAGCAGGTCCACGATCTTCGGGTGGTCGGTCACCGCCGCGCCCACCAGCCCCACCCGCTTGGCGGCCTCCGGGATGAAGGAGAGGATCCGCTCCGGGGGCACGGTGCGCATCCCCCCGTTGGTGGTCCGGCGCATCACGCAGTAGTGACAGCCCCGCGAACACCCGCGCTCTGGCTCGATCAGGAACATCGACCGCAGCTCGGTGTTGGCGGTAATCACCTGCGAGCGGGCCGGAAGCCGCGCGTCGTCCGCCTTGGCCACGAAATAACGCCGGCCCCTGTCCAGGGACGGAACCCGGAAGCCGGGCACTTGGGACAGCAACTCCAGCAGCCGGTCCTTGGGATGGGAACGGGCCAGGTCCACCAGGGTGTGGATCAGCTGGTCCGCCTCTCCTTGCACCAGCACATCGACGAAGGGCTCCAGCGGATCCGGATTGGAGAAGGTGAGCGGGCCGCCGGCCACGATCAGCGGGTGCCGTTCATGGCGTGCCTCCCGGAGCAAGGGGATGCCGGAGAGGTCCAACACCTCCAACATCCCGGCCACCTCCAACTCGTAGGAGACCGAGAAGGCGACCAGCGGGTAGTCGCCGATCGGCCGGCCATCCTCGAAGGTAAACACCGGGGTCCGGGTCTTCCGATACGCCTCCACCTCATCTGGAAGGAAGGCGCGGGCCGCTCGGACGTCGGGGTGGTCGTTCAACTCGCGGTAGATGGTCTGGTAGCCCAGTGAGCTCATCCCCACGTGGTACGGGCTGGGGTAGCAGAGGGCGACCGCATAGGAGGCCTGCTTGCGCAAGGTCCCCTGCTCGCCATCCAGCAGGCAATCCACCCGCTCCATCAATTGCTGACGACCGTTCATTCCACCTCGAACAACGCTGGGCCCCAGATACCTCCCGGGTCTCCCTAGCGCTGGGTGTCACAAAAAGCGAAGGGCCCCGAGAGGTATCTCCCGGGGCCCTTCAAAACTACCGAGGCTTCATCCCTGCTACTTCAGCGAAGGGACGGCCGTGGTCGGCGTACACAGGTGCCACGCCTGCCCGATATCCAGCCAGTCGAGGTCTTCCGCGTAGTTACCAACCTCGTTGCAGGTGCTGTCGAACAGGGGATTCGCGGAGTAGTGCGAGTAGAGGTGATCCGGCTCGTCACACAGCTCCTCGCTGGGAGCTCCGGTGCCCTCCGGACGGTTGTCCGTGGCCTCGCGGAAGTCGTTGCAGAACACCACTGGGTACAGGGCCTGGACCGTGTAGGTGGACGAGCAGGCCTCGTCGGTGCTGCTGATGGTCAGGTCCGCAGTGAACTGCGTTCCCGGCACGGCACCCTGAACGTAGAATCTCACGTTCGAGAACGCGTAGCTCAGCTCGTAGTCTCCGGCGTTGGTGACTCCCGTCGCCACGCTCAGGCTAGGAGCGGTGCAGAAGCCATCCGCACCCGGCCGGGGGCCGGTCAGCTCCCCATCGGAGGTCAGATCGGGCTCGTCGACGCCCGGAAGGCCCTGCCCGAAGCCGATCACTTCCGGCCGCAGGTGAACCGTCTGGACGTCCGAATCCACCGACCGATACTTCTGGACGCCGATGATGTCTCCCTTGCGGAAGCAGGCACCGGAGGTGTTACCGCTCACGTGGGTGTACTGTGCGCCGTAGCCCCCGTGGCCAACCGCACAAGGCGGAGTGGCCTGGTCAAAGCTGCAGGCTCCGAGGAGAGCCGCGGTGATCACCGCGGCGCTGGTCTTGATCAGATTCTTCATTGTCTGGTTCCTTTCGAGCGCAGCCTAGAACGACACGCGAGCGCCGAACCGGATCCCTCGAGGCGCCTGGTAGGCGGAGGTCCGGCCGAAGTTCGGATTGACGATGACCGGGGCGCCGGTCACGGTGAGCAGGGTCTCCAGGTCCGCCTCGGTGCCATCGACGATCGGCTGGACGGTGGAGGTGGTGTACCGCTGGTCCCGACCAACTTCGCGCTGGAAGTTGAACAGGTTGAACACGTCGGCGCTCAGGGTGACCATGCTGTCCTTGGACAGCTTGTAGTTGAACGCCAGGTGCGAGTCGACGTTGTGCTGCCAGGGCAGCTCACCGCCACTGCCGCGGGGCAGGATGAATACCTCGTCGTTGCCGTAGATCTCGTGCCGACCGAACACGTTGAGCTTGGTGCCCGAACGCGCGGTGTAGGTCAGACCCAGGTTGACGCTCATGTTCCCACCGAACACGAACTCCTTCGCGGCGAAGGCCTTGAGGGAGTGGGTACGGTCGCCCGGGAGCGGACCGGTCGCGTTGGTCAGCAGCGAGATCAGGTCGAAGGTGGCGTTGATGTTCGGGTCCAGCTGACCCGTCTCCGGCCGGAACAGACCGGCGTAGTTGCCCGTCAGGCGAGACCAGGTGTACGAAACCTGAGCCAGCCAGAGGTCGGAGAAGTTCTTGTTCAGGTACACGGTGACGTTGTCGTAGTCACGGGTGGCGGCGGGGAAGGCCTCGCCGAGGGTGCCCGCGCGACCCGGGTTGGTCAGGATGTACGTGGCCGCCTCATCCAGCGAGACGTCCTCGATCACATTCACCATGTAGCGCTTGGTGTAGGTGACACCGGCACGGGCGTCCTGGAACACCTCGTACTCGCCGCCGACCACGATCTCATCCGACGACTGCGGCAGGATCTCGGGGTCCACCAGGGTGCGCTCGTCGCCGAAGGCGATGACGTACTGGTTCGGGTCGTCCGGGTTCGCCAGCGGACCGAACAGCGACGCGGAGTCGCGGCAGCCGTTGGTGGTCTGGTCGGTGTTGGAGGGATCGCACAGCGCCGCGGAGCGGAGCAGGAACAGCCCCGGCTCGCCCGCGGGGAAGCCACGGTCGATCATGTTCAACACGGCGTTCTCGTAGTAGCGCGCGTAGTTGGCGTACAGCTTCGACCGGCCGGAACCGGTGAAGTCGTAGATCAGACCGATACGGGGCGAGATCTGGTTGCCCAGGTTCAGGGCGACGCCGCCGCCGTCCTCCATCATGGTCTGCGCGTCGTAGCGCACGCCCAGGTTCAGGGTGACCAGGTCGAGCAGGTTCCAGCTGTCCTGGACGAAGCCGCCGTAGGTGATGGAAGAGCTGACGTGACGGAGCGAATCGAAGTAGTTGATGTCGTCCGGACCGGTCAGGATGGCGTAGGCGCGGATTTCGTCCCACAAGCTGGGACGCAGACGGTTGCCGGCGCCACGGCTGCGGTAGTAGGTGTCACCCGTGTAGGCGCGGGTGGAGTCCATGGTGGTCCCCTCGATGTCGATACCCGCCTTGAGGACGTGGTGACCCGCCGCGTTCAGCAGGTAGGTCACGATGCCCTTACCCTGGAAGCGGTTGTAGGCCAGGTCGCTGATGAAGCCCGAACCGCCGGTGACGTAGCCGGTCGTCGGACAGGCCGGGTAGGCCTCGGGATTGGTCGCGTTGGCGCCGGTGGGAGCCAGGCTGGCGCGCCGGTCGGTGCCACAGGCCGCCTGGGCCTCGGCGTTCAGGGTCTCGTAGTAACCCAGCGGCCAGAAGCGGCCAGCCCCCGGCTGCACCCAGGAGACCTGGGGGATGCCAGCGAGGCCGTCGTTGCTGCCAACGGCGGAGCCGTCGTAGGGGGTATTGGTGTTCTGCTGGTTGTGGTAACCCAGGGACACATCCAGGAGCAGCTTCTTGTCCATGAAGGACGAGGCCAGCTTGGCGGACACGTCCAGCGAGTTGGAGAAGTACCGGGTGGAGATGGTGTCCACCGATCCGACGATGTTGCCAACCTCGCTCTGACCGGTGCGGGGATCGATGCCGAACTCATTCTGGCCACCCGAGCTGGTGGGGGTGCCGTACACGGAGACGCTGATGTTGTGGTCCTGGTTGATCAGGTAGGTCAGCTTGCCGATGTACTGGTAGGTCGACTGGTCGGAGAAGTATTGGTTGGTGTTGTTCGGGATCTCCTGGGTCAGGATCGCGCCGCTGGCGTCGGTCTGGTAGCCGATCCCGTTGGTGTTCGGGACGCGGGCCCGCAGGGTGCGGGTGAGGAGATTCCGGGTGTAGGAGGGAGCGAAGCCGGCGAAGAACCACAGCTTGTCCTTCATGATCGGACCGCCGACCTCGACGCCCACGTCGCCCAGGTTCCAGAGGCGCTCGTCGGTGTTGATGGTCTGGGCCGTGCGCTGCACGACGCGCCCGCAGTTGAAGTTGGTGGCCCAGCCGCCGTTGTCCGCGCAGTTGACGAAGTCGCCCTGGGTCACGCCCGGGGTGACGTTGGCGAACACGGAACCGTGGAACTCGTTGGAGCCGGACTTGGTGACCACGGACATCACGCCGCCGGTGGCCCGGCCGTACTCGGGCAGGTAACCGCCGGTGATGACGTTGACCTCGGACACGAAGTCCACGGTCAGCGGGGTGGCGTTGATGCCGAAGCCAGGGTCGTTCACCGACACGCCGTCGATGAGGTACTGGTTCTCGGGAGAGGTGGTGCCGTTGATGGAAACGCCGTAGGCGTCCGCGTGCGCGCCCGGAGCAATCGTGGCCAGCGCTTCGAACGACCGCGCCGCGCCACCGCGACCACCGGGATTGACGACCGCGATGTTCTTGATGAAGTCAGAGCTGACGTTGATGCCGGTGGTGGTGGACCCGACGTCGATGGTCGGCGGACGGCCGATGACCACGATGTCCTCCTGGATCGAGTCCGGGAGCAGGTCGATGTTCACCCGGACAGTGACGTCCTGGCGGATGGTGATGCCATCACGAGCGAAGGGCCGGTAGGACTCCTTCTCGTAACGGACGGTGTAGACACCGGAAGGAAGCTGCGGGATGCGGTACACGCCGGAGGCGTCAGTGACGACCACCTGCTCGCCCTGCATCCGCGGAGAGGTCGCGGTGACGACAACGTCAGCGACCGGGTTTTTGGTTGAGGCATCGACCACCGTACCGGTGATCACTGCCGAGCCCTGCGCGAAGACCGGAGTAGCCACGAGGCCACCCGCGATCACCAAAGCTCCGGTTACCCGAAGCACTGCACTACGTTTGGTAGAACTCACCGTGAACCCCTCCAAGGTGGGCGGTAAAGGTCAGAATGGTCGCGCACCATACTCGCGAACTACAGGCTGTCAATAGGACTTTGCATAATGACCACGAACCTGTTGCGGGGATCTCGCGCCCCGTGGATCACCGGATCTCCCTCTGAGAATCCGTCCTGGAGGTTCGGGTTCGCGTAACCACGGTGAGACAGAGAACCTGCAACAGGTGCAACCCAAGTTTCTTGACACGTCAGCCGCTGTGACATCGGGGTGGCGATGGTGACCGTTCCGGATCAGGCCCCGCGGTGGTGAGCGGTCCAGCTCCAGCGACGCCGGACCCGCGTTCTGAGCACCGGCAGTGCGGGCTGGGCGCAGCGCCCCGAATCAGGGTCTCGCTGTCACGCACCTCTGGGCGCCCCGGCCCGGTCCGGGGATCTACGGCTCGCGAACTCGGGACCGAGGTTCGGAGGGGATATCCTGAGTTTGCATTTCGGCGCAATATAATGATGCGGGGGATCCGGTGGAGTTTCTCGCGGCTGTGACTTGAACCCTCGCGCTAAATCTGTATGTTGCGCGCCCCTCGGAACAGTCCGCCGCCGGCGGGCGTTTCACCACGATCACCAAGGGGATCGTCGAACATGTTCGATTCAGTTCTGGGGCGTGGCAACGCGCCCAAGCCGAAGATGGGGATGGGAGCAATCATCTCCGTCCTGCTGCATGTGGCCATCATTGGCGGTGCGATGTTGATCTCCAGCGGCGCGTTGGAGAGCGAGTCGGACGACGACGCCGAGGTGACGTTCTTCGCGGCGCCTCCGCCCCCGCCGCCTCCCCCGCCGCCGCCCAAGCGCTCTTCCACCAAGAAGGTGGAGAGGAAGGTCCGGCCGGACGTGATCCAGCAGCCCAGGGAGATCCCGATCGAGAGGCCGCCTGAAGTGGAGCCGGCCCCGGAGGAGGAGGAGTCTTCCGAGGAGCAGGAGGACGAGGGCGTGGAGGGGGGCGTCGAAGGCGGCGTGGTCGGCGGCGTCGTCGGCGGCGTCGTGGGTGGCGTGATCGGTGGTCAGCTGGGTGGCCAGCTGGGCAGCGAGGTGCTCCCGTTCGGCGAGGGCATGTCCCGCCCGGAGCGCACCGAGGGCCCCCCCTCTCCCCAGTACACGCGGGAGGCGCTGGAGGCCCGGGTCCAGGGTCTGATGATCGTCAAGTGCGTGGTGCAGCTGTCCGGGAAGCTGGACAACTGCCGGATCATCAAGCCCCTGCCGCACATGGAGAACGCAGTGCTGCAGTGGCTAAAGACCACCAAGTACCGTCCGGCTTCCTTCCAGGGCCGCCCGGTGGCGGTGGACTACGTCTTCAACATCCGGCTGGTCCTCCCCCGGTAGTCCTGGGTGGAGAGGCAGGGTCTCATCATGTTGCACAGTCATTGACTCCGGGGACGACTTCGGATTGAAGGCCAATCCGTCCGTCTGAGCCGGAGCTGTCTGAACCGATTTTCCAGCATCGCGCATGGAGGCGCGTCTACCCGTCATGGACTTTACGATCGTAGGCCTTTGGCACCACATGGGCATGTTTGCCCGGATCATCGTTATCGTGATGGCGATCATGTCCATCTCGTCCCTCGTCGTGATGGCGGAGCGCCTGGTGGTGTTCCGCAAGTCGCGCCGCGATTCGCGCCTCTTCGCTGAGAAGATGGGGGCGATCCTCGCCAAGGGCGACCTGACCACCGCGGCCAACACCAACCTGGGCAAGAACGTCGGCCACCTGGGCCGCGTGATCGGCGCCGGGCTGATGGCCTACCGGCTGTCCCCCACCAGCAACCGCGACGTCGCGGTGGAGTCGGTGGCCCGGGCGCTGGAGCGCCAGGCGCAGCGCGAGGTACAGAGCCTCAAGCGCGGCCTGGGGCTGCTGGCCACCATTGGTTCCACCGCCCCGTTCGTCGGTCTGCTGGGAACCACCATGGGCATCGTGACCGCCTTCCAGTTGATGGCCGCCTCCGGCTCCGGCGGTCTGGGTACCATCTCCGCCGGTATCGCCGAGGCGCTGGTGACCACCGCCTTCGGTCTGCTGGTCGCCATCCCCGCGGTGGCCGCCTACAACTTCCTCCAGGGTTGGGTGGATGCCCGTGCGGTGGACATCTCCGAGAGCTCCAACGAGTTCCTGGACGTGGTCGCCAAGCAGCTGGGCGGACACGCGCACGTCGTCCACCCGCCGCAGTAGTCGTCCGTAGCGCCGCGCCGAACCTCAGGAGAGCTACCGATGGGAATGGGTGGAGGCAGTAAGCCGGGAAGCGTCAAGAACGACATCAACGTCACCCCGATGGTGGACATCGTGCTGGTGTTGCTGATCATCTTCATGGTCATCACGCCCATGCTCCAAAGCGGCAAGGACGTCACCCTGCCCAAGGCGACCAAGCAGGAGAAGGCCGACAACAAGAAGGGTCCGGACCCCTTGATCCTCTCGGTCACCCCGGACAAGCAGATCTACGTCGAGCAGGACGCGTACGACGAGACGAATCTGGAGACGCGTCTGGCCACCGAGTTCGGCAAGGACCCGGGTCGCAAGATCCTGCTCAAGGGTGACACCACCCTGACCTTCGCCGACGTGCGCAAGGTGATGCAGATCGCCAAGAGGGCCGGCGCCAAGGGCATTGCCCTGGGCGTCGAAGAGGAGAAGTAGCCATGGCCAGCAAGCAGAAGCGGATGACGGTGAACTCCGGCACCCAGCCGAACTCCGACATCAACATGACCCCCATGGTGGACATCGTCCTGGTCCTCCTGATCATCTTCATGGTGGTCACTCCACTGCTGGAGAAGGACATCGACGTCGCCATTCCGGACACCGAGCAGCCGGAAGAGATCATGGACGTGCCGCCCGACCAGCTGGTGGTGGGGATCACGGCCGAGGGTCAGCTGGCGATCAACCTGGAGAAGGTCTCCGACGAGGAGTACCTGACCAAGCTGAAGCGGATGGTGGCGGCCAAGCCGGCGGACCAGAAGCTGGTGTTCTTCATGCCGGACGAGAAGGTGAACTACGGTCGGCTGGTGGCCGCGCTGGACGGAGCGCGGCTGGCGGGCGCCAAGACCCTGGGGATGATGACCGAGATCCCCGAGGGCGGGCTGCAGCAGGCCGCGCCGGCGGATCCCAACGCTCCGCCCCCGCCTCCTCCGGGCGGATAGCGCCCCCCCAAGACGTTTGTCATGGCGCCTCCTCCCTTCGGGGTGGGGGCGCCTTTCTTTTTGCGTGGATCGGGCAGCCAGGGGCGTCTCTCCCCGGATTTCTCGGCCGGCGAGAAGGGGGTGGAGCATCGGCGCCGCTCCGAAGTCCCGGATGCAATCCGCGCCACGGTACGGGTCCCGGCACAGGCGCTCTCGCAGCGGTGGACGGCACACTGGTTGCTCAGCCATCCCGCCAAGGCGGGTGACCGATGCTGGCGCGAGTGGCGACCGGGACTCTGGTGGGAGTGGACGCGGTGCGGGTCGACGTGGAGGTCGACATGGCGCTGGGCCTTCCCTACTTCAACGTGGTCGGCCTTCCAGACGGGGCCGCCAAGGAGAGCAAGGTCCGGGTCATCTCGGCGATCAAGAACAGCGACTACGAGCTGCCCCAGAAGCGGGTGACGGTGAACCTGGCCCCGGCCGATCTGCGCAAGGAAGGGGCGGCCTTCGAACTGCCGATCGCCCTGGGGGTGCTGGCCGCGGCCCGGGCCATCGATCCCGCTGCCCTGGAGCCCTACTTCTTTGCCGGGGAGCTGTCCCTGGACGGCTATCTGAAGAAGGGCCGCGGGGTGCTGCCGCTGGCGCTGGCGGCCCGGGCCCATGGGGCCAGGGGGGTGATGGTGCCGGCGGCCAACGTGGCGGAGGCGGCGCTGGTAGAGGGGATCGAGGTGATCGGGGTGGCGCACCTCAAGGAGGCGGTGGACCACATCACTGGCGAGCGGCCCATTCCCCCTTGGCGCCCGGACGCCTCCTCTCCCCCACCCCTCCACTCCTCCGGCGAGATGGACTTCTCCGAGGTCCGCGGCCAAGGGGACGTGAAGGAGGTGTTGGAGGTGGCGGCGGCGGGATCGCACAACCTCTTGATGTGCGGTCCACCCGGATCGGGAAAGACCATGCTGGCCCGTCGACTGCCCGGAATCCTTCCCCCACTGGGGTTCGACGAGGCGCTGGAGGTGACCAAGATCTACTCGGCGATGGGGCTGTTGCGGGAGGGCCAGGGGCTGATCCGCGAGCGCCCCTTCCGCTCCCCCCACCACACCATCTCCGACGCCGGGCTGGTGGGAGGCGGCCCCCACGTGCGCCCCGGCGAGCTGTCCCTGGCGCACCGGGGGGTGCTGTTCCTGGATGAGCTGCCGGAGTTCCGCAAGAACGTGCTGGAGGTGTTGCGCCAGCCGCTGGAGGAGGCCCGGGTCCACCTGGCCCGCGCCAACCAGAGCATCGTCTATCCCTGTCAGGTGATGCTGGTCTCGGCGATGAACCCCTGCCCCTGCGGCTGGCTGGGCGTCCCCGGGCGGGTCTGCTCCTGCATCGAGTTCCGGATCACCGAGTACCGCAACCGGATCAGCGGTCCGTTGCTGGACCGGATCGACATCAACGTGGAGGTGGCCCAGGTGGACCCGGCCAAGGTGGTGGCGCTGGACGGCAAGGAGCGCCCCTCCAGCTACTACCGGGCCCGGGTGGAGGAGGCCCGTGAGCGCCAGGCCCATCGGTTCCGGAATGAGTCGGGGGTGCTGTGCAACGCCCACATCCCGCCAGGAAAGCTGGCCCGCTACTGCGTGGCCACCGCCCAGGCGACCCGGGTCCTGGCCAGGGCGATCGAGAAGTACGGGTTCTCCGCCCGCGCCCACGACCGGATCCTCAAGCTGGCCCGCACCCGGGCCGATCTGATGGGCCATGGGGTCATCGACGCCGAGGACCTCAAGTTCGCCCTCCACCTGCGGTGCATGGACCGGAAGAACTGGCTGCAGAACCAGCTGGGCCAGTCCCGCCCCTCGGTCAACGATCCGGACCGGGTGCAGGGGCTAAGAGAGACGCCGGTGGACTCCATCCGTTCGGCGCCGCCGGAGCCGGCCCCCCAACCCTGAGGTTGGGCCGCTCCCGCCAACGCTCTCTGGGCCTCCGTGGGAGGGGCCAGCGGGGCCGCATTGCGCAGCGCGCGGGCGGCGTACAGCCCGCCGACCCCTCCTCCGAGGATTGACCCCCTTGGGACGGTCGGACGTGGACGGGACCCTGTCTGCTTGAGTGCTGCCCCGGGCCCGCCGAAGCGGCCTGCTCGCCCTCCAGGCAGCAACAAGAGCTATTGGGGCGGTTCGGGGCTTTCCCTCCGCCCGTCAAGCGTTGGATGCTTGACCCACAACATGATCAGAATCCTTCGCGAGACCGCCTTCACCCTGCTCAACGTGCTTCAGGCCTTGTTCCTGGCCGTGTGGTCGATGGGCTGGATGGGCTCAGCCGTGATCGTCCGGCTGCTGACCGGCAGCCCGGAGAAGGCGCTGGCGATGGCCCGGTGGGGCTACTCGCGGCCGATCATCCGCGCCGCCACCGCCCGGCTGGTGGTGGATCCGCTGCCGGAGGTGGACTGGAAACAGCCGCACGTCTACGTGATGAACCACCAGTCGATGCTGGACATCGTCTGCGCCTTCGCGGCGCTCCCGGTCAACCTGCGCTTCGTCTGCAAGCACTCCCTCTCCTCTGTTCCCTTCCTGGGCTGGTACATCTGGGCCACCCAGATGGTGCCGGTGAACCGGACCAACCGGGTACAGGCGGTGGCCAGCCTCTCCCAGGCGGCGGAGCGGGTGCGGCGGGGCGCGAACATCATCGCCTTCCCGGAGGGGAAGCGGTCCCGGGAGGGGGAGATCCTGCCCTTCAAGAAGGGTCCGTTCATGCTGGCCCTGGAAGCTGGGGTGCCGCTGATTCCGATCGCCATCCACGGATCGGGCGCGGTGCTGCCCTCGGATGGATTCAGGCTGCGTCCGGGGACGATCCGGGTCCGGGTGGGCCAGCCGATCCCCACCGCCGGCCGGGCGGCCGACCGCGACGCGCTGATCCGCGAGGCGCGCGCGGCAGTCGTGCAGATGAACCTGGACATGGGCGGCCCGGGCGGAGTCGCCCAGGACATCGCCAGCGAGCGCCCCGACGAGCCGGTCCCCGGGCGCGCCGCCTAAGCCCCTCTCAACCTCCAAGAGACATCCTCGCCGCACCGCGGTTCGGGACCCAATCCGCCCCCGCGGACCGGTCCGGAACACGGCACCGCTGAGTGCTCCGCCAGGCACGCCTGTTGCTCAACCGCTGCCGGCTGCGAGGTGGGCTCGCGGCAGTGAAGGAGCGCGTACGGCACATGAGCAAGCTTTCGGAGAAGCTGAAGGCGGTCGCCTCGGCGGTGGCGGCGATCGAGAAGCAGTTCGGCAAGGGCGCGGTGATGCAGCTGGGCGGGGAGGCGGCGAACCCGCAGAAGATCGCGGTGATCCCCAGCGGATCGGTGGGGCTGGATCGCGCCCTGGGGGTGGGCGGCTATCCCCGCGGGCGGGTGGTGGAGGTCTTTGGCCAGGAGTCCTCGGGCAAGACCACCCTCACCCTGCACGCCATCGCCCAGGTGCAGGCCCAGGGAGGGGTGGCGGCCTTCGTGGACGCCGAGCACGCCCTGGACGTGAGCTACGCGCGCAAGCTGGGGGTCCGCCTGGAGGAGCTGCTGATCTCCCAGCCGGACACCGGTGAGCAGGCGCTGGAGATCACCGAGCACCTGGTCCGGTCCGGGGCGGTAGATCTGATCGTGGTGGACTCGGTGGCCGCGCTGGTGCCGCGGGCGGAGATCGAGGGGGAGATGGGAGATGCGCACATGGGCGTGCAGGCGCGGCTGATGAGCCAGGCGCTGCGCAAGCTCACCGGGGCGGTCAGCCGATCGGGGACCTGCATCATCTTCATCAACCAGATCCGGATGAAGATCGGGGTGGTGTTCGGGAACCCGGAGACCACCACCGGGGGCAACGCGCTCAAGTTCTACTCCTCGGTGCGGATGGAGATCCGCCGCACCGGAAACATCAAGGACAACGACCAGGTCATCGGGTCGCGGGCCCGGGTGAAGGTGGTGAAGAACAAGTGCGCCCCGCCCTTCCAGGAGGCGGAGTTCGACATCCTCTACGGCTCGGGGATCAGCCGGGCGGGCGAGGTGCTGGACCTGGGGGTGGCGGCGGGGCTGATCGAGAAGGCGGGCAGCTACTTCTCCCTGGGCGAGGAGCGGATGGCCCAGGGTCGGGAGCGCGCCATCGAGTGGCTGCGCGAGCGTCCGGCGGTGATGGAGGACGTGGCGGCGGAGGTGCTCACCCGCCCGGTGGGGAAGGCCAAGGCCGCCGCGCCGGCGGACGAGGCGGCGGAGGCACCGCCCCCGGTCCAGGAGGCCGCATGAACCGGTGGCTGCTGCTGGCGCTGGGCCTGGGGCTGGGATGCGGGGGAGCGCGATCATGGAACTACGACGAGAGCCACCGGATCTCGGAGGTGATGGAGCACCGGGGGGAGGAGCCCGGGGAGGAGGCGCTGCAACGTTCGGTGGCTGGCGGCGAGCTTGCCCCGGTGGCGCCGTACACCCGTCCGGTGTTCGTCCGCCCGCCCCGTGAAGCCCATCGCCGGCCGATGATGCGGGGACGGCGGGCGGTGGCGGAGGCGGCGGCGCACAGACCGGCTCCCCTGGCGGTGCGGAGAAAGGAGGCCAGAGGGCGGGACGGGCGCTGAGTCAGGCGCTGCCCAGCGGGGGGCCCGCGCGACAGAGAAGTTTGAGCTGAACCGGGACGAAGACGTCGCGGGGGGCTGCGGTCCACGATGCGGGAGGGCGGCGGCGGCCGTTTGACCTGGACCCGGGACGAAGATGTCGCGGGGGATGGTGGCCCGAGGTGCGGGAGGACGGCTGCAGCGGGACCGCGGACGGCGAACTAGGGAGCGCCGTCCGCGGGGGATCGTCCGGCTGCCGGGGTGATGACGATCTGGTTCTCCCCCAGGACCTTGCCTTGCGGATCCTGGAAGATCGCCGTCACCGGCAGCGGACGATCCAGCCACTCCTTCCGCACCGGGGTGCTGAAGGGCAGCGGAACATCGACGCCGCTGGGGATCTGGGCCGAGCCCCCCTCCGCCGGGAAGAAGGTCAACCGTTCCCTCCCCTCCCCCACGATGTGGAGCGACACCGGCTGGGGGCTGGTGTGGCTGAACTGGACGGACTGGCCGGGCGCGCAGTGCAGCGTCTGGCCGGTCCGGGCCTCGGAGACGACCTGGGCCTGGGCGTCCACGCAGAAGGCCCGGATCCCGTAGGGGTTCTCGCTGCCGCCACCGCGGGGCTGGAACTCACCGGAGGAGGAGAGCAGCCGCGGCGCCAGGAGGACTGCCAACACCAGACACGCGGCCAGAGGAACGACCACCGCCATCGCCCTGCCCACCGACCAGCGCGCGGGGCGCAGGACCTTGCGATCCTCGGGACGGGCGATGCCCAGACGGGAGAACAGCGAGGCCTCCATCAGCTCCTGCCGGGCGGCCGGAAGCAGCCGCCGCTCCAGCCGGGACTCCACCTGGCTGATCCGCTCGTAGTCCAGCCGGCAGGCGTCGCAGCCGGTCACGTGCTCGCGCAGCGCATCCCACCGCTCCACGGTGAGCCCGCCTGCCTGCAGCTCCTCCAGCGCGGAGGCGAAGCGGGGATCGCTGCAGCTCATGGGTCGCTCCTGCGGACGAAGGTCCATTGCCGCAGCTCGACCTCGCCCAGGTAGCCGTGGGTGCGCATGAACTCCACCAGCTTCTTCTTCAGCGCCAGCTCGCGGCGACGCAGCTGGATGCGGGAGAGCCCCAGCTGCTCGGCGGCGCTCTCCTGGGGGACGGCCTGGTCGAAGCGCAGCGCGAACAGCGGGCGTTCCTGCTCGTCCAGACCGGCCTCGAAGCCCTCCAGCAGCGACGCCAGCTCGCGGTTCTCGAACAGCTCGCTGGCGGAGGCCTCCAGCTCGGGCGCGGCGCTGCCCGGGTGCTGTTGCAGCTCATCGGGCGAGAGTCCGGAAGGGAACTCTCGCCCCCTCGCCTGCTCGTAGAGCACGTTCCGGGCGATGCCTCCCAGAAAGTGGCCATAGGGACGGACACCGTCGTACACGGCGCGGGCGCGCGGCTCGAAGGCGCGGGCGAAGGTCTCCAGGACCGTGTTCTCGATGTCCACCTGCCACCTCAAGCGCGGGAACTCCTTGCCAAACACCATGGCGCGCAGCGAACGCGCCAGCCCCTCCGCGTGCTCGCGGAAGACGTCAGCCAGCGCCTCCGGATCTCCGTCCCGGAACCGCCGCAACAGGTCGGCATCCCACCCCACCTCTCCAAAATAGCCGCCCGCGCCCAAAAGCCGCAGAAGAGAACCTTCCACCAGTACGTTGCCGCTAGGGGCTCACCCTGGATCGCGGCACCCGACCCGTGGCACCTTGTCTCCCGATGCAGCCGCTCCGACACCCCTGCCTGTGGCTTGTGCTCTCGCTGTCCGCCCCCGGCGCGGGCGCCAGCGCGCCTGGTCCCCAGCGGCCCCTCTACACGGTGATCGTCGCCAACAACCGCAGCCTGGAGGCCGGGCGAGCGGACCTGCGCTTTGCCGATGATGACGGGGCCCGGTATTTCGAGCTGCTGGCTCCGCAGTCCAAGGCGTCGGTGCTGCTGGCTGTCCTGGACGACGAGACCCAGGCCCGGCACCCGGGGCTGGCGGCCAGGACCCGCGCGCCCACCCGGGCGACCCTGCTGCAGACGCTGACCGGGCTGTTCGCCCAGATGAAGGCGGATCGCGCCGCGGGGCGGGAGCCGGAGCTGTTCTTCGTCTACACCGGCCATGGGAAGCGCGAGCCCGGTGGGGAGGGGACGATCACCCTGTGGGATCAGACCTTCTCCCGCTCGGATCTCTATGCCCAGGTGCTCAGCAAGGCGCCGGCCAGCTATGTGCACCTGGTGGTGGATGCGTGTGACTCGTACTTCTTCGTCAACGCCCGGGGAGGACTCCCGGTGGGACCGTCCCAGGCCCAGGCGGTGCAGGCCCACCTGGACGCCCGCTCGCTGGATCGCTACCCGAACGTGGGCGCGGTGCTCTCCACCACCTCCGAACAGGAGAGCCACGAGTGGAGCGCGATCTCCTCCGGGGTGTTCAGCCACCAGGTCCGTTCGGCGCTGGCCGGGGCGGCGGACGTGAACGGGGATGGACGGATTGAATACTCGGAGGTGTCCGCCTTCGTGGCCGCGGCCAACCAGGGGATCAGCGACGTGCGCGGCCGGGTCGACCTGTGGGTGCGCCCGCCGCAGGGGAACCGCGCCGCGGCGCTGACCGATCTGAGGCAGGGATCCGGGCTGGGCTACGTGCTGCTCCCCGACTCGCTGGAGGGTCGGATGTGGATCGAAGACTCCCACGGGGTCCGCCGGATGGAGCTGCACAAGCAGGGCGGGCGGGCGGTGGTGGTGGCGGTGCCGCCCAACGGCGAGCACTGGCTGCGGACCGCGGCCCGAGAGGCGAAGTTCACCCTGGCCCGTCCCGGGGAAGTGGTGGACGCGGGCGCGCTGAGCTGGCAGCCGTGGCGGCTGGCGTTCCGGGGCGCGGTGCAGGACACCTTCGATCGCAAGATGTTCTCCACTCCCTATGGGCCCAACTTCTACAGCGGCTTCGTGGCCAACGCGGCGGTCGCTCCGGTGGTGTTCGAGGAGCCCGAGCTGACCCGGTGAGCTCCGCGCGCGGTGCATCCCTGGCGCTGTGGCTGGTGCTGGCCCTGTTCGCGGGTCTGCCGGAGGCCGAGGCCCGCTGTCGGGAGCCGGTCGCCCTGCTCCCGATGTCCCGGGTGGCCGCGGCGCGAGGCGAGGTCTCCGCGGCAGAGAAGTCCCTGCTGACCGCGCTGGAGGGCATCGCTCCGGGGTGTCTCCAGGAGCGGTCGGAGACCCTGGGGCGGATCAAGGCCCACGGGGGAATGCCGGCCTGCGTGGAGGACGGGTGCCGGACCGCCTGGCTGGCCAAGCTGGGGGTGAAGTGGATCGTGCAGAGCGGCGCGCTGGCGGTGGGCGGCGAACGGTCGGTGACGCTGTCCCTGTGGGGTGAAAAGGGAGAGTCCGGCCGGCGGCTGGTGACCGGGGAGGCGCCCCAGTCCCTCCCCCAGGCGGTCCGCGGGCTGTGGACCACCCGTTCCCCGAGGCCGGGCGAGCCGCCTCGGCTGGGCCTGCTGCCCCACATCTCGCTGGGCGCGGGGGTGGCGATTTTGGGCGCGGGACTGACCGTGGGGCTGCTGGCGAACCGGACCCAGGCCGCCGTCTCCACCGGCGCCGCGGGTTGTCCCCCGGAGACCTTCTCCTCCTGTTTCGAGCAGAAGGTGGCCCTGGGGCGGTCGCAGGCCTTCTGGGCAAATGCGTTGTTCGCCACCGGGGCGGCGGTGGCCGGAACCTCGGCGGTGGTGCTGGTGTGGACGCTGCCATGAGCGCGTCCGGACAGAGGACCCCTAGGAAGTGGCTGGCGCTGTTGGCGGGCTATTGGGTGTTCGCGGCCGGCTGCCTGTTCTCACCAGACCTGAGCCGCTTCGAGCCATGCGCGGCCGATGGAAGTTGCGCGACGGGGGCGACCTGTCTGCTCCCCGAGCGCCGCTGCCTCCCCGATTGTCTGGACTGCCCACCGGGAGAGGACGCGGGCGAGGACGGGGGCGATTCGGGCGTGGAGTTCGACGCGGGCCAGGACGGTGGAGAGGACGCCGGCCCCGAGGTGGACGCCGGGACCCTGACCGTCTCTCCGACGGCGCTGGGTTATGGCGTGGAGGGCGTGGCCTACGAGGTGGGCTTTGAAGTGGACGGCGGCACCCCGCCCTACGTGTTCTCCGGCGGGGCGACGCTGCCCCTGGGGATGGCGCTGAGCGACGCGGGGACCTTCAGCGGGACCCCGCCGACGGTGGGAGGGTTCACGCTCCAGGCCCAGGTCCGGGACTCGTCGGAGCCGCCACTGTCGTTTGGCCTGGAGCTGCCCTGGGCGGTGCACCCGAAGCTGAGGGTGGCGGGACCAGGAGCGCTGGCCACCGCCGCCAACAACGCGGCCTACAACGAGGCGATCTCCGCCACCGGAGGGATCGCGCCCTACCAGTTCCGGATCGTCGAGGGCACCCTCCCGGGCTCGATCCAGTTGGAGCTGGATGGGGGAGTGAACGGGGTGCCCGGCGGGGCAGCCAACGTGGACTTCACGGTGGAGGTGTCCGACTCCGCGATGCCGCCCCAGGTCGCCCAACGGGCGCTGAACTTCCTCAGCGCGAATGGTCCCCTGGTTTTGAAGATCATGACCCGCGAGTTTCCCGATGCCCGGGTGGGTTGGCCGTACGCGTACCGGCTCCAGGCACGAGGCGGGACCCCTGCCGAGTGGTCCTTGACCGCGGGAGGAGCGCTCCCGCTGGGGATCACCCTCAACCAGGCCACCGGAGAAGTCTCCGGGACGCCCACAATTCCCGGGGCGGCAACCTTCAACATCAAGGTGGTGGACTCCTTGCTGGGCAGCGACGGGCCGAATCAGTTCGTGATCAACGTTCTTCCCTGAGCGTGCGCGCATCACCCTTCTGGGGCCCGGCACCGACCCTTGAAGGGTCAGCCCGCGTCCTGCCGCACCCGGAATCGTCCCTGGGGGGTGGCCAGCCAGTAGCCCTGGTCGTCCTGTTCCAGGTGTTCCCCCAGCGCGAACTGCGCGTCGCGGGAGAAGCGGGCCTTGGCCTGGGCGGACTTCACCGCGCAGGTGAGCACGCCCTCGGAGTCGATCCCCAGGGAGGCGGGATCCAGGGTTTCGCCGGTGCGATCGGAGAGGCGCAAGCACCAGCCCCGCGCGGGGAGCAGGTCCACCGCCACCACCGCGTAGGCGGCGTCCTCCACCTGGACGAAGCACCAGTCGGCGCCGACCTTGAGCTGGAAGCGGCCGTCCCCGGTGGGGACCAGTCCCTGGTTGAAGAGTTCGATGATTCTCGGGTGCTCAATCGGCTCATCGTCGTGCCACCAGCGCAGGGCGCGATCAATCCGCAGACCGCTGTCCTCGCGCGTGTGCCACCGCTTCCCGATGGGTTGGTTGTCGGTCACGTGGCTACCAGTTGCGGACGTTCTCGGTGTACCCGCGGAAGGCGACCGCCCCCCAGACGTTGACCAGCACCCCCAGCGCGGCGGCGGCGATCACCCAGCGGTTCTTCAGCGACCAGCCTCCCAGCGCGAACAGCAGTATCAGGTAGGGGGTGTAGTCGAGGCTGAACCGGAACCCGAACTGCATGTACCCGGTGTTCTGGTAGAAGAGCCCCGGCAGCGCGCAGATCGCCACCGTCAGCCACAGCGGCCAGTGCAGCCGGCGCTTCTCCCGGGGGATCAGCAGGAACACGATCAACGGCAGGGTCAGCAGCAGCGTCAGCCCGTGCGGATCGTAGGTGATGAAGGGCGGTCCGCTGACCAGCCGGGGCAGCTTGAGGAACGCCGCCTCCAGGTTGCGGCCCAGGTAGGTCAGGTCGAACAGGCCGTAGCGGTCGATGTCCGCGTTCACCCGGTTGTTGAACAGGAAGGCGTGCCCGAACTCGCCCAGGCGGCCGAAGCGGTGGAAGTTGTAGCCGGCCGCGGCCAACCCCAGCGGCGCGGCGCCGGCCACGAACCACCCCAGCTTGCGCAGCCGCTCCTCCAGTCCCTCCCGCCCGAAGGAAGCGCGCAGCTGGGCCAGCCGGCCGGTGGGGCCGGGGGCCAACAGCTCGATCAGGAAGTACAGTCCGGCGAAGACCAGCGGGGTCCGGGTCAGGGTGGCCATGGAGAAGAACAGGCCGGCCAGTAGCGGGCGGCGGGCGCCGGTGGCGTTGCGGACGTAGAGGGAGGTCAGCCCCACCCCCATCACCTCCGCCAGGAACCAGACCTCTCCGCGGATGGCGCAGTAGAAGAACACGGTGCCGAAGGCCAGCAGCAGGGCCAGCACCCGGTTCTCCCAGGGCTCGCGCTGGGACTCGCCGCTGCGCAGGAGAAAGCGCAGCAGCGAATAGAAGAAGGCGATGCCCAGGGCGGCCAGGAACACCCCGAAGCTGGTGTCGTTGAACTGGTACCCGTGCAGCGCCACCAACGGCATCATCAGCAGCGCCGGGAACGCGGGAAAGCTCACGTACCAGCGGTCGGTGGTCAGCGACCGCCCCGCGCAGCGGACCTTCTCTCCCCCCACCTCGCGGACACAGGCCCAGTCCTCCAGGTTGGGGAGCACGGTGGGATCCAGATCCAGCCGGCCGTCGAGCCAGGCCTGCGCCTGGTAGATGAAGTGGGGGGCCTCGCTCTGGCGCAGGAAGCGGAAGGAGCTAAAGGAGGCCAGCACCAGGTAGGCGACCGCGAAGAGCAGCAGCTCGGTGCGGTAGGCGGTCAGCCAGACCTTGGCGCCCATCCACACCGGGTGCCGGGGCCCCGGCACCGTCGCGGGGGCGCGCACCACCGCGGAGAGCTCCGGCGAGGCGAGCCCGGAGGCCGCTGCCTCCGGGGTGGAGGGGGAGACCTCGTCTGCCGCGGGACCTGGACCCGCCGGGGTCCCCTCCCCTGCCGGCTGCCCGCTGCGTCCCTTGTTCCGCGACCTGCTCATGGGGTCCAAGCCCTAGCAGGGCGACGCGCGCGAAGTCGAGCGACTACAGAAAGTCCTGCTCCTCCACGTCGTCCTCCTCGGTGTCGTCCACCACCGCGGCGCCGGCGCCGCCCACCGCGGCTTTGCGGGCCCCCAGCCGGGTGGCCAGGATCACCGCGGACTCCACCAGCCCCAGCAGCAGGTAGATGGAGAAGAAGACCACCAGCACGAAGGCGGGGTGCAGCTGGGTGGCGATCACCACCCCGGTGGCGCAGATGGCCAGGAAGATGCCGATGCTCTTGGGGGAGAGGCGGACGTCCTTGAAGGTGCGGTAGCGGACGGTGGACACCATCAGCAGCGCCAGGGTGGCGACCACGACTGCCACCGGGACCTGGGCGGAGGTGGCCAGCACCTCGCCGCCGCTGGCCCCGTAGTTGGCGATCACCAGCGCCACCAGCATCCCGGCGGCCAGCGGGATGGGCAGCCCGACGAAGAAGCTGCCCCCGCCCCCCTTGGGGGAGCGCGCGGCGATCACGTTGAAGCGGGCCAGCCGAAGGGCGCCGCAGGCGGCGAAGGAAAAGGCGATGAAGATGCCCACGATGCCCAGATCCCCCAACGCCCACTTGTAGAGCAACAGAGCAGGCGCTGCCCCGAAGGACATCACGTCCGCCAGGCTGTCCAACTGCACGCCGAACTCGCTCTGGGTCTTGGTCAGCCGGGCCACCCGTCCGTCGAACGCGTCGAAGAACATGGCGAAGAAGATGGCGAGGGCGGCCTGGTACAGATGCGTGGGGGTCGCCGCGCCGGCGCAGAGGGTGAGCGCGTAGAACCCGCAGAAGATGGACGTGACCGTGAACAGGTTCGGCAGTACGAACATCAACTTGCGCAGGTTCATCGGTCGCTTGGGTTCCATTGACTGTTCCGTTCCCGTGCCTGGCTGGTCGCACCACGGCATATCGGCCGCAGCCTCAACCGACCATAACAAGGTTTTATTTGGGTACCGGGAAGTCCCGACGTGACCTCCGTTCTTATTACGCTTGCCTGGATCACCGCCGGCGTTGCACTGGGCTGGGCGGCCTGGATTGCCTGGGTCAATGTCCATTATCGGGTGCAGGCGCAACCTCCCCAGCGGCTGGAGGTCCGATGCGCGGATGGCTGGCGGCTGGCGCTGCACTACCGCCCGGCGGTGCACAAGCGCTTCGAGGAGCCGGTGTTGCTGTGCCACGGGCTGGCCGCGAACCGGTACACCTTCGACTTCGAGCCGCCCTACTCGGTGGCCCACGCGCTGAGCGAGGCCGGCTTCGACTGCTTCACCCTGGAGCTGCGGGGCACCGGCTACTCGGCCTGGCCGCCGCTGGGCAGACCCTGGTGGCTGTACTCGGTGGATGACCACATCCGGCAGGATGCGCCGGCGGCGGTGCGCCGGGTGCTGGAGGTCACCGGCGCCCGGGGGCTGTATTGGGTGGGCCACTCGCTGGGTGGGCTGATCGGCTACGGGGCGGCGGAGGGTCCGGTGGGGGAGAAGCTGGCCGGGCTGATCACCCTGGGATCTCCGGTGTTCTTCCCCTTCGACCGGGTGGTGCGAGCGGCGGTGAAGCTGGGCGCGGTGGCGGCGTGGCCGTTCGGCCTGAGGCAACGGCTGATGAGCCTCACCCTCGCCCCGTTCCTGGGCCGGCTGACCCTGCCGCTCTCGGATCTGATCGTGAACCCCCAGCACATCGCGCCCAAGGTCCAGCGCAAGGTCTACGCGCGGATGATCTCCACCCTGGGGAGCCGGGTGCTCACCCAGTTCCGGGACTGGATCGAGAACGACGCCTTCCGCTCGCTGGACCGCCGGCAGGACTACCGCGCCGGGATCGCCCGGCTTCAGGTCCCGCTGCTGGTGGTGGGCGGGACGATGGACCGGATGGCGACCACCGCCTCGGTGCAAAAGCAGTTCGAGCTGGCCGGCTCTGCGGACAAGACGCTGCTGCTGTTCGGCCGGGAGCGGGGAGACAAGCAGGACTACGGGCACGGGGATCTGCTCTTCGGCACCGACGTGAGCGAGGAGATCCACCCGGCGCTGGTCCGCTGGCTGCAGACCCGGGCCACCCCGCGGGAGGGCTGAGCCGCCGCTACCTCCGGGTCACGCAGCCGGCCTCGCCCAGCGCGGTGTTCCCCGAGGAGACCACCCGCCCCAAGGAGGCCTGGGCCCCGGTGCCGCACTCCGCGTGGACCAGGCCCAGCGCGTTGTCCACCGAGCGCAGCCCGTCGATTTCCAGCCTCCCCTTCTCGATCGCCACCAGCGCCGGACCGGTAGAGCGGGCCACGGTCAGCCGCTGGGCAGAGAGCAACCCCCGGGTCTCCGCGGCGGCGCCGGCCTGCACGCAGCCGATCAACTGAACGTCGCGGGCCCGCACCTCCCCGGACTCTGCTGCCAGCAGCCCCACCCCTGAGGCGCGCCACACCGCCACCCGCTGCACGGTGGCGTGCCCACCCCGCACCTGCACCGCGTCCGCGCCGCCATCGTCGGAGGTGGTGACGTCGGTGACGCGACCGTCCAGCAGCACCAGCCGGGTGTCGCGGGTGGTGATCGCCTGATCGCGGGCCTGGTGGATCCAGAAGTCACGGACCTCCACCTCCCCCTGGACCAGCTGCAATCCACCGAACGGTCCGGGCCGAAGCGCGTACAGCCCGCGCAGCCGGGCGGAGCTGCGGACCAGGCCGAAGGCGGCCCGAAGAGCGCCGTGGGAGTAGAGGTCCTCCCCCACCAGCTGCTGGGTGTCGCGGGTGAGCAGGGCGTACTCGTGTCCCCGCACCCGGAGCCGGCGGACCGAACCCTTCACCTTCACCAGCACCACCGCCGCCTCCTGGCCTCCCTGGACCGAGAGGTCGTCCAGGTCCACCGTCTCCCCCAACTGGAACACCGCGGTGGCCGCGCCCTCGAAGACCGCGCGGCGCAGGGTCAGCGAACCTCCCTTGAGCTCCACCCCGCGCTCGAAGGGGCCCTCGAAGCGCGCGTCCGTCAGATCAAGGGTGCTGGCCTCCGCGGCGACGCCCCGCAAGGTGCGGACCTCGGTCTGGAAGTGGTTCTTCCCTCCCCGGAAGCTGCTGCCGGCGGCCAGCCGGACGGCGACGCCGCGCGAGTTCAGCCACCGGGTCCCCACCGCGAAGGACTCACCGGCCGCGCTCAGCCCCGCCTCCCCTTCCCGCAGGGTCAGCCCCACCAGCCGGACCCCGGCCGGGGCGGAGAGCACGAAGGGTCCATCGCCGCCCTCCAGGATGGCGTCGGACGGCCCCTGGAGGGTGCACCCCGGCGGGAGGGTGACCCCGGCGCGGTGGCTGCCCGGGCCCAGCCGGAGCAGCCCGCAGCCCGGGGCCAGCGCCCCCAGCGCCTCCGTCAGGGTGCGGTAGGGCGCGGACCGCGAGCCGTCGGGAACGACCGTGGAGCCCGGATTGATCCACGCCTCCCTGGGCGCGGGGAGCTGACCGAGGCTCAGCAAAAGGGCGAGAAGGAGCGGGGTGCCGGACATTGGAGGTGGGGAGCAGCTTGCCCCAGTCCGGGAGGGTCCCAGGACCGGCCGACCCCCCGAATGTTGATCCGGAACACCCCGCTCCTGATCCGGCGGCCCTCCGTGGTCGCGGCCAACCCCGCGTTCCCGCAGGACTTTCCGGATCAGGTCGACCTCATAAATGATCCAGATTGCTGTGTTTTTGATCCGATCAGGATCGGCTTCAATTCATGATGTCATTGTGACCACCGCCAGATCGCACCTGCGCCTACAGAGCCGAAACGCGGCCGGAGGCTGTAAACAGGCCTCGGCGGAGTTTCTGACATTGACACCAGAAACGCATTCTTGTTACCAACCGCGCGCCGTCAATTTCCCGGGAGGGGGAAACACGATGACCAAGCAGGAACTGGTGGAGCTGGTGTCTCAGCAGTCGCGCATGACCAAGAAGGCCGCTGCGGAGGTGATGGACGTGGTCTTCGCCAACATCGGGAAGGCCGTGAAGAAGGACGAGCGCTTCTCCTACCCCGGCTTCGGGACCTGGTCGCTGCGGTCGCGCAAGGCCCGGCGGATCCGCAACCCGCAGACCAACGAGATGATGAAGCTCAAGGCGAGCAAGACGATCGGCTTTCGTCCCGCCAAGGAGCTGAAGGTCACCCTGTAGTCCACAGCGGTGGGAGTGAACGGAGGCGCGCTTGGCTGAACGGGGCGCGCCTTCGCTGTTGCGGGGGCTTTAGCCGCCGGCGGCGGCGCCGTAGCGGGCGACCATCTGGTCCGCAGAGAGGCCGGTGGCGCGGCTCAACAGGTCGATCAGGTCGGCCACCCTCAGGAAGTAGAGCCGGTCGCCGTGGAAGAGCGAGAGGAACACCCCGTGGACCTCGGGGAGCTTCGCCCCCCGGCAGTCCAGGAAGTACACCAGCCGCGGGAGGAACGCGCCGGTGAGGTACTCCAGGCCGCCGGTCTGGGGGATGACGCCCTCGTAGCTGAGCGCCAGGTGGTGCTCGCCGCCCAGGGTGTCGCGCAGCCGGGCCATGGCGGCGTTGGCCTCCAGCGCGGAGGCGGACTCGAAGGCGCGGCCCAACAGTTCGGAGATCAGGGGTTCCATGTCAGCGCAGCGCGACCGGGGGATGGCGGTCGGCCGGATCGCCCAGCTGGTCCAGCGGATCCATCGGCCGCCCGTCGATCCGCAGCTCGAAGTGCAGGTGGACCCCGGTGCTGACCCCGGTGCTGCCGGCCAGCCCCACCGGGTGCCCCTGCTTGAGCAGCATTCCCGGCTCCACCAGGATGTCCGCGAGATGGCTGTAGCTGGTGACCACGTTGCCCTCGTGCTGCAGCTGCACGTGGTTCCCGTGCCCACTGACCCACTCCGCCCGGATCACCATCCCGGACGCGGCGGCGTAGACCTCCTGGCCGAAGGCGGCGGCCAGGTCCAGCCCCTGGTGCGGGCGGTAGCTGCGGGTCACCGGATGCAGCCGGGGACCAAAGAGGCTGGTCACCGCCACCGGGGAGATCGGCCATACGAAGTCCGGCTGCAGGACCTGGGGCCGGACTTTTTGCCTACGGACCTCCGCCATCCGGAAGCCCAGCCGCGCCTTGCGCAGCTCCACCGCGTTCCACAGCTCGTCCGGGAGCTCCGAGTACCGGCGCGCGTCCTGCTCCAGCTCCGCCTCCAGGGTCACCCGGGAGCGGATCACATCATAGGAGGAGGTCTCGCGGACCGGCCGGGCCAGGATCTCATCCACAGCGGTCATCACCGCGTCCCAGTTCTGGATCTGCTTGGAGGGCATCCGCTCGCCACGGGACTGGCCGGCGCGGTGCAGCCGCGACTGGTGGGCAAAGGCGATCAGCGACGCCTGCAGCTGCAGCGAGGTCGCGGCCGGCTTCGGCTCCGGTCGAAGGGCGGCCTTCACCCGGCGAGGAGGCGCCAGCCGCTCCGGCGCTGGGAACACCTCGCTAAAGCGCAGCTTCGGCGGCGGCGCGTGGGCCGCGCAGGCGGAGAGCAGCAGCAGGAGTGAGAGGAGGAGGCACCGCATCTGCCCCATCTAGGGTAGCAGAAACCTCCGGACCGTCTCGTTCTGGCCCCCCGGCCCAGCAGGTGGTTGGGTGGATCACATCGCCAGGGCGCGCCGGGCCCGGGCCACCGCTTCGGCGATGTCCGCGGTGGAGACGTCCAGGTGCGTGACCAGCCGGAGGATGTTCGGCCCGGAACCCTCCGGGTTGCACAGCACCCCCTCCCGCCGGAGCCTGGCCACCGCCTCGTCGGCAGGGAGCGCGGTCTCCACGAAGACCATGTTGGTCTCCACCTGCTCCAGTGCCAGGGAGACCCCGGGCAGCTCCGCCAGCCCCTGGGCCAGGGTGCGCGCGTGGGCGTGGTCCAGAGCCAGCCGCTGGAGGTTGTGGTCCAGCGCATGGAGCGCGGCGGCGGCCAGGATTCCGGACTGGCGCATCCCTCCCCCCAGCCGCTTGCGCAGCCGCCGGGCCTTGGAGATGAACTCCGGCGAGCCACAGAGCACCGAGCCCACCGGCGCGCCCATCCCCTTGGAGTAGCAGACGGTGGCGGAGTCCAGGCCACGGGCGAACTCGGCCGCCGGCACCCCGGAGGCCACCTGGGCGTTGAACAGCCGCGCCCCGTCCAGGTGGACCGACAGCCCCGCCGCCCTGGCCGCCTGCACTACCTGCTGGTACTGCCCCAGCGGCCAGACCGAGCCTCCGCCGCGGTTGTGGGTGTTCTCCAGCGCTAGGAGCCGCGAGCGCGGGGAGTGGTCGTTTACCGGACGGACCGCCGCCTGGACCTGCTGGGGGGTGAGCATCCCCCGCTGGCCTTCCAGCGCCCGGGGCTGGACACCCCACAGCGCCGCCATCGCGCCGCCCTCGAAGTTGATGCAGTGGCTGCCTGCCTCGGAGATCACCTCGTCGCCCGGGCGGCAGAGCACGCCGATCGCCAGCTGGTTTGCCAGGGTCCCGGAGGCGACGAACAGCCCCGCCGGCAGGCCCAGCAGTTGAGCGGTGCGCTCCTCCAGCAGCCGCACCGTGGGGTCCTCGCCATAGACGTCGTCTCCCACCTCCGCCTCCGCCATCGCCCGCCGCATCTGCGCCGAGGGCCGGGTGACGGTGTCGGACCGCAGATCGATGGGCGAGGGAGTCATGGAGGGGGAACCGGGGAGGGCGGGAAAGAATAGGCCCCGGGACGCTCAGGAGAGGTGCGCCGGGGCCCAGAAGGAGAAGCGGTTGTAGCGGAGGTTTACGGCGCGCTGGCTGAAGACTCCGACTGCCGGTCGGCCTGGATCCGCTTCATCTTCTTGCGGATCAGCTCCCGCTTGAGCGTGGAGAGATGGTCCACGAACACCACGCCGTCCAGGTGATCGATCTCGTGCTGGACCGCGATCGCCAACAGGCCGTCCCCGTCGACGCTCTGGGGGTTGCCGTCCACGTCCAGGAACCGCACGCTCACCCGGGCGGCGCGTTCCACGTCCTCCGCCTCGCCGGGGATGGAGAGGCAGCCCTCGGTGTAGGTGGTGACCCCGTCGGTGAGGAACACCTCAGGGTTGATCATGGCGAGAGGGGCGACCTCGGGCTGGACCCGGCTGGTGTCCAGGACGATCACCCGCTTGAGGATCCCGACCTGGGGAGCCGCCAGGCCCACCCCGTCCGCGACGTACATTGTCTCGAACATGTCCTTGACCAGGGTCCGGATCGAGTCATCCACCTTCTGGACGGGGGACGCCTTCTTCTTCAGGACCGGGTGCGGCCAGATCAGGATTTCGCGAACCATGGCTCCTCGTTTTAACCCTCCGTCCCACAGCGGGCAACCGCCGCCCATTCCGGGCGAGCCGGGGTCTGCCCGGGGCTGAACGCCTGGCTCAGTCCGCCAGATTCCTGGCGTACTGCCCGCGAAGCCGGTCGTCTCCCAGTGCGGTGACCGCCTCGGAGAGGAAGGACTGCAGCTCCTCCGCCCGCCGGGGGACGCCGGGATCGGGGTGGGTGCTGAACCTCAGCGGGTGGAACTCGGTGGAGAGCAGCTCGTAGGCCCGCAGGACCTCGTCCTTGCCCGCCGAGCGGGGGACGCCCAGCACCGTGAAGTAGTCGGCCTCCCGGATCTCCGACAGCTTGGCGTTGAGCCGCTGGACCTCCAGCTCCGGCAGCGGCTCGGAGGGGGTGGAGTCGGCGGCGGGCATCAGCTCCAGCATGCCCAACGCCCGGGCCACCACCAGCACCCTCAGGGCTGTGTCCTGGCGCACGCCGCTTCCCAGCAGCAGCGACTCGATGGTGGCCACCCCGTCCACGCTCTCCAGCAGGCGCCGCTCGCGCTCGCCAAGCTCCAACCGACCAGGCTCCAGCTCGGACCGCTTGCGAACAGGGATGGCCCGCAGGCCCCCCAGCGTGGACAGCACCGAGGCCGGATCCGCGCCCCGGCGCAGACCTTCCGCCAACAGGTGGATCACCGGACGGGTGGAGGCAGCCAGGGGGACGTCCGCCGGGATGGCCTCGGTGGCCAGGCGGTAAAGCGAGCCCGCCTCGCTGAAGGCCGCCAGCGCCACCGCTTCGGTGTAGCGCTGCACCAGCGGGATCACCTCGGACTCGCGCAGCAGCCCATTCTCCCGGAGCACCGAGAGCTGATCGGAGGCCGGCCGATCCTTGTAGGGGGACAGCTTGCGCAGCTGGGTCGGATCGATCAGCCCATCCTGACGGGCGCGATCCAGCAGGGTCTCCCCGGACGCGGTGGAAAGCGCCCCGGCGATGCCGCCGGCCCGCAGCCAGAGCACCCGCAGCGCATCGTCCGCCTTGAGCTCCAGGCGCACGTCCACCCGCGCGGAGGTCAGCTCGCGGATCAGCTCCGCCAGCTTCTCCAGCGGGGCGATGCCGGTGCGGGGCACCCGGTCGATGATCCCCCGCTCCTTGGGGATCGCCACCAGCGCGGCCTCCGCCCGGGCCGCCATCTCCCGGGCCTCCGCGCGGGCCTTCTCCGCGTCGGCCTCGGCGTGGCGGCGGCTCTGCTCCGACTCCTCGCGGCCGTGCCTCTCCTCGTCCACCTGAAGGAGGGCGGAGCGCGCCCTCTCCTCGGAGGCCCGGGCCGCCTCGCGCGCGGCCTCCAACTCCTGGGCCACCCGCTCCCGCTCCACCCGCTCCTGCTCCAGCTGCGTCTGCAGCTGTTGCTCCAGGCGCTCGCGGGCCTCCCGCTCCTGGCGGGCATGCTCGGCGAGGATCCGGGCCTCCTGGTCGCGGGTCTCGCGCTCCAGCCGGGCGCCCTCCTCCCGAATCCGGAGCTCCTCGGCGAGGCGTTCCTTCTCTGCCTGCGCGGTCCGGGCGGCGGCCTCCTTCTCGCGGGCCAGCCGCAGCCCCTCCTCGCGCTCGCGGGTGGCGCGGGCCTCGGCCTCCGCCTCCAACCGGAGGCGCTCCTGCCGCTCCCGCTCGGTCTGCGCCAGAAGCTCGGCGGCGATGCGCTCGCGCTCCTCCCGCTCACGCTGGGCCTGCGCCCTCAGCTCCTCCGCCAGCCGATCACGTTCCTGCCGTTCGCGCTGGGCCTGCGCCAGAAGCTCGGCCGCGGTGCGCTCTCGCTCCTCCCGCTCGCGCTGGGCCTTCGCCAGAAGCTCCACCTCGGTCCGCTCGCGCTCTTCCCGCTCGCGCTGGGCCTGCGCCTCCAGTTCGACCGTTCGGCGCGTCTGTTCGATCAGCTGACGCTTGGCCTCCGCCTCCCCTTCGCGCTCGCGTTGGGCGGCCTCCGCCAGACGCTGGGCCTCGTCCTCCGCCTCCTGCTGGGCCTCCCGCGCCATCGCCAGGGCGCGGGCCGCCGCCGCGCTGGCGACCTGACCTCGCGCGGAGACGGTCTGGAACACCTGCTCGGCGCGGGCGGCGGCGACCTCTTCCTGCTCCACCGTCTGGGCCTGGGTGACCGCCAGTGCCTCGGCGCTGGCGCGCTGGGTCCGGAAGTCGTCGGACGCGGCATCGGCGGGGCCGATGGCGGAGTCCTGACCGGTCAGGTCCATCGCCCCGTCGTCGGGCTCGGCCTCCGCCCAATCGTCCACCTCGGCAGGGGGCTGGACCTCCTCCTCAATCGCGGCGCTGATCTCCAGCGCGGCCAGATGGTGGGCCTCCTCGGCCGAGATCTCCAGGGACGACGCGACCGGCTGCTCGGACCCGGAGAACGACTCCGCTTCGCCGACCAGATCAAGCTCGGAATCGGCTTCGACGAAGGAGGCCGACTCACCGACCAGATCAGGCTCGGTAGCGGCTTCAACGAAGGAGGCCGACTCGCCGACCAGATCAGGCTCGGTAACGGCTTCAACGAAGGAGGCCGACTCGCCGACAAGGTCAGGCTCGGTAACGGCTTCGACAAAGGAGGCCGACTCGCCGACAAGGTCAGGCTCGGTAGCGGCTTCGACAAAGGAGGCCGACTCGCCGACAAGGTCAGGCTCGGAATCGGTTTCAACGAAGGAGGCCGAGTCGCCGACCAGGTCAGGCTCGGTAGCCCCGGCCGCCTCGATCGCTTCCGGGTCGTCCCAGGCGTTCGCGAACGAAGCGGCTTGCTCGTCCGGCTCCGGCTCGGCCCCGGGCTCACCAACCGCGTCGAACTCACCGTCGCCCGCAAACGAGGCGGCCTGCTCGATCGGCTGCGGCTCCGACCCGGTTGCCTCGAGCGCATCAGGCTCGGCCCCGGCATCCGCGAACGAATGGGTCTGCTCGTCCGGCAGCTGCGGCTCGTACCCGGTTTCACCGAACGTATCCGGATCAGCGGCGGCGTCTGCGAACGAGGCGACCTCCCCGTCCGGCTGCTGCTCCGCCGCGGCCTCCCCCAAAGCGTCTGGGGACGGGGACGCTGCGCCGCCCAGCTCCGGATCGGACAGCTCGTCGAACGGCTGGGACTTCGCCTCCTGGAACGGGGCCGCCTCATCGACGGACGGCGCGCCGGCTTCGGCTTCGGCTTCGGCTTCGGCGAACGCTGCCTCCTGCCGGGCCGCTTCCGCCTCCTCCGCCTTGAGACCGACCTGGGCCGAGAGTTCGCGAGCGGCCTCCGCCTCCGCCATGGCCTGCTTCAGCGACTCCTGACGGTGGGTCTCGTTGCGACGGATGCGCTCCTCGCGCTCCGCCCACTCCTTCTGCTTCTGGTGCAGCAGCGCGTCGGACTCCAGCTGGATGGAGGCGCCGTCGCCCGCGCGCTCCTCGCGCAGCTCCGCCAACCGGATGCGGGCCTCCTTCGCCTCCCGCTGGGCCTGGAGCAGCGCCGCGCGCCGGACCCGGGTCTGCTCCTCCTCCAGCGCGACGGCGTCCACCGCCGGTGGCGCGAAGGTGGGCGCGAACGGCTCCCCGGAGCCCATGTCCCCGAAGTCGAGATCCGGATCGCTGGCCGGCAAGGGAGCCGGCTCTGTCCCTGGGGACGAGGCGGGCTCCTCCCCCAACTGCGCGACCTGCTGGAGGGAGAGCCGGGCCTGGCGTCGGCGGGCGGCCTCCTCGCGGACTTCGTTCTCCAGCGCCGCGAGCTCGTCGTCACCGTCCGCAGGCGGACTCTCGAACGCTTCACCGCTCTCCGCGCCGGAACCACCAAACGGATCCCACTCCGGCTCCGCGCCCTCCGCCGCGTCGGTTCGCGCCAGCGAGGCATCCAGGTCGGCCACCGCCTCCGCCTCGAACTCCTGGTGGGCCTGCTCCAGGGCGAACTCCACCGCGGCGTGGGCCCGCTGCTCGGTGGACTGCTCCTCCACCGGCAGATCCCCAAACAGCGTGTCCTCCAATGAGGAGGGCACCGGCGCGGCGGCCTGGGTGTAGGCCGGGGCCTGGAGCGCTGATTCGAACAGCTCCAGGAAGCTGGCACCGTCCAGGGGGAGCGGCACCACCGGATAGGCGTAGCCCGCCACCTCTTCGCCCAGCAGCAAGACCCGCGTCTCGGCGCCGTTGGGATGCTGGGACAGCTCCTCCAGCACCTCCCGTCCGCGCCCGCTCTCCACCGCGGGGCCAAGGACGATCAGCGACGGCAGGTGGTGGCCGAACGCGATCATCGCGTCGGCAGCAGAGGTCGCCAGCACCACCTCGTGGCCGGCGCGCGTGAGGACCCGGCGCACGGCTGCGATGGTGCCGATGTCGTCGTGTACGAGGAGGACCGGGCCGGACATTGGGAGCAGAAGCGGCGGTCAGTCTACAGCAACCCGCCGGGGTCCACGTCGATCACGACCCGGATTGAGGCTGGCAGGTCGTCCTGCACGCGCTCGACCTCGGCCGCCAGGGGAGCAAGCGAGGCATGGGTGGGGCCCTTCATCAGCAGCTGCCAGCGGCTCTTGCCCTTGATCCGGGCAATGGGCGCGGGCGCCGGCCCCAGCAGCCGCACCGCGGGGTCGGCCGTGGCCAGCCGACGGGCGGCGGCGTCCCCGATCCGCCGGGCGGCGGCGGCGGTCCGCTCCGGGTCCGTCCCCTCGATTCGTATCGCGATCATCCGGGCATAGGGGGGATAGGCGAAGGCCCGCCGCCACTGCAGCTCATGGTCCACGAAGCCCTCGAAGTCGTGGGCCACCACCCGGACCACCGGGTCCGCCTCCGGGTTGTAGGTCTGGATCAGCACCCGGCCCGGGTCCGTTCCCCGGCCGGCGCGGCCGGAGACCTGGGCCAGCAGCTGGAAGGTGCGCTCGGCGGCGCGGAAGTCGGGGAGGGCCAGCGAGGTATCCGCCATCACCACACACACCAGGGTCACCCCCGGGAAGTCGTGCCCCTTGGCGACCATCTGGGTGCCGACCAGGATGTCCAGCTCGCGGCGGGCGAAGGAGGCCAGCAGTTCGGTCAGCTTCTCCGCAGAGGTGGCGGCGTCGCGGTCCAGCCGGGCGATCCGGGCCTGGGTGAAGCGGGCGGCCACCTCCGCCTCCACCCGCTCGGTGCCCACCCCCAGCATCAGCAGCGCACCGTTGCAGGCCGTGCAGTGGCTGGGGACGCCGGCGGCGAAGCCACAGTAGTGGCACACCACCCGCCGCGAGGAGAGGTGATGGGTGAGCGAGACGTCGCACTGGTCGCAGCGCAGCGCCAGCCCACAGGTCTGGCAGACCAAAAACGTGCTGTGGCCGCGGCGGTTGAGGAACAGGATCACCTGCTGGCCGCGCGCGAGCGTCTCCTCGATCGCCGTCAACAGCGGCGGGGCCAGGATCGGCGGCTCCTCGTGCGCGTCCCGGCTCCGGGGCCGCTCTTGCCGCAGGTCCACCAGGGCGATGGTGGGCATCGGCCGGTCGTCCACCCGCACCGGCAGCTCCACCTTGCGGTAGCGGCCACGGCGCGCGTTCTCCACCGTCTCCAGGCTGGGGGTGGCGCTGCCCAGGACCACCGTGGCCCCGGCCTGCTTGGCCCGGACCACCGCCAGATCCCGGGCCTGGTAGCGCAGCTTCTCGTCCTGCTTGAAGGAGGGGTCGTGCTCCTCATCCACCACCAGCAGCCCCAGGTTCTCCACCGGGGCGAACACCGCCGAGCGGACCCCCACCGCCAGCCGGGTGTCCCCGCGCCGCAGCGCCTGCCAGTGGCGCAGCCGCTCGCGATCCTTGAGTGCCGAGTGCAGCACCGCCACCCCCTGGCCGAACCGGCTGCGGAACCGACCCACCAGCTGGGGGGTGAGCGCGATCTCCGGAACCAGGACCAGCCCCCCCTTCCCCAGGTCCAGCGCGTGCTCCATCGCCCGCAGGTAGACCTCGGTCTTGCCGCTGCCGGTCACCCCGTGGAGCAGGAACGGCTGGAACCCGCCGGCGGTGATCGCCGAGGAGATCTCCTCCACCGCGATCGTCTGTCCGGGGGTGAGGACCTGGGGGCGGGACTGGGCCAGCCCCTCGCGCACCCCGACCCGGACCTCCTCCGACTCCAGCTGGACCATCCCCCGCTTCTCCAGGCGCTTGAGCGAGTCCCGCGCGCCGGGCACCGCGTGGGACAGCTCCTCCAGCGGCGCCCGCCCGCCCACCGCCAATAGATACGAGACCACCGCCGCCTGGGCGGGGGCGCGCCCCAGCTGGGTGGGATCCGCCTGGGGGGTGGCCACCGCGAAGTGGACCCGGTCCGCCACCGCCTGGCGCTCCTCGGTGGTGTCGGTCAGCCCGGGCGGGAGCGCGCCGCGGATCGCCTCCCCCAGCGGATAGCGGTAGTGGCGGGCGGCGAAGCGCAGCAGCTCCACGATCGGCGGCGGCACCGAGGGGCGATCCTCCAGGGTGTGGAGGATGGGCTTGAGCCGCACCTCCGCGCCGGGCTCGGGGGCGCTGGCCGGCCCCAGGTAGAAGCCCAGCGCGGTCCCTCGTCCGAAGGGCACGGCGATCCGCTGGCCCGGCGAGAGCCGGCCGGCCAACGCTTCCGGGATCAGATAGGTGAACTCGCCGTGGACCGGACGGCCAACGGCGACGGCAGCGAGCGACGAGGGATTCACGGCGGGCGGGGGGAACATACAGGTCCGGCCCGACGATTGAGCCCTAGAAGAGCTTGTCGTCCAGCTTGGAACGCGAATCGGAGGCCAGGGCGGTAAAGCGCATCGCCAGCTTGCCGTCCCGGACCACCTCCACCGTGCGGGGGAACCACTCCCCGGTCACCGGCGAGGTGAAGTCGAAGAAGCGGACATCCCACAGCGGCCCCTGGGCGACGGAGCGGAACTGGACCCGGGCGGGCAGGAAGCTGTCCTTGTAGACCCACATCTGGGCGGCGCCCTGCTCGCGCTTGCCGATCACGTAGGCCACCTCGCCGCCGAAGCGGGCCAGCCAGGTCTGGGCGCCGACCTCCACCCCCCGCTGCCGCAGGTGCCGGTCCAGCGCGGCCTTGGCGTCGCCGTCGCTCTCGGAGCGCATCGCCAGCAACGCGCAGACCTCGGCGACCGCGATCTCCATGGCCGCCACCGCCTTCCCCTCCTGACGGGTCTTGCTGCCAGAGAGGATCGCCGCGCTGCGGGTCCCCTCCAGCGGGGTCAGCTCCATCCGGCAGCGCCCCGGGACCTTGAAGCTGATCGAAGCGTCGCTCTGGACGTCACCCCGGTCGGAGGGCATGGAGAGTGCGGAGCCCGCCTCGGCGGCCGACTCGGCGAAGAAGGACGCAGTGCCGTCCACCCGGAGGTTGAACAACCGCAGCTCATCCCGCTGGTCGGACACCCGGCGGAGGATGGCGGAGGCCGGCAACACGTAGGCAAGCGCGACGGCGCCCACCGCGGCCGCCAGGGCAAAAGCGGCGATTCGAAGGTTCCGGCTCATTGGTGGATGGGGAATGTAGTGATCGGTGCATGACGCATCAAGGCAGATAGGATGCACCGCAATGCGGATGACGTTCCTGGTTCGGGCGGCGTGGGCGATGGCCATCGGGGTGACGCCAGTGGCGTGGGCGGAGGCAAACCCGGTGGACACTGTCTTTCGCGACTTGCTGCACGCGCGCAGCTTCGGCACCGGAGGCGCGTTCCGGGCGCTGGGACTCAACGGTGACACGGTGGGCGGCAATCCGGCGGCGATGACCCTGTATCCCCGCTTCCAGACCGAGCTCTCCGGGGCGATGGAGTTCGACGGGCGGCTGACCTTCGGCACCCTCTCGGTGATGGACAGCTCCAGCAACAAGCTGGCGGCGGGGGTCAGCTACACCTTCGCGCAGCTGGGATCGGGGGATTACGCCCGGACGTTGAACATGGAGACCTTCGCCTTCGCGATGCCGGTCGCCCCTTGGCTCCACTTCGGAATCTCGGCCCGGCACGTGCTGATGAGCGGCTCGTCCAAGGGGCCGGCGGGAGCCCTGGGCGCTCCCAACAAGAACGCGATCACAGGAGACGCCGGGCTGATCCTGCGGATTGGCCAGATCTTCAACCTGGGTCTCTCCGCCCACAACCTGATCGACACCCGCCACCCGGAGCTGTCCCGGTACTTCGTGGCCTCCGGTGGCCTGGTGATGAACATGTTCGCCCTCTCCGCGGATGTCCGCGCCGACTTCGGGGCCCTGCCCTCCGGAGCCGCCTCGGACGCTGACCCGGGGTCCACCCCGGTGCTGGGCTGGAGCGTGGGCGCCGAGTACATCCTGGGAGTGGTGCCGGTCCGGGCCGGGTTCCAGAGCGATCCCATCCTGGGCGCCAGGTACCTCAGCGGCGGTCTGGGGTTGATGACCGACACCGGGAACATCGACATCGCCTACCGGCACCAACTGGACGGGACCGCCCGGCTGGTGGCGATCTCGGTGAAGCTGGGCAACTAGTCAGCCCGGGATCCGGCGGGCGCGCAGGTGCAGGTAGCGCTCGGAGGCGGCGAAGCGGACCAGCTCCGCGATCTCCGCATCCAGCGCCTTCTTGGCGCGCAGGGCGCCCAGCGCCGGAGCCACCGCGCCGGCCACGATCAGCCCCGCCCGGTTGGAGGAGTGACGAGCCCCTTCGGCCAGCGAGTCCAGGTCCAGGGTCTCCATGGCCCGCTCGAAGATCTCCTTGAGTCGGGGCACCACCTTGGGGGAGAGCACCTCGCGCACCGTCCAGGCCTCCTCGCTCACCTTCTTGCCGCCAAAGAGGGCCACGCCCACGGTCTGGAGGCCGAAGGTCAGCTCCTCCACCGAGAGGCTGCGCAGCGCCAGCAGATCCGGTGTCTGGGTGAACAGGGCCCGACCGGCGAAGAAGCGCAGCTCGGGGGCGGGCATCGGCTTTTTGACCGCTGACCGGCCGACCAGCAGCCGCAGGCTCCCGGGGAAGACCAGCGAGAACGGCGGGCCGGCGTCCTCGGCCAGGAACAGATCGGGGGCGCGCAATCCGAGGATCCGGATGCTGGCCAAGACCGCGTCCGCCGCCGCCTGCGCGCCCGGACCGCTCTCCAGGTGGAAGGGGTCCTTGGAGCCGGCGGTCCTGCCCCTCGTTGGAAACAGCTGACACAGGGCACTGCCGCAGAGGCCAAGCAGCTCCCCCGCCTCGCCGCGAAGCTGGGGATGGCGCAGCCCAGAGCGATCCCTGGCGGAGAGGATCAGCCGGGGTACCCGGGCCGGCGCCTCGGGCACCGCCTCCAGCGCGGTGGCGATCTCCGCCATCAGGTCTCCGCGCTCCACGTCGCCGTGGCGATCGAAGTAGTCCGCCAACAGGTGGTAGGCGTCCGCGTCCAGCGGGTTGTCCCGGACCTGGGAGAACAGCGCCGCCCGCTGCTCGTCGTCGGGCAGCTTTTGCTCCTCGTCCGGAGGGCGGAACGACGGGATCTCGAACTCCTCGGTGCGGGGGCCGCGGGTCCGGGCCTCCGAGGCGGCCTCGTAGCGTTCAATGGCGCCGGAGAGGCGTTCCAGCATCAGGTCCTGCGGAGAGACCGGCAGGGACACCTTGGGTTCCATTTGCGCGGCCAGCTCGGCCAGCGGGATGGCCAGGGTGGGCGCGCTGTCCAGGGCCCGGTCCCGGGACGGTGAGGTGGGGGGCTCGGGAGAGAGGACCGGAGCGCGCGTGACCGGGGGCGCTACCGACGGCGCGCGACGGGCCTCCCGCCCCGGGCTGCCCAGCAGCTCTCCTGCGACCGAGAAGGGAAGCTCGGCCTCGGTGGGCGGGGAGTCGGGGACGATCCGCGGCGGAGGCGCGGAGACCGCCATCTGCGTCGGTCGGCGGGCCTCGGGGGGGATGACCACCTCCGCCTCCCGGGTGTCCTTGCGCGCCTCGGGGGGGATCTTGACCAGGACCTCCAGCGTCGGCCGGGGCAGGGATGGCTTCTGGGCCGGTGGAGGCGGGAGGACCGGAAGCGCGGCCTCGCCGAAGAGGTCGAACGATTCTACGGATCCGGTCGGCGCACCGACCGAAGACGGTGCGCTGGGAGCAGCGGGCGCCGCCCGATCGGTGAGCACGGCGTGTTCCGCCTCGGTGTTCAGCCCCTCGATGATGCTCTTGAGCAGTCGGGCAGCCTCGGCGGAGTTGTCCGTTCCGGAGGCCTCCGCGCCTTCGGAGGGCCCGGTGTCCTCCGGAAGGGAGGGCTGTTCGGTGATCTCCGCAGGAGAGGCCAAGTTCCCGTCCGGAGGCGCAGCGCTGGCAAGGGACGGCGCAGGTGGGGAACCCGCTGGCGCGGAGTCGTCGGTGGACTCCCCAGAGGCGGCCGTCGCTGCCGAGGACGGAAGGCGCGCGGAGCCCCCGGTGGGGACCGCTGCCTCCGCCGGCGAAGTCGGGAGCGCGGGATTCTCGGCGGGCCCCTCGTGGTCCACAGCCTCCGCCGGCGAAGTCGGGAGCGCGGGATTCTCGGCGGGCCCCTCCTGGTCCACAGCCTCCGCCGACGAAGTCTGGAGCGCGAGCCTCTCGGCGGACTCCGCCTGGCCCGCCGTCTCCACCGACGACGCCTGGAGCGCGGAACCCTCGGCGGGCTCCTGGTGGCCTGCCGTCTCCACCGACGACGCCTGGAGCGCGGAACCCTCGGCGGGCCCCTCGTGGTCTGCCGTCTCCACCGACGACGCCTGGAGCGCGGAACCCTCGGCGGGCCCCTCGTGGTCTGCCGTCTCCACCGACGACGCCTGCGCGGAGCTCTCGGGGGACACGGCCGGGCCCTCCACCTTCGAGGCCGGGTTCGCGGCACCGTCAACGGACGCGGAGGGCACCGACAACGGCGCCGTCTCCGCCCTGGAGGACCTCCCGGGCGGAAAGCTCACCACCGGCACCGCGTCTTTGGTCTCGACCCGCGAACTCGGAGGAGGCGGCGCCGCCGGCAAGGAGGACTTCACCTCCACCCGCGCTGGAGCCCCCGCCCATTCCTCCGGGTTCAGGAGCGAGCGGGTGGAAAGCTCGCGCGCTGCCTCCGCCGGAGGCCTGGTCTGCGCCGGGACCTTGTCGGTCGGAACCGCGGAGATTGGAACCACCGGCAAAGCGGCGGGGCTGGGTCGCGCCGCCACCGGAGGCGGCGGTGGCGCGGGACCGATGCGGGTCTCGGCCGAGCCCGGAGCCCTCAGAGACGGCGGTGGAATGAAGCCAGGATCCGAGTTCTCCCACGACAGCGGCCGCGTGTTGGCGACGGCGCGCGGCAGCTTGGAGAGCACGGGGCTGGAGGTCATGGGCTGCCCGGCACCGATCGCGAGGGGATCAGCCGCCGGGGTGCCGCTGCTGCGAAGGCCAGCCGCGCGGGTGGCGTACGTCTTGGCTCGCCCCTCGTCATGAAGCCGCTGCCGGCAGTGGAGGGCCAGCCTCTCCCACAGCGCGGCGCGCGCCACCTCGTCCTCGGTGGCGGTGGCTGCGTGCTCCATGGCCCACGCAGCGCGGCCGTCGTCCGGCTGGGCCAGGTAGCGTTCCACCAGCAACAGCCAGGCCTCCCGATGCCCGGGGTCGAACCGCACCGCCTGCATCAGCTGCTCCATCGATTCTTCTGGGCGGCCGTCCCGCTTGAGGACCGCGACCAGCTCCAGGCGCAGCGCCTTGGCGTTCGCTCCCCTGGGGTCGCGCCGGATCTTGGCGCGGAGCACGTGGTCCAGCGAGCCCAGGTCATCCAGCTTCCGGGCAATCGTGGCCAGGTGGTCCTGCGCCTCCGGGTCCACCGACACGTCGGCCAGCACCTCCGACCAGGCCAGCCGGGCCAGCTCCAGATCCGGGACGTACCGCTCCGCGACCCGTGCCAGCCTCCGGAACAGCTCGGTCCGTCCGCGCTCGAGCCGGCCCCGCGAGACCAACGCCTCCCGCAGCGCCTCCACCGGCTGGAGGTCTCCTTGCGCCGCGGCTGCCTCCGCGACTCCGGCCAGCGCCACCAGAGCTCCCGGAGTCAGCCCCAGCGCGGTCTGGAAGTCCTGCCGGGCCTTGGCGTAATCCTCCCGGATCAACGCCGCCTCACCGCGCGTCACCAGCGCGGAGCTGCGCCCCGCCTCGTCGGTCGCGTTCTCGACCGCGTCGTCCAGGACCCGCTTGACCCCGGAGACAGTCTCCAGGTTGTTGAGCAGCCGGACCTGCTCGTCCAGGGCGCGCTTGTCCCCGGTGAGCCGCGAGAGTTCGCCATAGGCCTTGGCGGCGCCCAGCAGATCGCCCAGCTCATCCTCCAGCACCTCCGCCATCCGCGACAGGCACTCAGCGCGCTGGGCGCTGCTCCCGGCGCTCACCGCGTTCTGGCCGTAGAAGGCGGCCAATTCGCGCCAGGCCCCTCGCGCCACGAACTGCGCTTCCTGCTTCCGGAAGGCAGCCGGATCCAGCGGCGCCCTCGGGGCTTTCTGAAGTGGCACCTCCTCCAGGGTGGTCTTCCTGGACTCCAGCGAGGACACCGCCGGCACCTCGGCCAGCGTCGGCCGGGAGGACTCCCACGAGACGGTGGGCAGCGTCACCCGCGGGGCCTCGACGGGGAGCGCGGCCGTTCCCGGCTCCCTCCAGGTCTCCACCGGAAGCGGTTCCAGGATCAGACCCAGACGCTTCGCGGTTGCCCGGACCCGCTCCTCTTCGCCCACCCTGGCCCCCGCCTCCACGGTGGCCTTCAGCGCCTCCTCGACGGCGCCCCTGGGAGCGTTGGCCCGGGACAGCGACTCCAGCCACTGCAGCCGGATCTCGAGCGCGGGCTGGAACTGCTGCTCCTGCTCCAGGTACTGGGCGGCCTGGGCGAAGCGGATGGCGGCGTGGGCAGGGTTGTCCAGGTGATCGGCCCACACCCGGGCCCGCTGCAGGGTGGCCCGGGCGGCGGCGCGCAGTCGATGGGCCTTGAGCGCCTCCCGGGTCTCCTTCTCCAGCGACGCGTCCAGCTCCTCCCAGCGCTTCTCCACTGCGAGGAGCAGGGTGAGGGTCCGGCGGGCCCGGCGATCCCCCGGCTTCTCCGCCAGGATCAGCACCAGCTGTTCACGGGCCGCCTCCAGCTCCTGGCCGCGGCGCAGCAACCGGATCAGCTGCCTGCGGACCGCGATCCGGTCTGCACCGTCGGTGTCCTCCACCCCGGAGATCAGCAGGGTGATCGCGGCGCTCTCGGTGCCGGCGCGAAGCGAGCTGAAGGTCAGGCCGGCGGCCAGCGCCGCGTTCATCGGGACACTGCGGCTGGCGACCACCAGCTCGCTAAACGCCTTCTGCGCCGAGCCATCGCGCAGCAAGCGGTCCGCCGTTCTCCGATGGACTGCGATCAACGCCTCCGGCGAGTCGGTGGTCCCCACCGGGAACGCGTCCGCCTGGAGGGTCTCATCTCCGACGGCCTCCGGGAGCTTCACCGGCCCCCCCGTCCTGTCCTGTCGCTGGCCCGTCATCAGCCAGGAACTCTACTTCGGCGAGCCCCCTACCGGTCTTCCTTGCCACGGTGGAAAACAGTCCCCGTGCGTTGACATGGAAAGTTCACCGTGCCCGCGGTCAGCGAGGACTCAAGCCATGGGACCCGCGAGCAAGGCCACTTTGGCGGCGGCGAAGAAGCGGGCCAGGTCCTCGGGCACCGGTGCCTCCAGCAACAGCGGCGCGCCGGTCAAAGGATGCGTCAGCTGCAGCGCCTGGGCGTGCAGCAGACAACGGGTGATCGGCTCGGCCCCCAGGGTCCGGGCGCCGCCGTAGCGTTCGTCCCCGGCGATCGGTGCTCCCAGCGCGGTGAGGTGGGCGCGCAGCTGGTGGGTGCGCCCGGTCTGCGGAAGCAGCTCCACCAGGGTGTGGTCCGGCGCCGCGTGCAGCACCCGGAAGTGGGTCAGCGCCGGGATGCCGTTGGCGGTCCGGCTGGCGCGGTACCGACCCGGTCGTGAGGGATCCTTGGAGATGGGCAGATCAATGGTGCCCGACCCCGGAAGACCCGGACCGGCGACCGCCAGGTAACGCTTCTTGGCGGTGCCCTCCCGGAACTGGGCCGCCAACCCGGAGGTGGCCTCCGGGGTCTTGCCAAACACAGTCACCCCGCTCGTCTCGCGATCCAGCCGGTGGACCAGCCCGGCCCCAAAGCCCAGTCGGGCGCTCACCAGATCCAGCAGGCTGTCTCCCTGCCGGGCCTCCGTGGGCTGGGCGGTGATTCCCGCCGGCTTGGCCACCGCCACCAGCTGGTCGTCTTCAAAGAGGATCACCAGGGGCGCGGCCGCCGGGCCGGGCGCCAGGCCGGACCGGCCGCCCTCCTCCAGCACCACCACCACCGACGCACCGTCCGCCAGCGCCAGCTCCGGCCGGGAGGCGCGCTTTCCGCCCACGTAGACCGAACCTGCGCCCACCAGCGCCTCCGCCTCCGCCGCCGGAAGCTCCAACTGCTGGGCGACGAACTCGCCCAGGGTCCTGCCCTTCCCGCTCACCCGCAACGCCCGGCGCTTCATCTTCCGGACCTTAGAGGAGCCGGGAGGAACACCCAAAGTCCGCGGTTGGGATAAGGGTGCCTGCATGGAGCCAAAGCTGGGTGGGCTCAGGGATCGCATCGAGGAGTTTCTTCAAGACCGCGCAGGGCTGGCACGCGGCTACGCGTCCGGCGCGTCCAACTCCCTTCCGCTTCCCCGCCTCTTTCACACGTACGCCGACCTCACCCGCCTCGAGACCTTCCAGGAGGTGCGGGAGGCGCTGGAGGGCCAGCCCACCGGATCCGAGCCCCACCGCCGGCTGCTGCGGCTGTGCGGCTTTCTAGCGGAGCTGGCGGTGGAGGCGCGCTCCGCCGAGGCGGATGCGGCGCTGGCCCACTGGGAGGTGACCTCGCAGCCCTCCCCGGAGGAGTCGGGGCTGGTCCTGGCCGACGCGGTGCGGAGGATCTCGCAGGAACCGCACCGCGGCCGGCGGGCGCTGCTGGCCCGGGCGGTGACCCGGGCGGTGGAGTCCCAGGAGCGGCAGTACGCGCGGCGGGTGGAGGCGGTGCACCAGGTCGCCAGCCGACTAGAACTGAAGGACCCGCTGGCGGTGTACCAACAGTTCACCCGCACCGACCTGCTCAAGCTGGAGCAGGACGCCCAGGCCTTCTTGTCCCTCACCGAGGACGGCTACCGGGATCTGCTGGGGTACGCCCTCCGGCGCACCGAGCCCGAGCTGCGCTTCACCCAGGCCGAGCGCCACGATCTGGAGCGCGCGGTGGCAGCGCCCTGGGCCTTTTCCCACACCGGGATTGCCGAGCTGGCCCACGCCTCGCGGCGGTGGATCGAGGAGTGGGGGATCGCGGGGGGCGCCGGCAAGCTGGAGGTGAACGGCGATGATCTCCCCGGCAAGCCGGTGCGGTCCACGGTGGTGGCGACGCGGGTCCCGGATCGGATCAGCGGCTACGCCCGGCTGAAGGTGGGCATCCCGGACGCGCTGACCCTGCTGCGGCTACAGGGAGCCGGGCTCTCCCTGGCGCTGAGGGATCGCCACTTGCCGCTGGAGGACCGCCGGCTGGAGGGCGGCCTCACCCAGGCGCTGTTCGCGGGGCTGTTCGGGCGGATGCCCACCGAACCCCGGTGGCTGGAGCGGTACCTCAAGCTGCCCCGCTCCGGCGCCCGCGAGCTGGCCCGGCTGTTCGCCTTCGCCGAGGTGGCGACGGTGCGCGAGGGCTGCGCGAGGCTCTCCTATGAGCTGCAGCTGCTCCGCCGCGGCGCGGAGAGCGAGCTGCGCGACGTCTACGAGCAGCTGTTCCGCAACGCGCTGCGGGTCGGCATCCCCCGCGGGGAGTACCTGTTCGAGCTCTCCCCCCACCTCGCGGTGGCCGCCCGGCTGCAGGGCCGCGCGGTGGCCGGAGCGCTGCTGCCGATCCTGCGCGAGCGCTTCGACGAGGACCACTGGCGCAACCCGAACGCCGCCGGGTTCCTCCAGGAGGCGGCGGCCCGGGCCGGCGCCGCGGAGGCGTTCGCCACCCTCGCTCCGACCGCGCTGCAAGGCTCCCTCGCCGGGTCGGCGAAGGAGCTGCTGGCGGTGATGGGGGCCTAAAGGAAGTCCAGCCGGCCGATCCGGAAGTCTCCGTTGGTGGCCACGTCGGTTCCTGACTTGTCCCGCATCAGCCCCAGGAATTGCGCTCCCAGCGAAGTGCCGTCGAACACCACCCCGGCGGTGGCGCCGGCCTTCGCGTCCAGCCGGATCCGGTAGAAGAGCGCGCCGGAGGCGACCACCGAGTCGCTGCTGATCGCGCCGGTCCCGGTGGCCTTCTGGCTCTGACCGGTGACCAGGACCGAGGCCAGCGGGCCGGTGGCGGGGAGGGAGGCCATGATCGCCGCCGGGGCGCTGCCGGGGTTGAGCACGGTCCCGGTCTCGATCAGCGCCCCGTTGGCCTGCACCCGGGTGGTGTCCAGGGGCAGGTTGAAGCCCACCGCATAGCCGGTGAGGGTCTGGGCGGCGACCAGGTCCAGGACCACGGTGCTGGAGGTGGAGAGCCCCGCGTTGCGCACCAGCCGGATCTTCCCGCCCGCGGGCGGGTCCGTGTACGCCAGCCCGCTGGAGGGCAGCGTGGTGATGTTGAAGGCGGCGCTGGTGGCCGGGGTGACCACGCCCGAGGACGCCACCAGGGTGTAGCCGGTGCCCGCCGCGCTCAGCGCCAGATCGCCGAAGGTGGCCACCCCGGAGACGGTGGTGCGCGGGGTGGTCCCGGTGAGCGAACCGCCGCCCGGGTTGGTGCCAATCGCCATCTCAATCGAGAGGGCCGGGGAGGTGACCCGGTTGCCGCTGCCGTCCTGGACCTCCACGGTGATGGCGGGAGCAATGGCCACCCCCACCTGGGCGTTGGAGGGCGACTGGATGAACACCAACCGGCTGGCCGCGCCGGGAAGGATGTCGAAGGCGGCGGTGTCCGCCGAGGTCAGCCCGGTGGAGCTGGCCCGCAGCGTGTAGCCGGTCCCGCTGCGGTTGAGGGTGAGGGTGGAGAAGGAGGCCACCCCGGAGGCCGCGTTGACGGTGGCGGTGCCGGAGAGCGTGGCCCCGCCGGGGTTGTTCAGCAACGCCACCGACACCTGCGCCGACGAACCGGTGACTGTGTTTCCGTAGGCATCGCGGATGGCCACCCCCACCGCGGGGGTGATCGCCGCGCCGGCGGCGGTCTGGGTCGGCTGCTGGGTGATCACCAGCGCGCTGGCCGCAGCCGGGCTGACGTTGAAGGCGACGCTGGTGATTGGCGTGCCCACCGCGGAGCTGGCCTGCAGGGTAAATCCTGTGCCGGTGCGGTTGACGCTCAGCCCGCTGAAGGTGGCCAGGCCGGCGGCGGAGGTCACGGTGCTGGTTCCCAGCAGGCTGCCGGTGCCGGAAGGATCATTGGCGAAGGCCAGGGTGACCGCGGTGGCATTGGCGGTGGCGTTCCCGAAGGCATCCTGGAAGCGCACCGCCACCGCGGGAGTGAACGGCGCTCCGGCCACGATGGTCGACGGCTGTTGGGCGAACACCATCCGGGCTGGCGCCGCGGCGGTGATGGAGAAGAGGGCGCTGACTCCATTGGACAGCCCGCTGGAGCTGGCGGTCAGGGTGTAGCCGCTGCCAGCGGTCTCCACCGCCAGGTCGCCAAAGCTGGCCACGCCGCCCACCGCGTTCCGCGGGGTGGTGCCGGTGAGCACCGCCCCGCCGCTGATCGTCAGCCCGACCGCGGCAGAGGAGCCGGTGATCCGGTTGCCGGCCGCGTCCTGGACCTCGACGGTGACGATGCCCAGGAAGCTGCCGGCGGAGGTGCCGGACGGCTGCTGGGTGAAGGCCAGCCGGGCGGCGGCGCCGGCGGAGACATTGAAGGCCGCCGAGGTGGCCGGGGTCAGCCCGCCAGAGGACAGAAGCAGCGTGTAGCCGGTCCCGGCGAGATCCACCGAGAGGTTGTTGAAGGTGACCACCCCGCCCACCGCGGCGCGGGAGAGGGTCCCGGAGAGCACCGCTCCGGTGGGGTTGTTGGCGAAGGCCACTGTGACGGTGGCGGTGGAGGCCACCCGGTTCCCCACCGTGTCCTGGACCTCGGCCACCACCGACGGCGAGATGCTGCTGCCAGAGCCCACGTTGGTGGGCTGCTGGGTGAGCACCAGCTTGCTGGCGCCGCCCACCTGGATCGCGAACAGGGTGCTGATCACCGGGGACAACCCGCTGACCGCCGCCTGCAACGAGTAGCCACTCCCGGCCTGGGCGATGCTCAGATCCGCGAAGGTCCCCACCCCGGAGGCCAGCGTCACCGAGGTGGTCCCGGCCAGGACCGCGCCTGCCGGACTGCCCGCGCCCAGGGCCACGGTGAGGGTCCCGGAGAAGCTGGTGACCGTGTTGCCCGAAGCGTCCCGGACCGCCACCGACACCGCCGGAGTGATCGCCGCGCCGGCCAAGGTGTCGCTGGGCTGCTGGATGAACACCAGCTGGGAGGCGGTCCCCGCTGCCACGCTGAAGGAGGCGGACTCGGAGGACGGCAGCGCCCCGGAGGTGGCGACCAGCGTGTAGCCACTTCCCACCCGATCCAGGCTCAGGTCATTGAAGGTGGCCACCCCGGAGACCGCGGCCCGGGTCTTGGTCCCAGAGAGGGTGCTGCCGCCGGGGTTGTTCCCCAGGGCGAGGGTCACGTTGGCGCTGGACGAGGTGAGCAGGTTGCCCGCCGCGTCCCGCAACTCCACCCGGATCGCCGGGGAGATCGCCGCCCCGGCGGTGCTGTTGGTGGGCGGCTGGGCAAACACCAACTGGGAGGCGGCCCCCACGCTCACCGCGAAGGTGCTGCTGGTCACTGGCGCCAGCGAGGCCCCGGAGGCGACCAGCGAGTAGCCGGTGCCGGCCTTATCCAACGAGAGGTTGGCGAAGGTCGCCACCCCGCTGCTGGCGCTGACCGAGGTGGTCCCGGAGAGGACGGCGCCGGCGGGGCTGCCCGCGCCCTGCGCCAGCGAGATGCTTCCATTGAAGCTGGTCACGGTGTTGCCACCGGCGTCACGGACGGTGACCGTCACCGCCGGGCTGAGGGTTCCCCCGGCGACTGTGTCGCTGGGTTGACCGGTGAAGACCAGCGCCGCGGGCGCGCCCACCACGATGTCGAAGCTGGTGGAGGTGGCGCCGATCAGCGACCCAGAGGTGGCGCCCAGCGAGTAGCCGGACCCCGCCGCGTCCACCGAGAGATCCGCGAAGGTGGCCTCTCCTCCCGCGACCGGACGGGTGAGGGTCCCCCCCAGGGTGCCGCCAGAGGGATTGGTGGCCAGGGCCAGGGTGATCGACCCCGCGTAGCCGCTGGCAGTGTTGTCATAGGCATCGCGCACCGCCACCCGCACCTCGGGCAGCGTTCCGCCCAGGGTGGTGGTGACCGGCTGAGCGGTGAAGGTCAGCTTGGAGGCCGCGGCGGCGGTCACCGTGAAGGTCCCGCTGGTGACGTCCGGCAGGCCGGAGGTGCTGGCGGTCAGCGCGTAGCCGGTCCCCGCCTTCTCCAGTGACAGCCCGGAGAAGGTTGCCAGCCCGGAGGAGGCGGCCAGGGAGGTGGTCCCGCCCAGCGCTCCGCCCGCGGGGTTGGCGCCCAGGGTCAGCGAGATGGTGGCGGAGGAGGCGGACACGTTTCCCTGGGCGTCCAGCAGCGCCACCTGGACCGCGGGGGAGATCGCCGCGCCGGCCTGGACGTCGGTCGGCCCCTGGGCGAACACCAGCTGGGTGGCCGCTCCGGGGATGATCGCAAACGGCGCGCTGGTGATGGGGGTCAAGGTGCCGGTGCTGCCACCGAGCCGAAAGCCGGTGCCCGCCTTGGCGATGGACAGCCCGGCGAAGGAGGCCACCCCGTTGACCGGAACGACGGTGTTCACTCCGGTGAGCACCGCACCAAAGGCGTTGGCCTGCAGGACCACGGTGACCGGACCGCTGTAGCTGGTGGCCACGTTTCCGGCCGCGTCCTCCACCGTCAGCGACACCGCGGGGGCGATCAGCGCTCCGGCGGAGGCGTCGGTCGGCTGCTGGGTGAAGGCCAGGGACGCCGGCGCGCCATGCGCCACCGAGAAGCTGGCGCTGGTGCCCGAGAGGGCCGAGGCGGTGGCCCGCAGGGTGTACTGCCCCATCAGGTCCACCTGGAGGTCGTTGAAACGGGCGACGCCGCCCACGCCATTGCGGGTGGTGGTGCCGCCGAGGGTGGCGCCGGGAGGCGCGGTCTGCAGGGTCAGGGTGATCGCGGCGCTGCTGGAGGAGAGGTTGCCCAGCGCGTCGTACAACGCCACCTCCACCGCCGGACCGATCGGGGTCTGCGAGCCGGTGTCGCTGGGCTGGACCAAAAAGGCGATCGACGCTGGCGCGCCGGCGGCCACGGAGAAGGAGGCGCTGGTGGCCCCGGTCAGGGTTCCGGAGGTCGCCTGCAGCGAGTAGCCGCTGGCGGACCGATCCACGGTCAGCTCCGCGAAGGAGGCCACCCCGTCCACCGCCGCAGCGGCGAAGGTTCCCCCCAGGACGGCCGAACCCGGATTGGAGGCGAAGGCCAGGGAGACGGTGGCGGTGGAGGTCTTCACCCGGTTGCCGCGCCCGTCGCGGATCTCCACCTGCACCGGGGGAGCCAGGGCCTCCCCGGCCACCCCGTCCGGGGGCTGGACGGTGAAGGCCAGCTGGGTGGGAAGGCCGGGCCGGACGGTGAAGGGCCGGCTTCTGGCGGACACCAGCGATCCGGAGCCGGCTGCGAGGGTGTAGCCCTCTGCGGCCACGTCCAGCACCAGTTCGGTAAAGGTCGCCACCCCGTCCACCGGGACGGCCTGGGTGTTGCCCTGCAGGGCGTCGGCGCCCGGGTTGTCGGCCAGGCTGATCGACACGGCGTCGGTGGAGACGGCCAGGTTCCCGAACGCGTCCTCCACCCGGACCAGCACCGGAGGGGCGATCACCGCGCCGGACTCCACCTCCGAGGGCTCCTGCACGAACACCAGCCGGGAGGGGGAGCCAGCGCCGATGTCGAACGGGCTGCTGGTGGCGCCGGTCAACCCCGGCGCGCTGGCGGTCAGGGAGTAGCCCACCGCCGCCTTGTCCAGGTTCACCCCGGAGAAGGTGGCCACGCCGGCCACCACGTTGGCGGACAAGGTCCCGGAGAGGGTGCCCGCACCGGGGTTGGCGCCCAGAGCCAGGGTGACCGTCCCGTCAGCGGTGCTGACCACCTGCCCCTGCTCATCCTGGATCGCGACCTGGAGCGCCGGGGCCAGGGCCTGGCCGGCGGTTCCGTGGGGGGGCTGGACGGTGAAGGCCAGCTGGGTGGCCACCTGGTTGTTGTTGGCGTCGGGCCCGTCTCCCCCGCCGCCGCAGTTGCAGGCGGCCAGGGTACTGGAGGCGAAAAGCACCACGAGGACTCGGCGGAGATTCAAGGCGGTACCTCTGAAGAGCGGGTTGCTCACGGGCGACCTCCGAACTTTCCCAGCACCGCGGAGAGGTCGGCGTCCTCGATGGCGTTGCCGTTCGACGGCGCCGCCAACAGGTCCATGTTCCAGTCGTAGTAGGGCTGGGTGGTGGTGAGGGTGTTGGTCCCCAACCGGGTGGCGGATGCCGCCAGATCCACGATGTCGATCTGCTGATCGCGGTTGAAGTCACCGTTGCCGCTGACTCCCCGCTCGGAGGTGGCGGAAGGGTAGATCTCCCAGGCGCCGCGACCAAAGGTGCCGATGCGGATGATCTGCCCGGTCCGGCCCACGAACAGCTCGGTGACCTTCACCAGCGGAAGACCGGTGCCGTAGCGCTGCCAGGTTCCGCCGCCGTCGATGGTCCGATACACGCCCAGATCGGTGCCCACGTAGATCGTCTGGTTGGTGAGATCCGCCGGGTCGTACTTCACCGCGTTGATTGGCACGTCTGGCAGCGGGGAGGCGCCGCCGAAGCCGCTGATCGGGGTCCAGGTGCTTCCCCGGTTGGTGGTCTGGAAGATCCGTCCCATCGCCAGCGGCACCGGGCTGCCGTCCTGGTTCTCCGGCGCGGCGGTGACCACCACGAAGTCCTGGCCGTTGGCCCGTCCGGTGGGGCCCGGGGGGAAGGTCACCCCGGAGGTGTTCAACTGCCATTCGCTGTTCTCCAGCGTGCCGTCGCCGTCCACGTCGATCTGCAGCCGCTCGGTCACCGTCCAGGTGCAGCCGGTGGTGGTGGAGGGACAGTTGCTGGTGATCGCGAACCGTCCGCCGGAGAGCGCCGCGCCGTACAGGCCGTCCACCGTCTCCGAGGTGTTCACGAAGCGGACGTAGTGCGGATTGGTGGAGGGGTTGGTGGCGGAGGTCAGACAGGTGTTGGTCGCCGCCCAGGCCCCACCCGACCCGGTGCTCTTGAAGATCCCGCGGTCGGTGAGGGTGAGGAAGGTGGGGGTGGTGGCCACCGGCGAGGCGGCGACCCGGACCAGGAAGGGGCTGGCGTCCGACCCGCAAGCGAGGGTGGGCGCGGCCCGCGAGGTCCACACCCCGCCGTTGTTGCACTGGTTGTTGCCAGCGCCGGGCACGCAGTAGGACTGCCGGCCGTTGACCGAACCCCAGTAGACCGAGGTCCCGCCGATCCGCCCCACCGCGGCGCCGAAGCCGTCCCCGCCGATCACCTGGTTGAAGGTGGTGGCGGTGGTGGCCGAGTCACGGAAGCGGGTGCCGTTGTCCTGCAGCCCCATGAAGGCCACGAAGGGATTGCCGTTGGCGGGATCTCCGGAGGCCAGCGAGTAGGCCAGGTGGGTGACGATGCCGCGGTTGGGGAAGCTCCACACCACGTTGGGCGGGGTGACCCCGGCAAAGAGGTTGTCGGAGAAGTAGATCCCGCCGTCGGTGCCGGCGAAGGCCCGGATGGTGCTGCCCACCCGGACGATCCGGCTGCGGTGCCAGTCGGCGTGCACATAGGGGAGCGTCCCCGCGGAGGTGCCTCCTCCGCCTCCGCTGGGCAGCCAGTGGGCGACGTTCTCCCAGGTGGGGGTGCCGGCGGTGCCAGTGGTGGTGCGAAGGCCGCACAGCATGCCGCCGACGATCACGTTGGCGTCGTTGGCCGGGTCCACCACGATCGCCGAGTTGTACCAGGCCTGGGCATCGTTCACGTTCACCGTGCCGCAGTCCCGGGGGCTGGGCCCGGGGGGTTTGCTGGTGGCGTTGGCCAGGGTCCCGGTGGCGACCGCCCAGCTGGCCCCGCCGGTGGTGGACCGCCAGAGGCCGTTGCCGGAGCTCCCGGTCGCCTCCCCCAGCGCGCTGAGCTGCGCGTAGAGCACGGTGGTGGCCGGGTCGGCCTTGGGCCCACCCGCGGCGAGGGTGATCCGGCCCACGTTGGTGGAGGGCAGCGCGGCGGTGGCGCGCAGCGAGGTCCAGCTGGTGCCGGAGGTGCTGCTTACCCACACATCGCCCAGGGTCCCTCCCACGCAGGTGCCCCCGGTGAGGTAGTTGGTCCCCCCTGCCGCCACCCCGTAGCCGGGAGGCAGCGGCTCCTCTCCGGCGCCGCAGGCGTAGACCCCGCTGACCACCAGGCGGCTGCTGCCACCGCTGCTGCCGGCAAAGGCCACCGACCAGATCGCCTCCGCCAGCTGGGTCCCGGAGTTGGGCAGATCCAGGTGGGCGAAGCTGACCCCGCCATTCTCCGACCGGAACAGGCCGACATCGGTGGCGACCACGATCCGGCTGCTGTCGGCGGGATCCACCTTCAGGTCCCGGATGCTGTTGGCGGGGACGGCCAGGCCACCGGCGCCCGCCGGATAGGCGCTGGTGAGCAGCACCGGCGGGGACCAGCTGGCCCCGCCATTGGTGGTCCGGACCACGTAGCCGCCGGGGAGATCGAAGGCATCGCCGATCCCCAGGTACAAGGTGTCCGGAGCGTTGGGATCCATGTCCATCGCGCCGATGGCGATGTTGCCCAGGGTCTCGGTGATCGGGAACCAGCTGGGGTTGGCGGCGGTGCCGAAGTTGAAGGTCTTCCAGACGCCTCCCCCGGAGGTGGCGAAGTAGACGACCTGGGGGTCACGGGGGTCCACCTGGATCCCCGCCGCCCGGCCGGAGTCCACCTCGCTGTAGAAGGTACCGTTCCATTGAAAGGAGGCGTCGGTGGGGCCGAGGTTGACCCAGCTTTGCCCGCCTCCGCTGACCGCTCCCCGCGCGGTGGGCTCCGGGGTGGAGGGCGACCGCGGGGCCGCGGGCAACAGCTCGGCCCAGCGCTCCGCCTCCTGCGCCGCGACCTGGGCGGCCCGGGGGAAATAGCCGCGCGACGGATCCCCCCACAGCGCCTTGCGCATCACCATCCGGCGGCGGGGATCGTCCCCTTCCGCCTCTTCGAGGTCCTCGGGCCCCACGTAGCCGGCGGCCAGCTGCTGCCAGCGGTGCTCGTCGCCGTCCGGATCATTCACGAACGCGCGCTGGGTGCTCCGCTCGGTGGCATCGCGGTAGGCGCGATACGCCCGGACACTGGAGGGGACGGCCAGAACCGCAGTGAAGGCCATCGTGGACGTGAGCACCGTCCAGCGTTTGCGTAGTGCCAAGGGAGTTGCTCCCGAAAAGGAGGGAGCGGAATGTTACGGGCATGACCGAGGGGTGGGTCAAATCCCCTAGGTGGGTCACCTCACACCCGGACCCGCTGGCCGAAGTTGGCCTCGGGGTGGGAGGCTGTCGGCATGGTGAACCGGCCCCTGGTCCCGCTGCTGCTGTCGATGGTCCTGCTGGTGGGCGCCAACTGCCGCAACTCTCCAGAGGAGCGGGGGGAGGCGCCGAGCGCGGCCGCGACCGAAACGCCAAAGGTCCCCTCGAATCCGCCGCCCGACTCCGATCCACCGACGGCCCAGGCCAAGCCGGCGGACGCGGCGCAGCAGTGCGTGACCAACGAGGACTGCACCCTTGGCCGCTTCATCCCCGGCGAGTGTTGCCAGGACTGTGACGAGCGGCCGGTGCTTCGCGCCGAGCACGACGCGAAGGTCCGGGAGTGCGCGGACGCGCTCTCGCGCTGCCCGATGCGGAACTGCGCTCCCACCCGGCTGATGCGGCGCGCGGTCTGCGACGCCGGTACCTGTCGGCTGGGCGGGAAGAACCTGCGGGACTAAAGCTACTTCTTCTTGCGCAGCGCCCGGACGATCTTGTCCTTGGCGCGGCTGGACTCGTTGGAGGGGGCGCGGGCCACCGCGGTCAGCGGGGTGGTGCGCTGGGCCTTGGCCCCGACGGCCTGGGCGCGGAAGGCCTTGAGCAGTTGCATCTCCAGCACCAGCAGCTCATCGGCCAGCTCGGCGTTTCCGCCGGCGGCGCGGGGCAGCGGCTGGTGCAGGTTCTCCTGCTTGGCGCCGTGGCGCATCCGCAGGGCCTTCTCCTCTTCCGAGGTCAGGGTCCGGGAGCGAGGCAGCGCCGCCCGAACCTCCTCGGCCGTCACCGCCACCGTGCTGCTCGACCCCTTGCGCTGCATGTCGTTTCTCCTCGCGGGCAGGACGCTGAACGTCTGCTCATGTGGGACGCGGCTAGACCCCGATTTACCGCAATTGTAGAGGCCTGGGGGGGTCGGTCAATTTTTCGCCCCGACCCGGCGCTCCAGACATGTAGCACCCGCCGCTTTCCGCGTGCTTGCGGGAAGGTGGGCACGAATCCGGCCCCGCGGGAGGGGGAGCGTGGATCAGATCCGTGGGCGGGGCCAACTTCAGGGCGCCTCTTCAGGGCGCCTCTTCGTCCTCCGGCTCGGCGGCGGTGGTCCCGGCGTCGGCGGCAGTCTGCCCGGCCCGGGGGATGCCGAAGCGGTCCAGGGCGTCGGCGATGCCGGCGGGCTTGTCCTCGTCCGGGAGGAACTCCTTGGGGGCGGCCAGGGTAACGCTCTTGCCGATGTTGGAGAGCGCCAGGTCCACGTGCAGCTTCAGCTCCGCGGCCGGGGTGCTCTCCGCCGCCGGTACCTGGACCCGACCGTCCACCTTGGCCCAGAGGACGGCGCCGGTCTTGGCGTCCACAACGATCATCCCCTCCAGCGCGGTCGGGGTGCGGTCGTTGAGGAAGCCCATCCGGTTCAGCGTGCTGCGGTCCATCCCCTGCTTGGAGGCGGGGGGCGGCGGCAGCTCCCGGTCGGAGACCAACGCGGCATTCTCCGCCAGCTTCAGCGCATAACGGTGGGCGGGTCGGCCCTGGTGATCGGAGGTGCCCCGGCTCTCCAGGACCACCCGGTGCTTGAACAGGGTGTCCACGTCGCGCAGGACCCCCGCGATGTCCTCCCGGGCGCGCTCGGCCATCCCCCGATCCCGCAGCCGCTGCCGGAACTTCTGGTAGCGGTTGCGGGCGTAGACCTTCCCGTCCGCCCGGATCACCTCCAGGCCTTGCTCCCGCGAGTTCTCCAAGGTGGCGTGGAAGTCACCGCTCACGCCCCCTTGCCCAGCGATCAGTTCGCGACGCTCGGTCAACTGCACGCCCCGATCGTTGCCCTTCCAGGTGAACTGGATGTTGGCGTCCATCCGGTGGGCCCCCAGCCGCTCGGTGGTCTCGGCGGCGCTCATGGTGAGGACCCGGCGCGCCAGGCGGGGATCGCTGTCCAGCGCGGCGGCGTCAAGGGTCTCCGAGGCGGAGGCGACGGCCTTGGGGGGATCCTCGGGGGAGAAGATCCGCTCCTTGGCGGCCTTGTCCACCGGGTCCGAACACGCCGCCAGCAGCAAGCACACTGGGGCCAGGATGAGGGTCCGCGAAGGAAGCATGGGCGGGGCAAGTTACGTGCCCCACACTGCACCCGCAAGGCGAGCCTTGCGTGCCGTAGAGGTCGGGATACAAGCTCGTTCGCTCATGCAGAACCTCCGTGACAAGCTGCTCAAGGCGGGGCTGGTCTCCGAAGACCAGGCCAAGAAGGTCGAAGAGAGCGCGAAGAGCGCGAAACCAGACCGCCCACCTGATGATCGCCCAAGGGACGCCCGTCCTCGCGAAGATCGCCCCCGCGACGACCGACCCCGTGATCGCCCCCCTGAAGGGCGGCGGGATCGCCGCGACTTCCGTCCCGATCCGCGGGGAGGCGGGCGTCCCGAGTCCCGCGGCGGCGCGCCGTACGGCCGCGGCGGGCCTCCTCCCGCGCGAGGCGGAGCCCCCGAGGTGCGGATCGCCATCAAGCGGGATGATCGGTTCCGACCGGTGGGCGTGGGCGTCCCCCGGCGCGAGGCGGCGATCCCCAAGCTGCCGCCCCTCCCCGGAAGCCGCGAGCACCAGCGCCTGGTCTCCAAGAAGCAGGTGGAGCTGGACCGCAAGCTGCGAGAGCTGGTCGCCGGCGCCCAGGTGGAGATCGAGCCCGGCGCGTCGACCTTCTACTTCGTCACCCGCAAGCAGCGGCTGCGGCGGCTGGACCTCTCGCTGGCGCAGCACGCGCAGCTGGAGTCTGGCGCCCTGGCGGTGGTCGAGCGCCCGGAGCCGGGCAACATCGAACACGCGCTGGTCCCGGCCGAGGTGGCCGCGGAGCTGCTCAAGCTCTCCGAGAAGACGGTCCGCTTCCTGAACAAGGGAGACACCAAGGTGGGCTTCATCACCGAGGATGAGCTGAAGAGCCGTCAGGAGAACGAGGCCAGTGGTGAGGCCGCGTCCCAGGAGGCGGCGGCCGAGCAGACCGCGGCTGCGGAGCAGGCCAAGGAGCTTGCCGAGGAGCGGATCGGCGAGGGGGCGATGATCACCGAGGCGGCTCCAACGGTGGACGCGGCTCCGACGGTGGACGCGGCTCCGACGGTGGAGGCGGCTCCGACGGTGGAGGCGGCTCCGACCACCGAGGCGCTGCCGCCCTCGCCTTCACGCGAAGGCTGATTTGATTTTCCGACTGCGGCAGAGGCTCAGGCCCTGCCGCGGTCGTATGCCACTCACGCCGACTGGTAGTTCACCAGGTGGTTCAAGAAGGCCTCCCGGACGTCCTCCGGGATCGGGGCGGGCTTGAAGGTGTCCATCGCCACGCAGACGGTGGTGATCTCCAATTCGGCGCCAAGCTTCTCCGAATCCCCCTGGTAGAGACGGTAGCGGCAGGTGATCGAAGACTTGCCCAGCGAGAGGGTGTCCATCACCACCCGGCACGGATCGCCGAAGTGGAAGGGGGCCCGGAAGTCCGACCTGGCGCTCACCGCCGGGAAGCCGAACTTCCGCTCCTGGATCATCTTCGCGTAAGGGACCCCCACCCCGTTCTTGAAGAAGTCCTCGAACACGTTGTGGCAGTAGCCAAACAGCTTCGGGAAGAAGACGACCCGAGCGAAGTCGACGTCTTCAAAGCGCACCGTGAGGGTCTGCTCGTAGGACATGCGCGCGTCCTACCAGACTCGAGCGCGCCAGTCGGCGGCCGCCAGCCGGAAGAGCACGTGCCGCCTTTGGGGTGAAGCCTCCGGCAGGCTCGGGTGGTCGAAGTCCTCCGCCGGGTCGCGCTTCATCCCCAGCCGCTCCATCACCGCGCGCGAAGGGATGTTCTCCTCCGTGGTGAAGGAGACGATCTCCTCCAGGCCCTTTTGTCCGAAGCCGAAGTCCAGCGCCGCCCGCGCCGCCTCGGTGGCGTAGCCGTGGCCCCAGTGTGCGCGGGCCAGCCGCCAGCCCACCTCCACGCAGGGAAGGAACGGCGCCGGGAAGGTGGGCACGTTGAGACCCACGAAGCCGATCAGCGGCGCCACCCCGGGGATCTCCACCGCCCATCCTCCGAAGCCGTGCGCATCGAAGTGGGCCCGAAAGCGGTGGATTACTCCTTCCGTCTCCTGGCGGGTGAGCACCTTGGGGAAGTGCTCCATCACCACCGGATCGGCGTTGAGCGCCGCGAACGGGTCCAGGTCCTCCTCTCGCCAGGGGCGGAGGAGGAGCCGGGCGGTGGTGAGACCGGGCGTCATCTGGCCTTTAGCGAGTGAAGGCGTCGATCCCGGTGATCGCCTTGCCCAGCACCAGGGTGTGGACCTCGTGGGTCCCCTCGTAGGTGTAGACCGACTCCAGATTCAGCATGTGGCGGACCGCCGGGTACTCGTCGGTGATCCCGTTGGCGCCGTAGATGCCGCGCGCCACCCGGGCGATCTCCAGTGCGGAGCGCACGTTGTTGCGCTTGGCCAAGGACACCATCTCCGGGGTCACCTTGCCTTCGTCCTTGAGGCGCCCCAGCCGCAGCGACAGCAGCTGCGCCTTGACGATCTCCGAGAGCATGTCCGCCAGCTTCTCCTGGGTCAGCTGGTAGGCGGCGATCGGCTTGTCGAACTGGATCCGGGAGAGCGAGTACTCCCGCGCGCCCTCGAAGCAGGCGATCGCCGCGCCGGTCACCGCGAAGGCGATCCCCATCCGGGCGTTGTTCAAACAGGAGAGCGGGCCGCGCAACCCCTTGACGTTGGGCAGCATGTTGGCCGCCGGAACCCGGACGTCCTGGAAGGCCAGCTCGGAGGTGTAGGAGGCGCGCAGGGAGAACTTCCCCGGGATCTCCTTGGCCGAGTACCCGGGCATCCCCTTCTCTACGATGAACCCGCGGATCGAGTCGCTGCCGCCGTCGTCCACCTTGGCCCAGACCACCGCCAGGTCGGCGATGGTCCCATTGGTGATCCACATCTTGCTGCCGTTGAGGACGTAGTGGTCTCCGTCCTGGCGGGCGCGGGTCAGCATCCCGCCCGGGTTGCTGCCGAAGTCCGGCTCGGTCAGCCCGAAGCAGCCGATCAGCTTCCCCTGCGCCATCCCGGGCAGGAACCGCTGCTTCTGCTCCTCGGAGCCGAAGGCGTGGATAGGGTACATGCACAGCGAGCCTTGAACAGAGGCGAAGCTGCGCAGCCCGGAGTCGCCGCGCTCCAGCTCCTGGAGGATCAGCCCGTAGGTGACGTTGTTCAGCCCGGCGCAGCCGTAGCCCTGGAGGTTGGCCCCGAACACGCCCACCTCCGCCAGCTTCGGCACCACGTGCGCCGGAAAGGTGCCGTCGCGGAAGTGCTTGCCGATCACCGGCAGGATCTCGCGGTCGATGATCGAGGCCACCACGTCGCGCGCGGCCTTCTCCTCGTCCGAGAGGAGGTCGTCGATGCGGTAGAGGTCGGTGACGGGGGCGCGGGCCACGGCGTGCTCCTTGAGAGGTGAACTCGCGGCGCAGATTGCAATGAGCCGGGCGCGGGTGCCAGCGGCAGATTTCGGGCGCGCCGCACGACTGGCGCTCGGGCGGCGCTTGAGGGGTCAGGCTCCCGTGCCACCTCGCGGAGGAAGAGCATTCTTTGTTTCACGATCCGGTCCACGGCCTCCTCCGCCCGGCGAAACCACAGTGCGCGGCGCTGGCCGCGACGTGACCCGCCCGAGGCGGGGGCCGAGTGGGGGAAACTTGTTCGTGGCGACCGGTTTACCCCCCGTTTTGAGCCGAAATCGCCGTGGAACTTGTCTGCCGGAACAAGTTTCCCCCGCGCTTCCCTCCCCCGGAAAGGCAACAGTCCCCGGGTTCCGGTTCTGGAGTTCCGACAGCTCCTCCTTCTGGGCGGGGTTCCTGGGCAACCGGGCCCCGGACGCCTGCAGTTCCCGAAGAGACGGGAACCCTCCGGCAGCGGCTGGGTTCGGGGCTAAGCTGCCGGGCGCATGAGCCAGCTCCAGCGGAACGTGGTGGTGACCGGCGCCAGCAAGGGAATTGGCCGCGCCATCGCCGAGAGGTTCGCCGCCAGCGGCCACCGGGTGTGGGCGTTGGCCCGGTCCAAGGACGCGCTGGACTCGCTGGCCGCCGCCTACCCGGGCCGGGTGGTGGCGATGGCGGTGGACATCGAGCGGGTGGACGCGGTGCTGGACGCCTGCGCCCAGCTTCGCTCGGAGGGACCGCCCGATGTGCTGGTGAACAACGCCGGCGTCGCGGTCTCCGCGCCGCTGCGGAAGACCTCGCTGGAGGACTACGAGCGGCTGATGGCGGTCAACGTCCGGGCGCCGTTCCTCTTCTGCCGGGAGCTCTCAGAGGCGATGGCCGAGCGGGGCAGCGGGCGGATCATCAACATCGCCTCCACCGCCGGGCTCAAGGGCTTCCGGTACACCAGCGCCTACTGCGCCTCCAAGCACGCCCTGGTGGGGATGACCCGCTCGTTGGCGCTGGAGCTGGCCTCCAGGCAGGTCACCGTCAACGCGGTCTGCCCCGGGTGGACGGACACCGAGATGGTGACCCGCTCGGCGGAGACCATCTCCCGGACCACCGGGAAGACCACCGACGAGGCGCGGGAGACCCTGGCGCGGATGAACCCCATGGGCCGGCTGGTGCAGCCCTCCGAGGTCGCGGAGCTGTGCCACTTCCTGGCCTCCGACGCGGCCGGGGCGATCACCGGCGCGACCTATTCAATCGACGCGGGCGAGACGATCTAGCCGCTGGCTTGCGCTGCTCCGGGCCAAGGCCACAGACTCCGCGCCCCGATGGGTTCCTCCAAGCGCACCGTGCAACCTCCCGGCTGGGCCAAGCCCCGCGGCTACTCCAATGGAATCGTCGCCGAGGGCGGGCGGACGTTGTTCGTGGGCGGGCAGATCGGCTGGGACCCCACCAGCGAGACGCCCCGCTTTCCCGCCACCTTCGCCGAGCAGTTCGACGCTGCCCTGGCCAACGTGCTGGCGGTGGTGAAGGAGGCCGGCGGCACCCCGCAGGATCTGGTCCGCTGCACGGTGTACGTGATCAACAAGGACGCCTACCGCTCCGCCACCCGGCAGATCGGGGAGAGCTGGAAGCGGCAGGTCGGCAAGCACTACCCGGCGATGGCGCTGGTGGTGGTCAGCGCGCTGTTGGAAGACGACGCCCAGGTGGAGATCGAGGCCACCGCGGTCATCTGAGTTTGCTAAAGCGCGCCCCCATGAGCGCGCCCACGTCCTTTCGTTTCGAGGTGCAGGACCGCGTCGGGGTGATCACCTTCTCCCGGCCGGAGACGCTGAACTCGCTGACCTTCGAGGTCTACCGCGAGCTTCGGGAGCTGTTCCTGCAGCTGGGGCACCGGACCGACGTGGCCTCGGTGGTGATCACCGGCGAGGGCCGCGGCTTCTGCTCCGGCGGGGACGTGAACGCGATCATCGGCGAGCTGTTCAGCCGGGACATGCCGGGGCTGGTGGAGTTCACCCGCATGACCTGCGACCTGATCAAGAACATCCGGGCGCTGCGCAAGCCGGTGATCGCCGCCCTCAACGGCACCGCGGCTGGCGCGGGCGCGGTGATCGCCCTGGCGGCGGATCTGCGGATCGCCGCCGAGAAGGCGAAGATCGCCTTCCTGTTCGTGAAGGTGGGCCTGGCCGGCGCGGACATGGGCGCGGCCTACCTGCTGCCCAAGGTGGTGGGGCTCTCCCGCGCCACCGAGCTGCTCTTCCTGGGGGACGCCATCGACGCGCCCACCGCCGAACGCTACGGCCTCTTCAACAAGGTGGTCCCGGCCGAGCAGCTGATGTCCGAGGCGATGACCCTGGCCCGGCGGCTGGCCAACGGCCCCACCTTCGCCCTGGGGATGACCAAGGAGCTGCTCAACGGCGAGCTGAACTCCGACCTCTACGGCGCCCTGGACAACGAGGCCCGGGCCCAGGCGGTCTGCATGCAGACCCAGGACTTCCGCGAGGCGTACGAGTCCTTCACCCAGAAGCGCCCGGCGCGCTTCACCGGCCGGTGACCCCCATGTCCCCTTCCCTGCTCTCCCCCGAGGATTTGAAGGCCGGCGAAGACGCCCGGGCAAAGTTCGCCGCGCTGGAGCCCTCCCCGGAGCTGGCCGACCACCCGGTGCTGGCGCGCCGGCTGGCGGACCTGGGCTTCTTCCCCTACCTGATCCCGGCCGGGTTCGGCGGGGCCACCACCCTGGTCCGGGTGGGCACCCTGTGCGCGATCCGCGAACAGCTGGCGTACTTCAGCCCCGCCGCGGACTCGATCTTCGCGGTGCACGGGCTGGGCACCCACCCGCTGGTGCTGGGAGGAAGCCCGGAACAGCGCGCGGAGCATCTGGTGCCCGCAGCCGCCGGCAAGACCCTGTGGGCGTTCGCGCTCACCGAGCCGGAGGCCGGCTCGGACGTTGCCGCGCTGAGCACCTCGGCCACCCGGGACGGGGACCACTATCTGCTCCGGGGCGCCAAGCGGTTCATCTCCAACGCCGGGGTGGCCAGCCACTACACGCTCTTTGCCCGCACCAGCGAGGGCCCCAAGGGGATCTCCGCCTTCATCGTCCCCGCCGGCACCCACGGCCTCCAGGTCCGCCCGATGGAGCTGATGGGCGACCACCCGATCGGCGAGCTGGAACTCACCGACTGCCGGATTCCCGCCTCGGCGCTGATCGGCAAGGAGGGGGACGGGATGCGGCTGGCGCTGGGGACCCTGGACACCTTCCGCACCACGGTGGGCGCGGCGGCGGTGGGGATGGCCCGCCGGGCGCTGGACGAGGCGGTGGCCTACGCCCGGGGCCGGCGACAGTTCGGCAAGCCACTCTCCGAGCTGGCCGCAGTCCAGAATCTGATCGCCGACAGCGCGGTGGAGCTGGAGGCCGCGCAGCTGCTGGTGCACCGGGCGGCGGCGGTGAAGGACGGCGGCCAGGCCCGGATTCCCTATGAGGCGGGGGTGGCCAAGCTGTTCGCCACCGAGGCCGCCCAGCGGATCATCGACCGCTGTCTGCAGGTCCACGGCGGCAACGGGGTGGTCAAGGGGTTCGCCGTCGAACGCTTGTACCGGGACGTGCGGGCGCTGCGGATCTACGAGGGGGCCTCTGAGGTGCAGCGGATGTTGATCGCCAGGCACCTGCTCAGCTCCTGAGCGCGGGGGTGGGTGACGTTTTGTGAAGGCGTTCCTACCTAAAGGGGGGCAGTTGTGGGGGAGGGGTAGGGCGATGGGGGTCGAGGGCCGCGCCGCAGTGCGGTGGCTGGGTTGGCTGTGTCTGGTGGCGACGGTGGGGTGCTCCAGCAGCAACCCCTCCGGTCCGGTTCCGGAGGAAGGCGAGTGGAAGGCGACTGGGAGCACCAGTGCCCCTCCCAGCTGTGTTCCCACCACGTGCGCCGCCGAGGGCAAGAACTGCGGAATCATCTCCAATCACTGCGGCGGCACCCTTCAGTGCGGCGACTGCGCCAACGGGGAGAGCTGTGGCGGTGGCAGCGGGCCGAATGTGTGCGGGCCCGCCCAGTGCAAACCACTCTCCTGCCGGGGAGCGGGCAAGAACTGCGGCGTGATCTCCGACGGCTGCGGCGGCACCCTGGAGTGCGGGACCTGCGCGGATCCGGAGCTGTGCGGCGGCGGGGGCACCGCCAATTTGTGCGGGATCCAATGCGTCCCCCTCACCTGTGAGACCCGGGGCAGCAACTGCGGCACCGTCTCCGATGGGTGCGGCGGTCTGCTGGAGTGCGGCAGCTGCTCGCTGGGAGAGGTCTGTGGCGCGGCGGGCAGGCCCAATGTCTGCGCCCTGCCCCCGGCCCCACCCTGCGCGGACTTTTCCGCCGGCGCGGCGTTGCCGGTCAGCTTCGAGGCCAAGGTGGGCAACCAGGATCGCCACGCCCAGCCCTGCGGCGACAACCGGAGCACCCCGGAGGTGCTGATTGCCTGGACCGCGCCGGAGGATGGGGTGTTCGTGCTGGACACCACCGGCTCCACCTTCGATACCGTGCTCACCGTCCGTGAGGGCACCTGCGCTGGCAGGGCGCTGGCCTGCGAGGACAACGGGATCAACTACGGGAACGCCTCCCGGTTGACCGTGGAGCTCGTCGCGGGGACCACGATCCTGATCGCGGTGGATGGCGCCACCACCGACCACGACTACGTGCAGCTTCACGTCAACCGGCTGGTGGCCACCGAGACGGCCGAGAGCTGCACCGACGGCGCGGACAACGACGCCGACGGCCGGGTGGACTGCTGGGACAGCGACTGCGCCCAGGAGCAGGCCTGTGTGATCGAGGCCTGCACCGAGGAGGACCTGGGAGAGACAGTGCCCGGAGACTTCCAGAGCAGCGAGCTACCAACAGTCAACGGCCACTTCGGGACCTGCGGCGGCCAGCACAGCCCGGATGTGGGGCTGCGGTTCACTGCGCCCGAGTCGGGCGGCTACCGCTTCAACGCCCGGGCCCAGCAGGACGGCGATCTGCCCCCGGTGCTCTACGTCCACGACAACTGCCGCGGATTGGAGCTGGCCTGCTCTGGCGGGCCCGCCGCCGAAAAGGTCCTAGACCTCTCGCTGGAGGCGGGACAGGACGTGATCGTGGTCGTGGATGGACCCTCTCCCTTCGAGCTCACCGTGGACCGGATCCCGGTCCCGGCGGTGCACACCAACGAGCCGTAGGCACTGGCAATCCCCGCCGCCGGAGGCAATCGTCCCTCCCGTGAGCCCTCCCCCCTCGTCGCCGCTCCGCTCGGTGGTGATCGGCCTCTGTGGCGGGCTGCTCCTCTCCGGGCTGCTGTTGTTCGGTCTGGCGCTGCGGACCCGATTGTCGCAGTTCGACTGCGGGGCGTACTCGGTGGAGGAGTGTCTGATGGCGCAGGCCATCGCCTCCGACTGGAGCCGGCTGCAGCTGCTGGTGGGGACCGCGCTGACCTTGCTGGGTCTGGGTGGTTTGTTGTGGCAGCGCAGCGCGCTTGCGCGCCAAGGTCCCACGCCATGACCCACCCCGATCCGCGGAACCTGCCGGAGGCGTTCAACCTCACCCGCGCGTTCCTCTACGACCAGCTCCCGCGCTTCGGTGAGCGGGTGGCGCTGCGGTGGGACGAAGGCACCCAGACCTACCGGCAGCTGGCGGACCAGGTGGACCGCGCCTCGGCGGTGTTGCGGGGCCTGGGCCTGGAGCAGGAGCAGCGCGGGCTGTTGATGCTGCCGGATGTGCCCCAGTTCGCCTCCGCCTGGCTGGCGGTGGTGAAGGTGGGCGGGGTGGCCTGCGCGGTGAACCCGGACCAGCGGCCGGAAGAGGTCGCCTACTACCTCAACTACACCCGGGCAAAGGTGGTGTTCACCAACGCCACCACCGCGCAGGTGATCGACTCGGTGCGAGCGGACTGTCCCCACCTGCGCCACGTGCTGGTGGTGGGCGGGACCCACGGCGCGCACCCCTCCTACGAGCAGGCGCTGGCCGCGGCCACCCCCGACCCGTCTTTCGCAGACACCCACCGGGATGACCCCGCGGTGTGGCTGTTCACCTCCGGCTCCACCGGCTTTCCCAAAGGCGCGGTGCACCGCCACGCGGACTTCCTCTTCAACGCCCGGGTCTTCGGGCTGCCCATCCTCGGCTACCGGCCCGAGGACATCTGCCTCTCGGCGCCACGGCTGGCGTTCGGCTACGCGCTGGGGACCAATCTGTTGTTCCCGCTGCTGGCGGGCGCCTCGGCGGTCTTGTTTCCGGAGAAGCCCACTCCGGAGCGGATGTTCCAGCTGATCGCCCGCTACCGCCCCACCTTCCTCTCCCTGGTCCCCACCGTGCTCAACGCGATGGTCTCCGCGCCGCCGGCCCCAGACGAGGATCTCTCCTCGCTGCGGCTGGCGGTCAGCGCCGGCGAGGCCCTGCCCCCCGAGCTGTACCAGCGCTGGAAGCGGCGCACCGGGGTGGAGGTGCTGGACGGGATCGGCTCGGCGGAGATGTTCCACATCTTCATCACCAACCGGGTGGGAGACGTGCGGCCCGGCTCGCTGGGCAAGGTGGTGGAGGGGTACCAGGCGCAGATCCGCGACGACGACGGGCAGCAGGTCCCGCGGGGGGAGATCGGCACCCTGTGGATCCGCGGCGACTCGATTGCGCGCGAGTACTGGCACGAGAGGGAGAAGAGCCAGCACACCTTCCGCGGCGAGTGGTGCGTCTCCGCGGACAAGTTCCGCCAGGACGAGGACGGCTACTTCCACTTCTGCGGCCGGGGCGACGACATGCTCAAGGTGGCCGGCAAGTGGCTCTCCCCGGTGGAGGTGGAGAACGCGCTGTTGGGCCACCCGGCGGTCCGGGAGGCGGCGGTGGTGGGGTTCAAGGACGCGGACGGGCTGGAAAAGCCGCGGGCCTTCGTCGTCCTCCAGCCCGGCGCCAGCCCCGGGGCGGAGCTGACCGACACGCTCAAGGCACACGTCCGGGCCACCCTGGCGCCGTACAAGGCGCCGAGGGAGATTCGCTTCCTGGACGCGCTGCCCAAGAGCGACCGGGGCAAGGTGCTCAAGTCGCAGTTGAGGGACTGAGGGCCGCTGACAGGGGCCGCATCGGACATGCCTGGGAGCGGGACTTCCGCGCCGCCTCGCGCTACGACCTGTCCGCATGCCGCTGGCTTCAGAGCTTCCCTGGCCCAGGCTTCGCGCCCTGGCCGATTCAAACTGTGTGGCGCTGCTCCCGGTGGGCTCCACCGAGGCGCATGGGCCCCATCTCCCGCTGGGAGTGGACGTGCTGATCGCCGAGGCCGTCTGCCGTCGGGTCTCGGCGCGGTTGGTGGCCCGGGGAGAGCAGGCGGTGACCTTCCCGTCGCTGGCCTATGGAGTAACCGAGTTCGCTGCGACGTTCGCCGGCACGATCAGCGTCAACGCGCCGGTGACCCAAGCGTTCCTGACCGAGGTGATCGCCGGGATCGCCGGACACGGCTTCCGGAGGATCTGCGTGGTGAACCACCACCTGGAGCCGGCCCAGTTCGCGGTGGTCCACCAGGCCGCCCGCACGGCCGCCGAACGCACCGGCGCGGGCATCTGCGTGCCCGACCACCGCAAGAAGCCGACCGGCCCCAGGCTGGGCGTGGAGTTCACCCACGGCGGCAGCCACGCCGGCCTCTACGAGACCTCGCTGATGTTGGCCGCCGCGCCCCTCCTGGTGAACGAACAGGAGCGGCGGGCGTTGCCAGAGTTGGCGGTGGATCTCCCCGCGCGGATCAAGGCCGGCGCCACCGACTTCCACCAGGTCGGCGGCCCGGACGCCTATCTGGGAAATCCTGCCGCGGCCACCCGGGCGGAAGGAGAGCGGCTGCTGGAGATCCTGGCCGAGATCACCGAGGCCGCCGTCCTGTCCCTCCCCTAGGCAGCGACCCGCCCCTCATTAGAAAGGGATACCCACCAGGAGAATCGGGAGGTTGGCTACTGCTCGAACGAGCGCTCCTACTGAACCGCTTTGGCGTTGTTGATAAGTCAAGCGCTTCTAATTATAGGTCCCACCGCCAGGAGGCTCACTAATCTATGCAGCTCGAGTCGTTGAAGATGTTCTGCGACGTGGTGGAGACCGGCTCCTTCTCGCGTGCGGCGCAGCTCAACCACGTGACCCAGTCCGCCGTCAGCCAGCAGATCCGCGCGCTGGAGACCCGCTACAACCAGAAGCTGCTCTCCCGAAGCGCGCGCCAGGTCACGCCCACCCCCGCCGGGGAGCGGCTGTTCCGCGGCTGCAAGGAGATCCTGGCCCGGTTCGGTGAGGTGGAGCAGGAGATCCGCGAGCAGTCCGCCGAGGTCCAGGGCACCTGCACCGTCTCCACCATCTACACGGTGGGGCTGCACGAGCTGCAGAACGTCCAGCGGCACGTGCTCAAGACCAACCCCAAGGTGAACCTACGGCTGAACTACCGCCGCAACGATCAGGTCTACGACGACATCATCCTCGGCGCCGCCGAGCTGGGCCTGGTGGCCTATCCACAGCCGCGGGCCGGGGTGGACATCGTTCCCTTCCGCGACGACAAGCTGGTCTTCGTCTGCGCGCCCAACCACCCGTTCGCCAGCAAGTCCAAGGTCTCGCTCTCGGCGATCGCCGGGGTCCCGTTCATCGGCTTCGACCGCGAGGCGCCGACCCGCAAGGGCATCGACCGGATCTTCAAGGACCGGGGGATGGACCTGGTGGTGTCGATGGAGATGGACAACGTGGAGACCATCAAGCGCGCGGTGGAGATGGGCCTGGGCGTCTCGGTCCTCCCGCTGGCCTGCATGGCCATGGAGCTGGCCCAGGGCACCCTGGTCTCCAAGCCGCTGGCGGAGGGCAACTTCTCCCGGCCGATCGGGATCCTGGTCCGCAAGGGCAAGTACCTGGACCGCGCCTCCCAGGCGGTGCTGGACGCGTTCAAGGCAGTGCCGAAGGTCGTGGAGTAACCTCGAAAGGTCAAAGGATGCGGCTGGATCTGATCGACGGGACCTACGAGCTGTTCCGGGCGCACTTCTCCAAGCGCCCGGACTACCGGGGCCAAGGCGGCCAGCCGCTGAAGGCGACGGTGGGGATGACCTCCTCCCTGCTGACGCTGCTGCAGGAGAAGAAGCACGGGGTCACCCACCTGGCGGTGGCGTTCGACAACCCGATCCGCTCCTTCCGCAACGATCTCTTCCCCGGCTACAAGACCGAGGCCGGGGTGGACGAGGAGCTGCTGGCCCAGTTCGACGTGGCCGAGGCCGCGGTCCGCGCCCTGGGCGTCAGCGTGTGGTCCATGGATCGCTGGGAGGCGGACGACGCTCTGGCCAGCGGGGCCGCGCAGTTCGCCGACCAGGTACAGCAGGTGCGGATCCACACCCCGGACAAGGACCTGGGCCAGTGCGTGGTCGGCACCAAGGTGGTGCAGATCGATCGCCGCAACGAGAAGGTGATCGACGAAGACGCGCTACGGGCGCTGCGCGGCATCGCCCCCCTGAGCATCCCCGACTGGCTGGCGCTGGTGGGTGACACCGCGGATGGGATCCCCGGGCTGGACGGCTGGGGCGAGAAGGGCGCGGCGGCGGTGCTGGCCAAGTTCGAGAAGCTGGAGGACATCCCCGCCGATCACCGCCAGTGGGGAGTGAACGTCCGCGGCGCCGAGCGCCTCTCCTTGAACTTCAACCAGGGCCGGGAAGACGCGCTGCTCTACCGGACCCTGGCCACCCTGGTGCGGGACGTCCCGCTCAAGGAGTCGCTGTCGGAGCTGGAGTGGCAGGGCGTCCCCAAGGACGCTTTTTTGGCGTGGTGCGCCGAGGTGGGCCTGGAGAGCAGCCTCCAGGACCGCCCCCAGAAGTGGCGCTAGTACATCCGCCGTAGCCGGGCGGCGAAGAACCCGTCCATCCCGTCTGGTCCGGGGAGGGTGCGCAGGTGCCCCTGGTACTCGGGGTACTTCTCCGCCAGCGACAGCACCGGCGGCTCGCTGGTGAAGTCCGGGTGCGAGCGCAGGAACATCTCGATCTGGTCCGCGCCCTCCTGGGGATCGGTGCTGCACACCGCGTAGATCAGCAGCCCGCCGGGGGGCACCTTCTCCTGGCAGGCCTCCAGGATCCGCAGCTGCAGGGTGGCCAGCCGGGAGATGTCCTCCTCCTTGCGGCGGTAGCGCAGCTCCGGGTGGCGGCGCAGGGTGCCCAGGCCGGTGCAGGGGGCGTCCACCATCACCGCGTGGAACTCCCCCAGCGAGTCGGGGTGGGGCACGGTGGCGTCGTGGGCAAGGGTCTTCAGCCGCTCGCTGAGCCCCAGCCGCCGGGCCTCGGCCTCAATCTTGCGCAGCTTGTTGGCGTGCAGGTCGGTGGCCACCACCTCGAAGCGTTCCGCCAGGTGGTTGGCCTTGCCGCCGGGCGCGGCGCAGGTGTCCAGCACCCGGGAGCCGTCCGCGGGGTGGGCGAACACCCCCACCAGCTGCGCGGCCTCGTCCTGCACCTGGAACAGCCCCTCGCGGAAACCGTACAGGTCCTCCACCCGGCCCGGGGACTCGAAGCGGATCCCTACCGGGGAGAAGCGGGTGGCCTCGGCCTTCACCCCCGCCTCCAGCAGCTCGGCCAGCAGCTGATCGCGGGTGGTCCGGGAGGTGTTGGCGCGCACCACCACCGGCGGGGCCTCGTTGTCGGCCTTCAGCATCTGCTCGGCGCGCACCGCGCCGAACTGACGGATCCACCGGGAGACCAGCCACTGGGGGTGGCTCTCGCGGACGGAGAGGTGACGGACCTGGTCCGAGACCGGCGGGAGCGGGATCTCGGGCAGCGCCGAGGCCTTGCGCAAGATGGCGTTCACGAACCCGGAGGCCCGCGCCAGCTGCAGCTCCTTGAGCGCCTGGACCGTCTCCCCCACCGCGGCGTGCCGGGGCACCCGGGAGTAGAACAGCTGGTAGAGGCCGACCCGCAGTGCGGCCAGGACCTTGTCCTCCAGCGCCTCCAGCTTGCGGTCCGCCAGGGATGCGATCAGCGAGTCCAGCGCCAGCTGCCGGCGGGTGGAGCCGTAGCACAGCTCGGTCACCAGGGCCGCGTCGCGCGGGTCGGCGGGGGGACGCTCTGAGAGCTGGGTGTCCAGCACCACGTTCAGATACGCATCGGTGGCCTGGACCCGCGCCAGCACCGAGATGGCCATTGTTCGCGCGTTCATCGGTCCAGCATCAATCCGCCGAAAACGGCCGGCTGCCAATCTCCAGTTTGCGCCCGGAGAGGAATTCGGCCGCGGTCATCCGCCGCTTGCCCTCTGGCTGGACCTCCAGGAGGACCACCGAACCCTCGCCGCAGGCGACCTCGATGCCGTCGGGTCCGGAGGCCAGCACCGTTCCCGGCGCGCCGCTCCCCTGCCCCACCCGGATTCGGTGCACCTTGAACAGGCCCCCGGAGAAGGAGGTGAAGGCGCCCGGCCAGGGAGTGAACGCGCGCAGCCGCCGCTCCAGCTCCACCGCTGGGCGCTGGAAGTCCAGCCGCCCCTCCTCCTTGTCGATCAGCGGGGCCAGCACCATCCCCTCAGACGGCTGCGGCGTGGCCTTGATCTCACCCCCCAGATAGCGCGGCAGCTCGTCTCGCAGGAGCTGCCCGCCCAGCTCGGCCAGCGACACGTGCAGGGTGGCGGAGGTGTCGTCGGGTCCAATCGGAAGCTCGCGGCAGGCGATCACCGCCCCGGTGTCCAGGCCCTCGTCCATCTGCATCAAACAGACCCCGGTGCGCTCATCCCCGGACGCAATCGCCCACTGGATCGGCGCCGCGCCCCGGAAGCGCGGCAGCAGCGAGGCGTGCACGTTCAGGCAGCCCTTGGCCGGAGCCTCCAGCACCTCCTTGGGGAGGATCCTCCCGTAGGCGGTGACCACGCAAACGTCCGGCCGCAGCGCCCGCAGCTCGTCGGCGAAGCCGGTGTTGCGCAGCTTGGTAGGTTGCAGCACCGGCACCCCGCGCGCCTGGGCCTCCAGCTTCACCGGGGGCGCCGCCAGCTCCTGCCCCCGGCCCTTGGGCTTGTCCGGCTGGGTGACGACCGCGATCACCTCCCCCACCTCGAAGCAGGCCCGCAGGGAGGCCACGGCGAACTGCGGGGTTCCCATGAAGACGATTCTGGGGCGCATCGGTCAGCGGCCCGCGTCCACGCGCTCGGCGGCCTCGCGCTTGCGCTGGGAGATCGCCTCCAGCTCCCGGAGCGCGGGTTGGGTGTCGCCCGGGGACCGCAGCGCCGCCAGGGCGCGGTCGATGGTGGCGGCCTCCTCCAACTCCTTTTGGCGCAGGGTCTCCAGCGCCTCCTGGAAGCGGCCGAAGAAGACCTGCAGCTCGTCGTTCTTCCGCAGCGGGCGCATCACCGGAAAGCGGCCGCGGGCCAGGGTGGTGATGTAGTGGCTCATCACGTAGACCGGACCGGCCACCCGGTGGGTGATCAGCACCCCCAACAGGCCCAGCGCCACCGCCATCAGCACCGAGATCGCCACCACCAACATCAACAGGGTGGTGTCGGCCGACGCCAGCTGCGCCCGGAGGTCGGCGGACAGCGGCAGGTCCCTCTGCGCGTCCACGTGGGCCAGGTACATCATCGTCCCGAACAGTCCGGAGGTGACTCCCCCCAGCACCATCAGCAGCAGGGTGTACTTGAGCTGGAAGCCCCGATCGATGACGTACGTCCGCCGTCCAACAGCGGGACGCTGGGACGGAACCTTGGCTGCAGATTGGGCGGCTTGCATTCGGGGCGGACACTACCCCGCCAGCCGGTGGGGTCGCGACTTTGGGTAAAAAGATGGGGTCAGCGGATCGACCCGGCCGAGGGTGGATTGCTTCTCCACTCCGGAGCGCGCTTACATGCCGCTCTCGACAGCCCTTCTGGAGGACCCATGCGCGCGTCCAATCGCCTCTGTCTCGCCTTGAGCCTGCTGCTGCTGGCTGGCTGCAAGGGAGATCCCAACACCCCCGAGTACTGGGAGAAGGCCTTCAAGAACGGGAGACGGGCCCAGGATCGCGTCCGGGTGATTGAAGATCTCCGCGGGTCCAAGCGGCTGACCCCGGCCTTCGCCCCGCTGCTCAACGGGCAGCTGCAGACCGAGAAGAAGGCAGAGGTCCGCGCCGAGCTGGCCAAGGCCCTGGGGGAGCTGGGCGACAAGTCCTCGGTGCAGCCGCTGACCGACGCCATCGACATGGGCCCGGCGGACTCGGACACCCACCGGATGAACCGGGAGATCGCGCAGGCCCTGGGGCGGATCCCGGATCCCGCCGCCATCCCCCCGCTGCTGCGGCTGCTCAAGAGCAAGGACGGCTACGTGCAGCTGGAGGCGATCCGCGCCTTGGGCGCGCAGCACGCCAAAGAGGCGGTGGAGCCGCTGGTGGCGATGGCCCTGGACGACTCGGTGGAGCCGTTGATCAACCGCAAGGCGGTCCAGTCGCTGGGGGAGATCGGCGATGCCCGCGCCATCCCGGCGCTGGTGATGATGATGTTCAAGCAGCACAAGACCCGCGGCGACAGCTTCTACGGGGACAGCTCCTTCTCCCTCTTCCAGATCGGCGCCCCGGCGCGGGACGCGGTGCTGGCCGCGCTCAAGGGAGAGGACCGGGCCCTTTTGACCTGGGCCCGCCAGAACAACGTGGAGGAGGCGGCGCTTTTGGCCAAGTCCGCCCAGGTGGCCGGGGACCTGAGGGATCGCCGCGCGGAGGCGGTGTTGATCCAGCGGCTGGCCTACCAGACCGAGGATCCGGATCTGCAGATGATGGTGCGGATGACCGTGGCCGACGCGCTGGGAAGGATGCGGGCCGGCTCGGCGGTGACCGCCATCGCCGCGCTGACCGCCGATGAGCGCATCCCCGCCCGTGAACGGTACGCCTTCGCGCTGGCCCGCATCGGCGGCCGGGACGCGATCCCGGCGCTGGAGAAGGCGGCCGCGGTGGGCATCTGGGAGGCGCGGGACCGCGCGATCTCCGCCCTCTCCCTGGTGGGGGACGAACGCGAGCTGCCGGCGCTGCAGCGCCTGGCCAAGGAGGAGGCGGGACGGACCGCCAAGGACTGCCAGCAGTACGACCTCCAGGGCTGCGACCAGCCCGAGGCGCTGGCCCAGAAGCACCAGGCGGCGATCGAGGTCCACCTGCAGCGGCTGGCCGCGGCCCAGGAGTGCAAAGGCGAGCTGGGCTGCTGGAGCAAGAAGCTGGAGTCCAAGGTGCCGGCGGTCCGCGAGCGCGCGGCGCTGGAGCTGGGCCGCGCAGGCAAGGCGGAGCACGCGGAGCTGCTGGCCCAGCGGATCTCCGACGAGAACGTGGAGGCCCGCGCCGCGGCGATCCAGGCGCTGGACTGGCTGATCGAAGGCGACCCGGCCGCCGCCACCGCGGCCCGAAAGCACCTGAGCGCCCTGGATCAGCAGCTGGACAAGGACCGCAGCCGGACCGACTACCAGGGCGTCAACGAGGACCTGCGCCGGGTCTCGGTGAAGCTGCACCGGAAGGGATAGGGGCGCTTACGGCTCCTGCTCGGGCGGCGGATCCTGGAACGCCGAGGGGAGGATGTTGAAGGGCAGCACCTTGGCCAGGGCGATCAGCAAGAACAGCCCTCCCGGCGCGGCGAAGATTGCCAGCGCCGGGATCGCCTTGGCGATGTCGATCAGCTGGGCCCGCATCTTCTTCCGATCCTGATCGCCCAGCTTCTGCCCACGGGCGGCCTTGGCCAACAGCACCGACAGCTCGCCAGTCTCCCGGACCTCGGTCAGCAGCCGCTGGACGTTCTTCTCCACCGCGGACTGCATCTGCTCCAGCGCATCCTGGCCCAACAGGTCCGCTCCGGCGGCCACGGTGAACACGTCCACCACCGAGCGGTTCTTGGCGTAGAACTCGGCCACCACCAGCTCGTAGTGGGACAGCTGCTGGGGGGACACCTCCAGGGCGGCGGCCAGTGCCTGGATGAAGCGCAGCTCGCTGGGGGAGCGCCGACCGTCCACCAGCGAGGCCAGCAGGGTCTGCTCGAGGATGAACCGCCGCATGTCGGCGCTGCGGACCTCCCGGACCACCTCCACCAACCGGGGCGGGTGATCGAAGGTCCGCTTCACCTTTGCCCGGAGCTGATCCTCCAGATCGGAGGGCAGCTTCAGATCCTCGATCTGCCGGAGGATGGCGCGGCGCACCGGGAAGCTGGGCGGACGCTCCACCCGGGTCAGGGCGGTGAGCACCTCCACCAACAGCGCCTTTTGTTGCGCCGCCACCCGGTTGCGGCGGCGGACGGAGACCGGGGGCAGCTGGCCGCGGGAGAAGTACTGGATGGCGTGCTGACCAAAGACGTTGGCGTCCGCGTAGACCGCGCCGTTGTGGAGGACCAGGCCATAGGCCGGATCTCCGGCCAGGGACATCGCCCGGCCCTCCAGCGCGTCCTCCACCCGCCCCCAGCTGCGGCGGGAGACGGTGCCCTCCCGGCCGGTGGCCACCCGCTGCAGGATCTCCTCCGCCTCCGGACCCTGGTCGGTCAGCGCGGCGAACAGCGCCAGCAGCTGCTCGCGGCGCGCCCCGGCAGGGGCCTCCACGAACCCGGCGATGTCCAGGGCCATCCGGATCAGGGTGCCCATCACCGCCAGGAACAGCCGCTCCTCGGGAGCGGTGCCGGACGGGGCGGGGTTGGCGCCGGTGGGGGTGCCGTACAGCAGCCCGCTCTCCCGGACCACCCGGCGCAGGTACAGCCGCGCCCGGGCCCGCCCGGTGAGCTGCGCGCGCACCTCCTCGATCAGCTCCACCGCCGGCTCCGGGCGGTGCTTTGCCACCTCTTCGGTCAGGAGGTTCTGCAGCCACCCGGCGTTGCCAAAGTCCATTGCTGCGGCGGTCAATAACCCGGAAGCGTTCGCGGGGCCATCCGGCCTGATCCGCGCCCGGGCCAGGTTCCCACCGGGCGGCGGCGGTCTTGGTGACCCCAATTCCGGATGACTCGGCGGCGGAGTGCAAGGCGCGGAACCGGGTCGCTGGGCTGGATCCGCCAGGTCCAGTTGGAGACCTCTGGGAGGTGGGAGTGTTTAGCAGTCGGCGAGCCGCCGCCGGGCGGGAGCGCGGGGGTCCGGGAGGCCCGTCGCTTTGGTGGGACATCGAAGGGTTGAAGTGGCCGATCAGGAGCAGGAGCCTGGCATCCGGGGGAAGCCCCCACTTGCCGTCCGCCGCCGGTTGGGGCAAAACTCCGTTGACGCAGTGAGTCACAAAGAGGGCACGACGCATGGCAAACCTGGCCGGGATGGCTTCGCTTCTCAAGGAGATGGCCTCCGACGCCTCGGGGATCGCCAAGCAGTGGGATCGCCTCTCGCCGCTCCCGGGTGGGAAGCGGCTGTTCAGCCGGATCCTGGGGGTGTTCGTCCCCTACACCGGGTCGATCGGCGCCGACGTGGACGACCTGCGCAAGGGGTTCGCCCGGGTGACGCTGCGGGATCGGCGGGCGGTGCGCAACCACCTGGGCAGCGTGCATGCCATCGCCATGACCAACCTGGTGGAGCTGACCGGGAACCTGGCCCTGCTCTACTCGGTGCCGGAGGGGGCGCGGATGATCGTCACCCAGATCACCACCGACTACCTCAAGAAGGGCCGGGGAACGCTGGTAGCAGAGTGCGCCTGCCCGATCCCCACCAGCACCGAGCGCGCGGAGTACGACCTGGAGGTGAACATCAAGGATCGCAGCGGGGACATCGTGGCCCGCGGCACCCTGCGCTCGCTGATCGGCCCCAAGGCCAAGGCCCTGACGTAGAGGGTCCCGCGGCCGCAGGGGAAGCTGCCGCATCCGCACGCGGCCTCCGGCTCGATGCACCACCCGGCGGCCTGACCCATCGCAACCGGCGGGATCGCTGCGCCTCCGCCAACGGCCGACGGCTCGACCACCTCCTGGCGGCCCGACTCAGCGCAGCCGGCGGGATCGCCCCAGCTCGATCCCCACCGGGGGCTTGCGTGAACCCCTGCCGCCGCGGGCCCGCGGCTTCTTGGCCGGGCCCTTCCCGATCGGGTCCGGGCACAGGTCGTACAGCTTGCAGCCCTTGCACTCCGCGCCGCTCCACACCGACTCGAACAGCGCGCTGGTGCGGTCGATGGTGTCGAAGTCCTCGGTGACGAAGCCCACCTCGAAGTTCCGCTTGTCCGGACCCTTGGCGCCCAACCCCGCGCCGGTGAGATTGGCGCTGCCCAGGTAGACCCAGGCCCCGTCCACGATCACCGCCTTGAAGTGGACCCGGGGGCAGATCTTCAACTCCAGCCCACCGCGCACCAGCCGCTCCTTGCGGTCGAACGCCTTGCGGAACGGCCGGGAGGGGAGATCCGCGTGGAGCAGCCGCAGCGAGACCCCGCGCGCGGCCAGCTTCTCGAAGAGCTCCAGGATCGACCGGAACTCCCCGTCCTGCTCGACGTACATCTCTTTCACGTTGGCGGTGCTGATCCACACCGACTCCCGCGCGTGGGCGATCTTCTCCAGCACCACCCGGCGGTACAGGTCCTGACCGGACAACCACTCGGTGACGATGGCGCGCATGCTCGCCGGCGACCTTACGCCAAAGCCCACCCCGCCCCCCAAAACGACACGGGGCAGGCCAGCCTCGGCCCACCCCGTGATCGACGACCGGTGCCGGGAAGCTCCCGGCGGTCTACTTGACCGCCTTGACCCGCGGACGCTTCTCCTCCGCGGGCTCCTCCGACGCGGCCGGCGCCGCCGCCGTCCCCGCGACCGGCTGACCCACGCCCATCTTCTCCAGGACCCTAAGCTCGATCTCCTTGCAGATCTCGGGGTGCTCCTTGAGGAACTCCTTCACGTTCTCCCGACCCTGACCGATCCGCTCGCCCTTGAACGAGTACCAGGCGCCGCTCTTCTCCACGATCCCCTCCTCGGAGGCGAGATCCACCACGTCCCCCTCCTTGGAGATCCCGGTGCCGTACATGATGTCGAACTCCACCTCCTTGAAGGGAGGGGCCACCTTGTTCTTCACCACCTTGACCCGGGTGCGGCTGCCCACCACCGCCTCGCCGTTCTTGATCGCGCCGATGCGACGGATGTCCAGCCGCTGCGAGGCGTAGAACTTGAGCGCGTTGCCGCCGGTGGTGGTCTCCGGGTTGCCGAACATCACGCCGATCTTCATCCGGATCTGGTTGATGAAGATCACGCAGGTCTGGCTCTTGGAGATGGTGCCGGTCAGCTTCCGCAGCGCCTGGCTCATCAGCCGGGCCTGGACGCCCATGTGGGCATCGCCCATCTCGCCTTCCAACTCCGCCTTGGGGACCAGGGCGGCCACCGAGTCGATCACCAGCACGTCGATCGCGCCCGAGCGCACCAGCATCTCGGCGATCTCCAGGCCCTGCTCGCCAGTGTCCGGCTGGGACAGCAGCAGATCGTCAGTGCGGACGCCCAGCTTGCGCGCGTAGCCCACGTCCATCGCGTGCTCGGCGTCAATGTAGCCGGCCACCCCGCCCTTCTTCTGGGCCTCGGCCACGATGTGCAGACAGAGGGTGGTCTTACCGGAAGACTCCGGCCCGTAGATCTCGATGATCCGGCCCCGGGGCACTCCGCCCACGCCCAGGGCGATGTCCAGCGAGATGGACCCGGTGGGGATGACCTGGATATCGCGCACCAGGGGTTCGTCCTTCCCCAGCCGCATGATCGAGCCCTTCCCGAACTGCCGCTCGATGCCGGACATCGCCAGCTCGATCGCCTTCTCCTTCTCCGGATTCACAGCTGCCATCGTCCATCTCTCTTTCGACTGCCAAGGTAACGGTGCGCCCCCCAGGACCCCTCGGGCGACACCTGAACTCGCGTTTAGTATCGCGACGAAATGGACCCTAGTCCAGCCCCCTGACATTCATGGGGGCCCGACCCGGGTGTTGCAGGGAAAGAGGGGCTACTGGAACATCTTGGCGTGGACCCGGCCCACCAGTTCCTGGGTCTGCTTGTAGACCTCGGCGTCGCGCAGGTGGGTGTTGACCCCGGTCTGCCAGGGCTGGCTCTTGCGCTGGGCGGCCTTCATCTTCTCCTCCGCCTCGTGCTGCTCGCGGTGCATCGACTGGTAGAGCGGCAGCAGCCCGTCCACCCGCTGCAGCAAGGTGGGGTCCTCGCCGATCGCCGACTCGATCGCGGTCAGCTTCTTCTTGTACTCCGGGTAGGCCATCCCCCGGACCGGGGCCACCTTGACCACGGCGGCGGCGACCACGACGGGAGGAGGCGGCGGCGGCATGTCCAGCTTTACCGGCTCCTTCTTGTTGGCCACCCCCACGGTGGCCGAGGCCGGCCGGACCTCGCCGTCCGCGGTGGCCTTGGCGGCCACGGTCTCCTCCTCGGCCTCCGAGGGCTGGGAGTCATCGGCCGGCTCACCGGCGGCCTTCATCTGGGCCATCGACTCGCGCATCTGGCTGCGGACCGAGGCGATCATCTCCTCGTTCCCCGAAGCCTCCGCCGCCGCCAGCGCCGACTTCCACTCCTCCGGCACCTCCTCCGCGCCGTCGCCAGACCCGGTCGAGGCCATGCTGGCCGAGCCGCCGCCGGAGAGGGTGGCGGAGATCACCGCCACCGAGGAGCCGACGATGCCCAGCACCGAGAGGGCGGCCAGCGCCAGCAGCCCGTACTGGAACCACTTCATCACCCCGAAGTGCTGGAACCAGGCGAAGTACACGTAGAGGGTGATCAGGGTCACCACGGCCTGGAGCAGGATCGGCAGCAGCCCCAGCACCGCCACCGGGACGAAGGCCAGCACCCCGGCCACCGCGGCCGGGACCGCCATCAGGGCGAAGGTGGTCATCGCCGCCACGAACATGTTGGAGCGGGAGGCCTCGTCCGAGTCACCGCCCAGCTTGGAGACGATCCACGCCAGCACCGGGTGCCAGATGAAGCCCATCACCACCGGGGCCACCACCGCGGTGATCAACGGTCCAATGGGGAGGATGGCGCCCAGCGACAAGGCCCCGGCCGCCAGCTGCGCCAGCACCGAACCTGCGAACACCAGCAGCGCATAGGCCGCGTAGGGAGGGAAGGCGTAGGCGATCAGCTCCATCCGCCCCATCGCCCCGAACTTCGGCTGGTCAAGGCCCTTCTTCACGAAGCCTACCGGATTGACCAGCATCAGCGGGATCGCCGCCAGGTAGTGGGCCAGCGCCTTGGGCACCGCCGCCATCAGGTAGCCGAGATCGAAGCCGTGGTCCGCGGCCGCACCGCGCGCGGCGGAGCGGGCAGGAGCCCGGGAACGCGCCGCCACCTGAGAGGCGCCGGGCCGGCGGGAAGGGGCCGCCTGGGGAGGGGCCTCGTCCTGCTCCTCGTCCTGCTCCTCCTCCTCCGGCTGCTCCTCCTCCTCCTGCTCGGAGGGCTCCTCGTCGGCGTCGCCGGGGGACTCCAGCAGCATGTCGGCGCGCGGGGCCTGGGTGACCTCCGCCTCCTCCTCCACCACCTGGATCACCTCGAAGGTCTGGCGGGAGAGGGTGAAGCTGGCGCCCGGCTCCAGCAGCACCGGCTGGCTCAGCTTCTGGCCATCCAGGTAGGTCCCGTTGGCGGAGTTCAGATCCTCCAGGAACCACTCCCCCTTCCGGGCGTAGATCCGCGCGTGCTTCTTGGACACACCCTGATCGGCCAGCTGGATGTCGGCGTCACCGCCCTCCCGGCCAAAGACCGCGCCGCGGGTTTCGACAAACACCGTCTTCTGCGTCTTGGGGTTTCGCAGCTCGAGCTTGATCATGGGGGTGGTGTTTCCTTGAAGATCGGGGCCGGAGGGTATCGCTTCTTGGACATCAGTGCGGCGGCAATCAGGGCCGCCAGACCGCTGAGCAGGGCGGCAGGCGTCGGCACCAGACCCAGCTGGATCCCGACCGCGCCGGCCAGCACCAGGGCCCCCATCGCCCACCGGCGCAGGCGGGTCCCGGGCCGGGTGAGGGCCACCCCCAGGGCGGTGCCCACGGTCAGCACCGAGTGGAGCACCACCCACTCCCGGCCCTGCGCGGCGCCGGCCACGAACTCCAGCCCGCCCAGGGCCCAGACCAGGCCCAGCCCGGCGACCAGGAAGACCCTCGGGGTCCGCGGCCCCTGGGCCTGCCGCAGGTGGTCCAGATCCTCGGGAGAAAGCTCCAGCGCGTAGGGATAGCCCATCCCCACCAGGGCCATCGCGGCGGTGGCACGCGCGGACCTGCCGGCGGTGTCCACCAACCCCTCCAACCGTCCACCCTCCAGCAGGCGCAGCAGCGCGTCGGCGACCGGGCGGCCACCGTCCCGGGGAAGGGAGGCCAGCTCGCGGTTCAACGTGTCCACCCCCTTCGGGTCCCGGGAGGTCGCCGCCTGCTGGACCCGGGCCTGCAGGGCGGTGGCGGGGAGCGCGGACGGCGCCTCTCCCGCGGCGGCCACCGCCGGGGGATCCAGCTCCCTCATCCGCTGTCCGGAGTCCGGCACGAGGCCTGCGACTGTAGCGTCCCCCGGGCCAGCCGAGAATCGCCCCTGCGAACGCCCGGCTGCCCTACGGCATCTCCAGCCGCACCCCGGCCTGGAGCGAAAGCCGGCTGCTCTCGAAGGGAGAGACGAAGAAGTGCCGGGCGCCCACCTGCGCGAACAGGGACAGCCACCGGTTCAATTCGTAGTCCATCCCGCCCGATCCGCCCAGCCCCAGTGCCACCGGGGTGGCTCCGCCGTAGAAGATCACCGGCAGCTCCAGCTCCACGTAGGCGCGCATCTTCTCCGCCACCGGCACCGCGAACGCGCCCCGGGCGGTCATCCCGAAGGCCGGGAACACCCGGAAGTGGAAGGAGGCGCGCAGGTGACGGGACTGCAGCCCGCCTCCGATCTCGATCCCCACCCCCTCGGTCCATTGGAATGGGTCCAGCTGCAGCCGCAGGTCGGCCAGCGGCTTGCCAAAGCCGAACAGCACCGGGGAGCTGGACCCGCCCCCCTGGGTCTCGGACGGAAGCTCGGAGAGGGTGACCGACACCTTCTCGGTGCGACGGGGTCGGATCTCCACCTCCCGGCGTGCGCCGTAGCGGCCATCCGGGGTGCGCACCTCCAGCTTGTGCCGGCCGATCTCCACCTGCGCCCGCAGCGGTGCGGTCCCCAGCGGCTTGCCGTCGTAGCTGACCCTGGCCCCGGGGCGATCCGCGGTGACCTCCAGCGTCCCCCGCAGCCGGGACTTGAGCCCGGAGAGCATGGTCACCAGCGAGGGATCCACCCGGTTCGCGTCCAGGGTGGCCTCGGGGTCGTGCTCCAGCGCCTTGGCCAGCGCGTCCTCCGCCTTCACCAGATCGCGCAGGGCGCCGTACGCCTGGCCCCGCAGCAGGTGGATCCGCGAGAGGGTGCCGTCCTCGCTGGTCTCCTCCTGCGCCTGCCCCAACAGCTGCAACGTCTCCTCGTAGTCGCCCCGGTTGAACTGCGCCTGGGCGGCCTGCAGCTTCCCCTTCGCGTTGGGCCGCGGGCTGGCGCCGGCCGAGAGGAGGAGCAGTGTCGAGAGGAGGATCGCCTGCGTCATGGAATCAATTCGATTCGCACCACAGCCGAGCCTCCCGAGGCAACCTTTATCTGCCGTTCCACCGGCCGGAAGCCGGTCCGCTCCAGCCGCAGCTTGTGCCGGCCCGCGGGCAGCTCCAGCAGCGCCGGGGTGGTGCCGCGCCGCTGGCCGTTGACCAGGATCGACGCCCAATAGGAGCCGCCCTTGAAGGTGGTGATCACGTTCACCTTCCCCACCCCGCTCTTTGCCGGGGGCCGCCGGACCGGGGTGGGGGAGGGCCGCGACCCGTTCAGCGCTGCCAACTCCACCTGCGGCACAGCGATCAGCGGCTCTGCGATCCGCTCGTCTCCGGCAAGCTCCTCGCCGGCCGGCTCCTCCCCGGTATCAGCCGCAGCCTCGCCCCCCTCCGAAGGGAGCAGTGGATCCGGCTCGGGCACCGGCGGCTCCGGGACCACCACCGCCGCGACCGGGCCCGGCGCTGGGACGGGCGCGGCCACTACCACCGGGTCCCCGCCAGAGGCCAGCAGCCACCAGGCGCCCCCGCCCAGCACGCCCGCCGCCACCACGCCCGCCGCCAGCAGCGGCCAGCGCCGACTCTCCGGACGCGAAGCTGCGGGCCCGGGAACCCTTCCGGTGGGGCGGGACGGTCGGGTCAACGTCCCCACCAGCGGCTCATCCTCGACCGGGGAGGCCCGCTGCTCTCCGGGCGCCGGGGGGGTGGGCTCCAGCGGGATCGGGAAGTCCGCCGGGGGGGAGGCCTGCAGGGGGATCGGATAGGCGACCAGCCCCGGGACGCTGGGGAAGGTGTTCGCCGCCCGGGGCGGGGTCTGCTCCAGCAGCGGGATGCCCCCGGGCCCGGTGAGGTAGCGGACCCCGAAGGCGGCCTCCAGGGCAAGGTACAGGTCGGAGGCGGAGGCAAAGCGCTGCTCCGGCAGCTTGGCCAACGCGCGCATCATCACCGCGGAGAGCCCGTCTGGCAGCCAGGGGGCGCGCTGCCGGACCTCCGGCGGCGGGGCGTGGGCCTGCATCTGGACCAGCTTGAGGTCGTTGTCCGCCTCGAAGGGCAGCGCGCCGGTCAGGCACTCGTAGATCACCACCGCCAGCGCATAGAGATCAGCGCGGTGATCGATGTCCCTTATCCCCAGCGCCTGCTCCGGGGACATGTACTGGGGGGTGCCCATCACCATCCCGGTGCGGGTGATCGCCTCCGCGTTGCGGCTGGGACGCAAGATCCCGAAGTCCAGGATGGTGGCCAGCCCGGTGGGACCGACGAAGATGTTCCCGGTCTTGATGTCCCGGTGGATGAAGCCGCGGGCGTGGATGAAGTCCAGCCCGGCGCACACCTGGCGCACCAGCGAGAGCAATTCATCGCGGGCCACCGTCCCCCGCGCGCGCAGGTGGGCGGAGAGCGCGGTGCCCTCCAGGTACTTCATCACCATGAAAGGGCGGTTCTCGGTGCGGCCCACCGAGTACACCGCCACGATGTTCGGGTGCTCCAGCCCGGCGGTCAGCTTGGCCTCGCGCTCGAAGCGCCCCACCAGGTCCGCGTCGTGCGCCAACGACCGGGCCAGCAGCTTGATCGCCACCTTGCGGTCCAGCACCAGGTCGTGGGCCAGGTACACCGTGCCCATCCCGCCCTCGCCGATCTTCCGCTCCAGGCGCCACTTCTCGTCCAGCACCTGGCCCACCTGGCCCGGCACGTGGGTGTCACCGGCGTGGGTGGCCGCTCCGCACTTGCTGCAGAACATCGCGCCGCTCGCCAGCTGTTCTCCGCACTTCTCGCAGTTCAAGTCCACGCCGCCCAGGCTCGTTCCAGCTAAGGGGCCGCAGCCTACCGCACCCCGCGCCCTCCGCGGCCTGCCTGGCTGCCCGGGCCTACCGCACCCCACACCGGAACCCGGAGGAAGGTTTCCGCGCCCGCTGGGCTATCCTCCCCGCCTTGTCTCCGGTCGCCGCTGAGATCCCCTCCCCCCGCTTCGGGAAGTACGTGCTGCGTGAACACCTGGGCTCGGGAGGGATGGCCGACGTGTTCCGCGCCGACGCCATAGGTCCGGACGGCCGCTACCAGCCGGTGGCGCTGAAGGTGGCCCGCGCCAGCGCCGGTCCGCAGGGGTTGGCGGACGAGGCGGACCTGATGGGAATGCTGGATCACCCCAACCTGGTCAAGCGGCTGGAGACCGGCTTCACCGACGGCAAGCCGTTCATCGCCATGGAGTTCCTCTCCGGGGGAGATCTGGCGCAGCTGTTCACCGCCCATCTGACCCAGGCCCGTCCCTTCCCCCGGGCCCTGGCGCTGCACCTGGCGCAAGAGCTGCTCAAGGGGCTGGCCTCCTTCCATCAGGCGCGCTCGCGCACCGGCGCGGCGCTGGCGCTGGTCCACGGGGACATCAGCCCCTCCAACATCCTCTTCTCCGCGGAGGGCGAGGTGAAGCTGGGTGACTTCGGGGTGGCCCAGAGCGGCGCCCGGGACCTGGGTCCCCGCGGCACCCTGCCGATCGGCAAGCTGCGCTACCTGGCGCCCGAGCGCCTGTACGGGGATCCGGCCTCGCCGCGCGGAGACCTGTTCGCGGTGGGGGTGCTGCTGCACGAGATGATCCTCGGGTCCCATCCCTTCCTGACCAACACCCTGGATCACGCCACCCTGGTCACCGCCATGCGCCAGGCGAAGCTAAAGCTGCCGGAGACCGGAGACCGCGCCCTGGAGCTGCTGTTGCGCCGCGCGCTCACCCCCGAACCCAAGCAGCGCTTCCAGACCGCCGGCGAGCTGGCGGGAGCGCTGTTGCACTACGCGCTGGATCACGGTCAGCAGCTGTCCGCCGCCGAGGTGCGCGCGCACCTGCGCGAGGTCTACGCGCGCTGAGCCAGGCGGGGACGACTACCGCTGCGCTTCGACCCAGTGGGTCACCTCGCGCACCATGGCGTCGAAGCTGTCCGCCACGTAGAGGACCTTCTGGTACTGGGTGGGGTCGTAGACGTGCTCGGCCATCCGGTCCGGATCGAACCGCCGCTGATCGGTCTCCACGGTGCAGGTGCCCAGCTCTCCGAAGGAGGAGAGCAGCCCGGCGCCGAAGGCCCTCACCTTGCCCTGCTCGCGGACCAGCCCGAACTCCATGGTGAACCAGTAGACCCGGGCGGCGCGCTGCACGGTGGCGTCGCTCATCTTGTCCACCGCGCGGCCAAAGGCCCGGTTCACCGCAGCGAAGCCCGGGTGCGCGAAGGTGGCCGCGTGGCCGATCAGCTCGTGCACGATGTCCGGCTCGGGGGTGTAGAGCGGCGTGGAGGTGTGCCGCATGTACTGGGTGGAGAGGAACAGGCCGCTGCCCAGCGACGAGAGGAAGCTGCGATCCGTCACCAGCCCCGCCACCGGGATCATCGAGAAGCCGGTCAGCGGCGCCAGCTTCTGGTTCACCTCGCGCAGCTGGGGGATGCGATCAGGGCTCAGCTGCAGCAACCGCGCACACTCCAGGTATTCCCCGCAGGCGAACTGCAGGTGCAGCGGATCCAGGTTCTGGCGCACCGTGCGCCAGACCTCCTGCTCCGAAACGCTGTAGTCCACCAGCGGGACCGGCTGGCCAACCTGGTACTCCAGCGCCAGCTTGGCGATGTCGTTGCGACGCTGGCGGTAGACCGGGTCCCGGAAGCCCGGGTGATCCGGATTGAGGGCGACCAGCTCTTCTTCGCCGACCAGACCGGTGGTGCGTGGCAGCGGCTTGTTCGGGGTGGCCATCATCGGATCAGTCCTCTACTCCGGCGTATATCTTGGGTATCGCGCCGCCTGCACGCCACCCTGCGTCGTAAGCACGGTGGACAAGTGTGCAGGCAACTCGAAGCTTCGTGGCACGAATGCAGTCGCGGTGCGCAGAGATCCCTCAAGGAGTCCTTATGGCCCTGATGTCGCAAGACTGCACCCGCGCCGAGCTACCCGCCCCGTCCCGCTGACGAATCCCGCCAGGCTCAGGAACTCTTGGCCTGCTTGGGATCCTTGGGTTCCCGCGGTCCCAGCTCGCGATCCAGGGCAATCACCTTGGAGTCCGGCTGGGCGTCCCAGCTGCGGAAGAACACCTCAGCGGCCTCGGCCAGCATCGCCGCCCGCCGCGAGCTCTTCTGCTCGTACAGCGCCTGGTCCGCGCGGGCGATCAGCTCCTCCCAGGACTCCTCCCAGGCCACCTCGCCCAGGCTGGCCAGGCCCACGCTGGCGCCCACCTGGATCAGCACCCCGCCGATGTTGATCGGGTGCGCCGCCAGCTCCTCCTGGATGCGGGTCACGAACTTCTCCCCGCCCGCCCGATCGGATCCGGGCATCACCACGCAGAACTCGTCTCCGCCGTAGCGGGCGGCGCAGTCCGAGCCGCGCTTGCAGGTAGCCAGCGCCCTGGAGACCGCGCGGATCGCCGCGTCTCCGGCGGCGTGGCCGAAGCGATCATTGATCTGCTTGAGCTTGTCCTGGTCCACCATCGCCACCGTCAGCGGGCGGCGGGCGGAGGAGGCGTAGTGGATGGCGTCCTCCAGGATCTTGCGCAGGGCGCGCCGGTTGGCCAGCCCGGTCAGATCGTCGGTCTCCTGAAGCAGCCGCTCGCGGCGTAGGGTCTGGGCGCGGGTCAACGCGTTGCGGGTGCGGGCAACCAGCTCCGCCAACGCCACCGGCTTGGTGAGGTAGTCCGCCGCGCCCAGCTCGAAGGCCTTGATCTTGGTCTCGGTGTCGGTGGAGCCGGAGAGCACCAGGATCGGGATTTCGGCTGTGTCCGGCCGGCAGCGGGCCAGCTCCAGCAGCGCCATCCCGCCGGTGCCCGGCATGCTCAGGTCGCTGACCACCGCGTCCGGACGCTCGCGGGCCAGCAGCTCGCCCGCCTCGTAGCCGTCGGAGGCGATCAGCACCCGGAAGTGCCGGTTGAGCAGCTCGCGCGCCGCCTCCAGCCAGATCAGGTCGTCGTCCACCAGCAGCACCTTGGGCAGCTCTCCTGTGGGCCGCTCGGACCGCCGCTCATCCGGGGACGAGGGCAGGTGGCCCGACGGCTCCAGCAGCTGCGAGATCCGCCGCCCCAGCACGTCCACGTCCGAGGTCAGCGAGCTGAGCTGGGCCCGTTGGTCCGGGCGCAGGGCCGCCCCCTTCAAGGACACCCGGGCCAGCGCCTTGAGCAGCGCGGCCACCGGGTCCAGCAGTGCCTGGGCATGCTCTGAGAGCAGCGCCGGGTTGCCCCGTGGCTGGTCGCTGGGTGTCTTGGAGTCTGGGGTGTCGGACATTGGGTGCGGCTCGACGGCTTCGGCACCAAGACCGTTAGCAATCCCTGGACCCGGCCGCCTCCCAGTCATTCCAGAGGCTTGGCGGCATGGGCGGGTGGTCACCCGGGTGCAATTACATGGAACGTTCAGCTGGATTGAAGAGCACCGAAAGTGGGCAGAAGGCGCCCTGGACCCACCGCCGGCGGGCATTGACGACACGCTGCGCTACCCTCGCCGGTGTGAACCTCGATCGGATCCAGCGCGCCCTCGACCAGGCCCATCGGGACGGGCTGCAGCCCGCGCGCACCCTCCCGGCCCCCGCGTCTCCCCCGCTCCGGAGGTTGGCGATCGGCGATCCCCAGGCGCCGCTGGAGACCTTCCTGCGCGTCCTGGAGGGCCACGGCGCGCTGGGCGAGGACGGCCGCCTCTCCTCCGAGGTCCAGTTGGTCTCGATGGGGGATCACTTCGATTGGGGAAGGCCGGCGGACCGCGAGCAGGCGATCGGGGATGGGCTGGCGCTGCTCTCCTGGCTGGCGGCGCACTCTCCGGAGCAGGTGGTGATCCTGCTGGGCAACCACGACCTCTCCCGGGTCTGCGAGCTGTCCTGGTTCCCGACCGATCAGGCCTACCTGGAGGCGCGGGCCCGGGCGGATGCGCTGTACCGCGGGTCCACCGTGCCGTCAGAGGCCCAGACCCGCGCCTTCCTGGAGGAGTTCCCCTTCCTGTCCTCGGTGGAGGCGCTGGCGCGGGACCTGTCCACCTTCTCGGTGGCCCAGCGGCGGCTGGTGCAGCGGTTGTTGGAGGCGCACCGGGTTGGGCTGGCGCACGCCCCCTCGCCGGAGCTGTTGCTGGTCCATGGCGCGGTGACCACCGACGACCTGCGGCTGATGGGGATCGCCGAAGAGCAAGGACGGCAGCCGGAGGTGGTGGCCCACGTCCTCAACGGCTTTCTGCGCCGGGTGGTGGAGGCCTGGGACGGCAACGAGCCGCTGGATCTCCACCCGCTGCACCAGTTCCAATCCAGGGAGGGAGAGGGGCGGGGAATCCTCTACCAGCGGCCGGCCCATCCCCAGCGGTCTGATCCCCAGGAGCTGTCCGGTCCCCCGCGCCGCCGCTTCGACCCCCGCCGCCTGCCCCGGGGACTGACCCAGGCCACCGGGCACATCCGCGACAACAAGTGCCGGGCGCTGCTGGGGGAGTGGGCGCGGGACCCGGCGCCCGCCCAGGAGGGCGCGCTGCGGACCCTGCGCACCGACGGCGCCCGGGTGGAGTACGCGGTGGGAGTCCCCACCCTGGGCCCGGAGGAGACGGGGATCGTCTTCTTGGACGGGGGCATGAACTGGACCGCCCCCGAGCACTACCAGCTGCTCGATCTGGACCGCCGGGCCGCCGCTACTCGACGGTGACGCTCTTGGCCAGGTTGCGAGGCTGGTCCACGTCGGTGCCGCGCAGATCCGCCACGTGGTACGCCAGCAGCTGCAGCGGGATGGTGGCGATCAGCGGCGCCAGCAGCCCGGAGGTGGGCGGGATGCTGATGCAGTGATCCGCCATCCTCTGCACGTGCTGGTCACCCTCGTCGATCACCGCGATCACCTTGCCGCCGCGCGCCCGGACCTCCTCGATGTTGCCGAGGATCTTCTCGTAGGCGATCTCCGGCTTGCCGGGGGCAATCACCACCACCGGCATCTTCTCGTCGATCAGCGCGATTGGCCCGTGCTTCATCTCGCCGCCGGCGTAGCCCTCGGCGTGGATGTAGCTGATCTCCTTGAGCTTGAGCGCACCCTCCAGCGCCACCGAGTGCATCGGCCCGCGCCCCAGGAACAGGAAGTCCTGGGTGTTCATGTACTCGCGCGCGATCCGCTTCACCTGCGGCTCGCACTTGAGGACCTCCTCGATCAGCTTGGGGATCTCGGAGAGCGCGGTCAGGTGATCCTGCGCCTGCCGCACGTCCAGCTTGCCGCGCATCCGGCCCAGCTTCACCGCGATCATGTACAGCGCCGCCAGCTGGGTGGTGAACGCCTTGGTGGAGGCGACCCCGATCTCCGGACCAGCGTTGGTGAGGATGGAGAAGTCCGCCGCGCGGGTCATCGCCGAACCCATCACGTTGCACAGGGCCATGGTGGTGGCGCCGCGGGCCTTGGCCTCCTTGAGCGCCGCCAGGGTGTCCGCTGTCTCGCCGGACTGGCTGATCGCGATCGCCAGGTGTTTGTCGTCGATGATCGGGTCCCGGTACCGGAACTCGGAGGCAAGCTCCACGTCCACCGGGATCCGGGACAGCGCCTCGATCATCGTCTTACCGGCCAGGCCGGAGTGCCAGCTGGTGCCACAGGCCAGGATGGTGATCCGGGACAGCCCGCGCACCGCGTCCGGGGAGAGGTTCCACCCCTCGAAGTGCACGTCGCCTTCGGACATCAAGAGCCGGCCGCGCAGGGTGTCCGCCACCGCGCGGGGCTGCTCCCAGATCTCCTTGTGCATGAAGTGCTTGTGACCGCCCTTCTCCGCCATCATCGGCGTCCACTCGATGTGCTTGATCGGACGGTTGGCCTTGTTGCCGGCGCGGTCGAAGATCTCCACCCCGCCGGTGGTGAGGACCGCCAGGTCCCCCTCCTCCAGGTAGATGAAGTCCCGGGTGTGCTCCAGCATCGCCGGCACATCCGAGGCCACGAAGTTCTGGCCCTGGGCCAGGCCCAGCACCATCGGCGAGGCGTCCTTGGTGCAGACGATCCGGTTCGGGTCGTCGGCGATCACCACCGCCAACGCGTAGGTGCCCTTGACCTGCGCGGTGGCCGCGCGGACCGCCAGCACCAGGTCCAGGCCCTTCTTCAACTCGGCGTGGATCAGGTGGGCGAACACCTCGGAGTCGGTCTCGGAGGAGAACACGTGCCCCTGGGCGCGCAGCGCCTCCTTGAGCTGCAGGTGGTTTTCGATGATCCCGTTGTGGACCACCGCCACCTTCTCGTAGGTGTGCGGGTGGGCGTTCTCATCCGAGGGCCGCCCGTGGGTCGCCCACCGGGTGTGACCGATGCCGATGTGTCCTTTGGGCGAGTCGTTGAACAGCCGCGCCTCCAGGTTCTTCAGCTTGCCGGTGGCACGCACCACGTTGAGCTGCTGGTTGCCGACGACCGCGACCCCCGCGGAGTCATAGCCCCGGTACTCAAGCTTCTTGAGCCCCGACACCAGGATCGGGGCCGAGTCCTTGTCACCGACGTATCCAACGATTCCGCACATGCGTTTCCACCCTCACTCACCCTAGAACGCCCAATGTCTCCGAAACGGGAGACGCGCACCACCGAGGTGGCCATCCGTCGCCTGCACTGCAAGCGACCGGCCACTCAACCTGTCTTGGCAGCGACGTCCTTCGAACTCTTCGCCGCGGCCTCTGCCTCCCGAGCCCTCTTCTTGGTGACCCACCCTTCCTTGTTCGTCTGGGGGGCACGCGAGAGGGCGAGGCTCAGTGAGGGAACGTCCTGGGTGACTGTGGTCCCGGCCGCCACATAGGCGCCCCGCCCGACCCGCACCGGCGCCACCAGCTGCGTGTCGCTGCCGATGAAGACCTCGTCCTCCAGCACGGTCTTGAACTTGTTCTTCCCGTCGTAGTTGCAGGTGATGGTCCCCGCCCCGACGTTCACCCCGGCGCCGATCTCCGCGTCGCCCAGGTACGCCAGGTGGTTGGCCTTGGAGCCGCGGCCGATCACGGTCTTCTTGGTCTCCACGAAGTTGCCCAGGTGGACCTTCTCCGCCAGCACCGTCCCCGGACGCAGCCGGGCAAACGGACCGATCTCGCAGGCCTTGCCCACCTGCGCGTCCTCGAATACCGAGTACGCCTTGATGTTCGTGCCCTCGGAGATCAGGGTGTTGGAGAGCACCGAACCCTGGCCGATCCGGACGTTGCCGGCGATCCGGCAGCCGGCGTGGAGCGAGACCCCCGGTGCGATCTCGGTGTCCGGGCCGATCACCACATCCTCTTCGATGTAGGTCGTCTCCGGATCCGCCAGCGAGACCCCCGCTCGCATGTGGGCCAGGTTGATCCGGCGCCGCAGCTGCACCGCGCGCAAGGACAGCTCCGCCCGGTCGTTGACCCCGGCGGTCTCGGTGGCGTCCACCGAGAGGGTCTGGATCTCCCCCTCCGCGGCGGCCATCTCCACCAGGTCGGTGAGGTAGAACTCACCCTGGGCGTTGCTGCTGCCCACCTTCTCCAGCGAGGCCCACAGGAAGCGGGCGTCCACCACGTAGATGCCGGCGTTGCCCTCCTGGATCTTCTTCTGCTCCGGAGTGCAGTCCTTCTGCTCCACGTTGCGCACCACCCGGCCGTTCTCGCGGACGATCCGCCCGTAGCCGGTGGGATCCTCCAGGTGGGTGGTGACCAGCGCCAGCGGGGCCTTGCCGGCGCGGTAGGCGGCCAAAAGCGCCTGCAGGGTCTCGGTGCGCAACAGCGGCACGTCCCCATAGACGATCAACACCGGGCCTTCGAAGCCGGCCAGCGCCCCCTGGGCGGACTTCACCGCGTCCGCGGTGCCGCGCTGTTCCTTCTGGACCGCATAGCGCAGGTCTCTGTCCGGGAAGCTGGCGCTGATCGCCTGCTGTACCGCGTCGGCCTGGTGGCCCACCACCGCCACCACTGGCGAGGCACCGGACTGCAGGGCGCGGGTGATCGGGTAGTAACAGAGCGGACGCCCCAGGATCGGGTGGAGCACCTTGGACCGCTCGGACTTCATCCGGGTGCCTTTTCCGGCACAGAGGACCACTGCAGCGAGGTTGTTCATGGACGCGCGTGGATCTAGGGACCCACCTGGGGAACGTCAACCGTGGGCGGGTGTCCGCGGCGACGAAACCCTTGCATCGGTGGGGCCAGGCGGCGCCCCAGAGTCAGCGGGAGGACGTTCGGTTATGGCCGCGGCCGGCTGGCCTCGCGCGCGGCGGTGACCTCAACGGTCAGGCCCGCTCCCTCGGCCCGGATGCGGAACTGGGGAGGGAAGTAGCGGGTCAGCGCCAGCGGCGAAGGGCGCACCGGCGGTGCCGGGTGCGACAAGACGGGCCCACCGTCCGGAGCGGGACGGCTGACATCAATGACCAACACGACGGTATCCCCCACTGCTGTCCGGCTCCGGCCGAGCGGACGAGGCGGCCAGTTATCAGAGCCGGTGGGGAAAGGCCAACCGGGAACCTCAGCCGAAGCGCAGCCGGATCGCCTCCGCCCGGTAGCCGAAGATCCGCCTCAGCTGGGGTCCACCGGGACGATCTCCACGTCGGTGGAGAGCACGTCCCGCAGTGCGCCGGACAGCTCTGGAAAGCCAAAGGTGAAGCCCAGCTGCTGGAGCCTGGCGGGCACCGCGCGCTGGCTGCCCAACACCGCCGCCGCGGCGGCGCCGAAGCGAAGCCTCAACGCCAGGGCCGGCACCGGGACCAGCGAAGGACGTCCCAGCGCGTTCCCCAGCGCGGCGGCGAACTCGCGCCAGGTGGCCGGGGTGGGCGCGGAGACATTGAGGGGTCCGCTGACGGTGGAGTCGGAGACCGCGCGGGCAATCACCTCCGCCACGTCCACCAGGTGGATCCAGGGCACGTAGCCCTGCCCGTCCCCCACCGGCCCGCCCAGCCCGAGTTTGAACACCGGCAGCAGCGGCGCCAACGCCCCCCCGTCCCGGCCCAGCACGATCCCGGTCCGCAAGGTGACCACGCGCACCCCCAGGCCAGTGGCCCGGTTCGCGGCCTCCTCCCAGTCGATGCACAGCCGGGCCAGGAAGTCGGAGCCGGGAGCGCTCTGTTCGGTCAGGGTCTCGGCGGCCCGGTGGCCATAGATTCCCACCGCACTGGCAGAGACCAGGACGCCCGGGCGACGGGCACCTCGGCCCATCGCCTCCACCAGCCTGCCGGTCAGTCCTCCCCGGCTGGCGGCCAGCGCAGCCCTGCGGCGGGCCGTCCACCGCTTGCCCACCACCGGCTCTCCGGCGAGGTTGAGCACCGCGTCGGCGCGCTGCAGCTGGGCCTCCAGTTGGGAATCCCCTCCGCCGGCGTCGATCAGCTCCGCCTCCGCGCCCAGCAGGGCCCGGGCCTTGTCTGGAGAGCGAACCCAGGCTGCCAGGGTGTGCCCGTCGCGCCGCAGCCGCAGCACCGCCGCGCGTCCGATCAGCCCTGTTGCTCCGGTGATGAAGATCCGCATTCGCCGCCCTCCCCTGGATGTATGCACCTGACGCCCTGCCCCGGAGTGTGTTTCACGGTGCGGCCAATCCTGTGAGCGGCCCGCGCCAGGCGGCCAGGCAGGCGTCGGTTGCTGCCCCGAACAGTTGGCGAGGGGTTCGCTGACAAGCCCGTGATGGACCGGTGGCTTCTTTAGGTCCCCCACTCCCACGGAGCGTTCGTGTCGTTCGCCAATGCAGCCAAGTTCCAGGCCTCCGGCCCCCTCCACCAGGACCTCAAGGGCCGGGTGGACGCCTACTTCCAGAAGACCGGGAAGACGCGCCGCGACCAGCCGGGGATGTACCTCAAGAGCGGCCTGATCCTGGGCTGGTGGGTGGCCTCGTACCTGTTCCTGCTCCTGGTCGCCTCCGGACCTTGGAGCCTGGTGCTGGGCTGCGTCTCGTTGGCGCTGGCGATGGCCGGGGTGGGCTTCGCCGTCCAACACGACGCCAACCACGGCGGCTACTCCAACCACAAGCGCATCAACCGGGCGCTGGCCTTCTTCCTGGATCTGGTCGGAGGGTCCTCCTACGTCTGGCGCTGGAAGCACAACATCTTCCACCACACCCACACCAACGTGGACGGCCTGGACTCCGACGTGGACATCGCGCCCTTCGCGCGGTTCGCGCCCACCCAGCGGCGGCGGTCGTTCCACCGCTTCCAGCACTGGTACATGTGGCTGCTGTACGGGCTGCTGGGGCTCAAGTGGCACCTGGTGGATGACTTCCAGAATGTGATCACCGGGCGGGTCGGCGGTCAGCGGATGCCCCGTCCGCGCGGCTGGTCGCTGGTCGGGTTCCTGGCGGGGAAGGCGGCGTTCTTCGCCTGGGTGCTGGTGATCCCCTCGCTGTTCCACCCGGTGCCAACGGTGGTGGGCGCCTACGCGCTCACCGCGGGGATCCTGGGCGTGGTGATCGCGGTGGTCTTCCAGCTGGCGCATTGCGTGGAGGGAACCGGGTTCCCCGCGCTGCCGATCCGCGGCAGGTTCGCGGTGGATTGGGCCACCCACCAGCTGCAGACCACGGTGGACTTCGCTCCCCACAACAGGGTGCTGACCTGGTTCCTGGGAGGGCTGAACTTCCAGGTGGTCCACCACCTGTTCCCGCAGGTGTGCCACCTGCACTATCCGGCGATCGCCCAGCTGGTGGCAGAGACCTGCCGGGATCACGGGGTGGCGTACCTCTCCCAGCCGACCTTCCGCGGCGCGCTGGCCAGCCACTACCGCTGGCTGCGGGCGATGGGCGCCCCTCCGGTCTCGGTGGCCGAGGGCACCGCCTCCTCTGTGCAGGCCCGGCCGGGGCGCGCGCTGGCCGCCTGAACCCGCTGGCGGGCCGCGGTGGCTGTGGTCACACTGGCGCGATGAGACGCTCCCCCAGGTCGCTGATGCTCACGGGCGACTGCCGGTGAGCTTCGTCGAACCCTGGGAGCTGGCGCTGCTGGTGGCAGCCTCGCTGGTGGCGGGCACGGTGGACGCGATCGCCGGAGGCGGCGGGCTGCTCACCCTACCGGCGCTGCTGGCCACCGGGATGCCCGCGCACCTGGCGTTGGGGACCAACAAGGGTCAGTCGGTGTTCGGAGCGCTGGCCGCGCTGGTGCGGTTCGCGCGCGCGGGGATGATCGACTGGCACCGGGCGCGCGCGGCCTTCCCACTGGGGCTGCTCGGATCGCTGGGTGGCGCCGCCTTGGTGCTGTGGGTGCCCCCGTCGGTGCTGCGCCCGCTGGTGCTGGTGATGCTGGTCGGCGCGGCGGGGTATCTGCTCCTGCGCCGCTCCGGGCCCCGCCTGGGGCAACTGACGCGGACCCTTCCCCCCCGACAGCGGCTGCTGGCGGCGGGCGGAATCGCGCTGGGGCTGGGGCTCTACGACGGCTTCTTCGGGCCGGGCACCGGGACCTTCCTGATCCTGGCCTTCGTGGCTGTGTTCGGGGACACGCTGCAGAAGGCCTCCGCCGACGCCAAGGTGGTGAACTTCGCCTCCAACCTGGCGGCGGTGGCGCTGTTCGGGTCCCGGGGCACGATCCTGTGGTGGATCTCACTGCCGATGGCGGCGGGTCAGCTGACCGGGGGCTGGATCGGCGCGCAGCTGGCAATCAAGGGAGGGGACGTGCTGGTCCGGCGGGTGGTGCTGGGGGTCGTGCTGGCCCTGGTGGTGAAGATCGGCTGGGACCTGCGGGGCTGAGCCCAGGCCCAGTGTCAGTCCCCCAACGCGGAGTCAAGAGCGCCTGGCGATCCCGCTGCAGGGACGCCTTGTCCGACCGCCGGACCACCGTCAGCGGATCGGTCAGCTCAGCGCCCAGGCCGGGGTGGGCGGCGATGAACGCGTTGAGCTCCTCGCGGGTGGCGCCCCACGGGTAGAGGTTCCGCCCCGGGACCTCTCCATCCACCGGGACGAAGGGCAGCCGCTGGTTGTCCAGGGTGGTGGCGATCGGCCCGGCGAACAGCCGGTACAGCTGGTAGGCGTCGCCCTGTTGCTTCTCCAGCCGGGCCCGCGTCCGGAGCGCATCCTTGTGGCGCGTCTCCTCGTGCAGGTCCTGGAAGATGCGGCCCACCTCGATCAGCTTGCCCACCACGAAGCGCTCGGCCTCGCCCAGGGTGGCCAGATCCACCTCCAGCCGGATGGTCTGGGTCCCGGACCCTAGTTCATCCCAGACCTACCTCCGCGGGGTCCTGGGGGGCCTGCTCTCCAGGTGCTCACCACTGTCCACCGCACCCTGGACCTGCGCCTTGCCCGGCAGCCGCCGGAGGCCGTCGAAGCGCGCCGGCAGCCCCTCCGGGATGTTTCAGGATAGACACCGTGACCATGAACCCGGCGCGGCGGATGACCTGGACGGTTTTCATCATCGGCGCGCTGGCGGCGGCGGCGGCCGTCATCCCCTTCCTGCTGACGGAGGGGCCCGGACCGTCCGAGCACCTCTCGGTGCGGGGAGAGACTGTCCTGCTCCACGGCTACGGTCCCTATCGCCATATGCCGGCCGAGGTGGCGGTCCAGGGGCTGGCCCAGGATCTGGTGACGCTGGTCCTGGGACTTCCGTTCCTGGGATTCGCCCTGGTCTGGGCCCGCCGGGGTTCGCGGGCCGGACATCTGGCCCTCACCGGCGCGGCCGCCTACCTTTTCGTGCAGTACACGATGTACCTGGCAATGGGGACCTACAACGAGCTGTTCTTGTTGTGGGTGCTGCTGGTGCTGCTCACCTTCCAGGTGCTGGTTCGGCTGCTGCTGGCAGCGCCTGCGTCCAACTTCAAGGTGAGCAGCGACTCGAACGCGGCGCGGCGCTTCGTTGGCGGCCTGCTGGTCCTCAACGGTGTGCTCATCGCGCTGCTCTGGCTGGGCGTGGTCATCCCGCCGTTCCTGGCCGGGACGCACCTCCCCGTAGGGCTCGCGCACTTCACCACCCTGATCGTTCAGGGCCTTGATCTGGCCCTGTTCCTTCCGGCCTCGGTGCTGTCCGGCTACTGGTACCTGCGCCGCAAGGCTGCAGGAGATCTGTTGGCCCCGGTGTATGCGGTGTTCCTGTCCCTGCAGATGACGGCCCTGCTGGCCAAGCTGGTCTGGATGGCGAAGCTTGGTGCCGGCGGAGGCCCGGCGTTGGTGATCATCCCGACGCTGCTGCTCGCGGCCCTGGTGGCCGCCTACCTGTCGCTCCGACCGCTCAGGTAGCGGTCCACGCCCAACAACCGGCGCCCCAGCGGTGTCAGCTGTGCGGACGGGCCTGGCTCCGGATCCACCTGGTCCACCCAGCCCCGCCACCAGGTGGGCGGCCGGTTCTGGCGCCAGTTTTCGATCCGCTCGCTGCGATCCGCCTCCGGGCCCTCCGGGAAGTAGCTGGTGTAGAAGGTCAGCCGGGGTGAGGTGCCGCGGTTGATTCCTCCCCTGTGCGGCAGCCGCGCGCTCCAGATCACCACGTCCCCCGCCTTGCCGGTGACCTCCACCCGCTCGCGCCCTGCCACCTCCGGCCTGGTGGCGGTGGGATGCTTGGCCAGCCAGCCGTCCAACTCGCGGTACAGCGAGGGCACGCACTCAAAGCCCCCGTCCCCGGCGCCGACGTCGGTCAGGTAGATCAACCCCTGCAGCCCGCGGGGGCCGGGCCGGCGCGGATCCTCGTCCCAGTGGATCTTCGTCTCCTGCTGGTGCAGCGGGTGCCGCGCCGAGACCGGCGGCTTGAACCCGGCGCGGTCCATCGTCACCCACAGCCGCTCGGTGCCCAGCAGGTCGGCGTAGATCGACACCAGCCGCGGGTCCTGGCGCAGATCCCAGAATGCCTGGGCGTGGTGGACGGGCACCACACTCCAGGAGTCAGGGCGCAGCCGATACCAGGTGGTTGGGTCGGCCAGGTCCGCGCGCGCAAACGCGGTGATCGTCTCGATCGCCGGCTGCAGCTCGGCGCTGCCGAAGACCCCGGGGATGACCACGTAGCCATCGCCGACGAACGAGGCGCGCAGCTCTGCGTTGAGTGGAGACGTCATGGATCGCATGACGGATGGCCGTCGGTTTTCATTTCCGGAGGGCCTTGAAGTGCCTCCGTCGATTTTCGACCGACCTGGCTCTCCGGGCGCAGCCTGTGCAGCCACGAACCGTTAGAAGGCTATCTAGCATGCGCGCTCCCTACTTCGTCCTGTCCTTCGCCCTCGCCTCCAGCGCCCTGGCCGGTCCGCCCTACCGCAAGGCGGCGGTGGCCTCGCCCCATCCCTACGCCAGCGAGGCGGGGGCGGAGATCCTGGCCCAGGGCGGCAACGCGGTGGACGCCGCGGTGGCCACCGCCTTCGTGATCGCGGTGGTGGACCCGTACCACTCCGGGCTGGGCGGGGGCGGCTTCGCCCTGGTCTACGACGCCAAGAAGAAGCAGGTGCGGGTGCTGGACTTCCGGGAGACCGCGCCGGCGGGGGCCACCCGGGAGATGTTCCTGGACGCCCAAGGCAACGTGATCCCCAAGAAGTCCACCGACCTGGGTGCCTCGGTGGGGGTGCCCGGCGCGGTGGCCGGCTACCTGGAGCTGCACCGGACCTACGGCAAGCTGTCCCGCAAGGCGGTGCTGGCCCCGGCGATCCGGATCGCCAAGAAGGGCTCCTGGGTCACCCCCAAGTACGCCTTCCGCGCCAACCACCGGGCGGACTGCCTGCGCCAGAATGCGGAGGCGGCGAAGATCTTCCTGCGGCCGGATGCCAGCGGTGTGCCCGCCGCGCCCGCGGTGGGGACCCAGATCCCCCAGCGAGACCTGGCCCGGACCCTGACCGCGATCTCCGCGCGTGGAGAGACCGCCTTCTACAAGGGGGCGGTGGCCAAGGCGATCGTGGAGGTGGTCCAGGCCACCGGCGGGCTGATCACCGAGAAGGACCTGACCAGCTACCGCCCGGTGTGGCGCGAACCGCTGTGGGGCAGCTACCGCGGGCACAAGCTGGCCACCATGCCTCCCCCCTCCGCCGGAGGGCTGGCGCTGGTGCAGACCCTGGGCGCGCTGGAGCAGCGCTACCCGGACGGCGTCCCCTACCGGGAGCCGAAGGCGATCCACTACTTCGCCGAGGTGCTGCGGCGGGTGTACGCGGACCGGAACAAGTACCTGGGCGATCCGGCCTTCGTGCAGATCGACCTCCCCAGGCTCAGCTCGCCTACGTACATCACCCAGCTCACCTCCGGGATCAACCCAGAGAAGGCCACCCCGTCCGCCCAGGTGCTGGCGGCCCCGGCGGACGCGCTGAAGGGCGCTTCGGAGGCGTTCCAGGAGCGCAAACAGACCAGCCACCTCTCGGTGGTTGACGAGGCGGGCAACGCGGTGGCCTTGACCACCACCGTGAACTACTACTTCGGGTCCTGCTTGGTGCCGAAGGGCACCGGGGTGGTGCTCAACGACCAGATGGACGACTTCACCGCCAAGCCGTTCGTCCCCAACATCTACGGGCTGGCGATGGGGGAGTCCAACGCGGTGGGGCCCGGCCGCCGGCCGGTCTCCTCCATGACCCCCACCCTGGTGTTCCAGAAGGGCTCCCCGGATCGGATCTTCATGGCGGTGGGCTCACCTGGCGGCTCCACCATCCCCACCACGGTGATCCAGACCCTCTCCAACGTGATCGATCACGGGATGAACGCCTCCCGCGCGGTGGGCCAGGGACGGGTACACCACCAGTATCTTCCAGACGCGATCTGGGTGGACCCCGACGGGCTGGAGCCCTCCACCGCCCGCGCCCTGGAGGCGATGGGACACACCCTGCGCCCCACCGAGGTGTGGGGGGACGCCGAGCTGGTGCTGGTGGATCCGCAGACCGGCGTCCGCTACGGGGCCTCCGATCCGCGCAACGAGGGCAGCCCGGCCGGGATCGACTGACCGCCATGTCCGAGCCCACCCCGGTCATCGACGCCAACCTCCACCCGGAGGGCCTCACCGACCAGGATCTGGAGACGATGCGCCTGTTCGGGGTCACCGCCGCGGTGGTGGCCGCCCACCACTTCCCCCAGGCCACGGTGCGCGCGGTGCTGGCCCACTTCGACGACATCGTCGGCAAGCAGCTGCGCCGGCTGGAGAAGGCGGGCATCCGCGGCTACGCGGCGTTGGGCGTCCACCCCCTCTCCCTTCCCCGCCGCGGGCTGTTCGAGGTCCTCTCGGCGCTGCCCGGGTACTTCAAGGGCGGGAGAGTGGTGGCGGTGGGCGCGGTGGGGCTGGCCCGCGGCGGCGAGGCGGAGGAGGAGGCCTTCTCCGAACAGGTGGCGCTGGCCCGTAAGCTGAAACTGCCGGTGTGGGTCTACACCCCACCGCACCAGAAGGAGCCGCTGACCCGCCGGGTGCTGACCCTGCTCCAGGAGAGCGCAATCACCCCCGCCCGGGTGGTGGTGGACGGCGCCGAGGGGCGGATTTTGCGCACGGTGCTGGCCTTTGGGCACCACGCCGCCTTGACCGTCCACCCCGACGGGCTGACCGCGGAGAAGGCGCTGGCCCTGATCCGCAAGCACGGGACGGAGCGGATCGTGCTGGACACCGGCGCCGGCACCGGGGCCGCGGACATCCTGGCCCTGCCCCGCCTGGTCCGGCTGATGGAGCGGGCCCGGCTCTCCGACCCGGTGGTGCAGCGGGTGGCCTCGCGGAACCTGGCGGCGCTGCTGCGGATGGACGGTTGATCCAGAAGGTGTGGGTCCAGTGCAGCCCAGGTACACTCCTACGGTGTACTTGACGTCCACCGGACGCCTGCCCCAGACTTTCGGGCGAGCGGCCGGCTCATCTTGGTAGCAGTCCTGCAACGGAGCCCTGCGATGCGCGCTGTCCTCGCCGCGGTGTCCCTGGCCCTCGGCTCATTGGCCGTCGCTCAGGAGACCCCGCCTCAACCCGCCCCTTCCCCCCCGCCCAGCGACGCGCCCACCCAGGCCGCCGCGGTCCCCGCCGTCAACGCCTGCAGCGTGGACCGGGACTGTCCGGGCGCGCTGTTCTGCACCAGCGGGCAGTGCGTGGCGCAGAAGCCGGAGGCCTCGTCCAACCACGAGGTGCAGGTCACCCCGGCCAAGCCCGCGCAGCGGCACACCCAGTTCGGGATCAACCTGGACGCCGGGATCCCGGACGGGCTGGCGCTGGGGCTGCAGTACCGCCCGGTCAAGTTCCTGCGGGTGGGCGCGGCCGCCTCGTACAACGGCTTCGGCTTCGGCGCTCGCGGCACAGTCACGGTGATCCCCTTCAACTTCCTGATCTCCCCCACCTTGAGCATGGAGGCCGGTCACTACTGGGCCGCCGACGTGGCGCCGCTGGTGCGGCAGGCGGGGCTGGACGTCCCCGCGGAGGCGGTGCCGCTGCTGCAGGAGGTGGCCTACGACTACGGCAACCTCCACCTGGGGGTGGAGGTCGGCAGCCCGCAGCACTTCATGTTCTACCTTCGCGCCGGCGGCAGCTACATCCAGAGCGTGGTCCAGAACTTCGGACAGGTGGTGCAGACCTCCACCGGCGACACCACCCTGGAGGTCGAAGACCTCAAGGTCCGGGCCGTCGTTCCCTCCCTCAAACTCGGCATCGTGGCCTTCTTCTAGGTGGACTGCTCCATGCGAAACTTCCAGCCCCTCCTGGCCGCCCTCACCGCCGCCGCCCTCCTCTCCGCCTGCAACAACGGCCCGCTGTTCTACGCGGAGCTGGAGGAGCCGAAGCTGTGCAAGACCATCCCCGCCAGTGACCTGCCTCCGTTCACCGGTACCGCCCCGGGGGCGGAGCTGCGCTACGCCCTGCCGATCCCGATCTCCTCCGAGCTGCCGCTGTTCGCCGCGGGGGGGGATGGCGGTTCCAACGATCAGGAGACCGAGATCCGGCTGATCGAGTTCACCCTGGTGGCCCGCTCCGGGATCATCGACTTCAACCAGATCGAGACCGCGCACATCACGGTGGAGCCGCCGCCCGGCTCCTCCCAGCCCCCGGCGCTGCTGGTCACCTACACCAAGAATCCGGCCAGCCTCCCCGGCGATCGATTGGTGGTGGGCGGCGACCAGGGCGTGAACATCGCGCCCTACCTCTTCGATCCGGGCACCACCGACGCGGGCACCTTCCCCGGCGACGCCGGCTTTGCCTCCGAGGGCAGCATCCTGGTGGAGGCCACCATGACCGGCGTGCTCCCCGAGAACCCGTGGTCCGCGGACATGCGGGTCTGCATCTACATGCGCACCCGGTTCAACTACCTCAGCGCCTACGGCCTCTAGGCCGCGGAGGGCCGCAGGCCGCCCAGGGTTCCGGGTGGGGGTCCTTCCACCCTCCCCGGGAGTCAGCGCTGGGTGGAGGGCGGGGGCCCCTGCCGCAAGGTGGCCTCCGACGGCTTGACCTCCGGGGCGGCGGCGTGGCGGATCGGCTGGAGGGTCTTCTCTCCGCTGACCCGGCGGGCCAGCTCCATCAGCACCTGCTGGCTTCGGAACGGCGGGCCCTCACGGGACACCGGCAGGTAGTTCCCGTCCACCCCCAGCTGCCGGGCCTTGACGTTGTCCCGAAGCCCCACCCCCAGCACCTCCTCCAGCAGCCGGGCCTTGAGCGCCGGATCCTCCACCGGGAACATCACCTCCACCCGGCGGAAGAAGTTGCGGGGCATCCAGTCCGCGGAGGAGGCGAACACCTCCATCTGCGGGCCGGAGCCGAAGGCGAACACCCGGCTGTGCTCCAGGTAGCGGTCCACCACGCTGTAGACGCGGATCCGGTCCGAGACTCCCTCCATTCCCGGGCGCAGACAGCAGATCCCGCGAATCAGCAGATCGATCTCCACCCCCGCCTGGCTGGCCCGGTAGAGGGCGCGGATCACCGTGGGGTCCACCAGCGAGTTCATCTTGGCCAGGATCCGCCCGCCGTGCCCGGAGGCGGCGCGCTCGGTCTCCCGCTCGATCAGCGCGACGATCTTGTTCTGGAGGTTCAGCGGCGCCACCGTCAGCTTCTTCCAGTGGGGCACGGTGGAGTAGCCGGTCAGCATGTTGAACAGCGCGGTGACGTCGTCCGCCACCGCCTCCTGGGTGGTGAACAAGGAGAGGTCGGTGTACTGGCGGGCGGTGATCGGGTTGTAGTTGCCGGTGCCCAGGTGCACGTAGCGGCGGATCCCGTTGCCCTCCCTGCGCACCACCAGCGCCACCTTGCAGTGGGTCTTGAGCCCCATCAGCCCGTAGACCACGTGGACCCCGCTCTCCTCCATCCGCCGCGCCCAGGCGATGTTGTTGGCCTCGTCCAGCCGGGCCTTGAGCTCCACCAGCACCGCCACCTGCTTGCCGTTCTCCACCGCCCGCTCCAGCGCCCGGGCCACCGGTGAGTCCAGGCTGGTGCGGTACAGGGTCTGCTTGATCGCCAGCACGTTCGGATCCTCGGCCGCCTCCTCCATGAAGCGGGTCACCGGATCGAACGACTCGTAGGGGTGGTGCAAGAGCACGTCGCGGGTGCTGATCACCCCCAGGATGCTCTCCGCGTCCCGGAACACCGGGGGGATCACCGGGGTGAAGGCCTCCGCGTGCAGCTCCGGGCGGGGATCCAGCTCCCCCAGCGAACCCAGGTCCTGGCCGTGCAGCGGGCCGTCAATCCGGTACACGTCCGCCGGGGTCAGCTTCAGCGCCGAGACCAGGACCTCCTCTGCCTCCTTGCTGGCCCCAGCCTCAATCTCCAGCCGCACCGCCGCGCCACGGTCCCGGCGCCGCAGCTCCTCCTGGATCGAGGAGAGGAGATCCTCGGACTCCTCCTCGTCCACGTTGATGTCCCAGTTGCGGGTGACCCGGAAGGCGGCGGAGTGGACCACCGAGAAGCCGGGGAACAGCTCCACCACGTGGGCGGCGATCAGCTGCTCCAGCCACAAGTAGGCCTGCCCGGTGGCGGAGGGGACCTTCACCAGCCGCTTGAGCACCGAGGGCACCTGCACCACCGCCACTAGATTTTCCCGCTGCTCGGTCTTGCGCTTGCGCCGCCCCTCCCGGCGCAGGAACACCGCCAGGTTGAGGGTCTTGTTGCGCAGGTGCGGGAAGGGGTGCCCGGGGTCCACCGCCAGTGGGGTCAGCGCCGGGAAGATGGAGGCGGTGAAGTGGACCTTGGCGGCGGCGCGCTGCTCGGCGGTCAGCGCCTCGTAGCCCAGCACCTGCACCTGGTGCCCGGCCAACAGCGGCAGAAGCTCGTCCTTCCAGGTCCGGTACAGCTCGGCCACCATCGCGTGGGCGCGCTCGGAGATCGCCGCAAGCTGCTCGCCCGGCAACAGCCCGTCCGCGGCGGTCTCCGCCACGTTGCCCAGGATCTGCTGCTTGAGCCCCGCCACCCGGACCATGAAGAACTCGTCCAGGTTGGAGGAGACGATGCTGAAGAACTTCAGCCGCTCGTAGATCGGCAGCGAGGCGTTCTTCGTCTCCAGCAGCACCCGGTCGTTGAAGGCCAGCCAGGAGAGCTCGCGGTTGATGAACAGCTTGGGGTTCTGGAGTTCCATCGGCGGGGTCATCGGAGCACGCCCATTGTGCGGGCACTGTGGCGGAACCGTGACTTTTCCACCCCGAAGGTCCCGGCCAGTGTCCTCCAGGCATATTGTGCATCGGTGGCAATTCCTGACCGGGTGTACGGGGCGATCGACGTGGGGACCAACGCGGTCCGGCTGGAGCTGGCGCGGCGGCTGCCTGACGGCTCGCTGGAGGTCCTCCACCAGGAGCGCGACCCGGTGCGTCCCGGGGAGGGCGTGTTCAAGACCGGCGCCATTCCCCCCTTGGTGGCCGACCGGCTGATCGCCACCTTGCGCAGGTACTCGGCGCTGTGCCAGCGGTACCGGGCGGTGGTCCGGGCGGTGGCAACCAGCGCGGTCCGGGAGGCCCGCAACAAGGATGAGATCGTCCGGCGGGTGTGGCGGGAGGCGGGCCTGAAGCTGGAGGTGATCTCCGGCAAGGAGGAGGCCCGGCTGATCTGCCTGGGAGTGCTGCACGGCAAGCCGCCGCTGCGCCGCTCGCTGTGCGTGGACATCGGCGGGGGCTCCACCGAGGTGGCCAGCGCTGTGGGGGAGAAGCCCGAACACCTGTGGAGCGTGTTGCTGGGCGCGGTCCAGCTCACCGACGTCTTCGACTCCCAGGGGAAGGTCACCGGCAAGCGGCTGGCCCTGATGCGTCACTTCGCCCTGGAGGCGCTGCGCAAGCAGGTGCCGGCGAAGATCCCGCGCGCGCCGGGGGTCGCGCTGGGCAGCTCCGGCACCATCAACGCGGTGGTGGGGTTCGCCTCGGACGGGGCTTCGCAGGCCACCCCCAAGCAGCTGGGGCGCGCGGTGGAGCGGCTGGCCCGGATGGACAACGCCCAGCGCAAGAAGCACTTCGACGCCAAGCGGGCGGACATCGTGCTGGCGGGGGCGGTGATCCTGGAGGCGGTGGCCGGCCACCTGGGGCTGGAGAAGGTGACCGCGGTGGATCGCGGGCTGCGCAACGGGCTGCTGTTGGACCTGGTCCGCCGGGAGAACGCCCAGGGCGGCGACACCACCCTCTCCGAGGCGGCGCTGGGGATCGGCCGGCGGTTCTACTTCGACGAACCCCACTCCCGGCAGGTGACCCGGCTGGCGCTCAAGCTGTTCGACGATCTGGCCGCGCTGCACCGGCTGCCCGCCGCGGATCGCCGCTTCCTGGAGGTGGCCGGGCTGCTGCACGACATCGGCACCGCCGTCAGCTACACCAAGCACCACCGCCACACCCAGTACCTGATCCAGAACGCGGACATCCCCGGGCTGGCGGACCGGGAGCGGGAACTGGTGGGAAGGGTCGCCCGCTACCACCGCCGCAGCCCCCCGGAGGCTGCCCACAAGGGGATGGCCGGCCTGGGGCCGCTGGAGATCCGCACGGTGCGCAAGCTGTCCACCTTGCTGAGGGTGGCGGACTCGCTGGACTGCTCCCATCAGGAACTGGTCTCCGAGCTGCGCGCCACCGTCACCCGCCAGGCGGTCAACGTCGCGCTGCGGACCCGGGGCTCACCGGATCTGGAGCTGTGGGACGTGCAGAAGGAGGCGGTGGTGTTCCGCAGGGTCTTCGGCCGGGGGCTGCACTTCCAGGTGGAGCCGGCGCTGCCCCGGCGCGCTACGGCCGGACGGGCTTCCGCCCCGGCGCCAGGTAGAGCGCCAGTTGGCCCCCGCCGGACTCCCGGCGCACCGCGTAGGCGACGCCCTTCTTGAAGTCGTAGAGCAGCGGGCTTTGGTGCAACAGCCGCCCGGCCACCTCCTCCAGCGAGGGGTTGTGGCCCACCACCGCGGTCCCGCGCGGGAGGGTGTCGATCAGCTTGAGGATGCGCAAGGTGGCGTGGGGCCCCGGGGACAGCGCCTCGTGGATCTCCACGGTGTCCACTCCGCACGCCTCCGCCAGCAGCTCCGCGGTCTGCACCGCGCGCACCAGGGGGCTGGAGACGATCAGCCGGATCGACAGCTTCCGGGCCAGCCTCTGGGCCTGCTTGCGGAACTTGCGGCGGCCCTCCTCGGTGAGCCCCCGGGCGCCGTCACCCGCCCGGTGTGAGTCCTGGGCAAGGGCGTGGCGCACCAGGATGATCAGGTCGTCGTCCTTCATCAGGACCAGACGATAGGGACGTCCCCTCCCCGCCGCGAGCGGTCCGGAGGGAGGACGTCCGGAAGAATGAAGAAGGGCGAACCCGGGGGAGCATCCAAGCTCCCTGCCAGGCCCGCCCTCTTCGCCACGCGGTCCAGAACTGGGGCTACTGGAGCGACGCTGCTTCCGGCTGGAAGGACAAGGACAGCTTGCCCTTCCCTTCCGGGTCCAGCCGGATCTGCACCGGGATCCCCTTGCGGCGGTACTGCTCCAGCGAGGCCTCCGCGGTGTTCAGCAGGTCTTGGTAGTGCTCATCCAGCTCCATCGCCACCAGCAGGCTGGTCTCGTCCGAGTCGGGGTGACCCGCGTTGGCGATCACGCAGCGCTGAAACCGGGCCCAGCGGCCATTCTCCATCTTCACCAGCTCGCCTTCGTAAGCCATGTCCAACCTCCGTGCTGGGCCCCCGGGGGACCGCGTGAGAGCCAAGATAAGGGCTTTGCCGTTCCGCGTCATCCCCCCTCCTGAAAATTTAGTTAAGTCCCTATTCCAGCACATGATTCGTGCGGTATTTGGAGTTCAATGTTTCGTCGTGAACCCACCTGTTGTGAAAGTTGTAAATTTTCGGGGCTGTAAATTCGTTTACTGAACCCCTCCCGGCTCGAGGGGTCCGCCCCGCCCGCTGCCCGGGCTTGGCGCGTGTGTTATCCGGCGCTCATGCGGGTGCGAGCAGCGGTCTTCGACATGGATGGAACCCTGGTGGACAACATGCGCTTTCACGGCGCGGCCTGGATGGCGTTCACCCGGCGCCACCGGCTGGCCGCCACCCTGGATCAGTTCGAGCGCGAGTACGCCGGCAAGAAGAACGAGGAGATCCTTCCGCTGCTGTTCGGCCGGAGCCTGCCGGCGGAGGAGTCCCGGGCCCTGGCGGAGGAGAAGGAGGCGGATTACCGACGCGAGTACGCACCGCACCTGGCGCTGCTGCCGGGCGCCCGGGAGCTGTTGGACCTGGTGCGGTCCTTGGGGCTGAAGACCGCGGTGGCCACGGCCGCGCCGCCGTTGAACCGCGCGCTGGTGGTGGAGGGGCTGGGGCTGCAGTCCCTCTTCGACGCCATCGTCGGGCCGGATGGAGCCACCCGGGGCAAGCCGTTTCCAGACATCTTTTTGGCGGCGGCAAAGGCGATCGCCGTCGCCCCCGGGGACTGCGTGGCCTTCGAGGACGCGGTAAACGGGGTGAGGTCCGCCAAGACCGCCGGGATGTTCACGGTGGGGGTGACCACCATGACCTCCCCGGACGCGTTGCGCTCGGCAGGGGCGGACGCGGTGGTGGGGGACTTCACCGAGGTGCTGGAGGGCCCGCTCCGCGCCCTCCTGCTGGGGGCGTAGTCCTCAGCCGATCCGCGTCTGGCACAGCTCTTCGTAGGCGGTGACCACCGCGGCGATGTCCTGGTCGCCCTTCCCGGCGGCGCGGGCGGTCACATAGGCCTGGGCCACGCCGGCCGCGGCCGGGGTGGGGACGTGGTGTTGGGCGGCGCTGTCCAGGAACAGCCGCAGGTCCTTGAACATCAGGTCAATCGAGAAGTGGGTGGCAAAGTCCCGGCCCAGGATCTGCTGGCCCTTGAAGTCGAAGTACGGGGAGCGAAACCCGGAGGCCTGCACCACCTCGATCAGCTTGCGTGGATCCACCCCCGCCTTCTTGGTCAGCAACAGCCCCTCGGAGAAGGCCTGGAGCATGGCGGCGATCAGCGCGTTTCCGGCCAGCTTCACCTGGCTGCCCGCCGGCACCGGGCCGCAGTGGATCACCTTCTCCGACACCGCCTCAAAGACCGGCCGGGCCTGCGCCATCGCCTCTTCGGACCCGCCGGCCATCACCACCAGGGTTCCCTTCTCTGCCCCGCCCTTGCTGCCGGTGACCGGGGCCTCCACGAAGCTGAGGCCCCGCTCCCGGGCCTGGGTCTCCAGGGTCCGGGAGAGGTCGGGGGAGATGGTGGAGAAGTCGATGAACAGCTGACCCTTCCGGCTGCCGGCGAACAACCCGTCCGGGCCGTGCACCACCGACTCCAGGGCTGCCGGGTCGGCCACGCAGGTGCAGAACACGTCCACCCCGCTGGCCAGCTGGCGCGGGGTGGGGGCCACCGTGGCCCCGTCCTTTACCAGTGCGTCTGCCCGCTGACGGGTCCGGTTCCAGACCACGACCTCAAAGCCCTTGAGGGCCAGGTTGCGGGCCATCCGACTGCCCATGATCCCCAGCCCCACAAAACCGACCTTCAAATTGCTCATGGCTTCTCTCCTGGCGCGGGGATCCATAGAGTTCCCCCCATGAAGTTTCCAGCCCTCTTCCGCAAGGACCCCACCCAGCTGGCCGCGCCGGACGCGCAGGACCGCGCCGAGAAGCTGCTGGCGGACTCCTTCCGCCTGCTGGGCCAGGCGTGCGGGAAGGTGGCGGACCTGATCGAGACCCAGCGGCTGCAGCGTTCGGGCTACGAAAAGCAGGAGCGGTTCTTGGAGCGGCTGGACAAAGACGCGCCCAAGCCGGACGCGAAGTAGCCTCCTCCTGGCGATGAGCGACTCCCCACCGGCCGGGCGCTGGATGACCTCGAAGGTCCCCCGTCCCCTCCCCGCCCTGGGTGACGCGGAGGGCGCGCGCCTCCCCTCCTCCCTTCCCCCGGTGATCGACGCCCACGTCCACCTGTTCCCGGACCGGATGTTCGACGCCATCTGGCGCTGGTTCGAGAAGAACGCCTGGCCGATCCGCTACCGCCTCTACAGCGAGCAGGTAATGGCCTTCCTGTTCGAGCGCGGGGTCCAGAACATCATCGCGCTGCACTACGCGCACAAGCCGGGGATGTCCGCGGCGCTCAACGCCTACGTCGCGGACCTGGCCCGGCGCGAGCCGCGGGTGATTGGCTTTGCCACCGCCTTCCCCGGCGAGGACGGCGCGGACCAGATCCTGCGCCAGGCCTTCTCACTGGGGCTGCGGGGGGTGAAGCTGCACTGCCACGTCCAGGCCTTCGCCCCCGACGACCCGCGCGCCGAACCCATCTACCGGACCTGCGCCGAAGAGAACCGCCCCCTGCTGATGCACGCCGGCCGGGAACCCTCCATCCCCGAGTATCCGGTGGACCCCTATTTGCTGTGCGACGTGGACCGGGTGGAGGAGGTCTTACGCGCCTACCCGAAGCTGCGGCTGTGCATTCCGCACCTGGGCGCCAACGAGGAGAAGGGCTACGCCCGGCTGCTGCAGCGCTACGACAACCTCTGGCTGGACACGACCATGGCGGTCTCCGGCTTCTTCCCCACCCCCGCAGAGGCCGGGGTGATCCGCACCCGGCCGGACCGGGTGATGTACGGAACGGACTTTCCCAACCTGCCCTATGCCTGGGACAGAGAGTTGAAACAGCTGCTTGCCCTGGGGCTGACCGAGACACAACTTGCTGGGGTCCTCGGCGGAAACGCCCAGGCCTTTGTGGGCACCCCCTGACCGGAAGGTTCAGGGAAGTGTCAGGGAGCGGGCAGGATGACCCCGCGAATTCCCAGGCAGGACCGACGGCAGTGTCAGCCAGTCGTCGGGCAGCGTTCACCGCCACTTCCGTGAGGGGAGGCGCGGTCACATCTTCACCTCGCTTTGACGGCTGGCCCCCCAGCCTTCGGGAAACCCATCCATGTCCCACATCCTGGTCGTCGACGATGACGAGAGCCACCGAACGCTGATCTGCGATCTCCTGGAGGAGATGGGCTACAGCACTCTGCAGGCCGCCAACGGCCGCGAGGCGCTGGACCGGCTGGAGGTCGAGCTTCCGGACGCTGTGCTGCTGGACCTGCGGATGCCGGTGATGAGCGGCTGGGGCCTGCTGGACGCGCTGAAGAAGATGCCGCGCGCCCGCAACCTGCCGATCATCATCATCTCCGCCTACGGGTTCGAGTGGGAGGCGGAGCTGGTGGGCGCCGCCGGCTACGTCTCCAAGCCGGTGGACCTGGACAAGGTCAAGAACACCGTCCAGCAGATCGTCGGACCTCCGCAGGCGGAGCTGGTCCACTAGCCGCATCCGGGTTCGCATGCGCCCAGGTCCGCCCGCCCTCGCTGTCCTGTGCGCGTTGCTGGCCCCGCCCCTGGGGGCGGCCCCCCCGTCGCTGACCCTGGAGTCCCCCACCCAAAAGCTGGTGCTGGGCCGGGAGGACGCCGCCACCCTGGTGATCCGCGGCCCCGCCGAGGCGCTGGCTGATGTCCGGGTCGCGTGCTCGGCGGGCACGCTGCGGGCGCAGAAGCGCGGCGCCCCCGGCGAGCTGCGCTTCGAGCTGCTGCCGCCCCGCTCCGGGGAGGCCAGCTGGTTGGTGTGCGGCGCCGCCTCCCTGGCTACCCGCGCCTCGGCCACCCTGACCCTGGAGCTGCAGCGTCCGGAAGTCCTGTCGCTGAGCGGGCTGCCGCCGCTGTCCCGGGTGGAGGTGAAGCTGGGCGAGGCGCTGTTCGGTCCGGTCCGCGCCAACGGCGCCGGCTTGGCCCAGGTGCCGGTGGTGTTGAGCCCGGCCTTCCGCCAGGCGGAGGTGATCTCCACTCCCCCGGGGAAGGCACCTCAGAGCCGGATGCAGCCGGTCGCGGTCAGCTGGGCCGAGCAGACGCTGCTGATCCCCACCGTCAGCGAGGCGGTGGCCGACGGGCAGACCCCGCTGCCGGTGTTCGCCTTCACCTTCAACCGCGGCGGCGAGCGGTCCTCCGAGGCGCTGATCGCCACCTCAGAGGAGGGGATGGTGGAGGATCTGCTCCTGGCGCCCGGCACCCACCTGCTCTCCTTCCTCCCCCACCCCCGGGCCTCTCCCACCGAGGCCCTCCTGACCGCGCGCACCGCCAACGGCAGGGCGGCGATGGCCCGGCTGTCGCTGCGGGCCGGGGTCAAGCCGGTGCTCGAGCTGCGCTCCAACGTCCGAGGACTGCCCGCGGATGGGGTGGCCGCCGCGGAGCTGACCGTGTTCGTCCGCGACGAGAGCGGGCGGGGCCTGCCGTTCCAGAGGCCGCAGCTGACCACCCAGGTGGGGATGGTCTCCATCCCCGAGGAGCGCGCCGGGGGGCTGTACGTGGCCCGCTATTCGGCCCCCGCTGGCACCGCCACCCAAAGCGCGGTCACCGCCACCTTGGAGGGCGCGAATCCGGCCACCCTGGTGCTGCAGTTGATCCCCCCGCCCCGGCTGACTGTGGACACCTCACCCCGGGAGGTCCCGGCGGATGGTCAGTCCCGGGTGGCGCTGTCGATCTTCGCCCGCGACGCGGCCGGCCAGCCGCTGCCGGACGGGGCGGTGCTGCAGCTCAGCTCGTCACTGGGGACGGTGACTGGCGCGGTCACCACCGTGGGCGGCCGGGCCACCACCGAGCTGATCTCCGGCACGGTGGCCGGGGTCGCCCACGTGGACATCCGCTCCGCCGACGCCAGCGCCAGCACCCAGGTGCGCCTTTTGCCCGGCGCGGTGGCCCGGGTGGAGGTCCAGCCGGCGCGAGGGACCCTCACCTGCGATGGCAACGACAGCGTGCCGGTGCGGCTGCGGGTCCGGGACGCGCACGGCAACGGGCTGGACGCGCTGCCGGTGCAGATCTCCGAGGAGGAGGGCGGCGGCTCCTTGGAGCGCGGGCGCTTCGACCGGGTGACCACCCTGGGCAACGGCGATTTTTCGGTCCAGTACCACGCCCCTCCCAGCTGCGAGCGGGGCACGGTGGTGCTGGTGGCCAGCTCCGGGGGGGTGAAGGGCGTAGCCTCGGTGCGGGTGGTGCGCGGCTTCTCAGCCGCCTTCGGGATCACCCTGCGGCTGGCCGGGCTGCACAACCTGGGGAAGGTGGCCTCCGGAGCGGTGGAGTTGGAGGGGGATCTGCCGGTGGTGGCCCTGGGCCCCCGCTTCCTGGCCACCCTCGCGCTGGCCGCCGCCTGGAGCGGGCCGTTCGAGGGGACCGCCCTCAACCGGCTGGGCGCCACCGCCTTCACCGGCAGCCTCTTCTCCGCCTCGGTGTTCCTGGGGCCTCGCTGGACCCTGTACGAGGACGACCGGGCCCACCTCTACCTGGGCGGCGGGGTGGACGCCCACCATGTCCGCGCCAAGTTCAGCCACCTGCCGGAGCAGACCCGCTCGGGGCTGGCGCTGGGCGGACACCTGCGGCTGGGCGGAGGCTACTCGCTGGGGCCGGGGCTGCTGATGTCGCAGTTCCGGTTCAACCTGACCCCGCTGGCCTCGGCCGAGGCCTCCCTGTCGGTCCAGCGCTCCGCGGTGTCGGTGGCCCTGGGCTACCGCCTCCCCTTCTGACATGCCCGCCCACCTCTCCCACAGGCCGGGGCTTGCCCGGGATGTTGTCGAGCAAGCGTTCGGGCGTTGTGGGCAGGTCCACCGCTCGACCGGACCCCTGCACCCAGCGTACTTGGAGGCAGTGCACGCGCAGGGCTGCTTCCCCCGGGTGACCGGATGACCATCCGCCGCAAACTGCTGCTGCTGCTGCTCTTCGCTGCGGCGGCGCCGGTGACGATCGCCGGGGTGCTCTCCTACCGGACCTCTGAGCGCGCGCTCTCGGACGCGGTGGAGGCGCTGCACACCCGCTCCGCCCAGGCGGAGGCCGAGTACACCCAGGGCTACCTGGATTCGCTGGGCGACGAGCTGGCGCTGACCCTGGCCTCCGAGGACCCCTCCGCGCTCTCGGCCGCCGCGACCCAGGACTTCCTCACCCGCGCCTTTTTGCGCCGGGACCGGATGTCGGTGGCGGCGCTGCTGGACGCGGGCGGGAACGTGCAGGCCACCGTGTTCGTGGACGACCCGGAGGCCTTCGCCCGTCAGGAGCCGCGATTCAAGCGGCACGAGACAGTGAGCGCGGAGGAGGCGGCGACCTTCTACGCCCGCGCCGCCCAGGTGCTGGCCTCCGCCAATGGCTCGCGCCGGTACCTGCTCTCCGAGCCCTACTTCACCGGACCCCGCCAGAGCGCGGCGATCGCGGTGGTGGTGGCCGCTCCTGCCGGCGGCGGGCTGGGCCTGGCCGCCGAGCTGCGGCTGGACGATCTGCGCCAGCACCTCTCCTTGTACGACCGCGGGACCCGGGCCTTCCTGCTGGACCGACACGGGAGGGTGATCGTCGACGGCTCCTCCGAGGGGACGGCCGCCCCCCACCCGCTGGGCGCGGCGATGGGCAGGGTGCTCCAGGCCGGCTCGAAGGGGATCATCGAATTGGAGGCGGAGGGGGTGCTGTACCGGGCCGCGCACAGCACCGTCCCCGGCCCGGGCTGGGCGGCGGTGATCGCCCGGCCCCGGGCGGAGGCGATGGCGCCGCTGGATCAGCTCTTCCGGGCCACCGCTTGGGTGCTGCTGGGCGCGCTGCTGTTGGTGCTGGTGATGGCGCCGGTGCTCAGCCAGATCCTGGCCCGCCCGGTGGCGGCGCTGGCCCACGGTGCCCGCGAGTTCACCCGCGGCAACTTCGCCCACAGGATCGTGCTGCGCCGCGACGACGAATTGGGCCACCTGGCCAAGACCTTCAACGAGATGGGCCACAGCGTGCAGGACGCCAACCGCAAGCTGGTGCGCTTCAACGAGGAGCTGCGGGAACAGGTGGAGGAGCGCACCCGGGAGCTGAAGCTGGCCCAGCAGCAGCTGTTGCGCAGCCAGCGGCTGGCGGCGGTGGGGGATCTCTCCGCCGGGCTGGCCCACGAGGTGAACAACCCGCTGGCGGCGATCCTGGGCAACGCCCAGCTGCTCTTGATGGACACCTCCGAGGAGCACCCCACCTACCGGATGCTCGCCGACATGCAGGACCAGGCCTTGCGGATCTCCAACATCGTCCGCGACCTGCAGGCGCTGTCCGAGGCACAGCGGGGTGGGTTGAACCCGGTGGACATGCACGGGGTGCTGGAGAAGGTGGTCAGCACCCGCGAGACGGCGCTGAGCGGGATCGAGGTGGCCCGCAAGTTCCAGGAGAACAACGCCCTGGTGCTGGGCGACGAGCCCGCCCTGCGCGAGGTGTTCGGCCACCTGCTCTCCAACGCGGTGAACGCGGTGCACGGGCGCAGCGAGCCCAGCATCACCCTGGCCACCTCGGTGATCGACGGTCAGGCGGTGATGATCGAGGTCAGCGACACCGGCCGGGGGATCCCCAAGGAGAACCTGGAGCGGATCTTCAATCCCTTCTTCACCACCAAGCAGTCCTGGTCAGGCAAGGGCCTGGCGCTGTCCATCTGTCACCGCATCGTGGAGAACCACGGCGGCAAGATCTCCATCCAGAGCGAGGAGCACGTCGGCACCACGGTGACCGTCGTCCTCCCCGCCGCCCCCCCCAAGCCCCACCTGAGGTAAAGCGATGAAGCCCACCCCCGCCATTGACGCCGCGCTGCGCGCCCTGGACGTCCACGATCCCGGCACGCAGCCTCCCGCCGCCCTGCACTCGGTGCGCAACACCCTGGCGGACGGGGAGCGGCTGCTGTTTGACCGCGCGGTGGAGCTGCGCAGCGGCTTTAGCCAGCTGCATGATCGGGTGCTGCGCTCGGCGGCCTTCGCCGAGGCCTCGCTGGGCACCGCGGCCTTCATCCACGAGCTGCGCCAGTGCCTCTCGCCGTTGATCGGGCTGGCAGAGCTGATGAAGGAGACCCCGGACTCGCCCTACGTGGGTGAGTGGGTGGGGGAGATCTCCGGCCAGGCGCAGCGGATCGCTGACCTGCTGGATCGCCACGCGGCGCTGTTGCGGACCCACTCCACCGAAGAGGAGGCCTGCGAGCTGGGCCCGCTGGTGGCCGAGGCCTCCCGCTACTTCAGCCGGCTGCCCCCGGGGGTGAAGCTGGTCTGCGACCTCCCCTCCGATCTGCCGCGGGTGGTCACCCGCCGGCGCCAGCTGTTGCACGCCTTGATCAACCTGCTGGCCAACGCCCGGGACGCCCAGAAGGGCCGTCCGGGGGTGATCCGGGTCGGGGCCCGGGTGCAGGGGGACCGGGTGGAGCTGCTGATCTCCGACCAGGGGTCAGGCGTGGATCCGTCGATCCGGGACCGGCTGTTCGAGCCGCTGTTCACCACCAAGAAGGAAGAGGGCACCGGGCTGGGCCTGTACCTGTCGCGCGAGCTGCTGCGCCCCAGCGGCGACCTGAACCTGGTGGAGCCCGCCCGGCTGCCGGACGGCGCCAAGACCGCGTTCTCCATCCTCCTCCCCAGGGAGGGAGCGGCGCGCGCCGAGGTGGCGCCGGTGGCGGCCACCCTGCAGACGGAGGTGGCGCACAGCCGGTCGGCGGAGCTGGATCCCTGGGCCGAGGCCCGGGGGCGGGCGTTCACCCAGCTAGAGCCGCTGGTGCGCGAGGAGCGCAACAACCCGGTGCTGCTGGTGGAGGACGAGCCCGCGGTGCGACGGATGACCCGGGCGGTGCTGGAGTCGGTGGCGAACATCAAGATCTACGAGGCCGCCGACGCCGCCTTTGCCCTCAAGCTGTTGGAGAAGGTGAAGGTGGACTTCCTGGTCTGCGACAAGAACCTCCCCGACCAGGACGGACTGGAGGTGATCCGCCAGGCGCGGCAGCAGTACCCGGGCATCGACGCGATGGTGGTCACCGGCTACCCCTCGCCGGAGTCCGCCGCGGAGGCGATCCGGGTGGGCGCCACCCACTACCTGCTCAAGCCGGTGCGGGAGGTGAAGACCCTGCGGGAGAGCGTCTCCAGCGCCCTCTCCCGCCAGAAGCTGCTGCGGATCGCCGAGCGGGGCGAGCGGATGTTGGTGGAGCTGGCCCAGGAGCTGGTGAAGAAGGCGCCGGCCAACGGCCCCGCCCACGCCGCGGTCTCCGCGCTGCTGACCGCCTTCCAGCCGCCAGGCAAGTCACCGATCCGGATCGGCCTCTTCGAGAAGTTGGAGCTGCCCTCATTACTGCCCGGGGTGGAGCTGGTGCCGCTGCCGGAGCTGAGCGCGGTCCAGGGTGCGGGAGGAGATCTGGACCTGGTGCTGTTCAACGCCGAGCTCACCCCGGAGGCGGCCCGCGAGCTGTTGACCGCGGTCCGCGAGCGGGGTCCTGCGCCTCACCTGCTGGGGGTGGGCCGCTTCCAGCAGACCGAGACCGCGGTGATCGCCATCGAAGGGCGGACCGCCTGGCTGCTGGATCGCAACACCCCGGCCAACGTGGTGGCAGAGACCCTGCACGCCGCCTCGGCCCGCCGGCGCCGGGAGGTCCGCTCCGAAGCGCTGCGCACCTTCCTCAAGGAGCTGGGGCTGGCGCTCTAGCCGACGCGTCCCGCCAATAAAGGGGACAGGCTACTTTTCCGGGCCCGGTGATTGCACCTACCGGGTCCGGTCAGTCCAGCGAGGCGACGATCCGCTCCGCGGCCCTGCCGGTGGCCCACAGGCCAGCATAGAAGGGGAACTGGCCCAGGGTCAGCGGCCCCAGGGTGTACAGCCCATGCGACCGTCGCTCCGCGTCCCGCACCGCGAAGGTCTCCGGGTCCACCCACAACCCCCCGGTGATCAGCCAGTCCGCGCCGCCGCGGTGTTCCACGCTCCAGCCGTCTGGGACCGAGCGCGGGGCCGGACCTTCGACAAAGGGCGCCCTCCCCGCGGCGGCCGCTCCGGTGGCCAGCACCGAGTGGAGGAAGCGATCATCACAGAGCGCCAGCCGGGGATCTGGACCGCGGGTGTCCAGCAGCCGCTGACCGCGCGCCTCGCCCCGGGGCCCGCGCACCCAGACCTCCGTGGAGTCCTCCCCCAGCGAGAGTGAGTCTCCCAGACCGGTGAGGCTGATCCTCCCCGCGTCGATCAGCTCCAGCAGCCGGCTGGCGGCGCCGACGTGGATCGCCTCCAGGTGCCGCATCACCGGTGTCCACCAGTCGGCCAGCAGCAGGCGATCCTCCGCTGAGAGCCGGGCCATCAGCGGATGGAAGAAGTGCATCCCGTGCCACAGCACCGGGTGCCAGGGAATCTCCTCCCGCGCCACACGGGAGGCCTGGGCGGCTGCCAGCTCCTCCCGGAACAAGCGCAGCGGATCGGCGGTCGCCGCGTGGGCGCGCACCGCCGGAAGATCCCAGTCCGGAAGTCGTGCCCGGGGACCCGCCACCGCGAGGGTGTCTGCGCGCACCGCGGCGACGATGTCCGTCAGACGGACGTTCGAAGACCGCAGCAGCGACTCCAGATTGCGGGTGGCCAAGGGCGCGCTGGCTGTGGCGACCTGGCCGAACACCGAAGGAAGCAGCCCGGTGCGGGAGACCAGCTGGATCCGTCCCGGCCGGGGAAGGTGCCGGCGGCGCTCGGCCAGGGACAGCGCGGCGTCCAGGCCGGACTGCCCCATCCCCAGCACCACCACGTCTTCCTGGTCGGAGATGGCGGCGTGCAGCGCGCGGACGTCCCAGCGCCAGTCCACCCAGCGCCGCAGGTGCGCCAGCCGGGCCACGTGCCAGTGCCCGGTGGCGATCACCACCCGCGGGGCCTTCAGCGGTCCCCCTGCGACGTCCACCTCCCAGCCATCACCGTCGCGTCTCAAAGCGGTGGCCTCGGTGGTGGTGTGCAGGTCCAGCACCGCCCCGGTCTCACGCAGGCGGGCCGCAGCGGCGGTGAACCGGCGCTCCAACTGCAGGCCCTTGTCCCGGCGCAGGGTGGCGGTCCGACCCATGGTGTGGAACGCGTCCGCGGTCTCGGTGTAGGGCAGGCCGGGGCCCAGCGAGGCGGTGCGCTCCACCAGCGCCACCCGGAGCGCAGGTGCCCCCGCCTGGCGCGAGGCGGCCAGGGCCCGGACCAGCGCGGTGCCGGAGGCGCCACCGCCGATGATGATCAGGTCGGCCTGGGGCGGAGTGGGGGCGGGCATCGGAGATGAGGGAATGGAGGTGAATGGCGGTCCGGTCAAGCGACCGTGTGGCGCGCGCAGGCCCGGACCGGCACCGACGAGGGAAACCCTGCCGGATGTGGGCAGCTTGGCTACCGTCCGCCGGGCGGCGGATGCCCAGGCACCCGCCCGCTGTGGTCTTCTCCGGAGCATGACGAACCCGATGGCGGCGGCGGCTCCGGCCGTGCGCGCCCGTGGACTGGTGAAGCGGTTTGGTGACTTCGCCGCGGTCTCCGGCCTGGACCTGACCATCGAGCGGGGGGCGTTCTTCGCCTTCCTGGGACCCAACGGCGCCGGCAAGTCCACCACCATCGCCATCCTCACCGGCATCTATGCCCCGGACGAAGGCCAGGTGGAGATCCTGGGGATGGATGCCGGCCGTTCGGCGGTGGCGGTGAAGACCCGGATCGGGGTGGTGCCCGAGGAGCTGTCGCTGTTCGAGCGGCTGACCGGCCGCCAGTACCTGACCTTCTGTGGACGGATGTACGGCCTCTCCGGAGACGAGTCCGCTGCCCGCGCCGAGGAGCTGCTGACGATCACCGAGCTGACCTACAAGGCCGGTGCGCTGGTGGGCGAATACTCCAAGGGGATGCGCCGGCGGCTGGCGATCGCCGCCTCGCTGATCCACGCTCCGGACCTGGTGTTCCTGGACGAGCCCTTCGAGGGAATCGACGTGCTGGCGGCGGGGGTGATCCGCGAGCTGCTCACCGAGCTGTCCCGCCGCGGGGTGACCCTGCTGTTGACCACCCACGTGCTGGAGATCGCCGACCGGCTGGCCACCCACGCCGGGGTGATCCGCGCCGGGCGGATGGTGGACCAGGGCTCGGTGGCGGAGCTGAAGGAGCGGCACTCGGCGCGGAGCCTGGAGGGGGTGTTCGAGACGCTGATCGGCGTGCCCGCCTCCCGCAACGCGCGGTTGGGCTTCTACGGCGCCCCGCTGCCGGAGGAGCCGGCCGCCTCCGACCTTCGTCGCCGCGAGACCGCATGAGCGCCTCCAGTCCGACCCGGGCACACGCGCCGGGCTTCCTCCAGCACCTGTGGCTGCTGTGGGGGCTGCGGCTGGCGATCGGCTTCAACGGGAAACGGCAGAGCCGGGCGCTGGCGGTGCTGGCGTTTGCCGCCTCGTCGGCGCCCGGACTGACCCTGGGGCTGGGCTTCTACTGGATGATGCGGCTGCAGTTCGTCTCCACCCAGCCGGCGTGGGAGGCGTTCATCCTCAACATCCTGTGCTTCGTCACCGCCGCGGTGTGGTGCACCTGGCCAATCCTCTCCGCCGGGGTGGACGACCACAGCGAGCTGTCCCGCTACGCCGCCTATCCGATCACCCCCTTCCGGTTGATGATCGCCTCCACCCTGGCCTCGCTGCTGGAGCCGCGGGCGATCTTCTTCTACTCCCCGGTGGTGGGCGCCGCGCTGGGCTACGCCTCGGTGCACCCGTTGGCGCACGCCTGGCTGAGCGCGGTGTCCTTCGTGGCCTTCGTGATGCTCAACGCCACCTGGAGCCGGGTGGGGCTGCACCTGGTCCTCAACGTGCTGCGCAACGAGCGCAACGCGGAGCTGATCGGCGGTGGCTTTCTGCTGCTGCTGGTGGGCGCGTCGTTCATCCCGCAGATCGACGTCTCCTGGCTGTACGCGGTGGCCGGCGACGCGGGGGCAATGGACCTCACCGTGCTGGTCAACGCCGCGCTGGCGCTGTCCCGGGTGCCGCCCGGGTTCTTCGGCGACTCGCTGATCGCCCTCTCCCACGGCAGGGTCCGCACCGCGGTGGCAGACATCGTGGGCACCCTGCTCTTCTCCGGGCTGGGCCTGTACCTGGCCCACCGGCTGTTGCTGCGCTTCTACAACCGGGTGGGGAGATCGGGTCCCTCCGCGCAGGGGCGGAGCCGGAACCCATTTGCCAGCACCCCCACCCAGTTCCGGACCCTGGTGATGCGCGAGGCGCTGGACCTGTGGAACAACCCGCGGGCCCGGCTGCTGGCCTCGGTGCCGTTCCTGTTGGCGATCCTGCTCAAGCTGCTCTCTGGCCGGGAGCTGTTCGTCTACCTCCTGGGCGCCAGCGCCGACGCCTGGGTGATGGGCGGGCTGTGCCTGTACGGCGCGGTGGTGATCGCCTCCACCTTTTCGCAGAACATGTTCGCCTACGACGGCCACGGGCTGGCGGCGATCCTGGCCGCCCCGGTGGAGCTGGGCCAGGTGCTGCGCGCCAAGAACCGGGTCCACGCCGGCGCCGCCGCGGGGCTGGCCTTGCTGGTGGCGGCGTTCTACCGGGTCTACTTCGGACAGGGATCCGCATGGGATCTGGCTTGCGCGCTGGCGGGTGTGGCCTCGCTGCTGCCGGTGCTGCTGACCGCGGGCAACTTCCTCTCGCTCACCTTCCCCACCAAGTTCCACGCTTCCCTCAAGCGGAGGGACAAGCTCCCCTTCGCGGCCTCGATGCTGGGGGTGGCAGCCGCCAGCATTGGCGCCCTGCCCTGGGTGTGGGCGCTGCGACTGGAAGGGAAGGACGGGACCGACGCGAGGACCTTCCTCACCGTCGCCCTCTGCGGAGCCCTGGCCTGGATGATCTACCGCGCCAGCCTCCCCCGCGCAGAGAGCCTGCTGGTGCAGCGCCGAGAGAAGGTGCTGCAGGCAGTGACCCGGGACTGAGCGCGGCGTTCACCGGACCACGCTTCCGGAGTACAGCGTCGCAGACCCAGCGTGGAGGAGAAGCTAGCCTGGGTCCGATCCCATGAACGATCCCCATCTCCACCCCGCACGGGAGCTCGCTGAGCGACCGCTGGTGCTCGCGGCCCTGGAGGGCGCCGCGCCCATCGCCGGGGGCCGCTTCCTCCCCGGGGCCACCATCTGGGTGGGCAGCAACTCCAAGAACGACCTGGTGATCCCCGCCCGGTTCGAGCTCACCTCCTACAAGCTCCTCTCCCAGGGATCGCTGCTCCAAGTCGCCCCACCGCTGCACGTCCAGGCCTGGGTGTGGATCGGCGAGGAGCCGGTGGAGCTCAAAGGCTACATCCGCGAGCTGAAGCGGAGCCGGCCCGATCTCCCGGAGGCGCTGCCCCTGGCCAGCGAGCGATTCATCATCCGCTACGCCACCGGGATCAGCTTGATCGGTCGCTTTGCGGACCTCGACCCCCCGCTTCAATAAAGGGGCTACATTACCGACTCGCTGCGTCGATAATGTAGCCTGTCCCCTTTTTCGTTCTCAGCGCGAGCCGCCCGCCGCCCCGCCCTGCTCGGCGCGCGCCGCCGGGCCCAGCACCATGGGACCGAAGCGCTCGGCGTTCACCAGCCAGGCGGCAGCGTTCTTCACGTAGCGCCCGGTGCCGGCGGTGTCCCACTTCACGTAGAGCCGGGTGAAGCCTCCGTCCAGGATCGCGCGCTTGCCGTTCTTCTCGTAGTAGGCGGCGACCAGGTTGCCCGCCGAGCCGTAGATCAGCGGCTGCAGCGCATCGTTGGGCGCGATGGTGGCGATGGTCACCCCCTCGTAGATGTACTCCAGCCCGGTGGAGAGCAGGTGACGACGCTTGAGGCCCACCGTCTGCCCGCCCTTCGCCTTCTCCAGCCCCACCGTCTGGTCCCCCATCAGGTTCCCGCTCATGCTGGCCCCGAACAGCTTCTGGGCGATGAAGTTCGCGTCCGCGTAGTACGGCTCGTTGTCGCCCCAGATGTAGACCCCGTGGCCGGCGTCGAAGAAGCGCTTGATGATCGTGGCGTGCTCGTCGTTCAGGTGCCGCTGGCTGTCGGCGATGATCCACAGCTGGCAGGACTTCTTCAGCGCCTCCTCCAACTCCTTGGGCGAAGGGGCCTTGCCTACCCACCGGTAGAGGGAGAAGCCCTTCTCCTTCAGCGCCTGCTTGGGGAGGCCAAAGTCGAACTGGCCATCCATGTAGAGGTGGATCACCGCGATGGTCTGACCATCAAACGCCCCGTCTACCGCCAGGTCGAAGTCGTTGCCGCGGGCGTTGCCGTGGCCGTCCTTGGCCACTGGCTCCACGAAGGTCTGCTTGATCACCTTGCCGGTGGACTGGTCCCGCACCTCCCGCTCCACTGCCTGGGTGGGTGCGTTCTGGCCGGCCGCCCGCGAGTACTGGGCCTGGGCGGAGGGTGAAAACAGGGCGAGGACCACGGTGACGGCGAGCATCGTGCGCATGGGTGACTCCGGAAGGGGACGGAGTGCTTCAACGGACGAGGCGGAGGGAGGATCTAAACCGTCTGCGCCCACCCGCCTGGCGGCTTTCCGCACAGCCCCCACCCGGGGAGGTCTTCCCGGGGCCGTCAGGCGGACAGAGATTGACCGTCGCTGGCAGCCTGCGACTGTGGAGAGGCAAATGATCCCGGTATCCCCCCAACGACGCGCCGAGGCCCGCCGGGCCCTGGCCCTGGATGACGACGCTTTGGCCGGCGAGTGCCAGGTGGAGTTCTTCATCGCCAGCGGGCCAGGCGGCCAGCACCGCAATACCACCGAGAGCGGGGTGCGGATGAGCCACCCCCGGACCGAGCTGTCGGTCACCGCCACCGAACGGCGCAGCCAATTGCAGAACCGCGGCGTGGCGCTGGAGCGGCTTCGTCAGGGGCTCAAGCAGCTGACCTTCGTCCCCAAGCCGCGCCGGCCCACCAAGCCCACCCGCGGCTCCAAGGAGCGCCGGCTGACAGGCAAGAAGAAGACCGGCGAGAAGAAGGCGATGCGACGGTCCAAGGACACCTGGTAGCAACCCCAAGATGGCCAAGGCCCCCAAGGTTCCCAAGTGGCTGCAGGCCGCCCGAGCCGCGGGCAAGGAGCGCCCCGTCTCACCCCAGGGGAAGCCAGATTGGATCGGACGCGCGCTGCCCCGCGCCGGGCTCCTCTCGGTCGCTGAAGCGGCAGAAGCAATCAAGGCCGGACGGGTCCGGATTGGAACCCGGACCGTCCGCGAGCCACTGGCGCCGGTGCCGGCGGACGTGCCCATCTTCCTGGATGGCCGGCAGGTGTCGCTGGCCGCCCCGGTGCTGGTGCTGGCCTTCCACAAACCGGAAGGGGTGGTGACCTCCGCGGTGGATCAGAGCGGAGTGGGCACCGTGTTCCAGGAGCTGGGCAAGGTGCTGAGCCGCGAGCACGCCCGCTTCCACTGGCACGCGGTGGGCCGGCTGGATCGCAACACCACCGGGCTGTTGCTGTTCACCAACGACGAGCGGGTGGTGGCGCACGTCACCCATCCGGACACCCACCTCTCCAAGACCTACCTGGCCCAGGTGCTGGGGACAGTGACCGACGCCAAGCTGGAGCCGCTGCGCCGGGGGATGGAGCTGAACGACGGTCCCACCCGCCCGGCCCGGGCAGTGCTCCGCGAACCGGGCGTGGTGGCGCTGACCCTCACCGAGGGACGCAACCACCAGGTGAAGCGGATGCTGGGAGAGTTGGGCCTGCCGGTGACGAAGCTGCACCGGGAGGCGATCGGGAAGATCCACTGCGACGTGCCGGTCGGGACCTATCGGGTCCTAAGCCCCGAGGAAATCCGCGACGGCCTCGGCTTCCCAGCTTCCTGACGTTCTGGGTGCTGGTCGGAGGCGTTGGCTTCCAGCACCCAGCACCGCAAATGGCGACGGGCGAATTCAACCGCGGACGCGGGTGCTGACAGTCTTCTTGCTGCCCAGCACCCGCTTGGGCCGGGAGACCTTCACCGCGCCGCAGCTCCGCGCGTGCCGGGCCAGCGCCTCATCTACCGCGTCGTTGTCCCAGACTGCGTCCGGCTCCGCCCACAGCTTCTTCACCCTGAGGACGCTGCCCTCCACCGCGGCCTCCATCCGGCCGATGAAGGCATCGCCCTGCAGCAGCGGCACCACGTACCAGCCCCAGCGGCGCAAGGGGGCCGGCTTGTAGACCTCCCAGACATAGTCGAAGCCGAAGGCCTGCTTGATCAGCGCGCGATCCCAGATCATCGGATCCAGCGGACCCAGCAGCCTCACCTTCCCGTCCGGCTTGGGAAGGCGTCGGGAACGGAAGCCGGCCGGGGCCAGATACGAGCGCGAGGCCCCCTCCACCACCACCTCCTCCACCACGCCCTCCTCCAGCAACTCCACCGGGATCCCCTCCCGCTTCACCTTGCCCAGGATGGACCAGGCCGGACCGCCGCCCTTGGCCAGCAGCCCCGCAGCCTGGACGCGCTCGGCCACCGCCCAACGGTTGAACTCCGAGGGATGACGCGCCACCACCCGGGGGAAGGCCCGCTCCGGAACATCGAACAGCTTGCCGCCCTGGGTGCGGCCGCAGACCACCACCTCGCAGCGGGTCCACAGCACCTCCAGCGCCATCGAGACCGCCTTGCCGGTGCCCTTCCAGCCGTTCCAGTCCATCGCCTGGACCTTGCCGCGGTCGGTCAGCCCAGCAGGGGTGATCGGCCCGAGCTCGCGCACCTCGGCCAGCACCTCTTCCACCACCCCCGGCGGCAGCCGCTTGAGCCGCTCGCCCAGGCTCCACCACGGCGTCTGCGCCGCCGCGGCCCGGTAGTAGGGGAAGGCGTCCGCCGGGAGGATGCAGCGCTCCTTGGCGAAGTGTTCGAACGCGTGGTGCGGATACACCGCCCGGTACACGTCCCCGCGGCTCAGCCCCTCCACCCGGGCCATCGCCACCAGATCCGCGTTGGTGCCCAGCACGTCCAGCGGGTCCAACTGGATGCACCGCAGGGTCCGCAAGACCTCCCGGGCGCCCGCCTCCCCCTTGGAGAAGCGGGGCCGGCCCAGGTGGTGATGCGCGACCAGGAACGCCCGCGCCTCCGCGGCGGAGAGCCGGGTGGGTGGCGGGAGGCGTCCCTTCATTCCAGGATCCCGCTACGCCTTGGCGGCCATCCCGCGCAGCACGTAGTGGAGGATGCCCCCGTGGCGGTAGTAGTCGAACTCGTTGGGGGTGTCGATCCGGCAGGTGGCGGTGAACTCCTTGATCGCCCCGCCCTCCGCGATCGCCTTCACCTTCAGCTTGGCGCCGGGGGCCAGACCCTCGGCGATGCCGGAGATCTCGAAGGTCTCGTGGCCGGTCAGCCCCAGGGAGGCCGCGTCGCTGCCCGCCTCGAACTGCAGCGGGAGCACGCCCATCCCCACCAGGTTAGAGCGGTGGATTCGCTCGAAGCTCTTGGCGATCACCGCCTTGATCCCCAGCATCATCGTGCCCTTGGCCGCCCAGTCACGCGAGGACCCGGTGCCGTACTCGGCGCCGGCCAGCACCACCAGGGGGGTCTTGTCCGCCTGGTACTTGATCGACGCGTCGTAGATCGACATCCGCTCGCTGGTGGGCAGGTGGACCGTCACCCCGCCCTCCACGCCCGGGATCAGCAGGTTCTTGATCCGGATGTTGGCGAAGGTGCCGCGCATCATCACCTCGTGGTTGCCGCGGCGGGACCCGTAGGAGTTGAAGTCCTTGGGCTCCACGCCGTTCTCCATCAGGTACTTCGCCGCCGGAGAGTTCTTGGCGATGTTGCCGGCCGGGGAGATGTGGTCGGTGGTGACCGAGTCCCCCAGCAACGCCAGCACCCGGGCGCCGGAGATGTCCTTGAGCGGGTGCGGGATCTTGGGGATGTCGTCGAAGAAGGTCGGCCGGCGCACGTAGGTGGACTTGGGGTCCCAGGTGAAGACGCTGCCCTTGGGCGCGGCCAGCTTCTGCCAGTGCTCGTCGCCGTCCATGGCGTGGGCGTACTGGTTGCGGAACTGGTCCGGCTTCACCGCGCTGCGGATGTAGTCGCGGACCTGCTCGTCGGTGGGCCAGATGTCGCGCAGGTACACCGGGTTGCCGTTGCGGTCATGCGCCAGCGGCTGCTTGTCCGGATCGATGTCCACCGTTCCGGCCAGCGCGTAGGCCACCACCAGCGGGGGAGAGGCCAGGTAGTTCATCCGCACATGGGCGTTGATCCGACCCTCGAAGTTGCGGTTACCGGAGAGCACCGCGGCCACCACCAGGTCCCCCTTCACCACCGCGTCGGAGATCTGCTCGGGGAGCGGACCGGAGTTGCCGATGCAGGTGGTGCAGCCGTAGCCGACCACATGGAAGCCCAGCGCCTCCAGGTACGGCAGCAGGTTGGCCTCCTTGAGGTACTCGGTCACCACCCGCGAGCCGGGGGCCAGCGAGGTCTTCACCCAGGGCTTGGCGTCGATCCCGCGCTCCACCGCGTTCTTGGCCAGGAGGCCGGCGGCGATCAGCACCGCCGGGTTGGAGGTGTTGGTGCAGGAGGTGATGGCGGCGATCACCACCGCCCCGTGGCCCAGCCGGTAGCTCATCACGCCCTGGCTGACATCCACCGAGGCGCCGATGCGGGCCAGGTCCTTCACCGGGGGCTCATTGGCCACCGAGCCCGGCTTGAGGTTGGGGCTGGAGGGACCGTCCTCCTCCCCCCTGGGGCCGGCGCCACGCAGCATCTCGATCAGCTGCTTCTGGTAGCTGCCCTGCATCTCGGAGAGCGGGACGCGATCCTGCGGACGCTTGGGCCCGGCCAGCGACGGCACCACCGAGGCCAGGTCCAGCTCCAGCACGTCGGTGTACTGGGCCTCGGGGGCGTCCGGGGTGGAGAACAGCCCCTGCTCCTTGCAGTAGGCCTCGGCCAGCGCCACCTGGGCCTCGCTGCGGCCGGTGAAGCGCATGTAGGCCAGCGCCTCGGCGTCCACCGGGAAGAAGCCGATGGTGGCGCCGTACTCCGGGGCCATGTTGGCGATGGTGGCGCGGTCCGGCAGGGACAGCGTGCCCAGCCCGGAGCCGAAGAACTCCACGAACTTCCCGACCACGCCGCGCTTGCGCAGCATCTGGGTGCAGGTCAGCACCAGGTCGGTGGCGGTGGCGCCTGGGGGCAGCTTGCCCTTGAGCCGGAAGCCCACCACCTGGGGGATGAGCATGGTGATCGGCTGACCCAGCAGCGCGGCCTCCGCCTCGATCCCACCCACGCCCCAGCCCACCACGCCCAGGCCGTTGATCATGGTGGTGTGCGAGTCGGTGCCCACCAGGGTGTCCGGATAGGCGCGCTTGCCCTCCTGGAACACCACCGGGGCCAGGAACTCAAGATTCACCTGGTGGCAGATGCCGGTGTTGGGCGGGACCACCCGGAAGTTCTTGAACGCCTGCTGGCCCCAGCGGAGGAACTGGTAGCGCTCGTTGTTGCGCTCGTACTCCAGCTTTTGGTTCTCATCCACCGCCTTGGTGGAGGCGAAGGAGTCCACCTGCACCGAGTGGTCGATGACCAGGTCGGCGGGGAACAGCGGGTTCATCCGGTCTGGATTGCCGCCCATCTTGGCCAGGGCCTCGCGCATCGAGGCCAGGTCCACCACCGCCGGGACGCCGGTGAAGTCCTGAAGCAGCACCCGCGCGGGATGGAAGGAGATCTCGGTGTCCGGCTCGGCCTTGGGGTTCCAGGCCAGCAGCTTCTGGACGTGCTCGCTTCTGACCACCCGTCCGTCTTCGTAGCGGAGCAGGTTCTCCAACAGCACCTTGAGCGAGTACGGCAGCTTCGCCACCTCGGGGTGCTGCTGGGCCAGCTTGGCCAGCGAGAAGATTTCGTAGCTCTCTTTGCCGACCTGCAGCTGCCCCTGGGTCTTGAACGTGTCGGTCATATCGGGACCTCTCATAGCAAGGCCCCGAACTTCGGCAATTGGATCTGAAGCCGGGTCAGACCAGCTTGCGGAACAGGTACAGGAAGCGTTCCAGCGCCTTTTGCCAGCGGGGCCGCCGCTGCCAGTCCCCGGGAACCACCGCCTTGCACTGGGCGGTGTCCCGGGCGAACGATTCCGCCAGCTTCGAGGCCAGCCTTGCGTCGGCGAAGGCCACGTTCATCTCGTGGTTGAGCCGGAAGCTGGTCCGTTCGAGGTTGAACGAACCCACCGTGCCCCAGATCCCGTCCACCACCGCAGTCTTGGCGTGCAGGATCCCCGAGCACCACTCGTAGATCTGGATCCCGGAGGGGAGCAGCCGGTCGTAGAAGGCCCGGGAGACGTGGTGCAGCAGCGGGTGGTCCCAGCGGGCGTTGACGAGCAGCTCGACCTTGACCCCCCGCGCGGCCGCGTCCCGCAGCGCCTGCACCATCCGGCGGTCGGGCACGAAGTAGGCGTTGGCGATCTGGATGCTCTTGCGGGCGTTCTCGATGGCGTGCAGGTACGCCCGGTAGATTCCCCGCCGGGTGGAGAGCACCGCCAGCGCCGTGTCCCCCCGGTAGCGAAGCGGCCGGGTGCGGCGGCGGTGCAGCAGGTCGCGGAAGCGGACCAGCCGCTGGTTCACGTGCAGCCGCCAGGTGGCGGAGAACCGCCGCTCCAGTTGCTGCACCACCGGGCCTTCAATCCGCAGCACATCGTCCCGCCAACCCCCGCCGTCCTCTGCCAGCGGCGCCCACATCGCGGCGACGTTCATTCCCCCGGTGAAGGCCAGCTCCCCGTCCACCACCAGCAACTTACGGTGGTCGCGAGAGACCATGGAGCGGAAGAACTTGAGGGAGAACGGCTTGAAGGCCCGGACCACCACCCCGGCGTCGCGCATCCGCTGGAAGAAGGAGCGCGCCGTCCAGAACGAGCCCAGCGCGTCATAGAAGACAGTGACCTCCACCCCCCGCTGGGCCGCCGCCGACAGCTCGCGCGCGAACAGGTCTCCCACCGGGTCATCGATGAACATGTAGACGCACAGCCGGATGCTCTTCTGGGCAGCCCGGATGGCCTCGATCATCGCCGGGAAGGCCTCCACCCCGTCCCGGAGCAGGGTGCACTTGTTGCCCGGCCACAGCACGTATTGCTTGGGCAGGTAATGGCGCGCCAGCTCCGCCCGACGCCGCTCATGGACCAGGAAGGGCGAAACCCGCTCGGCCGCGTCGCGGGTGACGCCAGCCTCCGACCACGGGGTGTGCTCGATCATGCCCGGAAACGGTCACCATCCAGGCGAGGGACCGCAAGGAGCACTTGGGAGGCGATGCCTGCTTGGCTGCCCTACGAGCACCATCCGTGTTTTCTGGCTGGCGAGATAGGTCAGCGCCGCTCGCCAGGAATAGGCGTGGGCGGCCTCCGGCTTCATCGCCGCGGTGGGCGGGATGGCGCGGAACAGTCCCTCGAAGAGGCTGTTCTCGACCCATGACTCGTTCGCTCCTGCGGTTGGTTCGGCCATGGAAGCGCGGCACATAAGCAACCTGTCGCGCGGATCTCAACGCGACGCCCCTGCTGCGTCCTTGTCTCCCTGGAATTCTTCACGCCCCCTCCCGCAGTACCGGAAATGGGCAAGGTACGCGAAGCTGCGAAACTCCTGGAGGTCTCCGCATGAAGCAGCCCCTGATCCTTCTCGCCGTCCTCATCGCCGCGGGGTGTGAAGCCCCGAAGACCGCGCCCACCGTCGGCCGCTATTGGGCGCGCCTGGAGGGCACAGGGACGGCCGGGGCCGGGACTGCCTGGTTCGAGTATCGGACCGCCACCGAGACCGCGTGGACCCCAACCCCTGCCCGCGGGGTGAACTCGGGCGCGGACCTTTCCTCGCTGGTCGAGTGGATCAGCGGCCTTCGGCCCGGGACCGAGTACCGCCAGCGGCTGTGCCGCAGCGCGGGTGGCAGTCCGCCAGAGTGCGACCCACCCACCTCGTTCACCACCGCGGCGCCGACGAACCTGCCGTGGGTGATCGTGGATCCGGAGGTCACCCGGCACTTGAAGCTCACCACCGGCGAGCGGTTCATCGTCTGGGGCAACAACTACGTCGCGCCCACCGGAGCGCTGGAGCCGAACCTCCTGGTCGAGGATCACTTCTATGGCGAGGCCGGGTTCGCCTTGATCGCCGCGGATCTCCAGCGCCTCACCAACCTCGCGCCCCCAGACGGCCTCTCCAACACCCTCCGGATGCACCTGCAGCTGCACACCTTCCTGCGCGACGCGGCCACACCGAACCGGGAGGCGCTGGCCCGCTATGCGCGGGTGATCGAGCTGGCCGAGGACCACGGGCTGTACGTGATGGTCACCGGGCTGAACTACTTCTACCCGGCGGACAACCCGCGCTGGATCGCGGAGCAGACCGACGAGGGCGAACACTGGGACACCCAGGCGGTCTGGTGGAACGCGATTGCCACCGCGCTGCGCTACAGCCCGGGCGCCTTCTCCTATGACCTGATGAACGAACCGTACGTCTCTGGGGGCGGGATCGAAACGGATGGACTGGCCCGCTACACCACGGTGCCAGCGAATCAGTATTGCGACTACGGCGCCGACCCGGTCCGCGGCACCCACGGCACCTGCTTTGGTCAGTACGTCACCGCCGCGCCGCTGGGGTCCCGGACTGCGGGCGAGGCGGCGGCGCAGTGGGTGGCGAGGATGGTGGAGGCGATCCGCGCCGCCGAGCATGACCCCGAGGTTCCCCAGCACCTGGTCACGGTCGGCGTCGGCGCCTTCGGGATGTCCAACCCATTCAACAACTCCACCCTGGTCCACGCGCACCAGGACTTCCTCAGCCCGCATCTGTATCCGGAGGGCGACGACGCGCAGGCCACCATCGACCTGGCCGCGGCGATTGCCGCGTTGACCACCAAGCCCATCATCGCGGGTGAGACCTTCACCTTTGGCCCGGTGGCGCGGTTGATCGCCAATACCTGCAACGACGGAACGGTGCAGGGGTGGATTGGCCAGTATGACGGCCGGAGATCGGGCGATTCGTGTCCTCCTGATCGCAACGTCTTTGGCTGCGCGCTCTACGACGCCTGGTACGACACGCAGGGCGAGTTCGGGCCTGTCTTTCGGGCCGGAGGCTGCCCGCCCCGCATGCCGTGATTCACCCTTGCCTACGCCCGGGCGATCACAGGCGGGAGTCTCCACTTCGGGCGCCGGCCATCGCGCGGTGGCGGGCGACCTGCGCGCAACCCAGGCCCTCGCCGCCGCTCGGAAGTGACACCGAGGCGAGCCGAGAGAGAGCTGGACCGCGCTGCTCCCCTGCGTCGCCTTTCACGCCGCTGGCGACGCAGCGATGCACAAACCCGCAGCACCCTCCCCGCACGAAAAAGCGCCGGACCCGCAGGAGGCGAGCCCGACGCTCTTCATTTCAAACCGGTGTTACTGGGCAGGCAAGGCGATGCACACTTCATTGCCGTCGGTGAAGTGCATGCCGGCGGAGTAGGTGGCGTTGACGTTACGGCAGTAGTTCACAGTGAAGGTGACATTCTTGCCCGAGTTGGTGGTGGTGACGTTCTGCACGGTGTTGGCCGCCGGGATCTCGACGCCGTCCGGGCCGACCAGGTGCAGGTTGCCCTCCAGCGTGCGATCGTCGCCCGGGAAGACGTCCGCCCCCCAGTACGCCTTCACGTCGACGCGGTAACGGAAGCCCGAACCACAGAAGGTCCCGCCGGCGACGGTGGCCTGCGGGGTGAGTTCGTAGATGACCGGGCCGGTCTTGCCGGTGCCCCAGGTCACGGTATGGCCGGTCCCGGCGAAGTTGGTGCAGCTGCTGGCGGGCACCGGGACCTCGGCGCAGTTCGAGGTGCTGCAGAACTGGCCGTAGGCGCAGGCGTCAGGCTGAGCGTTGGTGGTGCTGCAGGAGAGAGAAAACCCGCACTCGCCGGTGGCGACGTTGCAAATCTGTCCACCGGGGCAGGTGCCCGGCCGGGTACAGGTGTCTGCCTGGGGATCCGCCTCACAGAGGTTCGTCCCGATGTTGCAGGTTTCGCCGAGGGCGCAGTCGACCGAAGTCTGGCAGGTGCCTTCTTCGCCACCACACGCGGCGATCAGTGCCGTGAAGCCGGCGAGCAGGGACATCCGAAAGAGCTTCGAAAACTGCATGGTATTCCTCCGTTTGGCTTGCGCCCCACCCTCCGGCCACTGTCTGGAGGGGGAACGCGCGCTGGTCCCGGGCTTCTCCTCCGGCTGCCGATACCGGTCAAGCGCCTTTGGGCCCGCACGTTCTCTGCTCAATTCTGATTGATCGCTAACGTGGACCTGGGCGTCCGCATCTGTCGGCCGTATGCAGCCCGACACAATTGCTCTTGCGGCCCGCTGGGCCAGCCCCTATCCCGCCGCCACACAGTCGGACTCAAAGGAGCGGGTATGAAGCTTGGGATTGCATTCCTCTCGTCGGTGTTGGTCGTTGCTTCGGGTTGCGCGGGCGCGCGCCTGTCCCAGTTTGGCGCGACCCAGGATGCGGCTGCGCCGTACGACGGCCTGGTCAGCTACTACGGGTACATCGCGCCCGGAACCCAGCCGGACGAGACTCGCCAGAACCGGCCTGTGCATTACGTCTACCTGTGGCTGCCGAACGCCGCTCCGGAGCTCGGGCTGCGCGTGGTCTCCCCGACCAAGGATCTGCCCGCCGCCGAAGGCATGGCGATCAAGCAGCCGGGATACTCGGCGAACGCGGACGGCAAGGAGTTCTTCGATCCGTGGGTGTTGCTCGAGCGCTGCACCACCATCAGCAACCCTGCCGAGGTCGCCCAGACGTGCGCGTCGTGGACCAAGCTGGGCGAGAACGACGACTCCAACGAGCTGCCGGAGCAGCCGTCGGGCCGCAAGACCAACGCGCTGCTGCGCGTGAGCTCCAGCAGCGGTGACAAGGCCATCGAGCGGGGCCTCTACCGGATCGGGCTGGGCACCGCAAAGAAGGGTGAGGTCTCCGGCACCTACCTGCTGCAGCTGGGAGCGTCCGGCAACCTCTCCGGCGCGGTGCTGGCCAAGACCACCAACGAGCTCCGGCAGGGCGCGAGGTAGTTCGTCTCGGCCGCCGGCCGTGAAGCAGCTTTCGCGGCCGGCCGCCCACTGGCACCCGCCCCCTCGTCGTATTACCGTCATGACCAACGGGTAGTACGAAACGCAACACCAGCCAGTTGGTGTCCCTCAAATTGCCGCACGGCCTGGCGGCGAAGGTTGCCCGGCTGGCCAAGGAACGCGGAACCACCCGCTCCCAGGTCATCCGGCAGGCAATCGAGGACGCCACTGATCGGTCTCCGGGATCAGCGGCTGAGCTAG